>NZ_JBPAXW010000010.1:0-249071 GCF_050877045.1 Nitratireductor sp. PBL-C9
ACATGAAACTCAAGAGCCTTCTCATCGGCTCCGCAGCTCTCGCAGCTGCTGCCACCGGCGCAAAAGCAGCCGACCCGATTGTCGTTCCCGAGCCGGAGCCGATGGAATACGTTCGCGTTTGCGACGTCTACGGCGCAGGCTTCTTCTACATCCCGGGCACCGAAACCTGCCTGAAGATCGGCGGCATGGTCCGTTACCAGATCAACTGGAACGAGAACGACGACGGCTGGCGCAAGTACGCTCGCGGCGAGCTCAACATCGACGCCCGCTCCGAGACCGAATACGGCACGCTCGGCGGCTTCATCAAGCTGCGCGCAACGTCCACGACCGGTGCGACCGCTACGTTCCCGGCTGCTTGGGACGTCAACGACGGCAACGCCTACTCCACGGGTGTTGGCTCGACCGTTGGTCTGCAGCAGGCAATCATCTCGCTCGGCGGCCTCTCCATGGGTCTCTCCGACACGCTGTACGACGCATCCATCTCGGGTGAGTTCGACAATGGCGGTGGTGATCGCGTTCACTTCATCAACTACACCTTCGCAGCAGGCAACGGCTTCACCGCCACGCTCGCTCTCGAAGAGGCTGACAGCAACTACGACTACACGCCGAACTTCGTCGGTAAGGTTGGCGTTGCTCAGGGTTGGGGCACTGCAGACTTCTACGCTGCTTACGACGCAACTGCAGAAGAGTTCGCTCTTAAGGCAATCGTCAAGGCTGACCTGACCGAGCGTCTGTTTGCACAGGCAATGGCGATCTACGAAAGCGGCATCAACTTCTACTCGACCGATCCGTTCGATCTCGGCGGCTTCGGCACGCCGAACGTTGCTCGCTTCGGTTCGGAGTGGTCCGTTGGCGGCCTCATCGGCTACAAGTTCACGCCGAAGCTGAAGGCTTCTATCGGTGCTCAGTACTACGACGCCGTTGGTCATGACTTCATCTCGAACCTCGCAGGCGGCGACGTTGATGTCATCAACGCTGGTCTGACCGTGGATTACGAGATCGTCGAGAACTTCGACGCGAAGCTCGCAGTCAACTACACCAACATTGATGCGCCGGCTGGTACTCCGATCATGGACGACCACTGGAGCGGCTTCATCCGCTTCCAGCGCAACTTCTAATCAGAAGTTACGATGTTTTGGGAAAGGCCCGGCATTCGCCGGGCCTTTTTCATTTTGTAGAGCTTAGAATGCAACAGACCCAAAGGTTGTTCCTGTCACGATCGCTATTAAGTAGAAGCGCAAACACTCGCCCTCCCCTTATGCCAATTTTGATTTGTTGCAGTGGCATCAGATGTCCTGCTTGAGCTGAAGGGCGAATAGCGGGCACGTTGCATCTCCGATGGTGCCTCGTGTGTCTGTGTCACTTGCTGCATATTTGCTGCGGCTTCCATCCTGGGTGTCGGAACCGAAGCAGCCCGTGCGTCCTAGGGGGAGTCTAACAAGGAGACCATCCATGAACGCACTCAAAAACAAGCCTTCATCAGCCATTGTAGCGGTAAGCGACATCGATAGGGCGAGGCGCTTCTACAGTGACGTTCTGGGACTTGAACTCTATGACGAAGGCATGAAAAGTGTGCTGGTCTACAAGACAGGTGCGACGCACCTTGTCGTCTACCCTTCGGAATCTGCTGGCACCAACAAGGCCAATGCGGTGGTGTGGGACTGCGGAAAAGATATCGACGCCATAGCTACTGATCTGAGTGCCAAAGGTGTGACGTTCGAGCGCTATCAGATGGAGGGCGTATTATACAAGGACGGGATCCATGACGCGAACGGGTTCAAGATGGTCTGGTTCAAGGATCCTGACGGCAACATTCTCCATCTGAACAGTGCATGAGCGTTTCGTTGATGCAGGGAGCGGATGACATGACGCGCAACGATTTCGACGTTAATTCGGTCAGACCAAGCGAAAGCGCACCTGCGCAAGCAATCCTCTTCGATCCAGGTACTGAGGGCCCTTGGCGTGGCTCTTTGTCGGGTGAAGCGCTCGGAGCACCTGTGACCGTACTCACTTACGGCACCGACCGTACTGGTGAAGGCCCACGTCTTCACGTGCATCCCTATGACGAAGTGTTTGTAGTGATCGAAGGTCGGGCCCGCTTTTTCGTTGGAGACACGGTTCTCGACGCGACTGCCGGACAGGTAGTGTTCGGCCCGGCCGGCATCCCACACCGGTTCGAAAATCTGGGACCAGGACGCTTACAGACCATTGACGTCCACCATTCGCCGCGCTGGATCCAGACCGACCTCGACTAGATGAACCGGCGACGAAGCAAACCTATTTGCCTCAAGTTCGGCAGGCTTTGTCGGCCGTGAGCCACTCTGCGCCCGCGACCGCCTGCCGTAAGGAGATCGCCACGACGACAGCAAGGAAGAAGCGTCGCGCATGCTGGAGTGGGTCTATACGCTGTGCGTTAAGGACCGATAAGGCCAAGCACCTGACGTGCGGGGATCATACTTAAGCTCACCACCCGTCGCCATGTCCACGATGAACTTGGCAAGCTGGTTGGCGTCTCTGGGTCTCTTGGGCTTGTTTGTCATGATTGATTTTTCAAAACAGCCGTATGAAAGTCGCGGGTGCCTTTCCATCTGTAAAGTTCGCCGCCACAACCCGCGCAGCATAGAACCCCTTTGTCTCTCTCAGGGTAGTCTGTGTAGCTGACTACGTTCACCGCTCCGCAGTGTTCGCAGGTCATATCTGCTTTGCCTTGCTCCAACATGAAACCAAGATAGGGTCAACAAGATCGTGACGCAAACGGAACCTCGCAGGCGTGTGAGGACTAAGTTTCAAACTGCCCCACTACCCAAAAGAACGCTGACTACCACAAGGGCAGCCGGGCTTTCAAACGATGCCCTGCCACTCTGTTTCCATCAATCTTCAGTGCGCAGTCGCACGAATCGGCCTGCCCGGACGCGCCGTCTGATCCAACTCACCATCGCGAACAACAAAGCCTCCACCGACGATCAGATGACGGACACCAGCCGAATGCTGCCGTGGATCCTCGAATGTTGCCCTGTCGATGATGGTTTCGGGATCAAAGACAACGATGTCCGCGTCTGCACCCTCACGAATGCGGCCCTTGTTCTTCATGTCGGGCACGGTTTCCTCCAGCAGCCTTGCAGGAAGGAGGCTTGAACGACGGATGGCCTCGCTCAGGCTCATGAGCTGACGTTCACGGACGTAACGGCCCAGAACGCGCGCGAACGTGCCAACCGAGCGGGGATGGGATATGGCCTCTTCTGGCAGCGGCCAGACGGGATCAAGAAGCTCTTCGCCGTCCACTGTGAATGGCATGGCGTCGCTGGCTATGATGCCGTCGGGGAAGATGACGGCCTTGTCGATCAGCGTCGCATCTTCCTCTATGCCTTCGTCAAGGTAATGGATGATGGACAGTCCCATCGGATCTGTTTCCTGTATCTCGGTCAGGCGTTCGTCGCTCTCTGGACGCTCGCCTGTCTTGAGATAGACGATGCTGTCGTGTTCCAGCCCTACACGCTGAAGTTCGCGTGCGCGCAGGAAGGGCGCGGAAATCACCGTGGACCCGGCACCATAAGGATAGGATTCCGTCGTCACACGCAGCCCCTGTTCCTGCGCCTTCAGGATCATCCGGGAAACCTCCGGAATGAAACGGGTCGCTGAACTGCTGAGATGGCAGATATGCATTTGAGCACCCGTCGCTGCCGCTGCTGCAAGCACCTCGCCATAGCCCTCGATTGCGTGGCCGGGCTCGTCGTGGAACTTGCCACGCACGTGGGTAAAGGTGGGAACATTGTAGCGCGCGGCGAGCTTCGCCGCTTCATAATACTCGACCCGGTTTGTGTTCGGGACATAGCCTGGAAGAAGGCCGATGCCGATGCCCCCCTGTTTGAGCCCATCCTCAATGCGCTCAATCACCTGTTCTGAAACGTCTGAAGTCACCCTCTGGTCGAAGTTCTCCCCGAGGATCTCCATTCGGACATCGATCCAGCTGACGGCAAAGCCGTAATTCAGCGGCAGACCATTCTCTGCAACATTGTCGTAGGCCTGCTCCAGCGGCCATGCGCCCCGCTCCAGTTCCAGCGTGGTTGTCACACCATCGAAGGCCTGCATCCATGCGGACGGGATATTGAGGGCATGTGAATGAAGGTCGATAAAGCCGGGCGCGACGACCAGTCCCGTTGCATCGACTTCTTCTGCGCCGTCAAGCGGCTCTTCGGAGACGACCACCACCTTGCCGTCGACAATCCCGACATGCCGCGTTGCGTCCAGCGCCGATTCCGGGTCGATCACGCGGCCGTTGGCAATCACCAGATCATATACCGGCACGGCCTCCGCCCCCGCAATGTTCAGAGTGATGAGGGAGCAGCTTACGGCTGCCGCAGTGAGAAGAACGCTGTGTCTGGTTTTCATGACGTTTCCCTGTCTTTTGCCCGTCACAGGCTGCGCGTCCCTGTGCCTGGCCTGCGGATAACAGGCAGGCCGGAAACGCTGGGACGAATTTTAGAAGCTGATGGAGAGTGTCGCGTCGAGAGTGTGTCGCGCAGCGCCACGGGCAACCTGCCCCCCATAGGCTGCTCCGAGCTTGGCGGCATCGCTCAATGCAAACGAGAAGCCTGCCTCCAGAAGCAATGTGTCTGCCGCAATGGGCGCACCGGCAACGCTGAAGGCATCGCCTCCCGCCAGTGCATGGCGCGCCAGGGCCACTTCATTGTCAAATGCATGCTGCCAGCCGATCGCCCCGTGTAATGCGCCGCTGAAGACGTCGAGACTGACATCGCGCTCCATGCGCATTCCCAGCGTTGTGAATGTGACATTGCTGGTCTGCGCGAGCGCCTCCAGAGCTGCAGCGCCGCCCTCTTCCGCATAACCGCCAGACGAATGGGAGATGTGAGCAATCCCGGCAAAAGGTGTGACCGTCGCCACAGGCGTCTCTACCCGATAGCCCAGCTCTCCAAAGCCCTGCGCCGTTCCGGCGTCATACCCTGCAGACAGGGCATCGCTGAACCCCGCAAACGCGACCGAGCGGCGCACATCCACTTCATGTCGGGTATAGGCGAACCCGCCGCTGAACGTGAGCGCCTCCCACTGGCGTCCACCATAGATGCCGAGATGGTAGTTATCGCCGCTGCCAGCCGAAGCTCGATCTGCCGAGCGAAGGGATGAACGGCTGTACCCCGCCATGAGCCCCAAATTCCAGCCAGCGACCCCGGCGTCAGCCCCCAGCAACAGACCACGCGTATCATGCGTGTATTGCGCCGCGTTCCCATCGCTGGAAAAGTTCTGCCAGGAGCCGAAACCCATGCTCCAGAACTCCGGCGCAGATGCGGGCACCCCGATCCCGAATGCCCTCCGGACGCGCTCCGAAGCCGCGTCCCGCAAAAAGCTGCTGTCGGCGATGAAGCCGCTTCTGATCGATCCGTATATTTCTCCGGAGATCGCGTCGAATGCACCTGGCGCCTGAGCGTCACTCAGGCCAAGAATGGCGTCAAAAAGCTGATTGCCGCTCCCCAGTCCTTGCGCTCCAATGGCTGCAACACGCTGATTGTGTGTTTTTGCCAGTTCGGAAAAGTTCGTGTCATTGCGCGAAAGAGTGAGCAACACAGCGTCGGGATCGTAGGCAAGCGCGGCATCAAGGAAGGCGAAATTCTCCGTCACTCCACTGAACGCACCGCTCACACCGCCCGTTGCGGTGAGGATCGTGTAGGTTGTCGCGGGATCATAGGTGGAACCGTCGTCTGTCCCGTTTTCGGCGCGCACATTCACTGTTCCACCATTGATAAAGGCATGGCCCCAGACCGCCAGTCGATCGCCGCTTCCGGCGTTGTCCACTTCGACTTCAAAGAGTGAGCCGTTTTCGAAGGTCGCGTTTCCGGAAACGCTTTGCGTCCCGATGGAGTTGCCAGGTTTTAGAACACCACCTGAAGCCACGGTCAGCGCTCCCAGGTCGCCGGATCCGCCAAGCACCCCTCCATTGAGGACTTCAACCGCGCCACCCAAAGCGCCATTGCCGCCCACTCCGACGATCAGCGCACCATCGACAACCCTGGTTGTTCCGTCAAAGCCGGAGCCATCGCCCGTGTAAACAAGCGTTCCCGCCCCCTGTTTCTCAAACCCGCCGGTTCCTGAAATGCTGCTGGCGAGAACGGAGCTGTTGCCGCTTCCGCCGGTGAACAGCGTGTTGGCCTGCAGACTGATGTGCGCACCAGCAACACCGGCAAGTGACCCTATCGTTTCATCGTCATCAAGCCGAAGCACGCCGCCCTGAAGCTCGACCGCGCCCGTATCGGCAAGCGCGTCACCGCCCTTGAGAACAAGCGTTCCCGCCTCAACAATCGTGCCACCGGTATGAGTGTTCGCGCCGTGAAGCGTCAGAGACCCGTTGCCCTGCTTGATCAGGCCACCCGAACCGCCAAGAGCGTAAGCGCTGTGAACCGAGAAGCCCTGCGTGTCGATGTAAGCGCCACCCGCGGAGATTGTGACGTCACCCACCTCAAACCCGGCAAAAAGGTTGTACTGATTGGCAGTAAGCCGCAGAACTCCGCCATCGAAAATGAGGCTTCCTTCCCCGGACGTTTCGCTGACCTGCTCCGTTTCCAGAACGCCTCTCGCCCCCGCCGCGCCAGAAAGCCTCAGCGTACCAGACCCATTGCTGAACATGCCCAGCGCGACCCGGTCGGCAGAGACAAGCGCGCCCTCGGAAATTTCGAGCATCCCCTCACCGGCGCGGCCAACGACGAGGTTCCCGTCAACCTCCCAGTGCGTCCCGGCACCTGAAACCAAAGCCGTCCCACGACCGGTTGCGTTTGTCCCGAGAAATGCAGAGCCGGACTGTACGACGCCGCCATCCTCAATGGTCAGCGCGCCTTTGCCAGTTCGACCGACCTCCAGTCCGTCATCCAGACGCCAATTCGACCCAGCTCCGGAAACCAGCACCTCGCCAACTGCGCTCTGGGCGTATCCGATGCGCGCATCGCGGCTTTCGACAAGTCCACCATTTTCAATGGTGAGCCCA
Organism: Nitratireductor sp. PBL-C9; assembly: GCF_050877045.1. Lineage (NCBI taxonomy): Bacteria > Pseudomonadati > Pseudomonadota > Alphaproteobacteria > Hyphomicrobiales > Phyllobacteriaceae > Nitratireductor > Nitratireductor sp. PBL-C9. The sequence goes on from NZ_JBPAXW010000010.1 coordinate 6,992, forward strand.
CCCTTTCCGAAACGGCCAATCTCCAGCGTTCCGGCGCTGAGCCACGACGACCCGGCACCAGTGACGAGAGCCTTTCCGGTCGTCCCGGAACCCCACCCGATCTGACTGTTGTAGCCGCTGACTACGCCTCCATTGCTGATAATCAGGGACGCATCATCCCCGCCGGACGCAGCCACCACAACGTGCCCAGCCGTATGGGTAATGCTTCCGCCATCGACCGCAAGTACACCTTCATAAACGGTCGTTCCGGATTGATAGCGATTGTGTCCGGTGAGCGTCAGCGTGCCCGAGCCACGCTTGAGCAGACCGCCAACACCTTCGAGACCAACAGACGTCGCAACCGAGTGTTCCTGCGTGTCGATATAGGCATTCGAATAGCCGATTCTGATGTCACCATCGTCAAAGCCCGCAAAGAGGTCCGCCTCATCGCGCGTCAGGCGAAGAATGCCGCCGTCAAAACTGATCGTTCCGCCGCCCGCACCAACACTGACCTGACCGGTTTCAAGCACGCCGCGATCAGCTACCGATCCATGAAGCCAGAGCTGCCCCTCGCCCGAAGCCCTGTCTCCAAGCTGCACGTCGGTCGCAGACGCAAGGCCTCCGTTTTGCAGGATCAGCATTCCCGCACTCAGATCACCAAGGATAAGGCTACCAGGAAGCAGCCACGGGCTCGGTTTGGTTCCCGCGCCATCGCCATCCACGGTCTCCATGGAGCCATCGATGATTTCCTGCGCTTGACCGTGTCCCACCACCGCAACGACACTGAAGGCGACCAGGGCCGTGCTTGCCCACAGCCGCCTCTTTCTGATCGCCTCCGCGCCGCTGGAAACACGACCGCTCGATAGCGTTTTTAATTTCATGGGACGCCCTGACTTTCCGGTATTCGCAAATTACAAATTCGACCGGAAGCTACTGGCAGGCGTTTTATTTAGCTACATGAATTGATTATCACTTTCATGATGACTTATCATTTTCATTTCTGGTTTCAGACATTCAGCCAGCGCGCAGTTTTCCACGTTTTCAGGGGCAGAACGATCAATGCAGCAAAATGGAGATGCACCGGAATGGCGCATGGTCGGAGGCAATGCGATTGCCATTCCCGGTGCACATGGAAGGGTGGAGCGCCTGACATTCGACAATGGTGTCGCCATCTATCGGTCGGAGATCGAAGCCGAAGCGGACTGCCGTTTTACCGTGACAAACCGGTTGCCCCAGCCGTGGATCGGCTTCTCTGTCCAACTCGCCGGCGGCGCAGATTTCAGCACGCCCATCGGGACCACGGGCCCCATGGCCGAGAACACGCTGAGCCTCATGAGGGTTGGGCCGTCCGGCTTCATCCTGGATGTTCGCGCTGGAACGTTGATACGGCATACCGGCGTGGCCATCTCGCTACGCCTTCTCAAACGCCAGCTAAACGGAATTCAGCCGATGAGGCTTGCCCCCTTCATGGCGCGTGGCAAATCACTGGAGCGCCTTGAGAGCATTCCGCTTCCAGCCGGCGTCAAGACGCTGGCCACAGGCCTCTTCGGCCCCAGCATAGATGGCCCATTGCGGGCCATGACCATTGAAGGCCTGGGAAAGCAGCTTTTCAGCCAGGCGATGACCGCTTTCTGCGAATATGATCCTGACGGCGAGATGTTTACCGAATGGGAGCTTATGCGCTTCGATGAACTTGTCGCCCATGTGAAAGACAATCTGAACGACGGTGCGGCTGCACGAAACTTTGCAACGCGCGCAGGTCTCAAGATCGCGCGGGTGGAGCAGATGTTCAAGGTGTTGCGCGGCGTGAGCCTTGCCGCCTTTCTGCGCACCGAAAGACTGCGCACGGCCCGCCGCCTGCTGCTCGATGAAAAGTGCCAGGTCAGCGAAGTGGCCTACCGGTTGGGATACCGGCATGTTGCCAATTTCTCACGCGCCTACCGGGCTCAATTCGGAGAATCACCGGCAACGACACTGCACAGGCCGAGAAACAACCGTAACAGGTAAACAAGTCAACCTTGCGAAGACCTCGACCCTCCATTCACAGCCCGTGCCGTGTCACCTAAAGAGGCAATGGCTTCCTAACCACCTAGCCCAACAGCGTTGTCGAGCCCGTGCACAAGAAGGCGATGCCGGTCATCCTCACCACCGAGGACGAAATGACCGCTTGGCTTACAGAGCCATGGGAGGATGCGAAGAAGCTTCAACGCCCCTTATCCGACGACAAGCTTATGATCGTTGATGCACCGGAGGCACCCGAATGAATGCGTTGCCGTCGTGAGAGCTGCCGTTATTCTGAACAGGCCAACACTCGGCCAGCGGTGGTTAGCAGTTAGTCTGCTATTAGGACAGAATTTAGAAACTCTGACATCAAACAATCGCCCAATGACATCAATGCAGATTGTCTATTGCTTCACTTCGTTTAGGAAGGTCCGCATCGCCTTCCGAAACTGGAATAGTGCTTCAAAGCCTAATTGGAGCTGATCGCCATCGTTCGGAGGCGGATAGACGAAGGCCCTGATAACCTCGATTGACTTTCTGTTCCAACGACTACTCGCGTGGCACATGACATTTCGGGCAGCGATGAGTTCTAGACAGCCATGCTTGGCCCACTCGAACTTTGGATCAAGATGCGTCGCCAGCTTCTCAACTTTTGACTGCGGAAAACCCCCACCACGTTCACCTCGGGCCGCCAGGATGTCGTCCATCATGCCGTCGAGAATGACGACAAGATCTTGGATCAACATCTGGATTACTTGTCCGGCGATGCTCTCGAAGTGCTCGTTCGGATCTCGCCGGAAGATAACTGTCTTCTGCCCCATAGGTTGAGCAGCCAGGACCGAGTTGTATGACCACCCTGTGGGAAGCCATGTTTTAGCTTCTTTGATGCGATCAGCCAGAGTATCCAATTCACCGAAGCTCTGCTCCTTTGCAAGGCTCAGAGAGTGGATCAATGTATAGAGGGTATTCGTCCAAACGTTTACGCGATCCCAGTTCATCCCTTGCCCCTCTGTGCATCAAACAGGGTCTCGTGTATCCGATAGTTGCGCGCTGAGATAGTTGATCGTCCGCTATGGAGGTGAGGTTTTAGCTTAAAACGAATCAGAAACAGTGTCGAACTGAGAACAGCCAAGCAGACAACTGACTAGCGCCATTTGTTGCCTGAAGCTCTGCGGTGACTACCTTAGAAAATCCCCCACCAAGGGAGCACGGCGGTGACGTCCATCGGGTACTCCTTGCGGATCAAGGGGACACCACATTCACGAGCCACTTCGGGCAAGCCGTACCCGTCAAATTTGTCTGCAGTGGCATGACGTAGAACGGCCAGGAAACCTGCCTTGTCTGTTAGCGCGAGAGTTTGGTTCAACTCTTGAACGGACGCGAATACTACACGGCGCATGTCCTCATCCGTAATGTCTGGATCAACGCCCGCGAGTTCTTGAGCACGTGCCAACGCATTATCCCGGAGATCCTGCGCCATTTGCATCCAACCATCCATCGTGAGGACTACGCCTAATGCGTCCGGCGACACGGTATGGTCGACGTAGACCTTGCGCCTTACATGAGAAAAGAAGCGCCACAGCTGGAAAATCCCCTTTGCGATCTGCTCAAATCCCTTTGCGGCTGAGACTTCAGGGTTCTCGGCGAATTGTGCCTCAAAGGTCAATTTCGTGGTCTTGCACTCGATGGTGAGAACCACTGTTTCTCCATCTTTCACTAGGCAATCCGGCGGATCTATCCGCCGACCTTTGGGGCCATAAGCCTCTGCCTTCATCGCCTTCAGGTCAGGCAAGTAGCCTGTTACAAGAGATCGGATGTAGCCTTCGAACCGGGCGTTGGCTTCAGTCAGTAGATTAACGGGCCCCTGCTTGATATCATAATATAGCCCCGCTGTTGCTCGGTTCATGACCAGATCTGGCAACGGAGCAATGTAGGTGGGCCGCTTACTATCCACGCGGATAATCGGGTTCAGACGTAGGAGGCTTGGCATGTAGGCGACGCGCAATGGGCGCCCAAGGCGCTTGGCCGCATCCGTATTCAACTGAACCGCATATGCTCGAGCGTCCGGTAGTTGAATGCTCAGTAAGGCGATGACCCTTTCCATTTGGTCTTTAGTTAGGCCGATAGCCTTAGGGTCGGGCGCTTCCGTCCACGGCTTTCCTCGCAGAACACTGAAGAGGACAGTGCTCAGGCATAGGAAATCGGAGACCGACACTCCGTGAGTTTGCTCGAAGAATTCAGCACAGGCTCCCTGCCCATAAACGTATGCAAATCGATAGAGCTGCTCCGTGTTTGGCCCACGCTGCCACGAAAACTGACGCTGACCGATACGATACATTTCTTCCATGATATCTTCGGGACGGCTTCGCAGCACATACTCCGCACCTTCCATGTCACGAAGAGTATTCGTCAACATGGCGGCGGAGGCAAAACTGCTGCAGTTCGACACATGGTATCGGCCTTTACGGGGCCGGTCTTTCCGAGTGGTCATCAAAGAAGTGACGAAAGTTTCCAGTTCCCATGGGTAAATGGCGTACTCTCCCGAGATGGCGTCCGTTGCCGCCTCCTTAGGGTAGTTCAGGAAGCTGGCCGCAGCAGCTGCATTGCCTGACTGGAGAGCACGTACCGCCCAGATCATGGTCAGGCATGCGACGTCGTCAGCTCTCCCAAACCATTTGAGATAACGTTTACGCAGGGTGTAAAACTTGACTCGGGTTGCGGCACGCGATGGCTCCTTGCGCGTTTCGTAGCTATCCAACGGCTGAGTCCCTGTAAGGTCTGGTCCGGCGATCACGACACTAGCTAGGCAATGCCAGATCGTCCAGCGATGGCAACTTCGACGCGATACGTGAGATTGAGGAGTCAGTTGGAATCTTGATACCTCTGGCGGGTTGCCGGAACGCTACGCTACTCCGCGTAGTATCGCCAACGCCGACATCGGACTATTCCCCACGCGGATCGTCTGGATCGAGAGGCGGGGCAACGCCAGCCGCGGCTCCGGAAGTTTCTTCGCCGGTTCTCTGATGTATTTGGGCAAGAGCTCGAACCATCGATCATCATGAACCGAGAAGCCGCCCCGAATGATCTTAGCGGGACATCACCAATGGCCGACGGCAAAACCGGATAGACTGTTTGAGATCCAAAATCTCCCTGCAAAATAATCATTCCTTTAGGATCGCCGCAGCATGTTCCTTTCGCCCGAAAGGGCCACGGGTGCGGCATTGATCCTCTGGTGTGTCGAACGGGATGGCGCCAACCATTCCCCGTTGTTTCGAAGTTCGCGCTTCGGAGCCTCCCGTGGATTCTGGAGGCAAATTTGCATTCTTGCTATCATGGCTCTCGCCCTCGCTGAGCAGCTTCAAGCCGCTGAAGGATCTCGCGGGTAACCCGCATGTCTGCGGCCAGCCCGTTCAGCGTGCCTTCGACGGCGCGCATTGCTGCGGCCGCGTCGCTGGCCTGCTTTTCGACATTGCCAAGACGCAGCTCATGATTGTCGAGGCGGCGTGCATCCGCCTCGAGTTTTGTCAGCCGCAGATCAAGCCGCTCGATATTCTGGGAGTTCACCTGCCGGCCGGACTGCAGTTCCTTGAGCGTCCAGCCCCAGGCCACCAGCCCGGAGGCAAACCCGATCAGCACGGCAATGGTGTTGATGTTCCATTCCCAGCGGAACTTCGGACGATGCATCGGCTTTTCCTCACTCACGCCCCTGCTCCTCAATTGCGTTGACTGCCTCGGTGAGCGCAGCCTTGCTGCGCCCACATTCCCCCAGATTGCGGCGGTCCACCGCCCAGAGCCGCGCCACCTCCGCCGCGCCAAGCGCCCGATCCGGCAGGCGGACCACGGGCCTGCACGGCACTTTCAGGCTCTCGGGCACCCTCGCCCGCTCGCCCCTTTCAGCGACCGATACCGTCGAGTTGGTCCCGCAGGCTCCGACCAATAAAAGGGCGCACAACGCAAGCATCACGTGAGGCTTCCGCATCGGCCTTCTCCTGTTCTGTGATGGCTTCTTCCAGCGATCGGATGCGTTCGGCATCCTGATCGCGCGCTTCGAGATACTCGCGCTCTATGACCCTGATGGCGGTCTCGGTGGCGCGCCGCTCTTCGGCCATGCGGGCCAACAGCTGCCGCCGCGCCTCTTCCCAGCGCGCCCTTTCCTGCTCCGTGCCGGCGCGCCACACCCGGTCCACCCGCCCATCCACGATGCTCTCAAGGCCGGGGCCGAGCACGGGCAGCAGCCGAAGTGGACCGAGCGGCAGGCCTTCGTAGAACAGGATGGTTGCGGCGACGGCAGCGGCCGCAACGAAGGGCGGAGAAGCAAGCACCCGATATCCGCCGAGCAGAGTGAACATCATTCAAGCCCTGCAAGGCAAAGCTCCAGCTCGCCGATCCGCTGCCGGTCACCATACTCGCGCCGCCGCTTGAGCCCTTCCACGACCTTGCCACCGGCGCGGTTGAACCAGGTCATGGCGTGGCAGGACCCCACAAGATCGCCGCGCCGCGCGCGCTTTGCTGCGGTCGACCGGCACACGGCGGAGACACCGACATTATAGGAAAGGTCAAGCGCCGCTGCCTGCCAGCTCAGCGGCTTGTCGTCGAAACCGGCGATGCACTTCTGCAGGGGCCGGTGGTAATCCCGCTCCATGCGCTCATAGAGCTTTTTGCTGCATTCCTCGTCGGTCATCACCATGCCGGGCGTGACACCTTTGGTCTCGCCCGCACAGATCGTCCAGACCTGCCCGAGACGATCCCAGTAGGCGCGGTTTTCCATTCCCTCCCAGGGCAGCGTCAGATAGGTCACGGTGAGTGCGATCAGCCCCAAACCGGATGCAAGGGCAGACCGTGCGCGGCGACTAGCCATCGGAAATCTCCTTTTGTGCGATGATGCGTGCGATGAAGGCGGCGGCCACGGTCACGAAAGACAGCGCGGCAAAGATGCCGGCGGGGATCGGCAGGAAGCGCTCGATCAATGGAAGCGCGACTTCTGCCCCGGAGAGGGCAGCGGCGAGCGCGATAAAGCGGATGCTCCACGCATAGCGAAGCACCGCCTTCCAGTTGGGAAGAAGGCGCATGGACTCTTGCTCTGTAGGTTGGATACGGGTTGCTGGACTTGGCCGTCAGCGGACCCAGACGACGGGAAGGATTACGCGATCACACCAATGGTGCGATCACACCACTCTGCTACCTTGGATTGCCGACGAGCGAGGTAATCGCCCTTGAAGCCCCAAGCTTGAAGACGTGAATTAGAACGCCCTCGCTCGTCGGCGCTCACCGCCACCACTTATCGTCAGCGAAATCACCCGGGATCGGATCAGCATCTTTGAGCGTCCGAGCAGCAAAGATATGAGCCTGCTTGTGCGCCATTGCAGCCTGCCCCAAGGCATAGACTGTCTGCGCATCCATGGTATGCATCGTGTTGTCGGCAGCGATCCATGCGAAGTCTTCCGCACCGCCGTGCCATCGCAGATCTCCCGGCTGCGCGCCGGCCACAATAGCGCCCAGCGCCGCCGTGGCCGCGCCCGCGATATTCTCACGGTCCTCCGGGCGCGATTGATATTCGACGCCCTCGAAGATGAAGCCGCCGTTGATGCGACGGTCTCGCTCGGCGTCAACGGCAGACTTCAGATGAGCCTGCTGCTGTGCTGCCTTCATCTCGGCCGTGATGAGCCTTGAAACATCGATGTTCATTCTCCCGCCTCCACCGGTTCATCGGAAGGCAATTCAATCGGCCCATCGTCGTTGACGGTGATCGGGTGCGGAAACGCTACTGCCTGCGAGGGGTTCGGACCGTGCGGCAGAAACAGCGAGATGTGCAATTCGCCGCCAATCCGCTCGACGGGACCGGCAAACCAGTCGCTACTGATCGCTTCTTGAGGAAGGGTTGCGCCGTCCGGCACAACGGAAAGGTCGAACGCTTCACCGTTGACGGTCAGCACGTCGCCCAACTTGGAGAGAGAAAGAGACGCATCGCGCCGCTGCGGGGAATAGGAGATCTGCATCAGTACCACCTTCCGATAGCCATGGCGCTAATTCCTGTCCCTGTCCCGGTTGGGCGGGATGAAATATCATAAGATCGCAACGTCGCAGAAGTCAGCGAAAGAGTGCTTATCGCGGCCCATGACGCACTAGTGCCCCACTTCAGATAGGAGCATGTCACTGCGGGTAAATCACCGACAAACGCAACAGGGTAAGCCCACGCGATAGCACCGATAAACAAGCTTCCGTAGGCGCTATCAATCGCAAAGCTTGTGGTTGTCCATGTACGCCAACAAATCAAAGTACCGTCTGCGTACTTCACCCACGAACCATTTGCGTTGGAGCCTTTTTCAATAATCGCGCCTGTGGGAGTTCCACCACCCGAAACACTAACCGTTCCGACAACGTTGTCTTGTCGATAAATGTATTGACCTTTCCAAATAAGATCCGCTTCATCGACCTGAAAAAGAGTTCCAAACGATGAACGAATTTGAAACAGTTCTGCATTGAAACGGGCTAGCGCCAGAAATTCGCCACCGGTTCGCGGGCCAAAATTCAGTTCGCCGTTATCGGGAGCGTTCAGCCAGCCTCTACTACTCCCGACGCTACCTACATTGTCACTGTAGAAGCCGTAACCTTGCTGAAGGTCAATAAGCTGATTGGAAGCGCTGAGTGAAGTGTTGAAGGCCAGAGCGCCTGTAAGGGTGCCTCCTGAGAGTTTCAGGAAATCATTGAGCGACTTCCCGCCATCCTTGATCAGCTTCCCGGTCGCCCCATTGAAGACCGCAACGTTTCCGTTTGTCGCTCCCGCAGGGCCGACCACATCGCCCGTCCCGGCTCCGTCAGCACCTTTCGCTGCAACCAGATCCCAATAAGTTTGCCATGAAGCGCCGACGCCCGGTTCGCTTGCTGCGCCAGACGTGTGCGCCGTGGTGCAGATGTAGGACGAACCGCCATTCTCCACACCGGCCAATTCCGCATAAGCCGTAGCGGTAGCCCATCCGCCCTGCCAATCATCCCACGGAGAACCTGTGTCACCCTTTGGGCCGGTCAGATAGGCGGGATCGCTCCAATCCGCTGCTGTTGCGCTGCTCTTGGTGTATATCCCCGAACGGCCGTCACCGACATCGGCAACAAGCACGGTGAAGCCTGCCGCCTCGTTGTCATATGCGGCGCGGCCCGCTAAATCCGCCACCTGCACATCGAAGTTCACACCGTTGATCAAGTCTTCCTTCGCGATGAGGTCCAGCGCGCCGGGTCCGGTGAACATCGGTATCCTGTTTGCCGCCCCGACAAGCCCCGCCAGCGCCGACACGTTGCCACTCGACAGGAGCTGCCCGATTTCCTGCAATGCCTGCCGGTAGGCTACGTGATAGGGCGTGAAGGTCACGCGATACGGCGCAGCGGCCTGAGTAGGCCCCGGCCACGGATAGGCCAGTGTGATCTGCGTATCGCTGTCCACCGACGCAATCGGGATCGGCATACCCACATGCTTGCCGAAATCATCCGCCGGCCGCACGATCTGCGACCAGGCAGTGCCCTGCCCTGTCACAACGGTCTGGCCCTGCGTGATGGATGCAGTGCCGGTCCCGTAGTAGCCCTGTTCGTAAAGGTTACCCGCCATTCTGCGCACCTTTCTTGTCAGCCTTTGCAGCGGCGTCCTGCAGCTTGCCGTTGATCTTCGTCAGCCGGTCAATCTCCTGCTGTCCGCGCTCCAGCGCGTCGGCAAGCATCAGGGTGCGGTTTCGATAGAAGTCGACGAGCGCGGTCAGCTCGACGGCAAGCGCCATCGGGCTGACCTGCTTCTTCTGCTGGTCAGTCATGGATTGTCCGATTGTGTTGGTGGTTTCAGAGGTGCGCGATCAGCGCCTTGATGTCGTTGCTCGAAGCGGCAGCCCGTACCGCGGCCTTCAGGTCGCGGCGCTCACGATCAATTGCCGCCAGCTCTGCATCCTGTTCCTTCGCGCGTTCAAGGATGGCTTCCCGATCCGCGACCAACTCACCTGCCGGCACGATGCGCTTCAGCATGTACAGCGCCGCCATGGGGCCGAGAACGGCATCAATGCGCGCAGCGTAATGCCTGTCGATAAGATCCAGAGCCTTCTCCCGGTGGAGCTTCGACCTACTCAGTTTCAACATTGAACACCTCCTCCAGAAGCGGCCAGGGCGGGGTGACGCAGATGCGGACGGGACCGGGTTCATCAACCTCGAAAGAAAACTCGCCTGCCGCCTCCACACGCGCCATGCTGCTCATGTCTTCTGGATCGAGAAGAATGGACAGCGCAGATCCTTCAGGCAGACCTGTCAGGGTGACCACACGGCCGGTCGCGCTCACTCCACAGCCGCTGGAAGGCCGGCGCACGATCTCCCCGTCGACCACATGGTCCGTCGAGAGGTCGCATTCAGCAAAGCAGAGGCCAGGCGATTCCAGAACGGGTTCGCCGTCGTGATCAAAAAGCAGATGCCCCGTATCGGGGTCCCGCTTCTGCACCTCTGGCTGTGGCGTCGGCGGCAGATCGAGAAAGGTCTGTCCGTTCTCTCGCATCAGCTCTGCCAGCCCTTCAGGAACAGGATCACTGATCACGTGAAAAATCCGCCCTGCCTGATCATATTCGACAATCATCAGCCTAACCCGTGATCCCAGATTGCGTAGTAGACCCGCGCCCGTGTCCAGACGCCGTTCTCAGAGAAGCTTGAATTGATCTCGACCGTGAACCGGTCGTTCCTGACGTTCACGACATATCGAATGGGCGGGCTTGGATTGTAGAAAGCGAAATAAGCAGCCGTCCCGATATGGTGGCGCGGAATCCCGCCAGAAAGGCCAACCGAGTTGTTGAAGCCATGAACGATAGAGAACACGAGCGGCCGGTAGGTGAAGCTTTTCCCGTACAACACCGTATGGTTGGCGGGGAAATCTCCTGCCCCTGGAACCGCAATATCGAACTGACCGAACAGCAGGCGCTTCATCGCGCTCCAGCGCGAGTTGAACAGCAACTGCCCTTCGGTCGCGGTCTTCACGTCGTAGCCCAGCTTTGAGACGCGCACGCCCGACGCGTCCAGCAACACCCTGTCAGGCACTGGCGATATCCTCCCGCAGGACAACGTAAAGCGAATAGTTCGTGTCGGAGATGTTGTTCTTTTCGACGTTCAACCGAATGCTGGTCAGGGACAGATAGTCGACCCAGTGAAATATGTGTGAGCTTGAGCCGACCGACACGATGGCATTTGCGCCCCAGTCGGACTGGATGATCACCTTCGGGTAGTATCCAAGATTGGGGACCGTGATCGTCACCGGGTTACCGGTCGTCAGATAGACGCGCGCCGTCTGCACCACCTGCAGGGTTTCGAAGCCCGGCGTCGTTCTGAAAAGAAGCTGCTCGTCAGAGGCGACATTCACGTCGAAGCCCGGCTTCGAGATGAACAGGCCGCTCTGCGCGCCTCGCTTTCCGAGGATCACCCGATCAACCATAGAAGTTCTTCATGACTGTGTAACGGAACGTTCTTGGCGAAGGGCCAACGTAACTGTCGTCGTCCTTTACGACCTGAAACCGATCCTTCCAGACATAGAGCATGACGTTGAAATCGTAGTAGCAGGCGACATCAATCAGGAACCACTGCGTAAGATCGTGGTTCGGCCCCGACATATGCAGAATGACCAGAGGCGGTTGAGCGAATGTCGTCCCGAAATAGATCGTCTGAGCTATCGTCGCGCCGGACTGAAAACTGCCGCGCATCAGGATGTTCCCGATCTCCGGCCAGCGGCTGTCAAAGGCTAGCCGCTCCGGTGACAGGGCGGTGTTCTTCACATCGAAGCCGGGGCGCGAAGCACGAAACACATGCGTGCCATCATGCGCGCCGATGAGAACGCGATCCGTCATCAGTCGGCGACCAATATGCGACTGTTGTCCAGTTCAATGCGCATCTTGCCGTCATTGCCCTGCACCAGACCCGCATTGACCGTGCCGATGTTCGCCACGTTCATACGCCACTCGCCGGCAGAATAGATCAGCGGGTTCAGCACACTGCCGCTGCTCAGATCCCCGAAATAAAGGCTCTCCGCATCGAGAACCACGCGGCTGCGCGGCGAGCCGCTGGTGCGGGCATCGAGGAAGATCGACGCCTGCTCGAAGGTCACACCATCGTCGGCGCTCACCTGCAGGACGGCCCGCGCCCAGCCACCGCCCGGTGACGCGCCCGCCTGAACACGAAACGTGCCGTTTGCCGACACGTCGTCAACCTGAGCGCTCACCTGAGTAATAGCGTCGGAGATGGCGGTAACCTGCCCCTCGACCAGTTCAATTTCCGTTGTGAGCAGATCGACCGCCTGTGCGATGTCCTCATCAATGGTGACTTCCAGCACCTCGATGCGCTGCGCTATGGCAGACCCCGGCCCCACGGCAACCAGAATGGCTTCCTGATAGGAGGCCCTCAGATTGCCGGCTGTTACCGCCGCCTCGCGCCGCAGTCGCTGGATCTGACCATATTGCTGGTCGAAATCAGCCATGTCGGAGGTGGCGTTATCGAGGGCGCGCTCAATGGTCTCGCGCGTGTTGAACTCGACGAACTCGGTGCGCTCGCCGATGGCTTCGTTGAGCCCGTCGAGATCGATGTCGAGATAAACGTCGAACTTCACATCAGGTGTGCGGACAGCCAACCAGCCCGACCAGAGGCTCGGACGGTTGGAGTATGGCAGGTAACGGCCGCGCACCTGGTAGTCCATGGCGGGCAGCAGCCCCTGCGAGATCAACAGCTGCCCGACCAGAACCTGATCGGTGCGACCGCGATAGACGATCTCGGCCGTGGTGGCGAGCCGCACCTCGAACTCGACGCCCTGCGTATCCTGTATGTCGCCATGCCAGCCAAGCAGGATGGCCGGGCGGCGCGGCTGCCCGTCATTGTCCGGCACGGTCGCGGGCGCAGCCGTCCAGTCATACATGACCTGCGGCTGCGGCTCGATTGGCCCCATCGGCCCGACCGAATAGGGCAGCTCGTCCGTTGCCGGCGTCCAGACGTAATCGCCCGGATCCACCTCCTGTATCGACACGGCCTGATTGGAGTTTTCCAGATCGTCCATCGACGAGATCAGAAACAGCTTGTTCGCATAGCCATTGCGCGCGCTTGTCCAAGACACCGTGTCGAGCGGTTCGAGGAGCCACGCCTCCGGCGGCAGCGTGTGGCGATGGCGCCTGAAACGCCGGTTGTCCTCCATCAGGGATTTCTGCAGACGCTGCACCTGGATCGGGAACGGCACCGCGTTGAACTCGATGGCCGCAATCAGTTCACGACCGTCATCCTCATCGACAAACGCCTGCGAGATCCGCCGCGGCGCATCCTTCATCGCCCATGCCGCCTGCGGCTCGGGATAAGTGGCGCTCACACCATTGTAGGTCTGCTCAAGCCCCGGGAACGGATCGAATGACTGATCCTGCGTGATGGCGATGCTGTCGTCGCTAAAGAAGTAGGACGGAAGTGCGGGCGCACCGACATGGATCTTGTAGACGCCGCCAATCTCGGCCATGCGTCCATTGCAGGATTTGAGCAGCTCCTCGATGACGGCGAGCGGCGACTGCTCGAACGGCTTGATCTCATAGCCGCAGCGGAACTGCCGGTCGCCATCCACCAGCATGTCGCACTCGTTCATGGCGGCAAACCATGACGAAAGCGGCAGCCGGCTTGCCGGGATCGTTCCGCCGAAGACCAGCTCACCTTCAAAGAAGATGCCGCGCAGAATGTTGTAGATGATCACCGCCGGATTGTCGGTGAACTCATAAGTGTCCGGATCGCCCCAGACATGGGTGCCCGAGCCACCCACGGCAGCATCGCGGCGCGGATCGTAAAGCGGCAGACCGGACACCTGCCAGATCGCTTCGGGCACATCCCGAAACAGGTCACGGTTGAACTCGGCCGTGAGGATCACATGGGCGACACCGCGCCCGACCATGCCGGCATCCCATGCGCGGGTACCGGCCCCTCCGAAGATCGTAAGCAGTTGCGAATCCGCAGTGGTGGCGCCACCGTCGATATACTTTGCGAAGAGCCAGTAGATCCCGGCGTAGTCACCATGGGTGAATTCGCTGAACGGATAGCTCCCCTCACCGAACCACGCGAAGGATCCGGGCTGGTCTCCAACGCCCGGATCGCGGTTGATCTTGCGGCCGCGCATCCAGACTTCATCGGAGATCGCAGAGACCGGCAGATCAGAAATGCTGATGACCTGCGCAAGCGCGGCGTTCGGGGTCTTTCGGACCTTGCCCCATGTGTTCGCGTAGACCAGATGCCCCGCCGTCGCGTAGGTGCCGACGATGAACGACATCGACTTCTCGCCACCGACCCCGACCCGCGTCTTGATCCCCGGCTGTGTGGGCTCCTCGTCCTTCATCAACAGGCGCTGCAGAAGCGACATGCCGACCTTGAGCGCCACAGACAGGATCAGCTTGCCGATGGTCGTCGATGTCAGCAGGCCGACAAGCCCCGCGAGCGGCGCAGCATGGGCGTGCGCCGTCGACGCCAGGATGATCCAGGCAGTCCAGAAGATCAGATGAAGCATGGTCTAAACCCGAAAGGCCCGTTCGGCCTGAAGAAGGTCTGTGGTTCCGAGCCCGCCTTCCGGGCGCAGGAAGACGACGCGCGCGCCCTGCACGACACCGAGCGCGAACAGCCCGGCATCGGAAACGGCGATGGCCGCGATGTCGCCGACCTGCGCCTGCGAGGGGTGGATCTCGACAAGATGCGCGGCCGCGAAATCCGCATGGGTTTCGAAGCCTTCAGCCCGGAGCAGGCGCAGTCCGCCGGCAAGCGTGGTGTACGCCCCACGATAGCCCTTCGCGAAGTCGACACCCGTCATGGCCTCAACCGCGCCGGCGGCAAACAGCGCGCAGTCGAACGAACCCCATGCAAAAGGTCGGCCCTGCACCTGGCTGAAATAGTCGGCAAGCGATGGCCGCCAGAACGAGCGTCGCTTCATCCTATCGGCCCCGATTCCTCGCCCCATGCGACTTCCCACTGTCCGGCAACATCCGTGTATCTGTAAAAGCGATCACCGAACCGCCGCCGCTGATACTCGTCGGATTTCCGCGAGGGCGTCTTCTTGGTCAGCGTGCGCGTGTGCGACACCAGATCGAGCCTGATGCTGCCTTCCGCGCCCGCCTTCGGCGTGGTGATCGGCGTGGCATTGATGAAGCCGAGGAAGCGCGACACGGCCGGCGCAATCGGCAGCCGCGTCTCTCGGTCGAGATAGAGCCGATGGATCTCCACCGGCCCGTTCCTCGGATCGAAGCCCCGCACGGCCTGCTCGATTGCGGGATCAAGCTGGCTGAACCCGATGGAGATCTTGCGCACCGTCAGGTCCGAGACAAGCGGGATCGGCGGCACATTCAGAAGACCGCCCAGCCCGTAATAGGTCCGGGTTACGGTCGCGCCGGTTTCCCCTGAAACAACCGCGATATCCGCATGATCCTGACCGGTCCACAGTCCAATGCTCTCGGGCGCTCCAGTCGCCCGGTTCTTGGCGGTGATCCAGACCAGATCGCGGTGGATTGTGCCGTTCCGCTCCTGCAAATGGGCAGCGGTTGCGGCATCGATAGCGCGCACCATGAAGCTCTCCGGAAGTCAGGGGTGAAGGCGCTGCAGCACCGAGAAGCTGATCGCCACAGTGCCGAAGTCATCGGCCTCGCTGACCGACAGGCTATCGGGAACGATGCGCATGAAGGCGGCCGGTTTGATGAGCTCGACCGCGCCCCCGGCGGCTGCACCCGGCCCGAAATGCGGCCTCACCTCAAATGGCGCAGTCTCTCCCTGCGCGTCGGCCACCACCGGCTCCGAGAGCCGGTGCAGGGTACGCCGCGCGGGGTTCGCCCCATATTCGAATGCCAGCATGTCGCCGCGCGAGAGCTGATACCCCGCCGGCAGTCCGCCGAGCCGCATCGACTTGTTGTCCGCCTCAATCGATAGAACGACCGGAGCGGCGCCGGCGAGCAGCGCGCCGTTCGGGTCGAGCCTCGGAAACGCGGTACGCGGATCGTAGAACAGGAAGGAATGCAGCGAGCCGTCGAGCGTATCGAGCAGCGCCTGGATCTCCAGGCCGTCATCATGGAAGGCCGCATTCAGGCGCACGCTTGCAGACCACAGCGGCGGGGCCAGCTCATCGGTCAGGAACTGGCCGCTGCCGAGCCCCGACATCTCTTCGAAGCGCTGCAGACGAAACGGTGCCGTCGCCACATTGATCGCGTCCTGGAACGCGGCAAGCGACAATGGAAAGGTGAGCGCCATCAGCCTCTAGCCCTCGGATCATTGCTGATTTCCTGAACCCGGTCGGGGAGACCGGCATTGAACCGGCCAATCGATTCCTCGCTGACCTGCACCGCCACGTTCTCGCTCTCGGCGCGGATGGTGGGCCGGAACATCGGCCCCTCCTCTCCGATCACCCGGAGCGTCACAACGCCATCACGGCCCTGCCCTGTCGACGCCATGCGCTCAGGCATTGAGAACATACCAATGTTGCGACCCGCATTCATGGCCTCAAGCATCGGGCGATACTGCCCGGCAGGCCCCGACCGAACGACGAATTCCTCGTTATGGACCAGGCCGGCAACCTTCTTCGGGTCGCCATCTCCCGTCCAGCCGCCCGTGTCGAAGCCCGTGACACTCCGCAAGCCAGACCATGGATCGACGCCGCCACCTCCAAAGAAGCCACCACCGCCGAACAGGCCGGCAAGCGGACCGGTCCCCAGAAGAGCGGCCTGGGCAGCGGCGAAGGCAAGCTGGATGGCGAGGCGTTTGACCGCGTCCTCGGCCCGGCCGGAATTGTCGATCATGGCAAGGAAGGCGTCTTCGCCCGCCTGAAACAGATATTCGATGGACTGGGTGCGGGCTTCCTGCGCGGCCTTCAGCTGCTCCTCGGCAGCCCGCTGCGCTTCGATTGCCGTCACCAGCGCGCTGATGCGCTCGCCCTCGCGGGATGCTGCATCCGCACCGGCATTGCGCAGCTCGTTCGAGATCCGCTTCTGGACATCGCTCTTGCCCATCAGCGAAAGCTCGTGCTCCAGTTCGGAGATCACTCGACTGATCGCCTC
The DNA here is from genome assembly GCF_050877045.1 of Nitratireductor sp. PBL-C9. Lineage (NCBI taxonomy): Bacteria > Pseudomonadati > Pseudomonadota > Alphaproteobacteria > Hyphomicrobiales > Phyllobacteriaceae > Nitratireductor > Nitratireductor sp. PBL-C9. Next base: position 24,016 of record NZ_JBPAXW010000010.1, read on the forward strand.
GGCTTCCTTGTCGCTTGCCTTCGAAGCGCTGGAGGAAGAGCGCTCCGACTCCCGTCGCATGATGGTCAGTTCGGCCAGTTCGCGCGCCTGCGCTTCGGTGAGCGTTGCACCCTGCGAAGAAGCATCGTTCAGAATGCGCTGCGTCTCGGCCGCAATGGAGCGCTCGCGGTTCGAGAGCGCAAGTTCGTCGCGGAACTGGCGGATATAGTCGACGGAGGTGTCGATGGTCTTTCCCGCCGTCGGCGACGGGCGACTGCCTGACCGCTCGCTGAGAATGCGCTCCCGCTTCTCATTGCGCTCGGTCAGACGCGCAATTTCCTCCTCCCGATCCGCAATGATCGTCTGAAGCTGGCGACGCTCCAGCTGAGCGGTTGCCCCCGTCAGTTCATCCTGCTGGCGCTTGAGGTCCAGAATTTCGTTTTCGAGCTCGAGGCGACGCTGATCATCCTCGCGCGCGCCGATTGAAAGCGTGTCGCTCTGCTGCTGCTCAAACGCGTTGTAGCTGTCGAGGAACGTGAACCATGCGCTGGTCGCATCGATGATGGCGCGCTTCATCGACGTGCCAATGGTCGAGGTGATGACGTTGAACTTGCGGTCAACCTCCTCAGCCTTGCGGATCATCTCCGCATCCATGACCACGCCGAGATCACGCGCCGCTGCGATCTGTTCGCGTATGCCCTCTTCGCCCTCATCGATGAGCTCGACGAACCGCTCGCCCGCCGAGCCGCCGAACAGTTCATCTGCGATGCGGATCCGCGCCGCCTGATCGAACTGTTCGAGCTTGCCGATGATCTCGGTCAGGAGTGCGGACGGGTTCTTGAGCTTGCGCGACAGCTCCTCGGACGAGAAGCCCAGCCGCCCGAAAGCCTCCGACGCCGAGCCGCCGCCCGTGGCGATGAACTCGTCTGCGCGCAGGTTCAGTTCCTTGATGCCATCGGTCAGGATATCCACGCCGATGCGGTTCTGCTCGGCAACGAACTTAAGCTCCTGAAACGACTCGACATCGATGCCGGCCTGCTTTGCCTGCCTGCCGATATCCGCTACCGCTTCGGCCGTCTGCCTGATTTTGGCAACGACAGCCGTGGCGCCGACCGCTGCAAAGAGCGCCGGCATGGCGCGCAGTGGGGCCATGACGGTTTCCACGCCCGTGCGGGCGCGGCCCATGGCGTTGTTGATGCCCGCCCCGGTGGACTGCGCATCCCGCCTGATCTTTGCCCAGGCAGAGTCGATACCCGATGTATCGCCCCCGATCCTGTATCTCAGATCATCTCTGGACAATGCCGTCCCCCTGGTTCAGGCGTCTGCGATCACGGGCCGCCAGGGCTTCCTTGGCGGCCTCATAAGCTTCACGTGTTGGTGGCTGCGTCACGTTCTTCTTCACGCCGCTGGAGATGGCCCAGCCTTCCCAGGCAGCCCGGAAGAACGCGAAGCCGGTCTGCCAGAACTCCGCCTCCGTCCAGTGCAGGACGCCGCCGGCGAACTTCATCCACTCTCCGAATGGGAGGCGCTCGATTGGCCGATTGCGCGCGCCAGCAGGCCGAGCGCCATCGCCTGCAGGTCCCTTTCGCTTTCGGCTTGGGCTTTTTTTGCTTCGTCTTCCTCTTCCGGCGTCAGCCCGGACACGGCCCCCGAGATCGCCGCATAGACGCGCGTGAGGCCGACCGCACCGTTGACATGCGGCCAGAGCGTTGCCGCCTGTTCCTCACCGATCAGAATGGCGAGTGCCGCGCGCAGCATCTCGGGCTTGCGCGCCTGCAATGCATCCTGCAGGCCTTCCAGCGTATCGGACTTCGTCTCGGCCATCAGGCGGGCGATGTGATCGAGCGACGCCGCCAGATTGACCGGGGCAGCGCCCGGCAGGGCGAGTTCCCGCTCGCCCCGCCATGCATTCTGCGCCGCCATCAGAGCGCCGTGTAGACGATCTCGCCGGAGGCCTGAACCTCGGTCGAGAAGTTCATGTCATTGTCGAGGTCGCCGGAGAACTCGAAGTTCGAGACCAGCCAGTCGCCCACGAAATCGCCATAGCCGGGCACGAACACGCCATACCCTGCAAGCACCGTCTGGTTGACGGCGGCATCGGCCAGAAGCTTGCCGGACGCATCATCGTCAAAGATGCCGGAACCGGAGAAGTTCACATCCTTGCCGCCATATTTGCGAACCCGGATCGGCGGCTGTGAACGATCGGCGCAGTTTGCCCGCTTGGACTCGATGATGTCGTTGAGCATGCGGAAGTTCGTGGTGTTGATGCCGCAGACATTCTCCCAGTCATCCGGCGCAGGCTGCCCGGTGGGGCGCCGGATGATGAGAAGGCGGCCGAGCTGTGTCGACATGGCAATTGCTCCTTGGCAAGGGCGGGATCAGGAGACCCGCAGATTGTAGGTGAGCGAAAGTTCCCACACCGTCTGCTCCCCGCCGGGGACCGGTGTGATGGTGGTTTCGATATGCGTGCAGTCCTGGCAGACACCGCCAAGCGACGGATCGGCGTCGAGCGCCGCCTCAATCCAGACGGACGCATCGTCGCAGAGATCGTCCCCGCCCGTTCCTGCGGCGATGTAGGCAGTGACGGTTAGCTGCGGCTCCCGGCGCTTGCGCTGCGCACCGCGTTGAACCGGCTCACTGGGGATTGCAGGCGTGATGCAGGGGCAAAGCGTGATATCGGGAAGCGGGCGTCCGTCCGCCTTGCGCACCGTCCATCCGGCTGGCGAAGCACCTGCCAGGATCGACAGCACGCTGTCACGGATGAGCTTTCGCGGATGCGGCATCAGACGCGCTCCAGCTCGCAGCGCACCATGCCGCGCCCGTCCGGCAAAGGCTCATGGATGATCCATGTGACGCCCATGAAGGTGAACCGGTCACCATCGGACAGCCCCGGAACGTCTGCCTCGGCGAACGAGGCTCTGGGCGACATGCCGTTGACACCCGGCTCACCATACCCGCCGCCATCGACGACACCGCCGAACGGACCGCGAACAATGGCGCGTACCGGCTGTGGCAGGGGAACGCCCCCGATGGTCAGCTCGCCGGTCTCGCCGAACGCGTCCAGAAACGCGTCCGGCATTTCGGCAAAGACGGGATGCGCAGGGATCGTCATGACCTACTCCGGGCTGGGCTCTGCCGCGCGCCTGGCAACCGGCTGCGCCGGATCAGGCAGGCGGCCAAAGCGCGCGTCGAACTCATCGGCCCGCGCCTTGAGAACCGTGGCCGGTTCACCGGGCGCGACACGCGTTCCTTCGTGGTCACGCACGGCGACGGGCCAGCGACCGGTGACGGTCTCAGCCTTCTTTGCCATTCTCGCCTCCGTCGGCGGCCGGCGCTTCCAGTTCCTTCAGCCGTTCGGCGAGCAACTGGTTGTCTTCGGCCAGGGTGTCCCGCTCGGCCGAGACCTCGGCAAGCTTCTGCTCAAGCTCCGCGACCCTGTCGGAGAGCGCCTTGGCCTCCTTTTCAAGGGCGGCAATCGCGGTCGCCGCCTCCCCGTCCGGCCTCGCGGCGTTCTCGCTACCCTTCCAGACGCCAAACTCCTTTTCCAGTTTGGCGACCTCCTCGGAAGAAAGGCCATTCTTGCCGCCAAGCGGCACATCCGCACCGGGCGGAAAGGTCTTTGCACCGAGGCTGACCGTGGTGTTGAAGCGATGGGATTTCGACATGTGGATTCTCCTTGGCTCTGTTGCGGACCTCCCGCAGCCCTCCGCCGCCGCACCAAATGTGCGGCGGCGAAGGGTTGAAGGCGGCACGCGGATCAGCGCACCAGCGCGAACAGGGATGCGTTCGGTTCAGGCATGATCGGCAGCGGCGCTGCCTGCGTCTGCACCACGGTGCGGCTCGGGTTCTTCTCCGGCCACATGTCGGGGAAACGCTCCATTGCCAGGAGCGCCTCATTGTCGAGGATCGCGCCATAGGCGAAATGGCCGTTGAAGCCGAACGGATCGAAGATGCCGACGCCGTAGCCCGGCCAGAAATTGTTCTTCACGCCGCCCACGGTGTAGGGCTGCGAATACTGAACGAAGGTGAGCTGGCCAATCGTGCCGAGAACGGTGTGGTAGACGCCCTCCGCACCGGTCGAGACCGGGCCGAGCTGGAACTTGCCGCCATCCTGCCGGCGATTGTCGAGGGCAGCGAGGAAGCGCTCGGACTTCTTCAGAAGACCAGCCGCGCCCGGTCCGAGCAGAACGGTGCGCGCGGTAAACCCGTCCGTATCGGCCAGAAGCTGCACCCATGCCTCGATGTCGTCATAGGGATCGACACCGGGCTCACCCCAGCGGGCGGCAGCGGCAAGCGCAATGCTCAATGCAGGATCACGCCCGAAGTCGACCGTCTGGGTGGGGTAATCCTCGCCCTCGACAATCACGGCACCATTGCGCAGCGCCTGACTGCACATCGCCTCTTCGCGGCGCGTGATGCGCAGATCCTGATCATCGATCAGCATGGCGAGGTTGTAGGCGTAACGCTGCTCGGGCGTCATATCGCCGGCAATCCGTTCGCCCGGGATGCGGATCATGTTCTGGCGCGGACGCAGCGTGTTCTGCGGCTTCACATAGGCCGGCGTGAAGCTGGTGGCCTTGAAGCCGCGATTGGCCGAATCCTTGCCCGGCACATCGGGGTGCACGAAGGGTGCCAGCTCACGATCCGGAAGGATCTTGTCAAAAACGATTTCCTCCAGATCGGAGAGCACCACGGTGCTGAACATGGTGCTGCGCAGGAATGCTTCGGGACGGTCGCGCGGCGGAAGAACGGCGACCAGTTCCGCAGTGTTGAGAAGAATGCTGCTCATGGGGGTGACCTTTCTGGTTCGAGCCCTGTGTCCGCCCGGTCGCAACCGTCAGACAGATGAGTGGATGAGATCAGGCGAGCTTGCGCACGAAGAGCGAAGCGTCTGCGGCCCGGAACGCCGCTTCGACACTGTCGGCATCGTGGCCGGCGCCGAAGGTGAGTTTGCTGGCGTCAAGGCCGGCAGAGGCATAGGCGGCGACAACGACATCGCCGCCCGAAGCATCGGCATCGAAGGCGAGCACAAGTGCCGGCACTTCCGAACCGTCGGCCGCTCCGGTTGCGGAGATCGTATACTTGTCGGTCGCCGTGATGCGGCCCAGCACCGTGCCGCGCTCATAGGCACCGCCGGTCAGGGTGATGTTGCGCGTGACCACCGGAATGTCGGAGACAAGCAGGTCATTGGGCGCAAAGGTTGCAGTGTTCATGACTGTCTTCCTCGGGTTCTGGCCCCAGCGGGGCCGGGTTCAGGAATGGCCCGGCCTTGGCCGGGCGCTGATCAGGCGTTGTCCGGCTTGCGCCCGTGCATGGCCTGAATGGTGTGCTTCACATTGGCGATGAAGGACTGGCGCGCACTGGCCGGACTGGCCGACACGCCGCTGCCGATCTTCGGGCTGCGGCCGGCCATGCGTCCTGCGAGCTTCCCGGTTCCGCCACTGGATTGTTCGAGCAGCGCGGACGCGTCCTTTGCGGAATAGAAGCGCTTACCAAAGGCGAGTTCGGATGCGAGACCCGGGTTCGCATCGGCCCTGGGATGGGTCAGGATCGCGTGAATGCGCCCCTGCTCCGCGCGGCGCACACGCTCGGAAGAGGCCTGTGGCTTCGGCTCATCCTCTTCGGTGTCTTCGGGACGCTCATCGGCCTCGGCATCGGTGTCGTCTTCATCGGTCTCTGCCGCCGGCACCTCTTCCTCGTCGCCCTCAGCGCCGGTCTCGGTTCCCGTGGTCTCGTCTTCGAGATCCTCGGCGGGCTCGTTCTCAAGGCGCGAAGCCCTGTTGCGTCCCCGCACGGCGGCGAGAACGCTTGCAGTGAGATTCGACATAAGTGTCTCCTTTGTCGCTGGGTTCAGCCGGCCACGCGGCCGAGCTCTTCTTCGAAAGCGGCGAGCACCTGGCTTGGCCGCGCAACCGCATCGGCAAGGCCTGCCTCGACGGCTGCCTGCCCGCGAAAGCACTTCGCTTCCGTCGCCATGGCGGCGTCGAAGCTCAGTCGCCCGGCCCGAAACCGCGCAACGGTTGCCGCGAAGTCCCGGCGCATCGCTTCCATGTCGGTGAGCGCCTCTTCGAGAACTTCCGGTGGGAGCGGCTGGTAGGCGTTGAAGTCGGCCTTGCGCGCGCCCGCCTTCAGGATCGTGACCGAGAGGCCCTGATCCGCGAGCCATTTGCTGGCGTCGACATGCATGGAGATGACGCCGATGGAGCCGGCCTGACCATTCTGCGGAACAACAATCTGTCGGGCAGACGCTGCGAGCAGGTATCCCGCCGACAATGCGTGATCGGTCAGGATGGCAATCGTCGGCTTTGCCTGAGACAGTTCGTAGAGACGCTCGGCGCAATCGAAAGCGCCCGTCACCTCGCCGCCGAAGCTGTCGATCTCCAGAATGACGCCTTCCACCGAACTGTCGTCGATCACGGCATTCACCTGCGTGATGATGCCTTCATAGGTGGTCTGGCCCGATGACTTGCCGATCCACTTGCCCTTGTTGATCAAGGACCCCTCGATCTCGATCACGGCGATCCGCCCATGGCGACGCGGCTCATAGCAGCGGTCACCAGACTCGCGCCACTGCCCCATCTCGTCGCCGACAATGCCCATGCTGACGCCCGCCGCCTGAACGTCAATGTCTGGCGTGCCAAGCACACGCGGGCCGAAGGCACGAGCGATCACATTGCCCTTGCCCTCGTGCAGCATGAGCGGCGTGTTGAACATGCGCGCCGCGATTTCGGGATAGTGCGCCGCCATGCTCATGCTGCCCTCCTGCGGATTGCGGGGATGCCAAGCGGATGACGCCGCGCCGTCTTGCGCGGACCGTTCACCTCTTCCTCGACTTCCTCGTCAGGATCCTTGGTTTCGGTGATCGTCTCGCTCTGTGTGCGCGTCTCGGGCTGCCCGACATCAGGGTCGAGGCCGAGTTTCAGATAGTAATCGCGCTCACGCTTCTTCTGCTGCGCGTTCATTTTCCAGTCGCGCCCCTGTTCCGCCGCTTCCTGCTGAAGCGTCGAGAGGTTGGAGGCGATGCGAAGGCCTGCCGCTGCCGCCTCTCGCTGCGGGTCGATCCAGCCACGGCCGGGGCCGATCCACTCGGCATGGCACCATGCGGCGGGGTTGTCCTCGAAGGGCACGGCATGCGCCGGGAGCTGGACCAGCCCCTTGTCAAAGATCTCTTCTAGAAAGGCGCGATAGATCCGGCCCATGAACTGGGCGGCAAAGCTGTTTTTCCGGCTGGTCAGGCCCTTCCAGACTTCCAGAAGAGCAGCGCGGGCCGACGAATAATTGACTTTTGACCAGTCCATGGTGAGCTGCTCGTAGGAGAGCCCGACCGCACTTGCGACTTTGCGTAGCGCCGCATTCACGAACGCCTCAAAATTGACGTTCGGGTGCTCCGGTCTGGTGAACTTCGCGGTCTCGCCGGGCTGAAGCGTGTTCACCCGGACGCCCGGCAGATCAATCGGCGCGGCGTTGTAATAGGCGTTCTGCGCCTCGGCGATGGCCCCATACATGTTGCCGACGGCCGAGTTGCCGTCCACGCCGAGCGAGTCCATCAACTCGTCCGGATCAAAGGGCGTTTCGATGAAAGCCGCCATCACCGCATTGAGCAGCGCTGCCTGGCTCTCGAAATCCTCATAATCCGTCGCCTGCTTGATGGAACGGATCACCGGTGCCCAGTTGGAAGCCCCGCGCGTCATGCCTGCGCGCGACGGCTCGAACGCATGCACCACGACGGGGCGGCCCCATTCGGTTTCGCGCTCGACACGATCCCATTGCCACTGTTTGGCACCGCCGGAGAACACATCGCCCGGATGCGCCCTTCGGAAATGATAGGCGACGGCCGCGCCGTGCTCGTCGACCTCCACACCATCGCGCAGGGTCTCGCTGTCCATCCGACCATGCGGGTTCGAGCAGCGGCCCGGATCAACGACCTGCACTGCCGTTTGGAACCCCGGTGCGTCTTCGCGCCAGATGAGGGTTGCCATGGCTTCCCCGTCCGCGCCAAACCGGTGACGCGCCGCAAGCCCCAGAATACCGGTCATGTTCTTCGAGCGCTCGGCATCACACCACATGTCGACATCGAGCGTAAAATCGCGCCAGAGCGCCTCGATCCGGTCGGCAATCTCCTCGGCCTCGTCATAGGTGAGGTTGAGCGATGCGTAGTTCGGCTTGGCCGAAAGGATCCAGCCCGAACCGATGATGTTGTCGACAAGCCGCGAAACGCCGGCAGACGCCCAGCCGTCATTGCGCGCAATGTCGTTCAGCCGGTCGACCAGCTGCCCGCGATCCCAGCGCAGCGCCGAATGACCGGACCATGTGCGCGGACGCCATTTGGCCAGAGACGGATTGTCGTAGCCTGCGCCCTGATAGGCCGTGGACGCCATCATGCGGTTGCGGGTCATCTTCGCTCTGGCGGCACTGCGCACGGCAGCCGGAAGCGGCGCGCCGTCTGCACCCATCAGCACCGGTGCCTGGCTGGAAACAGTCGGTTCCATCAGAACGTCACTCCCCTGCTGCGCGCGCGTGCGCTCCGGCGCAGACCAAGCTGCGCTTCCAGTCGGCGGATGAAGCTGCGCAGCGAGGCCCGGTTCGCCGCCGAATACGTCACCTGCTCGCCCTCATAGGAGACGCTCGCCCGCAGGCTGCCGGTCTCGAGCTTGAACTCGGCCGCACGGGCCTGATCGAGCTGCGCCTGAAGCGCCGCCCGCCGTTCCTCGGTCAAAGCCATGGTGTTCCTATCGGTTGCGGCGCTTCGCGCGCTCGGCCCGCTGCAGGGCTGCAGCGATCAGGGCTTCCTTCGAAGCCGCCTCTTTGCTTTGGGATGAGGCCTGCTGCTCGCTCCCGACAGGAGTGATCAGGTCCTCAAGGTCGCCCTGTGCGGGCTTTTCCATCTTCGACAGACGCTCGGCGAGCATGTCCCACTCTTCGTCTGTCCAGTAGGTGACGCCCAGCCGGATCGCGCCGGCATGCGCCTGGTTCATCATGTCGAGCGCTTCGTTGCGCTGACCGGACGGCAGTTTCCAGACATAGCGGGCATGGCCCGACCGCGTCCGCTCCTCGACCCGGATCTCCGACGTGACCTGCTGATAGAAGTCATCACCAAGCCCCACCGCGAACCGGATGTAGCCGGCCTGCTCCGGGTCTTCCTTCTTCATGTCGCGGTAGAGCCCGATTTTCATGATCGAGGCGTTGAAATTGAAGAACCGCGACGTCCATTTCTGCTTCTTCGGCTTGCCCTTGCGGTCGAACTCGCGGACCTGCGACAGGAGCCGCGCAGTGTCCCGGTTGTCGCCGCGCACCATGATGACGCGCGACTTCGGGTGTTTGCGCACCCAGCCCCAGACATCCTCGGTATAGGCGTTGCCGTCGATGGCGACGATGTCGGCCGAGCGCTGGTTTCCCCATTCGTCCGCCCAGGTCCGCTTGATCAGCCGGTCGAGCGCGGCGCGAACCTCCGGCTCACTGATATGACCGGAATGGACGCGATAGCCCGGCAGGTGGCTGCCCGCGCGGTGATCGACAACGCCACGGTCGATCACGCACCGGAAGCGATTGCGGCCATAGCCGATCAGCTGCCATTCAACGCGGTCGCCCTGAACGTCCATGCCGATGGCGAGGGCCAGCGCCTCAGACGGGATCAGGCCCCGCTGGAAGCCGGTTTCCTCGCCCCGGTCCCGAAGGTCTTCCCAGTCGACTGCCTTGTTGTCCGCCTCGAAAGGCAGCCCAAGCCAGTCATTGTAAAAGACCTGCTCGGCCCCCGCGCCCTTCTCCTTGTCGTCGGGGCCGCCCGTCTGCACCTTCAGCCAGGCGCGCGCCAGCGCTTCCCAGCTCTCCAGCGGCGAATAGGCAACCCAGATATGGAACGAACGGTGGAACCGCGCCCGGTCGGGATATTTTGCCACCCAGCGCGCACCGTTCTCCGGCGCCACCATCCATGTACGATGGTGTTCGCGGATCTCGCAGCCGCAATGGATGCACACGAAGTGCGCATCCTCTGGCTTCTCGGGATCAATGTGATCCCGCATGTTCTCCCAGCGCAGCTCCTGCAGTTCTTCGCAGTGCGGGCACGGGACGTGATAGCTCTCCTGCGTCCCCAAGTGATAGTTCGTCGTGATCCGGCAGCCGGGCGACACCAGCGGCGTCGAGATCTTGAAGACCTTCCGGTTGAAGAATGCCTTCGACCGGCTGTCAGCCTGCGTTTCCGGGTCGCCCGCCTCGTTCATCGACCATTTGGCAAGATCGTCCTGAACCTGCTTGCGCGGCGAGATCATCGACAGGCCGGCCGGCGAGTTCGCGCCGGCTGCCTGGATGGCCCCGCGACCATCGATCCGCTCCTTGTAGAGGATCGAGTTGCCGCCATCGCGGCTGGTTTCCGAGAACAGCGCCCGGATGGCGTCCGTCTCCCGAACGAGCGGCATCAGCTTGGTCTTCGACCAGCGCGAAGCGTTCTCCTCGGTCGGATGGACGTAGAGGAAATCGCACGGGTCCATGTCCATGGTCCCGAGCGTAAAAATGTTCGCCAGAACCGTACCGCCAACCTGCGCGGACTTGCCCAGCGTGACGATGCTGCACGGGTCTTCCGGCGAGAGCGCCTTCAGGATCTCCGAGAAGAATGGAAACAGCGCCTCGTTATAGGCACCCGAGAACGCAGAGATGCGCTCCGAAAAGACGATGTTCTGCTTGGCCCATGCCAGATAGTCGACCGGCGGCGGTGGTGTGGCGGCTTCGACGAGCGCTTCGTATTTGAGCCGCTCTGGATTGAACAGCATCGTCATGACGCCGACCGCAGCTCCTGTTCCTCGACGTCCTCGACCATGGCGGGCGTTGCCTCTGCCTGCGCCCGGTAGCTTTCCGCCGCCTTCGCGCGAACCATGCGGAACGACTTCTGCAACACCTGCTGCGCATCGCGTTCAGGGATCGAGAACTCGGCGGAAAGGGCATTGGCCATGTCTCGCAGTCCCTGCTCCATCACCTTGAACGCTTCTGCAACGGCGCGCCCCATCTCTCGCCGCGCGGCCTCCGTCAGCATGTATCGGCCCACCGCAAGCGCTTCCTCGCGCTCGGCCTGCGCCGTCTTGATGCGCTGCTGCTTCAGGCGCTCGGTGGCCAGCTCATCATGCACCGGCTCCGGAACCGAACGCAGCGAGGAGCCGGCACTCTGTTCGCGCACGGCCGCGCCATTGCCGCCCAGGCGCTGCGAAGGCTCCAGCGATTTGTAGAGCTGCGCGCGCGCCACGTCGGGGCGGATGCGGGCAAGCCTGCCCTCACCGTCAATGGCCTCTCCGAAGATCTTGCCCTCGGTGATGTATTGCGACACGCGTCCGGGCGAGACGCCGATCAGGCGTGCAAAGTCGCCCTTCGCCATCGTCTCGACTTTAGCGGGTTCGCTCATCTTTAGGCTTCGACTTTAGGCTTTCAAAATTGGCTCAGACTGCCGAAACCCCGCGGTACGAATTACTCGCTGGTCGGGGTTGCCCAGGAAGGACCCATCGCGCGAATGGGCCACCGGGTGGGGCCGGATCGGCCCGTTGGTCGCGGGGTCAGCGGTTCGGCCGACGCAGGATCTGGTCAGCAGAGCGCTTGAAGTTGATCGGCATGCGGGCACGCGCCGTGGCGTCAGCCCAGTTCTTCCAGTCGAACACGTCGGCATAGTCCGGCACGCGCTCCACGAAAATGAAGACCGGCGAAACCGAACCCCGGCGATCACGCTGCCATATACCCCGGGGCAGACTGCTCGGCCTGACCCCACCAATGCGGGGTGCGTCCTTCCCGTAAGACACGAAGTATCGCGCCGCCCCACGGCGCTGCTGGACTGCCTTGCTTCTGCGGCTTTCGTTGCCAATGCCGCTGTCGCCAATCTTCAGCTGCGCAAGGATCTTCGCATAGACACCGCGCGGGACATTGCCATACCGGTTCAGCTTCAGCGCCTTGCCCGGCATCGCGTATTCGTTCACCCGCATGACGCCTGCATGGATGAGGCGCTTCTCCCACCGAGTGTGTGGCCGCCGCCCGCCCCTGATCTGCGTCAGCAGATACTTGCCGGCAGGCGTTCCCTTCGGTGCGAAGTCCTTGAAATAGACCTCCGCAGTCATCTGTCGCTTGGTCGCAGGTTTCACGAACGCCGCGTTCAGCGTCCATCGCGTAGGCCGATCAAAGACCCGGAGCATCCACTTCTTCGAGTTCTTCTGGATGTCCTTCGCGGTCCAGGTCGCTGCCCGAGCGGCTGCAAACGGCAGATCACGGCCAAGGTCGCGAGCAAGCTGCTGCTCGAAGTCACGCTGGTTGTACGAAACGGATGCTCTCACGTCAGCTATCCCCTTGCCATAAGGCTGACTATGACGATCAGGGCCATTCCTTCGAGCAGCTCGCGCATGCCAGGACACCACATACGAGAAGCCCCAGCGCATGGCTGGGGCGATGACAGTCAGGACGGGCCGGGCGCTACTCCGGCTGAGGGCCTTAATTGCAGACTGGCCCTCCTACCCCTCACGCGATGGCTTCCTGCACGTCCCCGCCGTTACACTCGGTCGCTATGGCTTCTGCTTTCAGCCACGCCGGTCACGACAAGCGAGAGTGTAGAGCGCCGCCATATCGCATAGGCAGCGCTTGCGAATCCAGACGCTAGATCAGCCAGAGCACCTAATCATCCATCAGGTCGCGTTGGTGAGCAGAATTTCAGGAATTGGTTTAGCGCTGTTGGGTGGCGGAGACGGTGGTTGCCTGTGTTCATAGTCGATCCCTGCCGCGTCAAAGGCGGCTAGAATTGTACTGGCGTCTTCCGGAGAGGGGCCGTCCATCGCGGCCGTTATAGCGATACCGCTCTTGGGCGGGTTTCCGACGCCAATCGCCATGCCGGAACTCACCTCCCATCGCGACTGCCGAAAGATGGCCTCCAACTGTGCCTGCATCTTTGTCGCGTCGGCGCTAGCCATGTCCTTCACAATCTGGACAGAACCAACCGTCTTTGAAATCGCCTGCCGAAGTCGATCTAGTTGCTCTGGAGTAAGCGACCGCGGCTCCAAAGCATCCAGCCTTTTCTCCAGTGAGGCAATCATTCGGCGCGCCTCGTCTGGGGATGCACCGCTTAGTTTGTCGGCATATTCCTTCAACCGGTCATCTTTGAGGCGCAGGCGTTCATCAAGGCTGGCTAGTCTGTCACTAAATTGATGTCGGACAAAAGCGTAGGAAAGCGCCCCAATAACCAGCGCTCCGGTTAAGAACGTGACGGGCGCTTGGCTAATCACGAGCCACTCGCCCTTGAGGTAGGCAACAAGGTCCATCCCTCATTCGTATCAGCGCGTAGTTGTGATGTCACCGGGTTTGTCCAAAGATACAATCGCGTCCTGATCTGGTTGCAGCGGGCGGATTTGAACCGCCGGTCTTCTGGTTATGAGCCAGACGGGATAGACCACTTCCCCACGCTGCTGAAGCTGATACCCGTCGCCTTGCCGAACGCCTTCCTCTGGTAGCCATCGGCCGCTTCGATCCGTTCGATCGCCAACAGTCCAGCTACCACCGCCGCTACCAGCAGCAGGATGAGTGCAGGCCACCACGACCAATCTCTCGAATGCGGCCAGATAGGAGCGACCGCGGCCACAAGCCCGACGACGATGGCACCTATCACTAGGATCATGCCGCTTCCTGCTCCCGCTTCTTGGCTTCCCTCTGCCGCCGACGCTCATTGTGCTGCTCCGCCCAAGAGAAATCCGCCGTATCGTTCGAGAAGTAACTGGCAAAGCGTCGTCTGAGGCCCATGATGTAACGCCTCTTTCCTCAGAGCGCTCGTCTTCGATGTTGGGCTCAATATGCCCGTTTTCCGGGGGAACAGGGAACCCCCTCAGATCGCCGGTTTCGCAATTCTGGACGCCCCTGCGAACCACATCACCGGAAAGCAGCATCACAGGCCGTTTTTCTTCAACTGCCGAGCCGTTCCCTTGGGATGTGGCATCGGCATCACGCCACCTCATAGGTCAGTTGGGTTTCGATCGCGCTGGGTGCGCCGTTCTCGACAATCCTCTCTCGCCCGATCATGGCAAGCTCGTCGGCCCGCTCATTGCCCTCAATTCCGGCATGGCCCTTCACCCATTCCAGAGTGACCGGAACCATTGCCAGCGCCGCGTCCAGTTCCTGCCAGAGCTCGGCGTTTGCCAGTTGCTTCTCCGGGCCGCGCTTCCAGCCCTTTTCCTTCCAGCCGTGACGCCAGGTGTTGCAGCCATTGACCACATACCTGCTGTCGCAGAGCAGGCGCACGGGCTCGACAGCGCCGCGATCACGAAACCACTGGAGCGCCATCAGCACCCCGGTCATTTCCATGATGTTGTTCGTGGTATCGGGATCGCCCCCACAGTCGGCGTGGATCTCGCGGCCGTCGCGGTAGACGGCAAATCCCCACCCACCGGGGCCAGGGTTCGGATCACATGCGCCATCCGCGAAGATCACCAACCCCTCCGATAAGCCGGGTGCGCTGACCGGTGCGGGTCGAGCGCCGCTCTTGCCACCACGCTTGCGCGGTGACCTGCACTTCTTCGAGCCGTCCAGAGCGCCGGCAGCCTGATAGGGCAACGCCTTCTGGATCTGCTGCAGAACCGGAAAGCAGGTTGCCCCCTTGGCCGGGAACCTGAAACGTGTCCCGGCAAGACGCTGCGCCATGAACGCGGCCTGCCTCTCGGTCTTGAAGGCGGCTACGTCCATGCCCTGAGCTCGGAGCCAGTCACGGAGGCGGTGCAGGCCCTCAGGAAACTCATACATCGCGCGCCTCCCCAAAATGCTCGGGCAGCGCCTCGTGCAACTCCGTCAGGGCCTGCTTCCTGAATTGCTCCACAATCGGCAGCACAACCTTGTCGGCGCGCGCCTTGATCTCCCGGTCGGCACGCTCGCCAATCTCGAACAGGCGATCACGTAGAGTCAGCAGCTCCTTCTGATCGCTCGAGAACGCCACAACGTCCTCGCGATATCGCCGACCGGAATACGCCTCGCGCCGCGCTCCATGGCGCAACTCGCCTTCGGCCAAAAAGGTCTTGGGCATCACCTTGGCAACCCTGAGCACGGGCATCATGGCTTCAGGATCATCACGATCCCAATTGCTGGTGAAGTCGTAGCCACAACTCGCAAGGACGCTGAGGTTCTCGGAGATGTCCTTGCTCGGGTCGAAGTGCGCATCATCAAGAACAAGCGCATAGCCACCAGCTTCAATGTCTATGAATTTCGTCATGTCGCGTCTCCGATCAGGTTGTCGTAAACTTGGCATTTCCATTCTTCTGCCAACTCATGCGCGGTCAGGATCGCTGTCTCGTAATTCGCACCCTCCCACATACCGATCCGGGTGCCGTCTTCCGCGATCACGTCCACGAAGAAACGCATCTGACCGATGCCGGAGAAATCCAGTCGACGGCCGGTAGCGCTTATGATCATCGCCGCTTTTGTGACCGTCCCACCGACGATTTCGACGCGAACCGTAACCGGGGTTTCGATTAAATTCGTCACGCCGCGCCTCCTGTGTCACATGACCAGTAAAGGCGCTCCAATTCGGACTGAACCGACCGGGCGAAGCGATTGACCTGACCTCTCGCTACGTTTTCGCAGAACCCCTGCGCTTGAAGCCGGCCAAAGAGACGGTTGCACTCTGTTTTCCAGAAGCGCTCGGCAGCCTTCCCTTGTTTCGATGAAAGCTGAAGCGCCACTTGCCGAACAAGCGCAGATTGGCGCTCCACTGGAAACGGGATCAGAAGGCCGCCAGGACCATTCTCGAATAGTTCCATCTGCTTGGTGTTCATGCTGCGTTCCCTTCTCCCTCGCTCCTCCCATGGGGCTCTGCCCCTTGGCACCCCGCTGGGGGATGATCCCCCAGACCCTCAGCATCTGTTCCAGCTTCGCTCGAACCGATGGATTGGCCGGGAGAACGGCTAGGCATCCGCAATACCTTGCAAGCCGCCGTGCCATGATTTTGGGAGGTTTCCAGATTTGGATTTGGCACAAGTGTGTCGCACTTAGTATCTATATCTACTCGCGCCACACCTGTGCCACGGCGTCGGTACCACGTGCGGCGTGAGATACCTTCGGCGTCCCACGGCCTTTGACCGGACAGAGATTGCGCCTCATAGGACTTGCGATTTTTCCGGCCCTCGGCCTTGCGTTTTGCTGCCTTGGCGTTCCTGTCTCGTTCCCTTTTTCGATCCTTTGCCAAGCGAAGCCGCTCCGCTCGAGTGACATCGCACGCGCCAATGGTTTTTAAGCCTACAGCGATGTTCTCTTTCAGCGTCACGTTCAGGAGGCCAGCAACGCCATCTGATCGCATCATTCGCTGCCGGTTCCGAGCTGCTGAAACGATCGGCAGTATGTCGGCGTCAGTTGCCCAGGGCGCCCACACTCGGCACCAAGCTGCCATGTCTTGATCGCTCGAAGTAAATGCAGCCGCTCGGACATAATCCAGACAGGTCTCGCGATCATCGGTGTCACCCGGGTCGGGAATGCGATCACCGTGCCGGTGCTTGATGACCTTTTCGATCTCGCGCATGCGCAGCAGTTCCAGAGAAAAATCTTCATCGTTGCGCCTGCGCTTTCGTCTCCCGGGCTTCTCGGCGTAGATCACGCCGTTAAAGATCATGTGCTCCGTGCCGTCGCGACTTTTTCTGATCTCCATAGAACTCAAAGCGCCCTCCCACGGATCAGGCACGCCTGCGTAATCGCCTCGCAAGCTTCCTTGGCACTCAGCCCGAAGCGCGCCCGGAGAGCGGGAACAACGGGATGCGGCTTCATGTGATCAGGCGTCGTCGCCAGCCAGCGGGCGGCCTCTTGGACCGCCTCTTTGTGTTCGTGGTCGGTGCCGGTCATGCGCCCCTCCCTGCGATTTCGCGTGCAGAGCGCATCCGGGCGTCACATTGTTCGACATGCCACCGGTAAAGGGTGGAATGACGCCGTGCCCTCCGTGCGTGGAAGAGGGCCAGCAGGCTGTGAAGAAGACGCATCATGCACCTCCTCGCATATAAGCCCCTTGGACTTCCTCCCAGACCCGTTTGACCTCCTCGGCCTTCTCCAGCATCAGGCGGACCGCATAGAGACCGGTATCCGCCTGTCGCGCGGTAAGCGTGACCTGGTTGGAGACGCGGTGCCCCTCCAGAAGGCCGTGAATGATCTCTAGGGTGACATGCGCCATGTCGACGACATCGAAGACAGGGCATTCCAGATCGGCGTGGGTGGTGTTGGCGCTCATGCCGCTGCCCTCCCGATATTGCTGGAGCGGAACGCAACGCCGTGATTACGCGCGACTAGGCTGGCAGCCAGCGCGCTGAAATCGGCGAGATCATCCGTGAGCCAGACGTTCAGCTTGAGAAGTAGCCATGCGCGATGCTCATCCATATGGGGATCGACAGGATCGGACGCGGTCGCGATCTTCCGAACCTCATCGAACAGCACATCGAAGAACTCCACGACCTTGAAGACCACCTCCCCGGCGGGGTTGAGGCCATTGTCATCGTTGCGATATCTCGGCTCATTGCCGATGCCGAGCAGCGCCTCGCGCCCTACGAAAAGCGCATCGGTTACATGGTGGAGGTGCTTTGCAGTCAGGGCCGACAGCTCGGCCCTACTCAAGGTGACAGTTGCGGCAGCGCCTGTGGACGTGCTATCGGTCTTCCCGTTCATATCTGATCCTTTGGTGTGGTGAGGGTTAGAACCACGGCTCGGAGAGGTTGCCGCCTCTGCCGGGCCTTTTTGTTTCTGGGTCATGCTGCGTCATCCTCCATGAAGAAGGCGATCAGCTTGCTGCGGCTGACGACGTAGCGCTCACCGATTTGCTTCACCATCGGCAGCTTGCCGCCTGCGATCATGTGATAGGTCTGCTGGTAGGAGCGGCCGATAATGTCGGCGATCGCCTGCACGCCCCAGACCAGATCTAGTTCCTTCGCTTCGCTCATTTTAAGTTTCCCTAAACCATGTTTGTCGTTGCTGCTTGCACGAATGATATCCAATGGACATCATTGATCATCCTTATATCCATTGGATATTATTGACGCAAGATCGAAAATATCCAAAGGACATCGCAAATGTGGAGAAGTGAGATAGATGGCCGAAAACAGGAGCAAGTCAGACGGGTTTATGCTCCGCTTTCCAGACGGCATGCGGGGGCGTATCAAGGCTGCCGCTGAGGCGAACAACCGGTCGATGAACGCGGAGATTATCGCTACTCTAGAGGAGGCTTACCCAGAGAACGAATTTGATCTTGCTGCGCTCCTTTCAAAGTTGTCTGCAGTTTTGCATGATGATGTAAGTGAAGAAGAACGTCGGCGGGCTGTTGAGCACGCAAATGCCGAACTTAAGGCAAGCCAAGCGGGCTGGCGGCTTGAAGTCTCTACTCGCAACGGTCAGAAGCAACTTACGTTCGAGGCCATTCTCGATGATGAAGCTTCTCTTCCATGAGCATCCGAAAGCGCACATGGGTCAACGGCAAGGGCGAAGAGAAAACCGCCTGGGTCGTTGACTATGTGGACACCAAGGGCAAGCGCCGGCTGAAGACCTTCAAGCTGAAGAAGGAGGCCGACCAGTTCGCGAGTACCGCTTCGGTTGAGGTGCGCGAAGGCACCCACGTCGCCGAGCGCGACACTGTAACGGTCGAGAAGGCTGGTGAACTGTGGATCAAAAGCGCATCACGCAGGGTCGAGCGCGGCACGCTGGTGCAGTACCGGCAGCATCTTGATTTACATATCGTCCCCTTCATCGGAGAGAGCCTGCTCTCCCGCCTGACCGTTCCGGCCGTACGCGATTTTGAGGACAACTTGCTTGACGCAGGGCGCTCGCCCTCGATGGTGCGCAAGGTGCTCGTCAGTCTTGGATCGCTGCTCGCAGACGCACAGGAGCGAGGATTAGTTATTCGCAATGCGGTTAGAGAGAAGAGCCGCGCGAGGCACAAAGGGCGTGACAGGCGTCACGAACGCCGTCAGCGGGGCAAGGTACAAGTGGGGAGAGACATTCCCACGAGAGAAGAGATCAAAGCCATCATTGGCGCGCTGCATGGGCGTTGGCGCCCTATGCTGCTGACCGCCATCTTTACCGGCCTCAGAGCTTCGGAGCTTCGCGGCCTGCGCTGGCAGGATGTCGATTTCGATCAGGGGGAAATTCAAGTTCACCAGCGGGCCGACAAATTCAACAGCATCGGCAGGCCGAAGTCAGAAGCTGGCGAGCGAAGAGTGCCTATCCCGCCGCTGGTGGCGAACACACTCAGGGAATGGCGTTTGGCCTGCCCACGGCCCAAGACAGCCCAGAGGGACCAAGACGGCAATGCCATCATGGAGGAAATCGCACCGCATCAGCTGGTGTTCCCGAACGGCCAGGGGAAGGTCGAGGCGCTGTCCAATATTGTGAAGCGAGGGTTCCTGCCAGCACAGGTCGCAGCAGGTGTTTCGCTCCCGACTGAGGAAATCGGCAAGGATGGGAAACCCATCATGAAAGGCAAGTACACCGGCCTGCATTCCCTCCGCCATTTCTATGCGTCTTGGTGCATCAACCGGAAAGAGGACGGCGGCTTGGGATTACCGCCGAAGATGGTGCAGGAACGCCTTGGCCATTCATCGATCACACTGACGATGGACACCTACGGACATCTGTTCCCCCGAGCGGACGATGCAACGGAGTTGGCCTCTGCCGAAGCCAGCCTGCTCGGATAACCCCAGAATCAACGCAACATGGACGCAACATGAAGATCTCAAACCCTTTTAACAAAAGGATTAGAGGAAGCTTCCTAATCTGAGGGTCACAGGTTCGAATCCTGTCGGGATCGCCAGCTCTCCCTTGCACTGAACCCGCGTTTTCCGGCGACACCCTTTTAGCGGCCCAGCCCGTCGCGCAGCCGCGCCCAGGCAACGGCCGCCGCGACCGCATAGCGGCGCATGAAGTAGAAGGGGATGGGCTTTACCTGCGTCACGGGGAAATCAAGCTCCGCCTCCGGCACGCCGCGCGCGGCGTCCGCGATCACCTTACCCAGCGCCGTTGCCATCGCCACACCGCGCCCATTGAAACCGCAGGCCGCCCAGACATTGTCGTCCATGCGCAGAAGCTGCGGGTAATGGCTCACGGTCATGGCGACGTAACCACCCCAGTGATGCACCCAGCGCGCCTCCGCCAGCTGGGGGTAGAGCCTGACGCTCGCCTTGCGCAGCACCTCGAACTGATGCTCCGTTCCGCCCTGCGAATAGTCACCGCGTCCGCCCATCACGAAGGAGTCGCCCGGACCTTTGCGGAAATAATGAAGGAGCCGCCGCGTGTCGGAAGCCGAATGCCCCTGCGGGAAGATCGAACCGGCAATCTCCGCCGGCAGCGGCTCTGTCGCCACCTGGATGGAGCGGATCGGCACCACCGTCCGGCCAATCGCGCCGGAAAACCCATCGGCATAGCCATTGGTGCAGACGAGAACCTTGCCGGCACGCACCTGCCCCTTTGCGGTGTGAATGCGCACACCGCCGCCTTCATGCTCCCAGCGCTCCGCGCGGCTGTGGCCGTGGATGCGCGCACCGGCGCGCGCCGCAGCCTCGGCCAGACCAAGCGCATAATTCAGCGGATGCAGATTGCCGCCGCGCTGATCGAGCATGCCGCCAAGATAGGCGTCGGTTCCAAGAAGTGCAGCGGTTTCCTCGCGGTCGAGCATGCGCATGGCGGCATCGCGCCGCCGCCACTGGTCGAAGCGCTTGCGCACGGTGGTGCGGGCTGCCTCGCTGTGGATCGGCTGGATCCAGCCGGCGCGCGATGCACCGCAATCAATGCCCAGACGCTCGATCAGGTCGAAGACGAAATATCCTGCATTGCCAGACAGCCGCACCATGCGCCCGCCCAGTTCGGAACCGAAGCGCCGCTCGATCTCATCGGGGTCTTCCTTGAGGCCCGGAACAACCTGTCCGCCATTGCGGCCCGATGCGCCCCAACCGGGCGTCTCGGCCTCCAGAAGACAGACGCTCACCCCCGCCTCCGCCAGATGGAGCGCTGCGGAAAGCCCGGCAAACCCGCCGCCGATCACAGCCACATCGCATTCCTGCTCGCCGACAAGCGCCGGATAGTCTTGCGACGGATTTGCCGTCGCATTCCAGAGCGAGCGTGAAATGAAACCCTGTTCGTTGGCGATCACGGCTTCGGTCATGAACTTCCCCTCCTCAACCTTTCCGCAGCATCTCGCGAAAACCGCCGCTGCATCATTAATCTGGATTACCCATGTGCATCCGGACGGACGCCTGGCGATCCAGAGCGCTTTTGCGCAATTCCGGACGGAAAACCGGTTTCCACTTTTCCTGGAATTGCTCTAGTAAACCGCTGGCGTGACGATCCAGAACGCTTCGGTTTCCTCCTGCCCCTCA
This sequence comes from Nitratireductor sp. PBL-C9, assembly GCF_050877045.1. Classification (NCBI taxonomy): domain Bacteria; kingdom Pseudomonadati; phylum Pseudomonadota; class Alphaproteobacteria; order Hyphomicrobiales; family Phyllobacteriaceae; genus Nitratireductor; species Nitratireductor sp. PBL-C9. The sequence goes on from NZ_JBPAXW010000010.1 coordinate 45,324, forward strand.
CACCAGAACCGGATCAATGCGCTTGCCGGAAAGGCGAAGCTGTCGCCCGGCTTCAGAAGCACGGTGCGGCCGTCAATCTCCAGTCCCAGCGTTCCGTTCAGCACCGTTCCGCATTTGGCGCCCGTCTCGTGGCAATAGGGCGTGTCCCCCGTCGAACCGCCCGGCTGGATGATCAGCCGCATCATCTGGATGCCGGTGATGTCGTCCGGCGTCATCAATTCCTTGCGCATGCCCTTTGCGCCAAGATCGAGCACACGGCGCTGGTGCGCGCGCACGACATACCGCTCCTGCGGATTGCCACCCGGATCGAACAGCCAGCTGACGGGCATTTCGAGCGCATTGCAGATCGCGCTCAGGGAATGCACCGAGGGCATGGTGAGGCCGCGCTCGATCTGACTGAGAAGCCCGATGGAGACATCGGCGCGTCCGGCCACGACCTGCAGGGAGAGACCACGCACCTTGCGCCTTTGCCGCAAACGAGCGCCGATCGCATCGCTGCTCCATTCGGTCGTTTCCGCTCCGCCCACGGGCTTCTCCCCTGTTTGCTTATCGTCTGAAACTCTCGACTGAGCCGCTGCGCGATCTCCGACTTTATCGATCATGCCGTTGACAAGCCTCCGTTTCTTCAAGCATCATGAAATAATGATCCAAAAATTTCAATCCGAGAGTAAAAAAATAACGACTGCCCTCGGATTGGCGCTTCAGGAGAGGAGAGTAGCATGAGCTTGAATGGCTTTTTCACCAACCGTCGCGGCCTTATCGGTCTGGGCGCGGCCGCCCTTATCGCGGCATCGGCAGCATGGGCGCCGGCCAGCGCAGAAACCCCGACCTACAAGGTGGGCTCGACCCCGACGGGCGTTCCCTTCACCTTTCTCGACGTGAAATCCAACAAGATCTCGGGCGTGATGGTCGACATCATCACCGCCATCGGTGAGGAGGAAGGTTTCACGCCGGATGTGAAGGCAACCCAGTGGTCGGCGCTGATCCCGTCGCTGACCAGCGACAAGATCGACATCATCGCCGCCGCGATGTACGCGACCGAGGAACGCGCCAAGGTCGTCGATTTCACCGACACGGTCTATTCCTACGGCGAGGGCCTGTTCGTCTCCAAGGATGACGAAACCGAATACAAGACCCCGCAGGATCTTGAAGGCAAGACGGTCGGCGTGCAGGTCGGCACCGCCTATATCGAACCGATGAAGGCGCTTGGCGTCTTCAAGGAAGTGAAGATCTACGACAGCATCCCCGACATCATGCGCGACGTGCAGCTCGGCCGCATCGATGCGGGCTTCGGCGACCGGCCCATCGTCGCCTACCAGCTCTCGCAGGGGGCTGCGAATGTGCGGCTGGTGAAGAGCTACGACTCCACCATCACCGGCGATGTGGCGATGTCGGTGAAACCGGGCAATGACGAACTGCGCGCCTCGCTCAATGAGGGGCTCAAGAAGATCAAGGCTTCGGGCAAGCTCGACGAGATCCTCACCAAATGGGGCCTGAACTGATTTCAGGGCAATTGATCTGAACGGCGCGGGAGTTCGTCTCCCGCGCCATCCGTTTCTTCGAACATTACGCAGGAAATACCATGTCCGAGGCTCTCTCACGTGCCGCTGACTATCTGCCAGTCCTGATGGAAGGTGTCTGGGTCACCATTGCGGTCACCGTTCTGTCCCTGCTCGTCAGCACGGTTCTGGGGCTCTTCTGGGCCATTCTGGGCTGGACCAAGGTGCGCGCATTCCAGATGATCAGCCGGACCTTCATCACGGTCATTCGCGGCATTCCGATCATCGTCCAGCTTTTCTACATCTATTTCGTGATGCCCGATATCGGCATCAACCTGACGGCCTTTCAGGCCGGCGTGATCGGCATGGGCATCGCCTATTCCGCCTATCAGGCAGAGAATTTCCGGGCCGGCATCGAAGCCATCGACCGGGGGCAGATCGAGGCCGCCCAGTCCATCGGTATGAGCGACAATCTGATCATGCGCCGCGTGATCCTTCCGCAGGCCTTCCGCATCGCCCTGCCGCCCTATGGCAACACGATGATCATGATGCTGAAGGACAGCTCGCTGGTGTCGACGATCACCGTGGCCGAACTGACCCGTCAGGGCCAGCTCATCGCCTCGTCCACCTTCGACAACATGACTGTCTTTACGCTGGTTGCGCTCATGTATCTGGTGATGGCGCTGCCCCTCACCTACCTCGCCCGCCAGCTTGAGAAGAGGTACAAAAACGCATGATTGAGGTCAGGGACATCCACAAGAGCTACGGCCCGGTCGAGGTCATTCGCGGCATCAGCTTCGATGTCGAGCCGGGTGAAGTCGTCTGCATCATCGGTCCGTCGGGTTCTGGCAAATCCACCATCCTGCGCTGCCTCAACGGGCTGGAGACCTACCAGAAAGGCGAAATCCGGATCGACGGGCAACGCGTCGACCCCGAGGACAAATCCATCAAGGCGATCCGCCAGCGGGTCTCCATGGTGTTTCAGCGCTTCAATCTCTTCCCCCACCGCACGGCCATCGAGAACGTGATGGAAGGGCCGGTCTACGTGAAGGGCATGTCCCGCGCGGAAGCCCGCGAGATGGCCGCCGGCTACCTGAAGAAGGTCGGCCTCGAAGACAAGATGGAGAGCTATCCCGGCAATCTTTCGGGCGGACAGCAGCAGCGCGTGGCCATTGCCCGGGCGCTCGCCATGCAGCCCGAGGCGATCCTGTTCGATGAACCGACATCGGCGCTCGACCCCGAACTGGTGGGCGACGTGCTCAGCGTGATGCGCCAGGTGGCCGAGGAAGGCATGACGATGGTTGTCGTCACCCATGAGATGGGCTTCGCCCGCGAGGTGGCGGACCGGGTGCTGTTCCTCGAGGGCGGCGTGATCGTCGAACAGGGCTCTGCGGAAGAGGTGCTGCGCAATCCGCAGGAGCCGCGTACCCAGAGCTTCCTCAAGCGGGTGCTCAATCCGCTGATCTGACGACAGCTATCCTGAGCGGATGGGAGACATTTTTCCCATCCGCGCCACGATCCGATCCATTTGCGTTGCTATCGAGATCTCGTTTTGAGACCTTCCCTGACAAAATCAGGCAGCGTGGAGACGGACCGTGACATCGAAGAAACCCCAGAATGTGACCCGCGAGATCGCACGCGCCGCCCTGTTCGGCGCGTGTTTCGCCTTTGCATCAGCCGCTCAACCGGCCTTTGCCGAGGTGGCTGACAGCGGGCGAATCGAAGCGATCACGCTCTCCTCCGGCGGTCTGGCCGAGATCCGGCGCACGGCCCGGATTGATGGCAACGGCACGCTGCGCATCGAAATCCCGCTCGACCAGGTGGACGATTTTCTGAAAAGTCTCGTGGTCCGTGACCCGTCGGGCACAATCGATGCGGTGACGCTGGACGGTCTCTCCCCCGTCGAGGAAACATTCCGTCGCCTGCCCTTCAACGCCAGCGAAATGGGCTCCGTGCCGGCGCTGGCAGCCGCGCTTCAGGGCGTTGCCGTGCGCGCCACATCCGGCGGGCGCACGGTGGAAGGCATGATCCTGGGCGTCGACACGCAACAGGCCGGCAGCGAAACAGCACCACGCACCGAGCGCGTTCTCTCTGTCATGACGGATGCCGGCACGGTGGAGATGCTGAAGCTTGGCACAGACACCGAGCTCGACATTCGCGACGAGGCGATGCGCGAGAAGCTGCGCCAGGCCGCAAAGGTGAGCGGGCGCGGGCGCACCGACACGATCCGCTCCGTGGCAATCGACCTGACAGGAACCGGCGCGCGCGACATCACGCTTTCCTATGTGGTGCCCGCACCGGTCTGGAAATCCGCCTATCGGCTTGTTTCAGGCGAAGGTGAAAAGGCGCGCCTGCAGGCCTGGGCGGTGATCGAAAACGCCACTGGCGAGGACTGGAGAGGCATCGGCCTGACGCTCTCGTCCGGCGCACCCGTGACGCTCGCGCAGCGCCTGCACCAGCGTTACTGGAACGAGCGACCGGAGATCCCCGTCGCCGTGGGCAACGCCGCGCCACCCCGCCCGGACGATGCCAGCGCCATCGAAATGTCCGAGATGGACGCAATGCCGCTGCGCAAGCGCGCCTTTGGCGCAGCACCCGCGCCGGCCATGATGGCCGACATGGCAATGCCCATGCCTTCGGAACCGACCGACCGCAGCCTGCCGCGCGAGGGCGAAACCAGCGCCACCTATCGCCTGCCGAACGCCATCGATCTTGCCGCGGGGAAAAGCCTCTCCGTGCCCTTCGTGGATGCGGAAATCCGCGCCGAGCGCGTCTCGCTCTTCCAGCCGGAGGGCCGCAGCATCCACCCCGTTGCAGCCGTGTTCCTGAGCAACGATACGGAAGCGAGCCTGCCGCCCGGCATTGTTACCGTCTACGACACGGCGAGCGGCTATGTGGGCGATGCGCAGCTCACGGGCATTCCTGCCGGTGAAAGCCGCATGGCGAGCTTTGCCAGCGACCGCAAGGTCGAGATCGCAACGGAGACCAATCCGGACGAACGCGTGAGCGAGGTCTCCATCGTCGATGGCACGCTGCACACGACCACCGTATCGCGGATCACCACCAGCTATGCGATCAAGGGCGCACCGGACGCGCCGCGTACGATCCTGATCGAGCACCCGCGCCGCGACGGCTGGAAGATGGCCTCGACCGCCCTCGACAGCGCCACGCCGTCGCATTATCGCCTGCGCGCCAAGGTGGACGCCGGCGGCAAGGCCAGCGTGAAAGCCGTGATGGAACGCAGCCGCACGGAGAGTTTTGCCCTGTTCGACGCCAGCGCAGACGCCGTCTATGTCTGGGCGGGAACGGCAGCCGACACGACGACGACAGAGCGGCTGAGAACGCTTGCAGCCATGAAGCGTGAGGCCGCAACGGCGGAGCGCAAGGTGGAGAACATCCAGCGCGAGCTGGAGCGCACGAACGGCGATCAGGCCCGCATCCGCGACAATCTCGGCTCGGTTCCCGGCGAAAGCGCGCTCGGCCAGCGCTACATGCGCATGCTGGAAGAGCAGGAAAACCGCATCGCCGGGCTTTCCGACAGGAGAAGCGACGCGGAAGCAGAGCTCCAGCGCCTTGAAAAAGACATGCGGGATTTCATCGCCAAGCTTTAGAGCATCTTAGGGTCAGGGCCTGGGATGAGGGGCCGTGCAGGATCGCGCTATTTGCGATCCACCGCCCCGACATCCAGCAGCGGCGCGGCATCCAGCGCGCCGGCGTTGAGCATTGCGCCGACGCGTTCCAGCGCGGCAACGATCATGCCCTGCTCCCAGTCGGGCAGGGCCTGAAACTGCTCGGAAAAAGTCTTCTGGAGCGGGTCGGGCGCGGCTGAAAGAAGAGCCTTGCCCTCCTCCGTCGGCGCAACCCAAACGACGCGCTTGTCGCGCTCGCTGCGCGTGCGCGTCACCAGCTTGCGGGCCTCCAGCTTGTCCACCAGCGATGTGGCGGTGGCCTGCCCGACACCGGCCTTGCCGGCAATGTCCTTGGGCGTGGCGCGACCGGCGGCCACGACGATTTCAAGAACGATGAGCTGCGGCGTGGTCAGCCCCGTGGCGCGCGCCAGCGTGCGCGCGTTCAGCTCGGTTGCGCGCAGGATGCGCCGCAGCGCGATCAGGCTTGTTTCCGTACGGTCTTCCATGCCGCCATTCCCCAAAAAACGCGGTGGCCACTCGGCGATTCTCTGTCGCCCTCCCCATCAGCACATGGATAGCAGAGAAAATATAATTTGATTAGCGAATAAAACTTCGCTGCAAATTCCCATGTAATTCAATTATTTGCAGATCACACGGAACCATTTTTGATTCCGGCGGTTGAAATATCCTTCGATAGTCATAATATCCGGCGCGCTATGAGGAGACCAATGGCCATCACTGACATCAAGCTTGTACGCAAGCGATCGCCCGAAATTGTCTATCGTCCGCCTGCCAAGGAAGACGGCGCGGATGTGTGGCGGCTCATCCAGTCCTGCGAGCCGCTCGACGAGAATTCCCTCTACTGCAACCTTTTGCAGTGCGACCATTTCGGCGACACATGCATCGCCGCCGAAAGAACCAGCGACGGAGCGCTGGTTGGCTGGGTATCCGGCTATCTGCTGCCTGACGAAGACAACACTCTGTTCGTCTGGCAGGTCGCCGTGGACCAGAGCGTCCAGGGTCAGGGCGTCGGCAAGAAGCTGCTCGCCGCGCTGCTCCAGCGCGATGCCTGCGAGAATGTGCGGGCGCTGAAAACCACGATCACCTCCGACAACAAGGCGAGCTGGGGACTTTTCAACTCGCTTGCGCGCTCCCGGGGCGGCGAACTCAGCCATGAGCCCTACTTCCGCAAGGATGCGCATTTCGACGGCAAACACGCCACCGAACATATGGTGACGATTGCATTCGCAGACGACGCGTCTGCGGGCATGCGCGGAAACTGGGTTTCCCTGCGCAACGCCGACGAGGCCCGGAGCGACGATGCCGCCTGATGGCGGCATCACAATCTGCCTCCCCCGATTCGCCCCTTGCTAATTCGCACGACCGAACAAAAATCCGAAGGAAAACAGATGACGACCGTTACGACGGACGACAAGCAGATTTTCACGCGACGCGAATCCGAAGCGCGCAGCTATTGCCGCAGCTTCCCCAGCGTGTTCGCCAAGGCCCAGGGCGCGACCCTGACCGACGCCGAAGGGCGCGACTACATCGATTTTCTGGCCGGCTGTTCGACCCTGAACTACGGCCACAACGACCCGGACATGAAGGCCGCGCTGATCGAGCATATCGAGCGCGATGGCGTGACCCACGGGCTCGACATGCACACCGACGCCAAGGCCGACTTTCTGAAAGCCTTCGAGCGCATCATCCTGCGTCCGCGCGACATGGACCACCGCGTCATGTTCACCGGCCCGACCGGCGCGAACGCCATTGAGGCGGCGCTGAAGATCGCCCGCAAGGCGACCGGCCGCCAGAACGTGATCTCTTTCACCAACGGCTTCCATGGCGTCACGCTCGGCGCGCTGGCAGCAACCGGCAATGGCTACCATCGCGGTGGTGCCGGCGTGCCGCTGAACCACGTCACGCGCATCCCCTATGACGGTGCGATGGGCGGCGACATCGACACGGCGGATCTTCTGAACCGCATGCTCTCGGAACCCTCCAGCGGCGTCGACAAGCCGGCGGCCATCATGTTCGAGACCGTGCAGGGCGAAGGCGGGCTGAACGCCGCGTCGCGCGAATGGGTGCGTCGCGTCAGCGAGATCGCCAGGGCGCATGGCGCGCTGCTCATCATCGATGACATTCAGGCGGGCTGCGGCCGCACCGGCCACTTCTTCTCCTTCGAGGAGATGGGCATCTCGCCGGACATCGTCACCATGGCGAAGTCGCTGTCGGGTTATGGCCTGCCCTTCGCAGCGCTGCTCGTGAAGCCGAAATACGACGTGTTCGGCCCGGCCGAACACAACGGCACGTTCCGCGGCAACAACCACGCTTTCGTCACCGCGCGCGTTGCGCTGGAGAAGTTCTGGGCAGACGACGCGTTCCGCGCCACCATCGCCGAGCGCAGCGCCTATCTGGAAAAGCGCCTTAACGAGATCGCAGCGCTCCTGCCGGACGCCCGTGTGAAGGGCCGCGGCATGATGATGGGCGTCGATGTGGGCTCGGGCGAAACGGCAAGCGACATCTGCAAGCGATGTTTCCGTGACGGCCTCATCATCGAGACCTCCGGCGCCTATGACGAGGTCGTGAAGATCCTCTGCCCGCTCACCATCGAGCAGGACACATTTGCGCGCGGACTGGACATCCTCCAGTCTGCCGTCGCTGAGACAACTCAGAATACGAAAATTGCAGCGGAGTAACGAACATGATCGTGCGCGACCTTAACGAAGCGAAGAACACCGAACGTCACGTCCATTCGGAAGGCTGGGACAGTGTCCGCCTTCTCCTGAAGTCGGATGAGATGGGTTTCTCCTTCCACATCACGACCATCCATGCCGGCGCTGACCTGACCATGCATTACAAGAACCATCTTGAGTGCGTCTATTGCGTCGACGGCACCGGCTCGATCAAGGATCTGGCCACCGGCGAAACGCATCAGATCAAGCCCGGCGTCATGTATGCGCTCGACAAGCACGACAAGCACATTCTGCGCGCCGACGCCGACAAGCCAATGATCATGGCCTGCGTCTTCAACCCGCCGGTCACCGGCAATGAAGTGCACCAGGCTGACGGCTCTTACGCGCTGGAGGACGCCTGATCCAATACGGACGAAGCGCCGCGCCCGCTCATGAGGCGCGGCGCTTCGCACGCTGCATCCGCCGGCGAAAACCCTGAAAACAGAAGGAGACCGACCATGACAGCGATGTCAAAGGAACGTGACCCGAAGGGCGAGCGACGACAGGATCCCTATCCAAGCAGGCTGCCGAAAGAGCATTGGCTGCCGCGCCAGGACAGAACCGTATGGAGCCAGTGGCGACCCGACGCGCCGCTCACCGCACAGCAGGCCGACCAGTTCGACCGTGACGGCTTTCTTGTTCTGAAGGACCTCTTCACGCCGCAGGAAGTGGAGGCGCTGAAAGCCGAATCCGCAGCCCTGCGCGGTGGCGAGCGCGCGCTGATGGATGACAGCGTCATTACCGAACCCGGCTCCAGCGAAGTGCGCACCATCTTCAAGCTTCCGGAGCAGAGCCCTCTTTTTCACCGTCTCGCCAGCGACCGCCGCATTGCCGGCACTGCGCGCTTTCTTCTCGGTGACGAGGTCTATATTCACCAGTCGCGCCTGAACTACAAACCGGGTTTCACCGGCAAGGAATTCTACTGGCATTCGGATTTCGAGACCTGGCACGCGGAAGACGGCATGCCGCGCATGCGCGCCGTGTCCGCCTCGCTTCTCCTGACCGACAACGACGCCCTCAACGGCCCGCTCATGCTGATGCCGGGCTCGCACAGACATTTCATCGCCTGCGCCGGCGAAACGCCCGAAGACAACCACAAATCCTCGCTGAAAAAGCAGGAAGTGGGCGTCCCTTCGCATGAGGCGCTGACCAGCCTCGCCAGGGAACATGGCGTAACCGCAGCCACCGGCAAGGCCGGCACGCTGGTTCTGTTCGATTGCAACACGATGCATGGCTCCAACGGCAACATCACGCCGTTTGCCCGCTCCAACGCGTTCTTCGTGTTCAACGCCATGTCGAACCGGCTGCAACGGCCCTTCGGAGCCGGCAAGGCGCGACCAGACTTCCTCGCCGACCGTGGCGAACCCAACCCCGTGGCCATTCAGACCGGGAAACTGGCGTAAGCCAAAGAAACATTGGACATCATGACTGACCGACAAAACGAGGGTGCGGCCGATAACGGCCGTACCAACCAGCAACCGCTTGGCGACCACACCGTAGAGAAGATCGGCGGCACCTCCATGAGCCGTGCCCGCGAACTGCTCGACACGATCCTTATCGGCAAACGCCGCGAGGACGCGCTCTACAACCGCGTGTTCGTGGTGTCCGCCTTCGGCGGCATCACCGACAAGCTGCTGGAGCACAAGAAGTCGGGCGAGCCCGGCGTCTACGCGCTGTTCTCCCACGCCGACAATGAGCATGGCTGGATGGAGGCGCTTAGCGCGGTGAGCCGCGCCATGTACGCCATCAACGAGAAGATGTTCGACGAGGCCGCCGACCGCCACGCATCCGACGACTTCGTGCGCGAGCGCATCGAGGGCGCACGCGGCTGCCTGATCGACCTGCAGCGCCTCTGCTCCTACGGGCACTTCCAGCTCGGCGAGCACATGCAGACGATCCGCGAGCTTCTGTCCGCCCTTGGCGAGGCGCACTCGGCCAACAATCTGGCCCTGCTTCTGCGCCGCGAAGGCGTCAATGCGCGCTTCATCGACCTGACCGGCTGGCGCGACGAAACACAGCCAAGCCTCAATGAGCGCATCGAGCAGGCTTTCGACGAAATCGACCTGACGCGCGAACTGCCCATCGTCACCGGCTACGCCCAGTGCCGCGAGGGCCTGATGCGCGAGTTCGACCGGGGCTATTCGGAAGTGACATTCGCCACAATCGCCGCGCTGACCAGCGCGCGTGAGGCGATCATTCACAAGGAATTCCACCTTTCGAGCGCCGACCCGCGCCTTGTCGGCACGGAGAATGTGCGCAAGATCGGCCGCACCAATTATGACGTCGCCGACCAGCTCTCCAATATGGGCATGGAAGCGATCCACCCGAAGGCCGCGAAGAAGCTGCGCCAGGCCGGCGTGCCGCTGCGCGTCGCAAACGCCTTCGAGCCGGAGGATCCCGGCACGCTGATCGACGCGGAACCGGCCACCGCCGCCGGCGTCGAGATGGTCACCGGCCTGCCCGTCACCTCGCTCGAACTGTTCGAGCAGGACATGGTGGGCGTGAAGGGATACGACGCGGCGATCCTCGAATCGCTGACGCGCCACAAGGTGCGCATCGTGTCGAAAAGCTCGAACGCCAATTCCATCGTGCACCATCTGGAAGCGACGCTGAAATCGGTTCGTCGCGTCGAGCGCGATCTTGCCGAGCGTTATCCGGCCGCCCGCATCACGGCGCGCCGCGCTGGCATGGTGTCCGTGATCGGCCGCGACCTGACCGGGCTTGGCGTTATGCTGGAGGGCCTCAAGGCGCTGGATGAAACGGGCGTCGAACCACTCGCCTCGCAGGAGACGGGACGCGGTGTGGATGTGCAGTTCCTCGTGCGCAGTGAAGACCTGGAAAAAGCCGTCAAGACGCTGCACCGGGCCTTCATCGAAGAGGGGGAGGAGACGTTGAAGGCAGCGGCCTGAGCGTCGCTTCCTTCAACGTCACCCAAGCCCGCCTGCCCCAACCACTTCAGCGGGCCAGAACGTCGCTCCATTCGGGATGCCGGCGAAACTGGGCCGCGGCAAAGGGGCAGAGCGGTCTCACCTTCACGCCATTGCGGCGCGCGTCCTCAACGGCGCGCGTCACCAGCGCGAGCCCCACACCCTGCCCGCGAAAAGCGTCGGGAACGCCGGTGTGATCGATGATGATCTGGCTCGTTCCGACCTTCGAAAAGGTCATCTCGGCCTCATGGCCTTCCGCACGATAGACATAGCGTCCCTTGCTGCCTTCTTCCTCCAGCATGATCGGCCCGATGTCGCTCATGCCTCATCCTTTCCACGCGCGAGGAACGGCGCAAGAAACCGACCTGCCGCCGTGACTTCGCCGGGCCGCAACTCGTGCCCGCCCGTGTGCCATTCGATCTGCGTGTCAGCGCCAGCCGCCTCCAGATAGCTCAACAGGCGCGCCGTGAGCTTTTCCGGGCAGATGGGATCATGCCGCCCGGCGGTAACGAGAAAACGCGTCATCACCGCGCCCTCGCCCCAGTCGGGCTCGAAGGGGATGAGCGGATGCATGAGCACCGCCGCATCGAAAAGCTGCGGTGCAGCGAAAGCGACCGACGCCAGAATGTTTGCGCCATTGGAATAACCGAGCCCCAGAACGGCGCTCGGCTTTTCGCGCTCCACATGGGCCGCCACGAAATCCCGCATGCGTCCGGTGGCGCGGGCGAGGTCGTCCATGTCGTAGACGCCCTCGCCGGTGCGGCGAAAGAAGCGCGCCGCGCCCTGTTCGTTCACATCGCCACGCGGCGACACCAGACCGGCGCCGGGCGCCAGCTCCGCACCCAGCTGCAGGAGCTGACGCTCGTCACCGCCTGTTCCATGAAACAGGAACAGGAGCGGCTTGCCCGGCCCCACAGAGGCCAGGTGATGCACGTAATTGTCGACTGCCATCGATCAGCCTCCGATTTCCGGCAATGCCTTTTCGAGCTGTGCGCGCAGATGCGCATGCTGTTTCGGCAGTTTCAGCGCCTCGCCCAGATGCGCCATGTCCTCATCATTGTCGAAGCCCGGCACATTGGTCGCGATCTCGAACAGGACGCCGCCCGGCGCACGGAAATAGATCGAATGAAAATAGTCGCGGTCGATCACCGGCGTGACCCGGAAGCCCTCGGCCTCCAGCGCCGCGCGCACGGCAAGCTCGGCCGGATCGTCTGCGACGGCAAAGGCAATGTGATGCACGGAGCCCGCGCCCTGTCGCGCCACCGGCGCATCGGGGCTGGTTTCCAGATCGATCAGATCCGCACCATTGCCGCCCTCGCGCTTCATGCGCAGGATGCCGCCATCTTCGGCAACCGGCGTGTAGCCCATCAGCGACAGAAGCGCCTTCGAGCCGCCGTTATCGCGCAGGACGAGCGATGCCGAGTGAAAACCGCGGATCGCGACATCCGCGTCAATGCCCGCACCGTCCCATGGCGCGCGCGCATCATCCTTCGTCTCCACCAGGGCGAAGCCATCGCCATCGATGCCGTCGAAGCGCAGGCGCGTTTCGCCGAAGCGGGTTTCGCGCGCAACGCCGGTGACATTGTGCTCATCGAAACGTTTCGTCCAGTAATCGAGACTGCCCTCGGGCACGGCGTAGACGGTTGTTCCCACCTCGCCAGCGCCGCGGCTGCCCGCCACGATGTTGGGGAACGGGAAATAGGTCATCACGGTGCCCGGCGCGCCAACGCCATTGGCGTAATAGAGATGATAGACATCCGGCGCGTCGAAATTGACCGTCTTCTTGACGCGGCGCAGGCCGAGCGTTCCGGTGATGAAGCGGTCGGTTTCTTGCGCAACCCGCGCCATGGATGTGATGTGGTGAATGCCTTCGATCTGGGTAAGCATGACAAATCCCTTTTTGAGTTTGCCGCAACGTCTCCACGGCTGAGTGTAGCACCAAGATGGCGATGCGTGAGTGTCCATGAAAGCGATGACGGGAAGACGCATTGTCAACGCTGCATAAACAAAGAGCCCCGCGCTTGGCGCGGGGCTCCTTTATCGATGCGGTACGCGCAGATTACTGAACCTGCATCCGCATATCGTCACGCTGCTCGCCATAGACCGCCTCGTCATAGGCCGGCTGCTGCTCGAGCTCTTCCTGCGTGAACTCGGTGTAGAGATAGAACGAGCCGCTGCCGTCGGTCATGAAGGCGAGATTGTCCATGCCAATGGCAACCTCTTTCTCGCCAATGCCCAGGAAGCCGCCGACATCGACGATGATGGCGTCGACCTGACCGTCCTGCGTGACGATCACGTCACCGATCTCGCCAATGTTCTCCTCATTCGCGCCGTAGACCGTGGTGCCGGTCAGCTGCTCCGTGCTGATCTGGTCGGTCGGCATCTCGTCAAGGCTCGAACGGTCGATGGCCGAGGTCATCGTGTCGTCGGTCATCGGCGCTTCAGCGTCCGGAGCCTGTGCGGTCTCGTCCATACCGGCGGCCGGGGCTTCCGTGCCTGCCATCTGGTCGTCAGAGCCGGAAGCATCCGGGGCGGGGGCAGCGGCCATGCCGTCGCCGCTCGCCGCATCGCCCATGGCATCTGTAGTCGTGTCGGACGCCGGAGCCATGGCGGTTTCGCCAGCGCCTTCCTCGCTCTCGACCGGCGCATTGGCCAGATCATCCTTGGAGGCAGGCTTGGTCATCGACACATCGGCGTCTGCCGGCATCGGACGATAGGCCGAACGGTCAAACTCTTCCTGCGCCTTCAGAGCGTCGGCGCTGGTTTCGATCACCAGCCAGCGGTCGCCATCCTGCTCGGCCCACTCGGCCATCTCATATTCGAGCGCAACTTCCTTCTGGCCAATGCCCAGGAAGCCGCCAACGCCGACAACCAGCGTAGTGACGTCGCCATTCTCATCGAGAACCAGATCGGTCACCTTGCCGATGTTCTCGGCATCTTCGCCGGCGCCGTTATAGACCGACTTGCCGATCAGATCGGTGGCCAGATGGCCATCGGCGCGCACCACCATTTCAGTGGGCTGCTCGGTGGGGGCCGCAGCCGGTGCGCCGGTTGCGGGGGCCGTGGATGTCTGAGCGACCGCACCGGTCGCGACAAGCGTTGCAATTGCAGTGGTCGCCAAAAGGTTGCGGAACATGATAAGCTCTCCGTGTGCAGTGTTTCTGTACAGGCCGCGCTCCGAACCGAACTTGCCAGGGAGGATCGGTGCGTGGCCGTTTGCACCCTTAAAACGCGCCGCCCTCATTCTTGTTCCGCGTTTTTCCGAACGCATTGCCAAACTTTGCCCGGGAACCTTTCGACCAGCCGCTCCTTAACGGTCGAGCACAACACAATCGCGCAGCAAAACCTCAGGGAACCCTCCAATGCATGTTCTGGCTGTCCTAAACTGCAATGGGGGAACCCTCCGCAGCCTTGATACCGAAGCGCTGGCGCGCGAGATGAAGGGCATCTTCGAGGCGGCTGGCCATACCATGGACATCAGCCTTTGCAGGGGCGACGAACTCGTCGCAACCATGGAAGATGCCGCGCGCGACGAGACGGCGGACATCATTCTGGCCGGCGGCGGTGATGGCACCATCTCGCTGGCGGCGGGCCTGCTTGCCCATTCCGACAAGGCGCTCGCCATTCTTCCCGCAGGCACGATGAACCTCTTTGCGCGCAGCCTCGCCATACCGCAGGATCTGCGCATGGCGATGGAAGCGCTCGCCCATGGCGACATCAAAAATGTCGACATCGCCGATGCCGACGGACACTATTTCGTGCATCAACTTTCCATCGGCATGCATCCGAAACTGATCCGGCTGCGCGAACGGATGACCTTTCGCTCGCGGATCGGCAAGATATTTGCCTCGGTGCGCGCCGCGATGGCGACGATGATCCGCCCGCCCAAACTGGACGTGGAGCTGGAGCTCTCGGAAACGAAAGTCCGCACCACCACGTCAAACCTGGCGATCACCAACAATCTCTATGCAGAAGGCCAGCGCCTTCCCTTCACCGACCAGCCCGATGGCGGGCAGCTGGGCGTCTACATCACCCATGCCCGCACCCGCAGCGAACTGATCCTCTGGCTTCTGAACATGGGGATCGGTCGCTGGCGGCAGAACGAACAGATGGAAATTCACGAGGCGACGGAAGTGACCGTGCGCATCTGCTCGCGAAGGCGACGCTTCAAATGCGCCATCGATGGCGAGTTGCGGCCTTTGCAGCGCGAGACCCGCATCAGGCTGCATCCGGGCGCGCTCCGCGTGGTGATGCCCCGGCCGGCCGACCAGAGCCTTTGGCCCTTCTAGGCGCAATTCCAGAAACATACAGGCGCAGAACGACAAAAGCCCCGGCTAATCTGGCCGGGGCTTTTTTTGATGCCGCGCGTTTCTCACACGTTAGTCGGCGATGATCGAGCGCAGCATCCACAGCGCCTTCTCGTGGAAGGTCAGGCGCTCGGTCAGCATGTCGGCGGTGACCATGTCACCCTTTTCATCTGCGGCAGCGCCGATGTCGCGCATCTTGCGAACGGCTTCCTCATGGTCCTCAACCAGATCCTGCACCATCTC
This sequence comes from Nitratireductor sp. PBL-C9, assembly GCF_050877045.1. Lineage (NCBI taxonomy): Bacteria > Pseudomonadati > Pseudomonadota > Alphaproteobacteria > Hyphomicrobiales > Phyllobacteriaceae > Nitratireductor > Nitratireductor sp. PBL-C9. The sequence goes on from NZ_JBPAXW010000010.1 coordinate 60,664, forward strand.
AAGGGCCGAGCGGCCCGAGGCGCGAAGCTCGATGGACGTGTCGACACCCTTGCCCGCCAGAATGGGCGCGTGATGGCCCAGCGCACGAACCCGCTCGGCGATGATGTCCGTTGCTTCAAACAGGGCGTTGTACTGCTCCTCGGTCAGAACATGGATCGAATGGAACAGCGGGCCGACGACATTCCAGTGATAGATGTGGGTCTTGATCAGGAGCCTGTAGGTGTCGACGAGGATCTCCGAAAGCCCTGCGGCAATTTCCCTGCGGTCCGCATCGGAAATGCCAATGTCCATCTTGTCGGCATGGGTCTTGGGTTTGAGAACTTCAGCTGCATCGCTCATTGGTCTCTCCTTTGATTGAGTATCTTGAATACGGGAATCTCATGAAGCCGGTGAAACAAGCTGGTGAAACAATTGCGCGGTAAGCCGCTTCATCCAGTCGGCCCGTCTTCGGCGGCGGGCAACTCTATGGCCTGTTCTTCATCGAGCATCAGGCCATAGACCTCGACACCCCACCAGACGACAGCTGCCAGCAGAAGACCGAACACCAGAACCATGAGAACCGGGAAGCCGCGCCGTCCCTGGCGCGCCTCCTGAGAAGTCGTCTTGTTTTCAGGCATGATCACTGCTCCTGTCTTCTTCCCTCGACCAATGCCGTGGCCGAGGGAGAGTTCCATTGCAGTGCAAAAAAGTGAGCCGGATTGGCCGGCTCAAACCTGGCTGGAGCGGCTTATCGTTTCGTGGAAACGCTGCCCCACGCCAACCGCCTTTGGTCCGCATTCCTGCGGACGTCAGGTGTTCCCACCCGACTAACCGGCGTCGCCATCCGGATCGCCACCGCTGTTCTCGCGGTAGATTGCGTAGCCAACGGCCACGAGCACGGGAAGGGCGAGCGCACCGAACTTGCCGGTGCGCGAGAGGAGCGAGGGAAGCAGCGTCAGTGCCGCCGTTCCAGCCAGAACGCCCGCATCGGAAACGCGGCGCTCACGCGCGCGGCGCTGTTCGGCACGGGTCCAGATCCTGAGGCTGACAAGGACGACAAGCGCCATGGCCACGAAACCAAGGCCGAAGCCAAGCGCGGCCTCGAGCGTACCCCATTCGTCCGCAGCGGCAATGAACCCCGCCAGAACGAGAAAGCCAATGCCGAACAGACCCAGAAACGCGGCGAGCGCATAGAACATGGATGCGACCCGCGCGCGCTTGAGCGAGGCCGACACTTCTCCGGTCGCAACGGAGGCAAGCAGTCTTGCCAGCATCACAGCGGCCTAGCGGCGCGTGGCGAGAGCCAGCAGGAAGCCGGCTCCAACGGCCAGCGCCAGCGAGGTGAACGGGCGCTCGCGAACGGTGCGGGCCAGCTCTTTCTCCAGTTCCTGCGAGCTGTCCTTCACGCTGTTGAAGGCTGCCTCGCCCTGGCCGCGCAGCTGCTCGAAGCGCTCGCCGGCCGCCTTGCGCGCCGCTTCGCCCGACTGGCCACCCATGTCCTTGAGATGGCTAATCAGTTGAGCCATGTCGGAGCGCAGCTGCTGGATGTCCTTTTCCAGATCGCCGGTGGTCACTTCGTCGTTTTTCTCGGTGCGTGCGGATTTCGCTGCCGTGGTTGCCATCTCAGCATTCTCCAATGTTTCAGTTCCAAGCCAACGCCAAACAATATGTGAAGTTCCATTTAGCACGGAACCAATTACCCGGCGGTCTATTTTCTAATGAAACATTTCTGGAAAAGTTGCATGGATCAATCACAAAGCAGCCCGGGGGGCAAACGCTCCCACATTATGACACTGGAAACCGCACTCACCGCGAGCGCGCAGACTTCGGTCATCCTTCTGGGGCTCATCGCCTTTGTCGTGATGCTGCATTACGGGCGCTTTCTGCTTGCTCCCATGACCCTTGCCATCTTCATCGGCCTGATGCTCGGCCCCATCGCAACGCGGCTTGAGCGCATGGGCGTCTGGCCTTCGATTTCTGCTGTCGCGGTGGTGCTGATCTTCATTGCGCTGGTGGGGGGCTTTCTCGTCGCCATCGCCACCCCCCTGACCGCATGGGCCGACCGGCTGCCGCAGATCTGGAGCCAGTTGCAGCTTCAGCTCTCCAGCCTCCGGCAGCCGCTCGACACGATCAAGGGGCTGCAGGAGCAGATCCGTTCAGTGACCGGCGGTTCCAGCGTGACGGTGTCGGTGGAAGAAGGCTCCACGGTCGAAAGCGTTGCCGTGCTTGCGCCATCGCTTCTGGCGCAGCTGCTCATCTTCTTCGCCAGCCTCTATTTTTTCGTGGCGACGCGCCATGAAACCCGCGCGACGATCCTGCGCCTGTGCTTTGGCCGGCGTCTGCGCTGGCGCGTGGCGCACATCTTCCGCGACGTGGAGAATGCGGTGTCCGACTATCTCCTGTCGATCACCATCATCAATATCGGGCTGGGCGTCGCCGTCACCGTGGCGATGTGGCTTCTGGGCGTTCCCTCCCCCGCGCTCTGGGGCGCAATGGCGACCCTGCTCAACTTCGTGATCTATATCGGCCCGGCAGTGATGGCCATCATTCTGCTGGGCGTCGGACTTGCGACCTTCGACACGCTGACAGCAAGTTTCCTGCCGCCGCTCATCTATCTGGCCGTCAACGCCACGGAAGCCCAGTTCGTGACGCCGACCGTCATTGGCCGGCGAATGACGCTCAACCCGTTCATCGTGTTTCTGTCGATCGCATTCTGGCTTTGGATGTGGGGGCCGATCGGAGGCTTCATCGCCATTCCCGTACTCCTGACGATTTACGCCATGGCCGGCAACATCATCCCCGGCATCGAACCGCCGACACCCGCCAAGGCCCATCGCCACAGGGCGAAGGCGATACCGCCAACGCCTATAGAAAAGGCCGCTTCCCCCCTGAGCCGGGAGTCCAGCCCGCCAGTTCGGCCAAGGCCTCCTGATTGAGGATCTTGCAGCCGCCATCCTCCCATTTCAGGTGATTGCGGCTGGCAAGGCGGGCGATCGTCTTGTTGGTGTGCACCAGAGAAATGCCCAACGTGTCGGCCACGTGCTGCTGGGTCAGGGCAAGCGTCCCGTTCCTCGAGAGCCCGCTTTGCCGCGCGCGGTCCAGAATGAAGACAAGCAGATAGGCGACTTTCTCCAGCGCCGTTCGCCGGCCAACGGTCAGGAGATGGTCGTCGAGCATGCATTCCTCACGCGAAGCGATCCAGGTGATGTCGTAGGCGAGTTCGGGAAACTTCTTGTAGAGCGAAAACAGCTCGGCCTTCTCGAACACGCATAAGGACATCTGCGAGAGCGCCTCGACCGAGTGCTTCATCTCGCCCATCAGACTGCCCTGCAGCCCGACGAGATCGCCCGGCATCACATAATTGACGATCTGGCGACGTCCGTCTTCCAGGAGCTTGTAGCGAAAGCCCCAGCCGGAAAGTACCGTATAGAGATGCGGATTGTGCGCGCCTTCCACTAAAACGGTCGCCCCCTTCTTCACCGCCAGATCGCCCTTCTTGAAACGACCGACGAACTCCAGTTCATCCCCCTCGAAATCGCGAAAGACCTCGCGCTTTCTCAAGGGACATTGCTGGCAGGGCAGACTCTTGTGGGTGAATTCCTGTTCTTTTGTCACTGACTGGCCCCCGGTTCATTGCTGAATAGGAAAGCCGCATCCAGTGCGAGCGGTTCCCGCAAATCGTACAGACACGTCTTTTTTTAATGACAATCTACACGGGTAATGAGATGGCAAAGAGTAACGAATTCTCTGGCGTCGGAAGGATGTCTGCTTGAAGAAACCTCTGGAGGGCGCCCGCGTCCTGCTCGTCGAAGACGAAGCCATGATCGCAATGAGCCTCGAAGAACTGTGCAAGGAGCACGGCGCAACGGACGTGTTCACTGTCGGCACCTTCGATGACCTGGGACCCGACGTTCTGGAAAGCCGGGGAATTTCGACAGCGATCCTCGACATCAAGCTGTCCGACAACTGGACAGACGAGTTCGCCCGCCTGCTTCAGGCGCGGCGCATCCCCTTCATCTTCGCCACCGGCTACGCCTCAAGCCACCAGGTGTTCGAGGCGTTCGGTGGTATCAGGATCGTTGAAAAGCCTTACAGGGACAGCGACCTTATAGACGCGCTGTCCCAGGCGATTGTCGGCTCAAGCGCCGGGAAGGACTGAGAGCGGTCAGACCAGATTGCCCTATGTGCGCCCCAAGGGACGCACGGCAATCCTGGCTCAGGACCTAGGCGATGAAGGCCGTATTGGTGATCTGGGTCGAGATGGCATCTGGCCCGAAATCGCCCTCACCTGAAATCTCGAGGATTTCCTGCAGGCGCGTTCTGGCGCGGCTCACGCGGCTCTTGATCGTGCCGACCGCGCAATCGCAGATCTCCGCCGCTTCCTCATAGGAAAAGCCGGACGCGCCGATCAGGATGATCGCTTCACGCTGGTCTTCGGGCAATTGCTCGAGAGCGCGCCGGAAGTCCTTCAGATCGACCGAACCCTCCTGCGCCGGGTGCACCGACAGACGTCCGGTGATCGCACCGTCCGCGTCTTCGACCTCGCGCTTGCGCTTGCGCATCTGCGAGTAGAACTCGTTGCGAAGGATGGTGAAGAGCCAAGCTTTCAGATTGGTGCCCGGCTGATAGCTGTTCTGTTTGTCCCACGCCTTGACCAGCGATTCCTGCACGAGATCGTCCGCCCGGTCCGCACTTTTTGAAAGCGAAACGGCGAAGGCGCGCAGGCTTGGCACAGCGGCCAGTAGATCGTCACGAAAGCCCGGATAAACACTCATATATATCAGTCCTTGTTTCCGGCCGTTTCAGCGCCGCTTTTCTGCTCAAGCTGGTTGAGAAGGTCGCTGAACCGATCCGGAATATCTTCCGTTACCAGGTCGTCGTAATATTGCCTGAGCTTGCGTCCGATCTCTGAGTTTGCGCCGAGCGGGTCTTCATCCTTGCCGCGCCGGGTCAAGCTTCCTCGGGTGTTTGGTTTGCCGTAATTCATGCCCTGTCTTTTTCCATCAAATCTGGTCTCCCAATGACCCGAAACCGTCCGCATCGCCCGGGCCACAACTGTCTCGTCTGCTTTCAAACGCCATTGAGCGGAATTCGTTCCCTCCGACGGGAACATTTTCGCATATGGGGCGTTTCACCCGTCACAAATGCACTAATTCTCATTGCCATGTCTTGAGGGAGACTTGAAATCCATGACCCTGTCAGCGCGTATCGCTCCGCACCTTCCTTACCTGCGGCGCTTTTCCCGGGCCGTTTCCGGCTCCCAGTCCAGCGGTGACGCACTGGTGGCTGCGACGCTTGAAGCGTTGATCGCCGATACGAGCATCTTTCCCGAGGCATCGACCGACAAGATCGCCCTCTTCAGGCTCTTCACATCGCTGTTTGAAACGCTGGACGTTCCGGTCCCCGAAGGCACGCCGAGCTCGGCATGGGAAAAGCGGGCCATGAGCAACCTTTCTTCGCTCGCGCCCCGTCCGCGTCAGGCCTTCCTGCTGGTGGCCGTAGAGAATTTCCGGCCGGAAGAGGCTGCGGAAATTCTCGAGACGGATATGAAAGGCATCAACACGATGCTGCGCGAAGCCAGCGAGGAGATTTCCCGTCAGGTGGCGACAGACATCCTCATCATCGAGGACGAACCCCTGATCGCCATGGACATCGAGGAAATGGTCGAAAGCCTCGGGCATCGCGTGGTCGGCACGGCCCGCACCCACAAGCAGGCGGTCGAAATGTTTGCCAAGACGCAGCCGAAAATGGTGCTGGCCGACATTCAGCTTGCCGATGGCAGTTCAGGCCTTGATGCGGTGAACGAGATCCTCGACACGGCCACCGTGCCGGTCATCTTCATCACCGCCTTCCCCGAGCGGCTTCTGACGGGCGAGCGCCCGGAACCGACTTTCCTTGTGACCAAGCCGTTCAGCCCGGAAATGGTCAAGGCGCTCATCAGCCAGGCGCTCTTCTTCGATCAGCAGGCGCACGCGGCGGCCTGACAGGCCCCCGCTTCTTCACGCGTTTCTCAAAAAAGCCGCCTCCGGGCGGCTTTTCTTTTGCCCAAAATCTCTCCGGCGGAACCAAATCCGAATGCCAGACGTTTAACCGGCATAACTAAACGGAGAGACAGAATGCTATACTGGGCCCTGATATTCCTTGTCGTCGCGATCATCGCCGGCGCACTCGGTTTCGGCGGAATTGCCGGCGCTTCGGCAGGCATTGCGCAGATCCTCTTCTACATCTTCCTCGCCCTGCTCGCTATCTCGCTGATCATGGGCCTTCTGAAACGCGGTCGCTAAACGGCGACGCACACATAAACGAATGCGGCATAAGCGAACCGGACCATCCATGGCTTCCGTTTCGTGAAGACAATGAAAGGAGAAAGCCATGGAACACATCGCTGCACTTCTTTTGATTGTCGGCTGCTCAGGCAATGTGGGGGCCGGCGACACGCGCGAATGCCAGGAACTGCCCGCCCCCACCCCGGTCTACGAGACGTTTGAGGAGTGCGAGGCGGAGAAGCCGGTTGCAATGCGCGAGCTGGAAACCGAAGCGCCGCAGGTTCTCGCCACCTGCGTCTATGTGGATCCCGCACTTGTCTATGACGATGCGATCCTGGAGTGGGACATCACCAGCAATGGCGAGCTGACAGCTTCCATCGAGCCGGTGACGAGCTTTGCCGTGGCGCAGAACGAGCATGCCCGCCCCGGACACGCCGCCACGAAATAACGGGCCACGAAATAACGGGCGAAGAGCTTCAACGAAAAAGCCCCGGTCGAACCGGGGCTTTTTTAATGGCTGTATCGCGTCTGTCAGGCTTCGCGGATAGCATAGCCCGCGCCGCGAATGGTGCGGATCACATCGGGCAGACGCCCGTGGTTCACGGCCTTGCGCAAACGCCCCACATGCACGTCCACGGTGCGCTCATCGATATAGATCGTCTCGCCCCAGACATTGTCGAGCAGCTGGCTTCGCGAGAAGACGCGGCCGGGATGCTGCATCATGAATTCCAGGAGGCGGAACTCTGTCGGCCCAAGACGGATCTCGTTCTTGCGGCGATAGACACGGTGCGATTCACGGTCGAGCACGATGTCCCCGACCGAAAGAACCGTCGAGAGCACTTCCGGCTTCGCGCGCCGCAGAAGCGCGCGAACACGCGCCACGAATTCCGGCGTCGAGAAAGGCTTCACCAGATAGTCGTCCGCGCCGGTTGAAAGGCCGCGCACGCGGTCGCTTTCCTCGCCACGGGCGGTGAGCATGATGATCGGCAGGCGCTCCGTTTCGGGGCGCATGCGCAGCCGGCGGCACAGCTCGATGCCGGAAACGGCCGGAACCATCCAGTCCAGAACGAGCAGATCGGGTACGTTTTCCTGCAGGCGCACTTCGGCTTCATCGCCGCGAGAGATCATCTCGACCTGATAGCCTTCGGCTTCCAGATTGTACTTGAGCAAGACGCAAAGCGGTTCGTCGTCTTCAACGACCATGACCTTGGGGGCAATCATGGCAGGCATTCTCCTCGGGCAGTCTACGGCCGGTTAGACATCGGATTCGACCGTCATCTGTGTTTCGTCAAGCTTCGGCCGCTGGACCGGAAGCTGGGACCCCGTCACCACATAATAGGCATTTTCGGCGATATTGGTCACATGGTCGCCGATACGCTCAAGATTTTTCGCACAGAACAGGAGGTGCGTGCAGGCCGTGATGTTGCGCGGGTCTTCCATCATGTAGGTGAGGAGTTCGCGGAAAACCGACGTGTACTGAATGTCGATTTCCTCATCCTCGTCGCGCAGCCGGATTAACGCCTCGGCATTGCGCGCCACATAGTGCTCGACCACCGAATTGACCTGTTTCAGCACGAGGCCGGCCATCGCGTCGATGGAATGCGCAAGCGTGCGCGGCGTGGCGCTTTCGCCCACGGCGCCGACGCGCTTGGCGATGTTCTTGGCCAGATCGCCGATGCGCTCGAGATCAGCCGCCATGCGGATGGCGCCCACGACGCTGCGCAGATCCTGCGCCATCGGCTGGCGCTTTGCGATGAGCGTGATGGCGCGCTCATCAAGGTCACGCTGCTTGGCGTCCATGATCGTGTCATCGGAGATGATGCGCTGTGCAAGCGCCGTATCGGAGTGCAGTAGCGCCCTGGTGGAAGCGCGCGTCATCTCGCCGGAGAGATCGCCCATGTCGCGGATGAGGCGGTCGATTTCACCGAGTTCCTCATCGAAGGAGCTGACTGTGTGCTCGCCCATGGTCTGGTTCCTTATCTGTGCGTTTGCCGCGCCGTCAGCCGAAGCGTCCGGTGATGTAATCCTGGGTGCGCTTGTCATCCGGATTGGTGAACATCTTGTCCGTCGGGCCTTCCTCGACCAGATTGCCGAGATGGAACATGGCCGTGCGCTGCGAGACGCGGGCCGCCTGCTGCATGGAGTGCGTGACGATCACGATCGTGTAGTTCTCGCGCAGCTCGTCAATCAGCTCTTCCACCTTGGCGGTGGCGATGGGATCGAGCGCCGAGCAGGGCTCGTCCATCAGGATCACTTCCGGCGACACGGCAATGGCGCGCGCGATGCATAAGCGCTGCTGCTGACCACCGGAAAGACCGGTGCCGGGCTCATGCAGGCGGTCCTTCACCTCATTGAAGAGGCCAGCCTTCTGGAGACTCGCTTCCACGACCTCGTCGAACTCCGACTTCTTCGTCGCCAGACCGTGAATGCGCGGACCGTAGGCGATGTTCTCGTAGATCGACTTGGGGAACGGATTGGGCTTCTGGAAGACCATGCCGACCCGGGCGCGCAGCTCCACCACATCGATGCGGGGATCGTAGATATCCTCGCCATCGAGCGTGATCTTGCCGGTGATCCGGGCAATGTCGATCGTGTCGTTCATGCGGTTCAGGCAGCGCAGGAACGTGGATTTGCCACAGCCCGAGGGGCCGATCAGCGCGGTCACCTGGTTTTCGCGCACGTCGAGATTGACGCCGAACAGCGCCTGTTTCTCGCCGTAGAAGACGCAGACGTCTTCACCGCGCATCTTGAGGGTGTCCGAGTTCTGGCTCGCATCCAGTGCTTCTTCAACAGCAGCATCAGTGAGCATGTTCATGTCCTTCCACTCCGTTACCAGCGACGCTCGACGCGCCGCCGCAGAATAATGGCGGTAATGTTCATCACGGCGAGGAACAGCAACAACACCATGATAGCGCCCGAGGTGCGCTCGACAAACGCGCGTTCGGCCTCGTTCGCCCACATGTAGATCTGAACCGGCAGCGCCGTAGCGGGATCGAGCGGCGTGGTCGGGTAATCAGCCACGAAGGCCACCATGCCGATCAGAAGCAGCGGTGCGGTTTCGCCAAGCGCCTGCGCCAGACCGATGATCGTGCCCGTGAGAATGCCGGGCGCGGCCAGCGGCAGCACATGGTGAAACACCGTCTGGGTGCGCGAAGCGCCGAGGCCGAGAGCTGCCGCACGGATGGAGGGCGGCACGGCCCGCAGCGCTGCGCGCGTTGCGATGATGATCGTCGGCAGGGTCATCAGCGTCAGCACGAGGCCGCCCACCAGAGAGGCGGAGCGCGGCAGATGCATGAAGTTGATGAACACGGCCAGGCCCAGAAGACCGAAGACGATGGACGGCACGGCCGCCAGATTGTTGATGTTGACCTCGATAAGATCGGTCAGCTTGTTCTGTGGTGCGAACTCTTCAAGATAGATCGAAGCGGCAACGCCAATGGGCAGCGCCAGAAGCAGCACGATCATCATCATGTAGAGCGAACCGACGATGGCCACGCCCATGCCGGCCGTTTCAGGGCGGCTTGATGCGCCACGGGTGAAGAGACCGGTGTTGAAGCGCTGCTCCAGAACCCCGTCCGCTTCCATCGTGCGGATCCATGTGAGCTGCTGGTCGGAAACCTTTCGGCGGCTTTCATCCACCTCAAGATTGACCTGCCCCTTCACGGCGGAATCGACATCGCCGCTCGCCAGCACCCAAACATTCCGTGTCGTGCCGATGATCGCGGGATCGGACACCACCATGTCGCGCAGCTGCGTGCGCACGCCATTGGAGATGAGCCCGCCCACTTCGCGAACCAGCTTGCGGTCTTCGGGATCAACCCCGAGTTTCGCCACAAGCGCTTCGGTCGCAAGCTTGGGATAATTGGCCGTCAGAAGCTTGTTTGGATCGGTCGCGCGCTCGCCATTCGGGTCGATCACGCTCTCGGCGAAGGTGACGTCCAGATTGATCGAGGTCTGCCAGAAGGCGGTGTAGCCATTGGAAACCACCGACCACAGGAGCGCAGCCAGGAAGAAGAGGCCGACGGCGATGGCCGCCACGCCATACATCCTGAAGCGCTGCTCTGCCGCATAACGCTTCTTGATGCCGATGTCGCGCCGCGCGGCGGCTGCGCGGGGGGCGTTGCCCCCTTTGTAGACAGCGTCGCTCATTCGTATTGCTCCCGGTATTTGCGCACGATGTAGAGCGCGAAGACATTCATGCCGAGCGTGAGCACGAACAGGGTCATGCCCAGTGCGAAGGCCACCAGCGTCTGCGGAGAGGTGAACTCCAGGTCGCCGGTAAGCTGGTTGACGATCTTGACGGTGATCGTCGTCATCGCTTCGAACGGGTTGAGCGTGAGATTTGCGGCAACGCCGGCGGCCAGAACCACGATCATGGTCTCACCGATGGCGCGTGACGCCGTAAGCAGAAGCGCACCGACAATGCCCGGCAGAGCCGCCGGCAGGATGACGCGCTTGATCGTCTCGGACCGCGTTGCGCCAAGGCCGAGCGAACCGTCGCGCATGGCGCGCGGAACAGCGGTGATGATGTCATCGGACAGCGAGGACACGAACGGGATGAGCATGATGCCCATCACGAGGCCGGCCGTCAGAACGCTCTGCGCCTGAATGAAGCCCGGACCGCCGGCAATCGCCGCGCTGATGTCGCGCAGGAACGGGCCGACCGTGACCATGGCGAAGAAGCCGTAGACGATGGTCGGGATGCCGGCCAGAACCTCAAGCAGCGGCTTGACCACCGAACGCACCCGCTTGGACGCATATTCGGCCATGTAGATCGCCGCCATGAGACCGACGGGCACGGCAAACAGCATGGCCACGAAGGCGATGTAGACCGTGCCGGCAAGAAGCGGGATGAGGCCGAACTGGCCTTCCTGCGCCTCTGCGCCTGCGGCCGCAAAGCGCGGATCCCAGACCGTTCCGAGGAAGAAGTTGCTCAGCGAAACCGAGCGGAAGAAATGGATCGTCTCGAACAGCATCGAGAACACGATGCCCACCGTCGTCAGAATGGCGATGGTGGATGCGGCCAGAAGGCCCCAGGTGATGACGCGCTCGACATTGTTGCGGGCGCGGCTGCGCGGGCGAACGCTTCTCAGGCCAAGATAGGCGCCACCCAGTGCGATGAGGATCGCCAGCACGGTGCCGATCATCGCCGCATTGTCCTGCATCGCATTCAGATCGAGCGCGATGGGGATCATGTAGTCCTGCGTGTCGGAGGCAAGCGCCACGCCGCGTTCGGCAAGGATCGGACGCAGCTCTTCAAAGCTCTGCGGCACCTGGGCGAAAGCGGGGTCGCCTTCAATCCGGCGCAGGCCTTCGGCAAGATTGTGCACCATGCCCAGCGCCAGCGAACGGCTCGCAATCGCGCTGTCTTCGGTCTGCGCAGGCAGTTGTTCGCTTACCGCGCGATCCACATAGGCATAGCTGCCGGCCGACCAGGCCGCCATGAAGAACAGCGCCGGCAGAACCGCAAGAAGAAACACCCACCAGCCATGGTAGTGCGCCCGCGAATGCGGCTTTTCAGTCGCGGTTGCGATCTGGTTCTTCGCGCGCGCATTGCCGAGCACATAACCGACAACGCCAATGAACACGATGATCGTAAGGAGAAGTCCCCAGGACACAAAGCCTCCTCGCCGGCAGGAACCGGCAGCGTCATTCAGACCAATTTCGCAGAGACGAAAACGCAGGCGGCCAATGAGCCGCCTGCGTCGTCATGCGAAAACCGGATTACATGGTCTCGCCAGCGGAGAAAGCTTCGCGCTGTGCGTCGCGCTCTGCATCCGGAGCCGGAACCAGGCCGTAATCGGCAAGCGGGCTCTCCGGGCCGACCATCTGGTCGTCGAGGAAGAACTCAACATATTCCTTGAGGCCCGGAACAACGCCGATGTGCGCCTTCTTCACGTAGAACTGAAGCGGACGCGACACCGGATACTCACCGGTCGAGATGGTCTCGACGGTCGGCGTGACACCGTTGATCGTTGCGACCTTCAGCTTGTCGGCATTGTTCTCGTAGAAGGAGAGGCCGAACACGCCAACGCCGGTCTTGTTGGCGTCGATGCGAGCGAGGGTCTCGGTGTAGTCGCCGTCGATGTCGACCGCGCCGCCATCCTTGCGGACCGCGATGCAGGCGTCTTCAGCGGCGTCTTCGTCCAGGCCAGCCTCTTCAGCAGCCTTCAGACCGCCAGCAGCTTCACAGCCAGCAGCGAGAACCTTCTCTTCGAAGACTTCGCGGGTGCCGTGCTTCTCACCCGGGATGTAGGCAGCAATGTCCCACTCCGGCAGGTCCGGATTGACTTCGTTCCACTTCTTGTAGGGGTTGTCGACGAGCTTGCCGTCAACAGCAACCTTGGCAGCCAGCGCCTTGTAGACGTCGATCGGCTCGAGCGCCCAGTCCTGGCCCTGGATGTCGGTGGCGAAGACGATGCCGTCATAGCCGAACTGGACTTCCTGGATTTCCTTCACGCCGTTTTCGGCGCAGGCAGCAACTTCCTTTTCGCGGATTTTGCGCGAAGCGTTGGCGATGTCGATCGTGTCTTCACCGACGCCCTTGCAGAACTCCTTCAGGCCAGCGGAGGAACCGCCGGACTCGACGACAGGCGTCTTGAAGCTCGGGAAGGTCTCGCCGAAGTTCTCGGCAACGATCTTCGCGTAGGGGAGAACGGTCGACGAACCGGCAATCTGGACCTGATCGCGGGCCGCAGCCGCACCGACCGCACCGACAAGGGCGATCGTGGCCGCCGAAGCGGTGAGGAGGAATTTGTTCATTGGAGACAGCTCCCTGTTCGGAATTCGGTCAGACGCCCTCTCGGCGTCGGGGAGCGGAATAACAACTCTGTGTAACAGTTCCATGACACTTACATGTCAGCCCGATTACGTATGAGAAAACCGTTGTTTCTCAGACTATTCGCCCATCAGGACGACAGAAGGCGCAGATCGGACAAGACAGACGCCGTCGCATGGAAACTGTCATATGAAGGGAAGAAACAGGTTCTGGCCGAGGGGCAAGGAGCCTGGTCCAGACTTGGCCGAAAGCCTGTTGGACCCGCTTAAAAAGCCGGGCGGGGGAAAGCCTGAGAAAGGCAAATCACACTTGGCTGGGTTAAAAACCCGGATAGATCCTGTTGGGGCTCGTTTGGACCACCCATGGCCCTGTGGATCTCCGCCCGCCCGGAAGCCTGATAGGTCAACCAGCGACCAATCATTTCAACTTTAATGAGAGGTTTAAGTTTATTATATGGCGCGATCACGCCAGTCGGCGTCGCTTTCAGAAAATTTGAATAAAAATGTTGCCCTACAGGCAGTTAGCAATCAAAGCCGGCTCATTTCAAGATTGAATTTCTGCGCGGATGTTTCACCCAGGAGTTGATCTTATCCATCAGCGCGCGCGGACTGATCGGCTTGGAAAGATAATCGTCCATCCCGGATTCCAGGCACAGATCACGATCACCTTTCAGGGCGTGCGCAGTCACACCGATAATGGGAACGCGCGTTCGCGCGACCTTCTCAAGCCGGCGGATCTCCCGCGTTGCCTCCAGCCCGTTCATCTCCGGCATTGAGACATCCATCAAAACCAGGTGCGGCTGGCTGTGCTCCCACGCCTCAACCGCCAGCCGGCCATTGTCGACAATCTCGAAGGAAAGCCCCGCTTCGCTCAGGATCTGGCGGAAGACAAGCTGGTTCACCTCATTGTCTTCAGCAACGAGCACATCGATGCCGCCCATTGCGGTAACCGGCGGTTCCGGCTCGGAGATGAAGGTTGCAGGCTCCACTTCATCGGACCGGACTTCCGGCTCCGCAGCGACTTCCACGCCGTCACCCCCCTCGTCTTCTCGACCGCCATGAATGGCCTTGACCACGGCATCCAGAAGCGCCGAGGCGCGCGCCGGCTTGATGAGATGCGAGGCGATGGACAGGTCGCGCGCGCCAAAACCGGACAGAGACTGATCAACGGAGGTGAGCAGCACCACCGGCGTGTGCGCAATTTCGGGTTCGGCGCGGATGGCCTCCACCATGTCGAGCCCGTTCATGCCCGGCATCTGATAATCCACGACCACACAGTCGACCCGCAGCCCGAGCTCCGTGGACACTCTCAGAACGTTCAGCGCCTCCACTGCCCCTTCGGCAACGCAGGCATCGAAGCCCCAATGGGCCATCTGCTCGCCGAGGATCATACGGTTGACGGCATTGTCATCGACGACGAGAACTCGGGCGTGTGAAACGTCGCCGGGGGCCGAGGGCTGGGGCGCCGCATCCGTGGCCTTCGGCAGCGTCAGGGTGAACCAGAAGGTCGAGCCGCGCCCTTCGACGCTCTCGACGCCGATTTCGCCGCCCATGAGATCCACAAGCCGCGAGGTGATCGCGAGCCCCAGCCCCGTGCCTTCGTGACGGCGGGTGGAAGAGGCATCAACCTGGCTGAATTTCTCGAACACCAGTGCGAGCTTTTCCCTCGGAATGCCAATGCCCGTATCCGTCACCGAGAATTGCAGATCGACCCTGCCGTCCTCCGTCTCCTGGCCGCTGACATTGACGAGAACATGCCCCTTCTCGGTGAATTTCACGGCATTGCCGACGAGATTGGTCAGGATCTGCCGGATGCGACCGACATCGCCCACGACCGCGCGCGACAGCCCCGGCGCCACACGCACGATCAGCTCCAGATCCTTTTCCTTGGCCCGTGACGACATCAGGGTCACCACATCGCCGACGGCCTCCCCCAGATGAAACGGACCTGCATCCAGAACAATGTGCCCGGCATCGATCTTCGAGAAGTCGAGAATGTCATTGATGATGTTGAGCAGCGCATTGCCCGATTTCAGGATAATGTCGGCGAATGTCTTCTGCTTCGCCGAAAGGTCCGTCTTGGCAAGCAACTCTGCCATGCCGAGAACGCCATTCATGGGCGTGCGGATTTCATGGCTCATATTGGCCAGGAACTCAGACTTCGCCCGGTCCGCGATGATCGCTTCCTCACGGGCGCTGCGGAGTTCTTCCTCGCGCTGCTTGAGTTCGCTGATATCAACGCGCACGCCGACAAATGTGCCGTCTTCGGTCCGGGTATCGATCGCCTTGAACCAGCGGCCATTGGCATGGCTGCGCTCAAACACCCGGTGACGAACCTGATAGGACCGGAGATAGCCTTCGATCCAGGCTTCGGGATCGACATCATAAAGCGCATCGAGGTCCGGATCGCCGCTCTGGCGAAAATATCCCGCCTCATGTGCAAGCAGCACCGCATCGCGCAGGGTCTTGCCGGGCTGCATGGCCGGGATCATCGCCGGCAGGGCCTCGTGCAGCTTGCGATTGGCCAGCACATAATGATCATCACGGTCATAAATGACGACGCCTGCCGGCAGGGATTCAAGCACTTCTGCAAGCTGCCGCCGCGCGTCTTCGGCATCGTTCTCGCGCTTGCGGATGTCAGAGATGTCGAACAGCGCGCCGACCACATAGGGCTTGCCGCTCTGCGTTTCGACACGATGCTTCCGCACGATGCGGTAATTGCCGATGCCCGGCTGCTCGAAATCCTCTTCGATCTCGTAATCTTCGCTCGTGTCGAGAACGCGCTGCTCGCTTTCCTCGAACGCACTTGCCAGTTCCGGGGAGACGAAATCGATCGCCCGTTTGCCCAGAATGTCCGGCACATCATCGCCGAGCGTGCGCTTGAACGCGCGGTTCACCAGAACGAAACGCAGGTCCTGATCCTTGGCGAAAACCGGATTGGGCAACTCGTTGAGAATGGCCTCGGCGAGTTTCGCCTTCTCAAGGGCGTCGGCGAGGGCATCTTCATGCCGCTTGAGCCTTGTGATGTCTGTGCAGATGCCGATCCGGCCACCATCCACCAGCCGCTTCTCGCGGTGCATGATCCAGCGGCCGTCATGAAAGCGGAGCACGCTTTCGAAGGCCTCTTCGCTCTGCCGCAGGTCAAGAACCTGCCGTATCCAGGCATCCGCCCCCAGCCCTTCGGTTGACCAGATCTCCCGCGTGACGCCGGCCCACAAAAGCGCCTCGAACGAGGTTCCGGGCCGGATCACATCTTCCAGCCCGGCATACATCTCGATCATCGCCCGGTTGCTGAGCACCAGACAGTCATCGGCATCGTAATAGCAGAAGGCGTCATGAGTAACGTCAAGCGCCGCCATCAGCCGGGTCAGATGCCCATCCGCGCCGCTGAAGCGAAATGGCAGCGGCGCCCCGTCGCCCTCATCATCATTCGCCCCGTTTCGCAGGCAATCCATGGTCGACGTCACATTGTGCGCGACGCCCCGGTAACCCAGAAATTCTCCCCGCTCATCGAAGCGCGGAAAACCGGAAACGGAGATCCAGCGGCACTGCTCCGCGCCCCCCACGAGATCGTAGATGAACTGGCTGAAGGGTTTACGCGCGGCCAGCAGGGCTTCATGCGCCTCAACATCGCTGACCGGATGGAAGGCATTGCGGGCAAGCGTGATGCGCGAGCGGCCGAGAAAGCGCTCCGGTTTCAGCCCCGTGACGCTTTCGAATTCCCCGGAGATCCAGACAAGCCGGTGCTGCCGGTCGGTTTCCCAAACCCAGCCGGCAGCCGACCGAAGCAGTTCGGTCAGCTCATCACCGGAAAATCTCTGCGCGAAACCTGCGCCTTCGCCGGTCTCCAAACTCAGTTGCTCCCTTCAGAGGCACATAGCGATAGATATGCGCATGCACCACGTATGCTCAGCCTGACGGTCAAGCCCTGACGATATGCTAACCATAAAGTCGATTCGCACCAATATGACAGGCGGAGCTTGCCTCTCGCTGGAGTGTGCGCCCACCAGATCATGCCTTGAGCTGGATCTGAACCGGGAGTGAATAGCGATTACAGTACAGGTTCAGGTGAATTCGGCTTTTCTACCTGCAGGGGCATAAAACTTCTGGAGGACTTCATGAAAAGCGTAATGCAAAAACTCGCTATCGCGCTGGTCGCCATCGGCGCAATGGCCACCACCGCACAGGCTGCCACCGGCACCAAGCATTATGGAAAATGCTACGTGAAGGAAATGTACGGCGGCCGTGAAGTAACCAATGCCTATAGCTGTCAGGCTGCAAATGTCAGTTGCCCGAACCCCGAATGGGGCGGCGAATGTACCGTCGACGGCAAGCTGGGCACGTTCAGCGATGGCGAGCGCGCACGCCGCAACGACAAGGCACTATAGAGCTTGCACCGACGCAATACGTCTCCGCTTCCTGAGGAGCGGAGACGACACGCCAGATTGCCCCTGCGTTTCGCTCACCCAGCCGCGCCGCATTCGGCAGAGACAGCTTCCCTTCCGGGCCTTACGCCCAGATTGCAAGCAGCAGCGACACCGCTACACCAATGCCCAGATTGAAGATCCAGAACATCTTGCTGGAGACTGCCTCGCGAAAGGGCGTCCCCCTGGTCATTCGCCAGCCGATCCAGCCACCGGCCAGAAAAGCCTGCAGCATCAGATAAACGACCAGCACAAAGGCTCGAAGATCCAGCCAGCCTCTGGAAGGAACCAGTTCGGTCAACAGCGGAAAACTCACGAGCATGGTGGCGAACGACCAGCCCGCGCCCATCAACAGCACGATCAAAAGCGCCTTGACCCAGCCAAGCACCGCCACCCCGTATTGCCCCGCACTCATCCGCCCACCTGTTCAATGCTGCATGCTCGCCTGCAAACGCAATCGCGCATCCGCCGGCGATTCGCCCTGAGGGGCAAGATGTATTGATGGTTTTCAGGCAATTGTGCTGGAAATGCGGTGTGATGTTCTTCCGCCCGCAACACAAAATACGGACCGGAAAGGATCAAAGCCGACACGCGCGCCGGGAAACTCTGACGTTGCTTCGGTCAGCCCGGGATCTGCGCCCTCAGCGCCCGATCATAACCTCCGACTTCCTCAGCCCCGGGCGAAGCACCCGCATTTCCGGCACGGTTCTTTTCGCTGAGTTGCGCGGGCGATTGATCGTCTTTCACCGTCTGATCATCTCCGGACGCCACCTGATTGTGGGCACAGCCCGCAAGAAGAGCGAGAACAGGCAAGGCGACGCATAAGCGGATCATGGCAATGTCCTTCGGCTTCCACCCAATGACGCAGCGTAAGACGAACGCACGGTTTGGGTAAATGGCTGAAGCATCAGACGGACAACTGCCCGGCCGCACCGTTAATGAAAGGTTATGCTAAAGAGGAGAAGTGGCACTCCCAAGGGGACTCGAACCCCTGTTTCCGCCGTGAGAGGGCGGCGTCCTAGACCGCTAGACGATGGGAGCGCAGCGATTGCGGCGATATAGGCGCGTTCGCGGCCGAATGCAACAGCCGTTTTGCGATCTTTGTGAATTCGGCCAAGTTTTTTTGGCCGACCCCGATCATCAGGGCTGCAACGTAAACCGTGCGGCCATGATACCGTTCGAAAGATCGTAAAGACGAAGCTCTTCACCGCCATCGGCCAGGCGCACATGCAGGGAGATCCGCGCGCCGTCGAGCGACTGCGAAAGAACCCGTGCGCCCTCAGGCAGATCGATCACGCCTTCCATGGCGTCACCCGGCAGGGCAATCGCGGCCGCCGGCTCCTCCGGCTTCTCGCTCAGCGTCTTGTAGACAAAGGCGAGCACGACCGCCATAACCGCGGTGAACAGAATGGCCAGATTGATGCCCATGAAGCGGACCATCTTGCGGCGCACTCGCTCGGCTGCCGGATCGAGCGTCTCCTGCTCCGGGGTTTCCTGTTCTTCTGGCGTGGCCATGTCTCACCGTTTTGAAAGCAATCTCAATGCGCGATCCTGATACCGAAGACCACAACGAATGGGAAGACGCAGACGCAAGCAAAGCGTTCACCGTTGACCCCGAAGACGCCGGAGAGCGGCTTGATCGCTGGCTTTCGGGCCGGCTGGGCGCGGCGGTTTCACGCAGCCGCCTGCAGTCGCTCATTCGCGCAGGCGCCGTACGCTGCGACGAAGTCCCGGTCACCGAGACCAAGCACAAGGTCGCGGAAGGCGAGGTCTACGCCCTCATCGTGCCCGAGGCGGAGCCGGCGGAACCGGAACCCGAGCCCATCCCGCTCGATGTTCTCTATGAAGACGCCTCGCTGATCGTCATCAACAAACCGGCTGGCCTCGTGGTGCACCCCGCCCCCGGCAACTGGTCGGGCACTCTGGTCAATGCGCTGCTTCACCATTGCGGCGACAGCCTTGCCGGCATTGGCGGCGTGCGCCGCCCCGGCATTGTTCATCGCCTCGACCGCGACACGACAGGCGTGATGGTCGTCGCCAAGACCGACAATGCCCACCGCCTCCTGTCGGAAGCCTTTGCCGATCACGGTCGCAGCGGCGACCTGGAACGCGCCTATACCGCCCTTGTCTGGGGCGCGCCGGAGCGCATGGCAGGCACAATCGACGCACCGCTTGGCCGCCATGCACAGAGCCGCACGCTGCGCGCCGTGGTGCCCGCCGGCCGCAGCGACGCACGCCACGCCGTCACCCGCTACAGGGTGCAGAAGCGCTATGGAACCGACGGCGCGGGCAATGCATTTGCTGCACGTGTGGAATGCCGGCTGGAAACCGGACGCACGCACCAGATCCGCGTGCACATGGCGCATATCGGCCACCCGCTCATCGGCGACCGGGATTACGCCCGCGCCTTCCGCACCAAGGCCAACAGGTTACCCGAGGAGATACGCCCCACAGTCGCCGCTTTTCCGCGTCAGGCTCTGCATGCTCACCTCCTCGCCTTCCGGCATCCGGAAACCGAAGAACTGATGCGTTTCGAGGCCGATCTGCCCGCCGATCTGCTGGCATTGACAAAGGCACTTGATATTTTGTAATAGTCGGTACAATAATAGTGTCCACCATCTGGTGACACAATGTTGACAGCAGAGTGAGACTTTAACTGTCGGGAATCGTTCCTATATGGGATATGGTGCGGTGCATCAAAGATGATCGCGCTGTTTCCCATCCCAGCAAACGCCAAGACATAAGGCGTCCCCGCATGAGGGCGGATCCGGCAAAGGAGGGTGCTTAATGGCCCAGACATTACCCAGCGTCGCCACGGGCGAAGGCGGTCTGACCCGCTACCTGGAGGAAATTCGCCGTTTCCCCATGCTGCAGCCCGAAGAAGAGTACATGCTTGCGAAGCGCTATTCGGAGCATGACGACACGGCGGCTGCGCACAGGCTCGTGACAAGCCACCTGCGCCTCGTGGCCAAGATCGCCATGGGGTATCGCGGTTATGGCCTGCCGATCGGCGAAGTCATTTCCGAAGGCAATGTCGGCCTCATGCAGGCCGTCAAGAAATTCGAACCGGAGCGCGGCTTCCGCCTCGCCACCTATGCGATGTGGTGGATCAAGGCCTCGATCCAGGAATATATCCTGCGTTCGTGGAGCCTCGTGAAGATGGGCACCACGGCCAACCAGAAACGACTGTTCTTCAACCTGCGCAAGGTGAAGAGCAAGATTCAGGCGCTCGATGACGGCGACCTGAACCCCGAGCAGGTTTCCGAAATCGCCACCCGTCTCAAAGTGAGCGAGGAAGAAGTCGTGTCGATGAACCGTCGCCTGTCGGGCGATGCGTCCCTCAACGCGCCGATCCGCGCCACGGAAGGCGAGTCCGGCGAGTGGCAGGACTGGCTGGTGGATGACGGCGAGAGCCAGGAAGACATGCTGGCCGAACAGGATGAGCTGGAAACACGCCGCCAGATGCTTGGCGACGCCATGTCCGTGCTCAACGATCGCGAGAAGCGCATCTTCCAGGCACGGCGTCTTTCCGAAGACCCGCTGACGCTGGAAGAACTGTCGGGCGAGTTCGACATCAGCCGCGAGCGCGTTCGCCAGATCGAGGTCCGCGCCTTCGAGAAGGTGCAGGAAGCGGTGCAGAATTCGGCCCGCCAGCAGGCGCTGGCTGCGAAGACACTGGCCGCCGAGGCCCATCGGCAGGCAGGTGCCTGAACGCGCCTTCCGCAATTGAGAATGAAAAAAGCCGGCGGTGATCCCGCCGGCTTTTTTGTTTCATCGAATTTCACGCCAGCCGTCAGACAGGGCGCCTGACTGCAAGTGGCTCTAGCCGCTCGTCGCGTTCTGCCAGGCTGCCAGAACATCGTTGAAGACCTTCTCGCCTGGAATGCCCTTCTCAAGGGTGATGAGCGCACGCCGTCCGGACTTGTAGACGATGGGAATGTCGATCCAGCGCTGGCGACGCAGCAGCAGAAGATTGGTCTCGATATCGGCCGCGCTGTCGCTGAGCGCCACGAGGAAGAAGCCATCTGCAATCTTGGCCGGAATGCCAAGCAGCGGATTGCCCGTATCCTGCTCGGAGCGCTTCAGGGAAACGCGCAGGACATTGTCGATGCTGCCGCCCTCGAACTCGTCGGGCGTCAGGAAAATCACTTCCATGATGTGGCTTGCCGGCAGTGATTCATCCGCATTGCGGCGGATCGTCATTTTCAGCTGCAGGTTCTTCTGGGGAATGGTCGCCTCGGCGCGAATGGCCGGCTCCGGCGGAAGATCATTGCCCGGCGATTCCTGCACCACGGACCAGACCACGGCGCCGACATCGGCAGAGCCCTGCGAAACGCTGGTGCGCTCTTCATAGAAGATCGCCTTCTGGCCAACCGGAAGCGCCTGATCGGCACCCGCATCGCCATTCTGGGCAGGTGCGCCCTGCGAAGCCCCGTCACCAGTCTGGGTCGCCTGCGCGACCGAAGTCCCCTCACCCAGTCCCGGCTGCCCGCCAGCCGGCCCGTCATCCACCTCGCGGCCATCGGGCAGGAGGCGCTGCGTAAACTTGCGCGCCGGTTCGGGCGCTGCCGGCTCGGCAGTGGCGTCTTCGCCGCCTGCGGCCGCAGTGTTTGCGCCGTCGTCTCCGGAACTCTCACCAGCGGCAGGCGTGGCCGCCTCACCGCTGTCGGTCGCAACCTGCTCCCCGCCGCCACCGACGAGACCTGCAAGATCGTCCTTGTAGAACCATGCACCCGCGGCAATCGCCACGAGCAGCAGAAGCGCCGCGATCAGACCGCCGGAAACGCCCTTGCGCCCCTTGGCGCGCGGCGGCGGGGGCGGCGTTTCCAGCCCCGCTTCCGGTCCATCGACGCCACGATCCCTGTCGGACGCCTGCTCTTCCACACCGGCAACGACAGGGTCTTTCGCACCGTCATCCGCCTTTGCGGCATCGCCGGTTTCAACAGGGGCGGGAGCCTTCTCGTCAGGCCGTGCGGCGAAATTGCCGTAGAGCGGGTCGGCCGGTTTTACCGGGTCGACATCAAGCTCGGCAAAAATTTGGTCCAGCTCGTCCTGATCAGGCTCTTCGGGCGGTGGCGGTGGTGCGTATTCAGCCTCAACCTTGGCGATGGCGTCTTCGAGCAGCTTGCGCTGACGTTCCACCACCGCCGCAGAGGGCGCCGGCTTCACGCTGGCAAGCTTGTTCTCGATTGTCATTCGGGCTTTCTGATAAACGCGCTCACGCGCTTCCGGAGAATTCTCCGAAAGCGCATCGATCGTTTTCTTCAGAACCGCAGAAAAATCCGCCATGCCTTATCAAACCTGTTTTACTTTTTTGATCGCGCAGCCGCCCCACGGACACGCAAAGCAGTTCTGCCCGCGAAACTAGTCCTGAAAAGGATCGGTCACAAGTATGGCGTCTTCGCGTTCGGGGCTGGTGGAAAGAATAGCCACCGGCGCGCCGATCAGCTCCTCGACGTGACGCACATATTTGACAGCCTGCGCCGGCAGGTCCGTCCACTTGCGCGCGCCCTTGGTCGTGCCCTTCCAGCCTTCCAGCGTTTCATAGACCGGCTCGAGACGCGCCTGTGCGCCCTGGCCCGCCGGCAGATAATCGATCAGTTCGCCATCGAGCTTGTAGCCCGTGCAGATCTTGATCTCGTCCATGCCGTCCAGAACGTCGAGCTTGGTCAGCGCGATGCCGTTCATGCCGTTTGCGACAACGGCCTGGCGCACGAGAACCGCATCGAACCAGCCGCAGCGACGCTTGCGGCCCGTGACGGTGCCGAACTCATGACCGCGCGTTCCGAGGAACTCGCCGACTTCGTTGTCCTGCTCGGTCGGGAACGGACCTTCGCCAACACGGGTCGTGTAGGCCTTGGTGATGCCGAGCACATAATCGATGGAGCCCGGCCCGAGACCGGAGCCCGTGGCTGCCTGACCGGCAATCGTGTTGGAGGAGGTCACGAAGGGATAGGTGCCATGATCGATGTCGAGCATGGTGCCCTGCGCGCCCTCGAACAGGATGCGCTGGCCGGCGCGGCGCGCGTCCTCGAGTATCTTCCAGACACGATCCACATAGGGAAGAATCTTGTCGGCCACGGAGGTCAGCTCTTCCATGATCGCCTCATGCGTCACTTCTTCATGGCCGAGGCCACGGCGCAGCGCATTGTGGTGCGTGAGCAGACGGTCGATCTTCATCGGCAGCGTGTCGGTGTTGGCCAGATCCATGACCCGGATCGCACGACGGCCGACCTTGTCTTCATAAGCCGGGCCGATGCCGCGGCGGGTGGTGCCGATCTTCGTGCCGGAATTGGATGCGGCGTCCTCACGGAAACCGTCGAGTTCACGATGCAGCGAGAGAATGAGCGCCGTGTTCTCGGCGATCTTCAGGCGGTCGGGGGTGACATTCACGCCCTGCTCGGCCAGACGGCCCATCTCGGCGACAAATGCATGCGGGTCGAAGACCACGCCATTGCCGATGACCGAAAGCTTGCCGGGACGCACGACGCCGGAGGGCAGCAGCGAGAGCTTGTAGCTCACACCATCGATGACCAGCGTGTGGCCGGCATTGTGGCCGCCCTGAAAACGCGCAACCACATCGGCGCGCTCCGACAGCCAGTCAACGATCTTGCCCTTGCCTTCGTCGCCCCACTGCGAGCCGACAACCACCACATTTGCCATGAAAAAGTCCTTCCCGGCGCAACGTCCGGCGGGTCCCCCGCCTGGATGATTAAGAAAACGAATGGCCTCTATAGAGCCTCAAGGCTCCCATGGAAACCATGCTGGCATTGTCGCTGCATGTTTTAACGCCGCATCGGGCGATCATGCCGCACTTGACTGGAAAAACGGATCGGCGTAACTCCGTCCGTGGGCCACCTCTCCCCACCGAGAGGCGTGCTATCTGTAAGGATAGGATATATCATGAGCGCACTCCCCACGCCGGACAACCGTCCGGCCAATACCCATTTTTCTTCAGGTCCCTGCACCAAACGTCCCGGCTGGTCGCTTGACGCGCTTGCCGACGCTCCCCTTGGCCGGTCGCACCGTTCGTCCGTCGGCAAGGCGAAACTGGCAGAGGCCATCGACCTTACCCGTGAAATTCTGCAGGTGCCCGCGGATTACCGCATCGGCATCGTGCCCGCATCCGACACCGGCGCCGTCGAAATGGCGCTCTGGTCGCTTCTCGGCGAACGCGGCGTCGACATGGTTGCATGGGAATCCTTCGGCGCCGGCTGGGTGACGGATGTCGTCAAGCAGCTCAAGCTCGAAGACGTGCGCCGCATCGAAGCCGACTACGGCGACCTGCCCGATCTCGGCACAATCGATTTCGACCGCGATGTCGTCTTCACCTGGAACGGCACCACTTCGGGTGTCCGCGTTCCCGATGGCAATTTCATTCCCGCCGACCGTGCGGGCCTGACGATCTGCGACGCCACCTCGGCTGCATTCGCCCAGCGCCTGCCCTTCGACAAGCTCGATGTCGTCACCTTCTCCTGGCAGAAGGTTCTGGGCGGAGAAGGCGCGCATGGCGTCATCATCCTGTCCCCGCGCGCCGTCGAGCGCCTGGAAAACTACGCACCGGCATGGCCGCTGCCGAAAATCTTCCGCCTCACCAAGGGCGGCAAGCTGATTGAAGGCATCTTCCGCGGCGAGACCATCAACACGCCGTCCATGCTTTGCGTGGAAGACTATATCGACGCGCTGAACTGGGCGAAGTCCGTCGGCGGCCTCGACGGTCTTGTCGACCGCGCCAATGCGAACTTCGCCGTGATCGACGAGTTCGTGCGCAAGAGCGACTGGCTCGATCATCTGGCCAAAGTGCCTGCCACGCGCTCCAACACTTCGGTCTGCCTGTCGATCGTCGATCCCGAGATCGCCGCACTCGATGCGGCCGATCAGGCGGCCTTCGCCAAGGGCATGGTTTCGGCTCTCGCCAAGCAGGGTGTCGCCTACGATATCGGCCATTACCGCGATGCGCCTTCGGGTCTGCGGATCTGGGCCGGCGCGACTGTCGAGGCATCCGATCTGGAAGCCCTGATGCCGTGGCTCGACTGGGCATTCCAGTCGCAGAAGGCCGGCCTCAAGGCCGCAGCCTGACAGGCTCACGCTGAATTTGCGGCTCCGCGCGCGGAGCCGCCACCCCTGATTTCATTGCAAAGCAACAGGAGGCCCTGATGGCGCCCCGCGTACTCGTATCCGATAAACTTTCGCCCACCGCCGTTGAAATCTTCAAGGATCGCGGCATCGAGGTGGATTACCTGCCCGACCTCGGCAAGGACAAGGAAAAGCTCCTCTCCGTCATCGACCAGTATGATGGCCTCGCCATCCGCTCGGCGACCAAGGTCACCGAAAAGCTGATCAACAACGCCACCAATCTCAAGGTTGTCGGCCGCGCCGGCATCGGCGTCGACAATGTCGACATTCCGGCTGCCTCGCGCCGTGGTATTATCGTGATGAACACGCCTTTCGGCAACTCCATCACCACCGCCGAGCATGCCGTCGCCATGATCTTCGCCGTTGCGCGCCAGATCCCGGAGGCCAACACCTCGACCCACGAAGGCAAGTGGGAAAAGAACCGCTTCATGGGTGTCGAGATCACCGGCAAGACGCTGGGCGTGATCGGCTGCGGCAATATCGGTTCCGTGGTCGCCATGCGCGCCATCGGGCTCCGGATGCACGTCGTTGCCTTCGATCCGTTCCTTTCGGCAGAGCGCGCGGCAGAGCTGGGCGTCGAGAAGGTCGAGCTTGAAGACCTCTTCAAACGCGCCGATTTCATCACGCTGCACACGCCGCTCACCGACAAGACGCGCGGCATCATCGACAAGGACGCCATCGCCAAGATGAAGAAGGGCGTGCGCATCATCAACTGCGCGCGTGGCGGTCTGGTCAACGAAGCCGATCTGGTGGAAGCACTCAAATCGGGCAAGGTCGCAGGCGCCGGCATCGACGTGTTTGAGACGGAGCCGGCAACGGAAAACCCGCTCTTCAACATGCCCAACGTGGTCTGCACCCCGCATCTGGGCGCATCGACCAGCGAGGCTCAGGAGAACGTGGCCATCCAGGTGGCCGAACAGATGTCGGATTACCTGACGAAGGGCGCGGTCACCAACGCGATCAACATGCCCTCGATCAGCGCCGAAGAGGCGCCGCGCCTGAAACCCTTCATCAAGCTCGCTGAAGTGCTCGGTGCGTTTGTCGGCCAGGTGACCGACGAAGCCATCGAAGAAGTCGAGATCCTGTTCGACGGCTCCACCACGGAGATGAACCGCCGCGCGCTGATCAGCGCCGCCCTTGCCGGTCTGATCCGTCCGCAGGTGGCCGACGTCAACATGGTGTCCGCACCGGTGATGGCCAAGGAACGCGGCATCATCCTGTCGGAAGTCAAGCGCGACAAGTCGGGCGTGTTCGACGGCTACATCAAGCTGACCGTCAAGTCCTCGAAGAAGACGCGCACCATTGCCGGCACGGTGTTCTCCGACGGCAAGCCGCGCTTCATCCAGATCAAGGGCATCAACCTCGACGCCGAGGTCGGCCAGCACATGCTCTACACGACCAATTACGACGTGCCGGGCATCATTGGTCTGCTGGGCTCGATCTGCGCCAAGCATCAGGTCAACATCGCCAACTTCCAGCTGGGCCGCAACCGGCCGGGCGGCGATGCGATCGCTCTCCTCTATCTCGACGCGCCGTTCCCTGCGGATGTCCTGAAAGAGCTCCGCGCAACCGATGTCATCCTGTCCGCCAAGCCACTCTCGTTCGACGTGGCCGGATAAGCGACCGGTTTCAGAATCGGGAAGACAGAATGCCGGCGCTATGCGCCGGCATTTTTGCGTCCGCTGTGTTCTGCCAGCCAGATGCCGCCGAGCACCAGCGTCAGCGCAACGGCGTGATAGGCAAAGAAGTCCTCGCCAAGAATGACGATGGAAAGAAGCGTCCCGAAGATCGGCACGAGATTGATGAACAGCCCGGCACGGTTGCCGCCGATCAGTTCATTGCCGCGAATATAGAGGCTCTGGGCGAGGAGCGACGGGAACACGACCACATAGCCCACCACCATCCAGCCCTGTGCATCCGGCACGATCAACCGGTCCGTCGCCGCCTCCCAGGCGACCAGCGGGAACGAGGCGAGAAGGGCAAACAGCGACAGCACGAACATCAGGCTCAGCCAATGGATGTCGGGCTTGAGGCGCAGGCCGACCGTATAGGCCGCATAAAGCAGGACCGCGACAAGCATCAGCGCATCGCCGAAATTCACATCCAGATCGAGCAGACGCGCGAACTCGCCGTGGCTCGCAACAATCGCCACCCCCACGAGGGACAACATGAACCCGGCCACCTGCAGCGATGTCACGCGCAGCCGGAAGAGCAGGAAATTCACGACGAAAATCACCATCGGGATCGCGCCCTGCTCGATGGCGATGTTGATTGCCGAGGTGAATTGGGCGGAGCTGTAGAACAGCGCGTTGAACCCGGTGAAGCCCATCATGCCAAGAAACGCCAGCAGCGGAAGCTTGGCGCGAATGGCCGGCCAGTCACGCTTGAGATGCGGCCACGCGAAAAAAACCAGCAGTGAGGAGCTGAGGATCCAGCGCAGCGTTGTCAGCATCATGGGCGAAACATGGCCGACAGCAAGGCGACTGGCCACGGCATTGCCGCCCCAGAACAGGGTTGTCAGACACAGAAAAATATAGGCTTGGCGATACATGAGACGAAACAACCTGCTGAAACGCGGGCTTGATAGGACCTCAGTGGCCAAACGTAAATGCCAGTGTCACAATTTGACAGCCGCACCATTGCATAAGGGGACACGGCACACTTCAACAGCTAATGTACGGCGAATCGAAATTCGTCGCCACACCGCCCGCTCTGGTTGATTGCATATAGAACATAGCAAACTGAAGATTGCGGATACGATCAACATGTGGCAAAGCGCAATCGTATCAGCTCGTACACGCTGGGCAGGAAGAAGATTTGAACGACGCCTCCAAACCAACGGGAAAAAAGTCCGCTCCCGTAGAGGGCAAGGCCAGACGTGCTCTGAAGCGCAACCCGTCTTTGGAGGCAACGCCCGATCTTGAAGATGTTCTCGATCGCGGAGCATCCCTGCGCAAGCGCCGGCTGCTGCGCAATCTGCGCCCCATGCTGCCGGAAATCCTCGCTGCGGGCATTCTTCAATGCCTTGTCTATACGGCTTTCATACTGAATGCATCGCGCAGCGACTGGGGCAATCTCGCCATCGTTTGCGCCTTCCTGTTTGCGCTGCCCTTCATCGCAGCCCTGGCTCTGCTTGGATTTCGACGGCAGAAAAACACCTTCACGATAGCCATCTTTATCACATTCGTGTTTTTTACCGCTGTCGTGGCGCTCCTGTCGGGCCTGCGCATCCCAGTCAGCTATTCTGCGCTTCTGGTCACCTACCCCATCGCTACCGTGATGATGCTGATTGCCAATCTGCGTCTTCACCGCTCGCTGGAAGATCACATCGCACTGCTGGACTTTCCTGGCGCCCGTCAAGTGGCCAGCCGCCTTTCAGGCAAGGTCGCGGTCATCACCGACAAGAATGCCGATATCGGCGCTTACGACCGCATCCTGATCGACAGCAAGACCCATCACAATCCCGAATGGTCAGGCTTTCTGACCAAGGCCTACATGGTCGGCGTCGATGTCACGCCCTGGTTCAATTTCCTCGAACTGCGCGATGGCCGTGTCGATGTGGATGCATTCGACGTCTCGCATCTCGCATACACGCCCAGCCAGATCTATTATTCCAAGGCCAAGCGGGCTCTGGACCTCATCGCTGTCATCATTACAGCGCCAATTACGGTGCCCCTCGGCGTCCTGACTGGGCTCTACATCCGCATACTGGATGGCGGCCCCGCCATTTTCGTGCAGACCCGCCGGGGTTACGGCGGCCGCTCCTTCAACATGCTGAAGTTCCGCACCATGTATCATGGGCGTCAGGGCGGCTCGACGCAGGTTAATGACGATCGCATCATCAAGGGCTGCCGTTTCCTGCGGCGGACGCGGCTTGATGAACTCCCGCAGCTATTGAATGTCTGGCGCGGCGAGATGAGCCTTGTGGGCCCACGCCCCGTGGCCGAATACGTGGCGCAGGCGAGCGAGGCGGAAGAGCCCAAATTCATTCACCGCACCATGGTTCTTCCGGGCATCACCGGCTGGGCACAGGTGAATTCCGGCTATGCAAGCACGACCCGGGAAGAGATCACCAAGCTCTCCTACGACCTCTACTACATCAAACACCTGTCGTTTGATCTGGACATGCTGATCATTCTCTCGACGATCAGAACGGTCCTGTTCGGGCGCGGCGCACGCTGAAGCACCCCCGTACACGGCACAACATTCCACCCGCAATAAAAATGCTCTAAAGAGAAGCCCGCGCACGCTGCGACAACAGGAGGAGACTGCCGATATGAGCCATCCGAAGATCATCTGCATGGGCGAACCGCTGATCGAGTTCAACCAGGTGGACGACACGGGCCGTTACCTCTTCGGCCATGGCGGCGACACCTCCAACTGCGCCATCGCAGCCGCGCGCGCCGGTGCATCGGTCGGGTTCTTCACCGCGCTCGGCGCAGACGAGTTCGGCGACAGCCTGATGCAGCTCTGGGCAGACAATGGCGTAGACGCCCGCCATGTCCTGCGCAATCCGGATGCCCATACGGGTGTCTACTTCGTCAGCCATGGCGAGAGCGGCCACGTCTTCTCCTATCTGCGCAAGGGTTCGGCGGCGAGCCGCGTCGCCCCGCGCGACCTGCCCCGCAGCGCCATCGAGAATGCCGACATCCTGCATGTCTCGGGCATCTCCATGGCCATCAGCGCCGATGCGAGCGATGCGGTTCTCGAAGCGATCGACATTGCCCGTGCCGCCGGCGCCAAAGTCTCGTTCGACACCAATCTGCGCCTGAAGCTGTGGCCGCTCGAGCGCGCCCGTGCGCTGACCGAAGCCGCCATGCGCAAGGCCGACATCGCGCTTCCCGGTCTGGAAGACGCCGAACAGCTCGTCGGCATCAGCGACCCGGACGCCATCGCCGATCATTATCTGGGTCTTGGCGCAGGCATCGTCGCGCTCACGCTCGGCAAGGATGGCTGCCTCGTCGCCACGCCCGACGAGCGCCGCCGCGTGCCCGGCATCAGGGTCAGCGCCGTAGACGCCACGGGTGCGGGCGACACGTTCGATGGCAATTTCCTCGCCGAGCTCAATCGCCATGGCGACCCGTTCGAGGCAGCGCGCTACGCCAATGCGGCCGCTGCCCTTTCCACTCAGGGCTTTGGCGCAGTCGCTCCCATGCCCATGCGCGAAACGGTTTTGAAGGCGCTCGCGGAAGCCGCCTGATCTATTCCAGAAAAACATCGACGCTGGCGGAACGTCCGGCCGCGTCGATCACCGTCAGGGTCGATGCGCCGCCGCCATCGGGCACCCAGCTTGCCCTGCGCCGCCGATAGGCGTCCGGCAGCGGCTCGCCATTGGCCAGCCAGCGGAACGGCGCGCGCCCGCCATTGATCTTGAGCGCCAGCGGCATGACCCGCGCCCCACGCGCAAGCCCCACATCGATGCGCGCACCCTGCGGCGGGAACACGATTTCCGGCGCGGGCTCCACCGGTGCACCGGCGCGAAACCCGCCGCCCGAGACGGAGAATCGCCGCATGGGAAACGGAAGATTGGACGCGGCAAGCCGGATCGCGCCTGCCGGTGCAGGCGGGAACGGAACGATGCCCACGCCCGAGCGTGAAAACGCCTCGAACAGGATGGGAGCGGCAGCCAGATAGCCGGTCAGCCCCGGCACCGCGCCGCCATCGGGCCGTCCGGCCCACACGCCCAGCACATGCCGCCCGTCATAGCCCACCGACCACGCATCGCGGTAGCCATAGGACGTGCCCGTCTTGTATGCGATGCCGAGACGCGGCGCGTCGCTGGGCGGCGCGACACCGGACAGGATGTCCGCGACCTGCCATGTGGCCTGTGGCGTCAGCACGGAAGGGGGATGCGCGGCAATCTCTGCATCGTCCAGATAATGCAGCGGGCGCACCCGCCCCCGATTGGCGAGCCCGCCATAAAGCTGCACCAGCCCTTCCAGCGTCAGCCCCGCACCGCCAAGCCCGATGGCAAGGCCCGGCGTCTCGCCGGGCGGAAGCGCGGGCGGCACGCCAGCACGTCGCATGCGCGCCACCAGCCGCACCGGCCCCACTGCATCAAGCAGCCGGATCGTCGGCACGTTGAGCGACATCTGCAAGGCCGTGCGCACCGAAACGTCGCCCTGATAGGCCATGTCGAAATTGCGCGGGCGATAGCCCGAGAAATTGCCAGGCCGGTCTTCGATCATGGTTTCCTGCATCACCAGCCCCTCCTCGAAGGCAAGGCCATAGATGAAGGGTTTGAGCGTCGAGCCCGGCGAGCGCTCTGCCACGCTCATGTCGATCCAGCCCGCGCGTGCGGCGTTGAAATACCCTGCCGACCCGACCCGCGCGAGCACCGCGCCGGTCTGCGCATCCGCCAGAACCATCGCCACGGAAACGCGCGGCCCCAGCCCGCGCGCCGCTCTGGCGGCAACTTCCTCAAGGCCCGCCTGCGCGCGCCGGCTGATGGTCAGGTGATGCACACGCTCATCCGGCTCCGCCTGCACCACCGCATCGGCCAGATGCGCGGCATAGGCGGGCATGGGCAGACGACGCCCGGCAAGCTTCGCCTCAGACGCGCGCGCGACCTCGCTTTCGATGATGACGCCAGCCCCCGCCATGCGCGCAAGCACCCGGTCGCGCGCGGCTTTTGCCGTCTGCGGATGCCGGTCAGGCCGGCGCGCTTCCGGCGATTGCGGCAGGGCGACCAGAAGCGCAACCTCCTCCAGCCCCAGCTTGTGCGGCTCCTTGCCGAACCAGGCGAGGCTCGCCGCGCGCACCCCTTCAAGATTGCCGCCATAGGGCGCGAGCGTCAGGTAGCGCTCCAGGATCTCCCGCTTGGAAAGCCTGCGTTCGATCTGAAGCGCCCGCGCGATCTGCCGGAACTTGGCGCTGAAGCTGCGCGCCGCGCGTGGCTCGGTGAGGCGGGCAAGCTGCATCGACAGTGTTGACCCGCCCGAGACAATGCGCCCGTTCCGCAAGAGCTGCAATGCGGCGCGGCCAAGCGCGCGCATGTCGACACCCGGATGCGACCAGAAGCGCTTGTCCTCATAGGCGACCAGCATCTTGAGAAACTGCGGGTCGAGCGTGTCGATATCCGCCGGAAGACGCCAGCGCCCGTCAGACGCCGCATAGGCCCGCAGCAGCGCCCCGTCTCGGTCGAGCACCTCCACCGAAAGCGGGGCGGGATCAAGCGGCGGCGGATAGGCCGCGTCCAGCCGGTCGAGTGTCACCGCCCCGCCAATGGCGAGCAGGGCCACAAGGCCAGCGGCCATGGCAACCCGGCGCATATGTCGACGCGTTTTCATCGCCGCCGCCTACTGCCCCACGATCTCCATGAAGCCCGTGGCCGTGCGGGCGGAGAGCTGCGGACGGTACATGTCTTCCACGCTCGCCGCCGGATGCGTGTAGACGCCCGGAGTCACCGCACGCACCACATAGGCGAGCCGGAACTTGCCGCCGCCATTGCGGTCGAAGGCGGCGATGAAGCGGTCGTCACGGAACTCGGTGTGAACCGCATCCGTCTCGCCAAGCCACTCGAAATTCGCCAGTTCGGCGCTGCCCACCAGGCGCGGATTGTCGATCTCGAAGCCCGCCGGCAACAGGTCGGAGACCAGAACGCGTGAAGGCCAGGCGTTCTGTTCCATCATCTCCAGAACCACCACATAGCGCTCGTTCTGGCGCGCGTCGGAGACATTCGCCTCTTCACCGTCCAGCGTGTAGTAGCGCCGCTCGATGGTGAAGCCCTCGCCGCCCGCCGGCAGCGGCTGCTGCGGCGCGGCCACGGTGGTGATCACCGCATCGACCGGCTCGTTGCCCTGATTGGCCACCGTCAGTGGCGCGGCCTCGATCTCCAGTCCCGAAAGCCGCCGCGAGAACGCGCCCGCATGGGCGTTGCCGTCCACGGTCAGGCGCAAATCGTCGCTCGACTGGCTCAGCGCACGGGCGGCCAGAAGCATCCACGCCTCGTCCTGCGTGCTCATGTAACGCGTGTCACCGCGCACATCCGCCACCAGATCGATCATCTGCGGCACCAGCGCCGGTTCGGGCCGGCTTTCCGCCGCCAGCGCCAGCATCGCCGCACCGTCGCGCAGACGCGATCCGTAATCGGAGCGCGCCGTGTAACGCCCGCTCATGCCCTGAGCGAGACGGAAGGCGGAGGCAAAGCCCCGTTCCGCACGTTCCGCATCGCCGTAGAGCGCGAGACCCGCAGCAAGCTGCGCACGGGCCAGCGGCGTGGAGAACTCATCGAGCCGCGTGTCGAGATAGTAGCGCAGGTCACCGGCCGAAGCCTTGCGGTTGCGCGCCAGCACATAAAGCGCATAGGCGATCTCGCTGCCGCGCGAGGAGACATCCGTGTCATAGGCGAGCGTGTTCGAGAGGTTTTGCAGCGCTTGGCCCATCGCCGCCTCTGGCACGGCAAAGCCCTGCTCGCCGGCGCGGGTGAGGAAGTCCGTCACATAGGCGTCGAGCCACAGATCGCCCGATCCCGGTCCCCAGAGACCGAAGCCGCCAGACGAAGACTGTGCGGCAAGCACGCTTGTGATGGCGTCCTCAATGCGCCCCTTCAGCGCCGGATCCTCTTCCAGCCCCGCAGCCTTTGAAAGCTCGCTCACATAGAGCAGCGGCAGGGCGCGGCTCGTGGTCTGCTCCGTGCATCCATAAGGATAGCGGTCGAGCGACATCAAAAGTGCCGGAATGTCGAACCCGTCGGCCCGCGAGATGTTGAGGCTCACCGAAGCGTTCTCGGCAAAGCTGTCTTCCAGAAGCGCGCCGTCCAGCGTGACACTGCCGCCATTGGCTGCAAGCGTCACCACGCTGCGGCTGGCAACCGGCATCACGCCAGGCCGCACCGGCAGGGGCACGCTTTTCTCCACGGCAAGCCCGCTCTCATGCGCAAGCGCCACCGTCAGCGCGCCCTCGCCCGTCTGGTTCGTCGCCGAAACAGGCACGGAGAGCGTGGCCTTGCCGCCCGCCTCAAGCGTGACCGTATCGGAGAGAGACCGCAGATCGGCGTCCACCGGCCCTTCGGCCATCACCGTGAGGCGATAGTCACCGGCAGGACCATCCGTGTTGGCGATTTCAAGCAGAAGCCGCGCCTCGTCGCCCGGCGCCAGGAAGCGCGGGAGGCTGGTGGTCAGCACAACGGGATCGCGGATGATCACATCCTGCTGCGCGCTGCCCACGCCCTTCTTCGACCAGGCGACCGCCATGATGCGGGCCGTGCCGTTGAACTGCGGAATCTCGAAGGAGACCTCCGCTTTCCCGTCATCGTCCACCTTAACGATGCCGGAGAAAAAGGCGACCAGCTTCTGCGTCGGCGCGCTGCCGGTGGGCGCCATGCCCCCGCCATCGCCGCCGGTGCGCAGCCGGCCCATCGCGCCGAGCGAACCATCGATCAGCCGCCCGTAAATGTCGCGCATCTCGATGCCCAGCATGCGCTGGCCGAAATACCAGGCGTCCGGCTGTGGCGGCTCGTAGCGCGTCAGATTGAGAATGCCCACATCGACCGCCGCAACGGTCACATAGGCTTCTTCACCCGGTTCCAGCCCGCCAACGCTGACGGGAATTGAAAGGGCAGCATCGGGGCGCGCCTGTTCCTCCACGCCGAGTTCAACCGCAAGGTCACGCGCACCCGGATCAACCTTGAGCCAGCGCACGCCGATGGCGCGCATGGGCAGGCGGTTTTCGGCATCGTCGCCGGGGCGGAACAGCGTTGCGGTCACATAGGCCCCGGCCCCCAGCGCGTCGGTCACCGGAATGTCCACGGTCGCGCCGGCTTCCGGCACGTTTGCGGTAAAGGTTTCAAGCAGGCTCTCGGAACCCACCGTCACCAGAACCTCGCCGGCAAAGCGGGGCGAAATCTTCAGCTTCGCCGTCTCACCCACCGCATAGGCGTCGCGGTCGAGCGCCACTTCCAGCCCGTCCGGCGTCTCGGTGGAACCGGCCTCCACATACCAGCCGGAATCGAACGCCGCGCTGGTGATCGGCCCGCCCGCATCCGGGCTTTCCACCTCTAGGCGATAGCGCCCCCAGTCCACGGAAACGCCGATCTGCGGCTCGCTGTCGGCCTTTGCATCCACCGTTCCCTCGCGCACGAGGCTCGTCGTGCTGATCGGCTCATAGTTCCAGGAACCGCCATCGCGATACCACTGATAGTGCCGCTCCACCTTCAGCAGTTTCCATTCGAGGCCGTCCATGGCGATGCGCTCGCCCTTCGGATCGACCGCGATCACGCGGAAATTCGCCGTCGCTCCCTCGGCAACGCGACCGCCGGTGAATTCCGGCTTCAGGCCGATCATCGCGCTTTCCGGCTCGACACCGATCTCCAGCGCGCGCTCCACGGCGCGGCCGCCGGCCTCGCGCATGCGCACGCTGACATCCGCCTTCAGGAGACGCGTGGTGGATGGCGCGCCATCCAGCGCCACCGGGAACCGCGCCTGCCCTTCCGCATCGGTCTCGGGCAGACCGTGCAGCGAAACGCGCAGCGCCTCCACATCCTCCTCATCATCAAGGCCGAAGACATAGCCGGGGAAGGCTTTCCATTCGCGCGTCGGCGCGACCGTCAGTTCGCCTTCAAGCGCAAGCCCCGCCGCCGGTGCGCCATAGAGATAGCGGCCATCGACGGTCACATCCGTCACACCACCAACCGGCACGGTCTCATCGGCGCTTGCAAGCTCGAACTCGGTGCGGTCGGGCACGAAATCCTCGACCAGAAAATTCTTTTCGGCCAGCGCCGGCTTTTTCGGATCGGCATAAATGCCGAGCACCCAGGTGCCGCGCATCGCGCTTCCGGGCAGATCAAGCGCCACCGCATGACCGCCAAGCGCCGCGCCATCGGAAACGACGCGCCGATCCTCCACGCCGTCGGGGCGGCGGAAGATGAAGGTCAGCGGCAGATCCTCCACCGCATCCGAAGCGGGATTGCGCGTGAGCGCGCTCGCATGCACCGTCTCGCCGGCGCGATAGATGCCACGCTCCGTCCAGGCGAACACGTCGAGCGGTCCGGGCGAAGGACGCCCCGTCACGCCACGATCCGAAAGATCGAAGCCCGCGCGCGTCATGTCGAGGAAGACGAAATCCTCAGTCCCGTCTTCAGCGATGATCGCCGCCGGCGCGAGACCGGAAGAACCACGCGCCAGACCGGGATCGAAGCGCGCATGGCCATCGCCATCGGTCTCCGCCTCGCCAAGCACCTCATTGTTGCGCGCCACCAGCCTGAGCTTCAGACCGTCGAGCGGCTTCGCACTCGCAAGCGAACGCGCGAAAACCGAAAGCCCGTCCTCGCCGGCAAAGGTGGAAAGCCCGATATCGGAGACAAGGAACCACTGCGTGGCGCGGTTGTCCCAGTTCTGGCTCCGGTCGCCCTCCGGCACCGCCGTCATCATGTAGACGCCGGGTTTGCGCTCCGGCACCGCCTCATCGACGGGGATGCTGGTGACGACATCCTTGTTCAGTTCGGCGTCCACCTCGATCGTGCCTTCGAAGACGGGCGCGCCCATCTGGTCGGCCACCTCGTCCACCGCGTATTCGTTGAGCTGGCGCAGGAACTGCCCCTCGCTCAGAAGACGCGCCAGCGCGCGGTCACCGACGCGATACACGGACAGCGTCGCGCTGTCGGCATTCACGGAAACGAACGGGATGCCCCGGCGCGCCGAGGACGGCAGCACGAAATTGTCGCCGGTAAAGCGCAGCGAAGGCGCACGGTCCCGCACGTAGATTTCCAGCGGCACCGGCTCGGCAATCACCTCGCCAATGGCCGCCGGCAGGCCCTGCCGGATGACGATGCGGTACTGTTCGCCATGCTTCAGACCGCTGACGCAAAGCTCCTTGTCGCTGCGGTCAACGGCGAAGGAGCGCAGATTGTCGACGGTCACGAACTGGGCGTAGTCGACGCCGCTCTTCACCAGCTCCTCGGAAAACTGCACGCAGGCGCGCGGCGTGGCGCTGTCGGAATCGACCGAATGATCGATCACGCGGAACCCCTTGCGGCGCTTGAGATCGGCATAAGCCTCCTGCACATCGCGCGCGGTCCTGAGCGCAAGGCTCGCCTCATAGGCGCTGAGCGCGGGGCGGAAGAGGTTGCGCCGCTCAAGAGCCGGCGCAAGAACGGCCAGCGCTTCGGCGCGGTCATCGGTGCTGCGCGACAGATTGTAGGCGTTCACCGCTGCACCCGTGCCAGCGCGCTGCAGACGATAGAGGTTCATCTCGCCGGCTGGCTGCGCCACCGTCGCGGCGCGCGCAAGCCGAGACCACAGGCCCGCATTGTCAGGCTCCACCACAAGGGCTGCGGAATAGGCCCGGATCGCATTGAGCGGATCATTGTTCGCAAGCGCCTGCCCGCCTGCGGCGGTCAGGGCAGCGAAACCGGCATTGACGGCATTCTGCGTGCGCAGCACCTCGTCACGATATTGATCCGCCTCGCGCAGCACATGTTCGGGCACGAAGCGCAGCGCCGGCGGCGCGCCAAGATCGGCAGCAGCGCCGCTCACCACCACCTTGCCGGCCACCGCGCCCTCGAACGAATCGAGGCGGTTGAAATCCGACTTCAGGAAGCACCATTGCGCGCTGGTGTTGTAGGTAAAGGCCCGGCACTGCGGATCGGCAAGGCACACCGCCTTGCACTGGTCGAGCGTCACATCCTTTTCGGTGCGCAGGTCGAAACCGAAATAATCGGCATTCTCGCTGGTCACGATCCGGCGCGCATCCTGCGCGGCAGCCATTGCTGCAAACCCGAAAACAAAAATGAAAAACAGGGAGAGTCCGCGTGCCGCACGCATAGCAATCCTCCAGGCGCTGCCGATATCGTCCCCTTGATATTGGGACAGCTTTGCAAAAGCCAGTCAACAGGCCCGGAGAATTATTGCCCAAAGGCGCGAAGACGCCCTCTTATGCTTACAGACCCTTTTATGGTTACAGCCCCCTGGGATGGGTCATGAACTCTTCGATGATCTCTTCCGGCGGTTTGACGAAATCCGAGGTGCGGCTGACGCCAAGGCCGGTCAGCCCCTTCAGCTTCACGGCCATTTCCGCCAGCTTCACGACAATCGGAATGCCGTTGATCACCGGCGCGCCATCCACCCGGTGCGCCTGCAATTGCGAGAACAGAAGCA
Source organism: Nitratireductor sp. PBL-C9 (assembly GCF_050877045.1). Taxonomy (NCBI): domain Bacteria; kingdom Pseudomonadati; phylum Pseudomonadota; class Alphaproteobacteria; order Hyphomicrobiales; family Phyllobacteriaceae; genus Nitratireductor; species Nitratireductor sp. PBL-C9. The sequence continues at coordinate 99,340 of NZ_JBPAXW010000010.1, forward strand.
TGGGAATGCCGCCGCCGGGAATGAGCACGTCCACGCCCTCATCCACCAGCGGCCGGGCCTGCTCCTCAAACAGGGCGCGCACGGTTTCAAGCCGCTCATCGGAACCGAAGGCGGCAAGGATCTGCCCCGGCTCGAAATCCATGGCGTGCACGCCGGTTACGCGTTCGCCGAGACCGTATTTGCCGATCTGGTGGTGAAACCAGGGAATGTAACGCCGGTTAATCGTGACGATGCCCGAGCGCTGGCCAAGCTGGCAGGCATGCAGCATGGACGCCTCCCCCATGCCCAGCACCGGAATGTCGACCACCGACCGCGCTTCATAGAGGCCGGCATCCTGAAAATGCCCGATGATGAAAGCGTCATAGCCCTCGCGCTCGGCCCGCACCGCATTGCAGATCACCTCACGCGCGCAGCGAAACTCCACGATGGCGTGGGCGTAGCTGTCATGCGGGGTGATGCCCTTGATGTCGATCTCAGTGCCGGGGTCCACAATGGCGTCGAGATGTTTCCTCAGTTCATCCCAGTAGCCCGCGCCATTCTCGTAATCGACATAGCTTTGATACCAGATCTTCATGACGTCAGCTCCTGATGAGGCCCGGCAACCAGAGGGCCAGCTGCGGGAAAAGCGCAAGCAGCACGACCAAAAGCAGCGTGCAGGCGATGTAGGGCAGCGCGGCCCGCGCCACCTGTCCGATGGTCGTCCCCCTCGGGCTCACGCCAACCATGACGAAGAGCAGGAGACCGAAGGGCGGGGTCGCAAGGCTGAGTTCCAGCGCCAGAAGCATCACCACGCCGAACCAGATCTGGTCGAACCCGTAGAGCCCGACCAGCGGCATGAAAATCGGCAGGGTCAGCATCATGATAGAAAGCTGATCCATGAACATGCCGAGAAGCAGAAGCACGAGGAACATGACCGCGAGCACCACATAGGCGTTGAGCTCGAAACTGGTGGCAAACGAGATCAGGCCCGAAGACGCGCCGGAGAAGGCGAGGATCTGCGAGAAGGTGGTCGAGCCGACGATGATCATCAGCATCATGGCCGACACTTTGAGCGTGCCGGTCAGCGAGCGCACCACGGCCTGCCAGCTCAGCGTGCGATAGCACGCCGCCAGCACGACGACGGACAGCGCACCGAAGGCTGCGGATTCGGTCGGCGTCGCCCAGCCGAGCAGGATCAGCCCGACCACCGCGAACACGACGATGCCCATGGGCATGACGTCCACCAGAACCGCCCGCATGATCTCGGAAAGGCTCGCCCGTTCCGCCGCATAGCCGGGGGCGGCTTCCGGATCGAGCGCGATCTGTATGCGGATCGTTGCGATGAACAGCGCCGCCAGAAGCAGCCCCGGCACCAGCCCCGCGATCAGCAGCGCACCCACATCGATGCGCGCCAGCGAACCAAGCAGCACGGCCAGCGAGGATGGCGGAATGATCATGGCCAGACCACCGGTCGCCAGGATCGGCCCCATGATCATGTGCGGCTTGTATCCGCGCTTGATCATGTCGGGCATCAGCGTCGTGCCGAGCATCGCCGTGTTGGCCATGGACGATCCCGACAGTGTGGCGAAGATCGTGCCGCCGCCCACGGTCAGATAGGAAAGCCGCCCCTTGATGCCGCCAAAACACTTGTCGAGCGCATCGAACACGCGAATAGCGAGCCCCGTGTGGAACAGAAGCTCGCCCATGATGAGAAACAGCGGCACCGGCACCAGTGCGAAACTGGTGACGGATGTGGAGGCATTGGCGACAAGCTGGTCGATGCCGATCATGCCGCCCATGAAGATGTAGACGCCGACAATGTTGATCGCCAGAAACGCGATGGCCACCGGCATGCCGAAGAACATCAGGAACAGGAGCCCCCCTATCATCAGGAGGGCGGATTCGTACCAGACCATCAGTGTGCTCCCCCGCTGCCGGTATAGGTTTCGCCGCGAAGCAGCATGCGCAGGAACTCCAGCGCCATCAGGCCGAAGCCCATGGACAGCATGGCGTAAAGAACCCAGGAGGGAATGTTGATGGAGCGCATGTCGACCGCGCGCGACTGCACCATTTCCAGCCCCACCGCCGCCGAGCGCCAGCACAGGAGGCCAAGCGTCAGGATGGCGAGAACCAGCACGACCCGCCCCGCCAGAAGGCGCGCGCCGTCAGGCATCGCCCCCACGAAGGAGGAGATCGCCACATGCCCGTTGTTGCGCACCAGCCAGGGCGCGGCCGCCATGGTGGAGAACAGCATCACATATTCGACGATGGCGCTGGTCGACTGGAACGGCCGGAAACCGGTGTTGCGCAGCACGACATCGACAATGATGGCGGCAGAAATGAAAACGAGACTGGCTGCGCCCAGCACAGCCAGTCCGTTGATGATCCAGTTGTAGATGCGTAGCAGAAACATGGCGCGCGGCTTTTCAAAAGTGGTGCGGGGGAATGCCCTGCGGGCAACCCCGGAGCGATGTGAAACGCCTCTCCGGGATCGCCCGTCAGGGGAAGCTCAAGGCTTCCGCCGGCACGGGATCAGCGGTCGTAATACGCTTCGCGCAGTGCGTCGTAATACTCCGACCCGGAATCCTTCATGCGCTTCCAGGCGCTGTCATAGGCAAGGTCCAGGAACGTCGCCTGCGCATCGCCCTCCAGCTCGATGACCTCCATGCCGTTCTCGCGAACCGCCTTGTCGGTCTCCTCAATCACCTTCTGGAAATTGTCGTAGGACGTCTGCTCATATTCGGCAGCGGCGTCGTTCAGGATCTTCTTTGCCTCATCGCTCAGGCCATCCCATTTGGCCGGGTTCACCACCACGGCCAGATCCGTCTGGAAGAAGCCCGGATCGATGCGATAGCGCAGGAACTTGTCCCAGGAGAGGTCCTGAATGCCGACAATGGGCCAGCCCGAACCATCGAACGTGCTGCGCTCAAGGCCGGTATAGACATCCGGCACCGGCACGGAGACGGGAATGGCCCCCAGCGCCTCGAAGAAGGCGTTGTAGATCGGCTGCGAGCGGATGCGCTGGCCATCGAGATCGATGCCGCCATCCTCGGTCCGCTTGGGCTCGTTGATCGTGTAGATGTAGAATTTGACGCCGGTGTCGAGATGGGCCAGCAGGTTCACGCCCAGCTTCTTGGTGAACGCCTCCTGCATGATGCCGAAGCCGCCATTCTCGCGCGCCTCGGCGGCCGTGACGGTGGACGCCACCCATGCATCCGCCTCGGGCATGGTGCCCAGATAATAGGAGGCCGGGCCATACTGCATGTCGACCACGCCACGGCGCACCGCGTCTACCTGCTGGTTCGGCGGAAACATCTCCGGCCCGCCCGCATAGTTGATCTGGATGACGCCCTTGCCGCGCTCGTTCACGAGATCGACAAAGCCCTTGAAGCTCTGCGAGAAGGCAAGCGATTGCGGGAAGGCGGAAATCGCCTTCAGCGTTTCTTCCGCACTGGCCTGCCCGGCAAAGGCAACGCTGGTCAGCGCCGTTGCAAGAAGGCCGCGTCTGATGGTCCTGGCGATCGATCTGGTCGTTGCTTGGTTCATGTCATCGTCCTCTCTGGTTTTCCGGACTTGTTCCGTCCGGTCTGGTTTCACGCCCTGTTTCAGGCACCGGGCCTAAAGCACGGGTGGCCGCACGAGCCCCGCATTGTCGAGCGCCTTCAGGAAAGCCGCCATGCGGCGCTGGCGGTAAGCGTCGACGTCCACATCGGCGTAATCGAAGAAGCCGGAACCCGTCTTCAGGCCGATACGCCCTTCCTCCATGTTGCGACTGATGATGCCGGGAGCCGCATAGCGCTCATCATCGAAAGCCCCGGCGAGATAGCGGCTCGCATAGTAGAGAATGTCGCCGCCGCCCCAGTCGATGAATTCCAGAAGGCCCAGCACGCCGAAGCGCAGGCCGAACCCATAGGTAACCGCCTTGTCGACATCCTCGGCGCTCGCAACGCCTTCCTCGACGATCCGCGCCGCTTCATTCATGGCGAGCGCCTGAATGCGCGGCACGATGTAGCCGGGCGAAGCCTTGCAGACGATCGGCACCTTGCCGATGCCTTCAAGATAGGCGCGCACGAAAGCGGTGGTTTCCGCATCCGTCTCATCGGCCGGGCTGAGTTCCACCAGCGGCATCAGAAAGGCCGGGTTCAGCCAGTGCGCATTGAGAAAGCGCTCGGGCGCAGAGGTGAAGCCCGCCAGCTCCGTCGACAGCATGGTCGAGGTGGTCGAGGCCAGAATGGCGTCGCCATCGGCATGGGCGTCGAACAGCGCAAACGCATCGCGCTTGGCGTCCGTCACCTCGGGCACACCCTCGAACACGATGCGCGCCCCGGCAAGACCTGCCGCCGCCTCGCCGCGCGGCACGATGCTCACCCGTTCCATGATCTGTGGAACGGCGTCCACCCTGAATGCGCCAAGCGCGGCGATGGAGGCCAGCGCCGTGCGGATCTCGTCCAGCGCCTCATCGCGCAGTTTTGCAAAGGCGTCGGCGTCACGCTCTTTCGCATCGATGAGCCGCACCGCGTGGCCGGCATAGGCGACGCATTGCGCAATGCCCCGCCCCATGCGACCGGCGCCGATGCAGGCGATGGTCACTTCGCCCGTCATCACAGGCCCTCACGCAGCATGGTCTGCACCGCCTCGCGGCTTTCACCGGCAAGACCGATCTGCTCCATTGTGCGGCCCTCGGCGCGGAAATCGCGCTCGGCCACCGCGCCGGCAATCGCCAGGAGACCGGTCGCCACCGGACAGGGCACGCCGGCCCAGTCGCCCACCGACACCATGAAGGCGAGGCCCATGCCCACATCCTCCAGCATGTAGCGGTGCGACTTCAGGTCCAGCTTCTCATGCCAGTCGCCGGAATCCACCAGCTTGTCATGCGCGAGATTGCCGTACATCCAGTCGCTGGTCTCGTAGTGATCGGCCAGCGGAAAGTGTGGCGCGCCATAGCCCAGCGCCTCGCGGATCGCCATGCGCTCATTGTCGAGCGCGGTGTGCGTGCGGCGGATGGAAGCCTGCGTGCCCTCATTGTGAATGTCCCAGCGGTCGAAATGCTCGATGGGACCGGCATTCATGAGGATCAGCGGCGGGTGAATGATCGGGCCGGCGTTCATCAGCGCGCCCGAAAGCGCATCCTCCACCGGCTCGATGGAGGCCGGGAACACCGCCGCAATGGCCTTGATCGCATGATCCGTGTGCCGCGCGGGCAGCACGCCGGTCGGCAGGCGCGAGGCCCGCGTCGTCACGCGCACTTCGAGCGGCCCCTGCTTGCGCGTCAGCCATGGCAGCGTGCCCGTTTCGGCAATCGCGATGTCGGCCTTCGAGCCCGCTTCACGAATGCGCTTCATCATCAGATAGGAACCGAACGTGCCCGGCGGCAGGTAGATCACCTGCCCGTCTTCCAGATGCGGCGCGAGGCGGGTGGCGATGTCCTCCTGCGCGAAGGCCGGCGTCGGCGCGACGATCAGCTGCGCGCCTTTCAGCGCCGCAGCGAGATCGTCGGTCGGCACGACCGCGATCTTCCGGCTGCCCTCGTGGTCGGTGAGGGTGATGCCGCCGGCCTCCTCGACATCGGCGAAACTGGCGCGGTCGCGCCGCCACCAGCGAACGTCATGGCCCGCCTCGGCGAAATCCGCCGCAGCCGCGTATGACCCGTTGCCTCCACCCAGAACAGCTACTTTCATGTCTGCACTCTCCTCCTCGCCCGCACACAGTCACGGGCATTTATGTCACTCACATTGGTTCAACCCCGGGGCAAAACCGCCGTCGCCTCGATTTCCACGACCGCCTCCGGCTCCACCAGACGCGTCACCTCCACCGTGGCCATGGCCGGGAAACAGCGGCCGAACACATCGCGATAGGCTCTCCCCAGCCCTTTCGGATCGGCCAGATAGTCCTCGACACTCGTCACGTACCAGGTGAGGCGCGTCAGATGTTCCGGCCCTGCGCCCGCCGCTTCGAGCACGTCGCGGATGTTGCGAAACGTCTGGTGCGCCTGGGCGACGAACCCTTCCGGGAAACGGCCCTCGCGATCCCAGCCGACCAGCCCGCCCGTGTAGATGATGCCGCCATCGGTCATCACGGCATTGGCGTAGCCCTTCGGCTGCGGCCAGCCCTGCGGGCACACCGCCTCGTGCAGGAGCCGCGGCTCGTCGGGTTTCGGGGTTTTCTCCAGATCGCTCATGTCGGTCTCGTCTCCAGTTTCACGGGCTCGCGAACCGGCGCAGGCGTGATGCCGCTGCCGGCGCGATAAAGCGCGTGAACATGCTTGAGGGCGTTCTTCAGAAGCGCTGCTTCGCCGGGGCGCAGCCGCGCGATGATCTCTTCTTCATGCGCCTGCGCTTCATCAACGAGGCGTGCGCCAAGCGCGCGGCCTGCAGCAGTCAGGAACACGCGCACACGACGCCGGTCGCGCTCGTCACTCCGGCGTTTCACCAGTCCTTTCGACGCCATGTGATCGATGATCTTGGTCAGATGCGACTGTTCCATCAGCGCAAGCTGGGCGAGCTGCGTCACCATCTGACCGTCCTCATCGCTCAGGCAGGCGAGGATGCGCCATTCCGGCACGCGCAGCCCCTGCTCGCGCACATGGGCATGAAAGTCCGTGCTGGCCGCATCGCTGGCGGCAGCGAGCAGATAGAGCAGGTAGTCGCCGACAAACCCGGCATTGCGGTCGATCTCGATCCTGTCTTCGTCTTTCGCCATCATCTCTTCCGGTCACATGGAATTGGGTATCAGAAGCGCCATCGCCGGCAGCGCGATCAGAAGCGCGAGCCGCAACACATCCATGGCCACGAAAGGCAGGATGCCGGCGAAGATGCGCTCCAGCGGAATGTCGGGGGCCACCGTGCGCATGACGAAAACATTCATGCCGATGGGCGGCGTGATGAAGCTCAGCTCGGTCGCGATCACCACGAAGATGCCGAACCAGATCGGATCAAAGCCAAGGCCCGTCACGATCGGGAACAGGATCGGCACGGTCAGCGTGATCATCGAGATGCTCTCGAGCAGGCAGCCCAGCACCAGATAGATCAGCACGATCATGAAGATGACCTGGTACGGGCCGGCACCAAGCGCATTGATCCAGGTGCGCAAGTCGCCCGTCAGGCCGGAGAAATTCACATAGTTCAGGAAATAGAGCGCCCCGAACAGAATGAAGAACATCACCGCCGTCGTCTTCGCCGTGTCGAACAGCGTGGACAGCGTGGCGCGCAGGGTCAGCCGACCGCGCATGAAGGTCAGAAGAAACGCACCGCCTGCGCCCATGCCAGCCGCCTCGGTGGCGGTGAAGACGCCCATATAAATGCCGCCCAGAACAAACACGAACAGCGCCAGCGCCCAGACCACGCCACGCAGCGCCCGCACACGGTCGATCAGCGGCAGCTTGGGCTGCGTCTCCAGATGTTCGCGATAGACGACGAGCGACAGGCGCACGGCGATGATGTAGCCGATCACGCCGATCAGCCCCGGCAGAAGGCCGGCCAGAAACAGCTTGCCGATGTTCTGCTGTGTCAGGATGCCATAGATGACGAGAATGACCGATGGTGGAATGAGAATGCCGAGCGTTCCGCCCGCCGCAATGGACGAAGCGGCCAGCCGGTCGGAATAGCCATATTTGCGCATGGCCGGCAGCGAGATGCGCGCCATGGTCGCCGTGGTGGCGAGCGACGAGCCGCATACCGACGAAAACCCGCCGCAGGCGACGATGGTGGCCATGGCGAGCCCGCCCTTGCGGTGACGCAGCCAGGCATTCGCCGCCGCATAAAGATCGCCGGCCACGCCGGATTGCACCACGAGATTGCCCATCAGCAGGAACAGCGGCACGACGGAAAGCGTATAGCTGCGGCCGCTGTCGAAAAAGACCTGCCCGAGCATGGCCAGCGCCGGGTGCCAGCCAACGATGGACACCACACCGACAAGCCCCACGGCCGTCATGGCGAAGGCGATGGGCACGCCGGCAAAGATCAGCGCCAGAAGCAGCGCCATTCCGATTGGCCAGGCCATTACACGCCCCCGCCATCGCTTTTGGGCAGTCTGAGCACCGCCATGACAAAGGTGATGATGGCGCTGATGCCGGCAATCACCGCCGTCGCCTTGGCGAACGGCCCGAGCGGCGTACGCAGGTAGACCGTCACCTCGTTATAGCTTTCAAGCTGGGCTCCGTGCTTCCACAGCTGCCAGGAAACGAGCCCCAGAACCACGGAAACCAGAAGCCGACCAAGGTTGAGCTGCACCTTCGCAGCCATGCCCTTGAGGCTCGCCGTAAGCAGATCGACGCTGATATGCCCGTCATCCAGACACACGGCCGGCAATCCCATGAACACAATCGCCATAAGCAGGATTTCGGTGTATTCGGCTGCGCCCGGAAGCGGCGACGAGAGGAGATAGCGGCCAATCACATCGGCCACCGTCACCAGTGTCAGCGCAACCAGAAACGCTCCGCAGAGCACGGCGGTCGCAAGTCGTAACCACCGCCGAGCCCGCATTGCGATCCGCTCGGAGGGGGCGGCCATTATTCAGCCGCCACCGCTTTGATTTCGTCCTTGAGCTTGCCCAGGACCACGTCGAAGTCGAGCGCCTTGGCCTCATAGGCCTTGGCGAGTTCGTCGAACATCGGCCCGGTCTTCTCACGCAGTTCGGTGAGTTCGTCCTCGGTGGCGTCATGGAACTCGACGGTCGACTGGATGACCTCCATGCCCGCCGCGTCGGCCGCGTCCCAGGCCTGACCGGCCATGCGCGAGAACGCCTCGCCGGAAACCTTCTCGATGGCCGCCTTGTCTTCATCCGACAGGCTGTCGAACTTCGCCTTGTTCATCACGAAGAAGAACGAAACGTTGTAAAGCCCGCCGGGAACCCTCAGCGCCTTGTCGACCAGCGATTCCAGCTTGAAGAAGGGCACGGATTCGACGGGGAAGAAGATGCCGTCGGCGATGCCGCCCGACAGGATTTCATAAGACTGTGGCGACGGGGCCTGGATCGACACCATGTCCATCGCTTCGGCAAGTTTGTTGGTGATGTTGCCCGCCACACGGATCTTCGCGCCCGACAGGTCCGACAGCGGCGAAACCGGCTTGCCCTTGGTGAACAGAAGCCCCGGCCCATGCCCGAACACGCCCAGCACCTTGGTGCCGCGATGCTCATCGGCCTGCGCCAGATCGCTTTCGTACACCCGCCAGAAGGCAACCGAGAGGCTCTCGGACGTATCGGCCAGGAACGGCATTTCGGCGATTTCCGTCAGGGTGAAGCGGCCCGGCGTATAACCATGCACGCCGAATGTCAGGTCCACCGCGCCATTGGCAGCCAGATCGAAATGCGCCGGCGGCGGCCCGAGCGGTGCGTCGAGGATCTGCACTTCGATCCGTCCGTCGCTCGCCTCTTTCAGCTGTTCCGCCCAGGGAACCATCATGTCCTTGACGATGGGGTGAGACGGCGGCAGCCAGTTGGACATGCGCAGAACCGTCTCCTGCGCCATGGCGCTCAGGCTCATGGCAGCCGAGAAAATAGATGCAGATACAAGCGTTTTAAAAATGCGCGTCATCGTTTTCCTCCCGTGACGGCCTCCTCCAACTACGAAGGCTTCCACAAGTTTTAACGCGCTTCAAGCTTAAAAAGATGAAATTTCACTTTTTGAGGCTTGAAGCTTGACAGGCAAAAATATGCGAATTCATATTATTCAGACACTGCGGATGACAGCTCGCCTGCCGATGAGCTGATGGAGGCGCCGCAGAGGGAGGAGATATCGGCGATGAGCGAACTGAAGCTCAGGGTGCGCGCCAGCGAGGCGCTGACCCCGAACATCCGCACACTCGAACTGGAGGCCGCGGACGGCTCGGCCCTGCCCGGCTTTTCCGCCGGCGCGCATATCCGCGTCGTCCTGCCCGATGGCAGCGACCGGCACTATTCGCTCGTCAACGCCGAAACCGATCCCGGCGCAACCGACGCGCCCGATCATTACCGTCTCGGCGTGCGCCTCGAAGAGGACAGCAAGGGCGGCTCCCGCTTCATGCATGGGCTGAAAGCAGGCGACATCATCGAAACGTCAGCCCCGCGCAACGACTTCGCGCTGGTCGACGCGCAAGCGCCGGTGCTTCTCATCGCCGGCGGCATCGGCGTCACGCCGCTCATCTCCATGGCCGCCGAACGCAAGGCGAAAGACCGCCCCTTCTCGTTTCACTATGCCGGCCGGTCGCGCACGCTCCTTGCCTTCGTCGACGCGCTTGAGGCCATCGAGACCACCGCGCTCACCATTCATTGCGACGACGAGCCTGAAACCTGCATCGACCTGAAGGCGTTGATCGGCAAGGCCCCGGCCGAAGGCCACATCTATGTGTGCGGCCCGCGCGGCATGATCGAGGCAGTGCGCGAGATCGCCCATGCCCGCGGCATGGCGAAAGACCATGTGCACTTCGAACTCTTCGAGGCCCATGAAGCCGAAGCGGGCGACAAATCCTTCGAGGTCGAGATCAGCTCCACGGGACAGGTCTTCACCATCCCGCCGGGCAAGTCCATCATCGAGGTGCTCGAAGAAGAAGGCGTCGACCTGATCTATGATTGCCAGCGCGGCGATTGCGGCATCTGCCAGACCACCGTCCTGTCCGGCATTCCCGACCACCGCGACGTCATCCTCACCGATGACGAACGCGCAGCAAACGACGTCATGCAGATCTGCGTGTCACGCGCAAAATCCGACCGGCTCGTCCTCGACCTGTAGGAGGCAGGGCGGCGGCCAGCAAGGGAGTAGCAAGCCATGAGCCGTTACGCGAACAACCCGCAAGCCATCAGCAAGCTGATCCGGCCAACGGAAGTCCACCGCGACGTTTACATCGATCAGGAAGTGTTCGAGCTGGAGATGAAACATCTCTTCGCCAACACCTGGGTCTTTGTCGGCCACGAAAGCCAGACGCCCAACAAGGGCGACTATTTCACCACCGAGATCGGCACCAAGCCGGTCATCATGGTGCGCCACTCCGACAACGAGATCTACGTCCTGCACAATCGCTGCCCGCACAAGGGCACGAAGATCGCCATCGACCGTTCGGGCAACACCGGCAAGTTCTTCCGCTGCCCCTATCATGCATGGTCGTTCAAGACGAATGGCTGCCTGCTCGCGATCCCGCTGCGCAAGGGCTACAAGGATACCGGCCTCGAAGAGAGCGAATCCGTGCACGGCCTCGCCTCTGTCGGCGCGGTGAAAAACTATCGCGGCTTCATCTTCGCCCGCCTCAATGCGGAAGGGCCGGACTTCGAGAGCTTCTTCGGCGAGGCGCTGAGTTCCTTCGACAACATGGTCGACCGCTCGCCCGAGGGCCGTCTGGAAGTGGCCGGTCCGCCGCTGCGCTACATGCATCGCTGCAACTGGAAAATGCTGGTCGAGAACCAGACCGACACCTGCCATCCCATGGTCGCGCATGAAAGCTCCGCCGGCACGGCCATCGATCTGTGGGAGAAGATGGACAAGCCCGAGGGCACGCAAAAGCCCATGGCCATGGAAGTGATCGCTCCCTTCATGAGCCCCTATGAGTTCTTCGAGAACATGGGCATCCGCACCTGGCCGAACGGCCACGGCCACACCGGCGTGCATCACTCGATCCACTCCGACTATTCGGCCATCCCCGGTTATTACGAGCAGATGGTCGAGGCCTATGGCGAGGAGCGCACAAAGGCCATCCTCGGCGAGAACCGGCACAACACGGTCTATTTCCCCAACATCATGATCAAGGGGCCGATCCAGCAATTGCGGCTGTTCACCCCGATCGCCGCCGACAAAACCCTGGTCGAAAGCTACATTTACCGGCTGGTGGGCGCGCCCGACATGCTTCTGGAGCGCACCGCCATGTACAACCGCATGATCAACGCGCCCACTTCCATGGTCGGCCATGACGATCTGGAAATGTATGAGCGCGCGCAGGAAGGCCTGCACTCCGATGGCCTCGAATGGGTCAACGTCCAGCGCCTTTATCAGGAAGGCGAGAATTTCGACGAGATCGCCGTCGAGAACGGCACCACGGAACGGCAGATGCGCAACCAGTTCCACGCATGGGAAAAATACATGACGATGACGATGGAAGGAGACGCGTGATGAAGGCCCCCACCCGCGATGACCTGATCGATTTCGTCTATGAAGAAGCCCGCATGCTGGACGATGGCCGGTTCGACGAATGGCTCGATCTGTGGACCCATGACAGCTTCTACTGGATGCCGCTCGACTACAATCAGCAGGACGAGAAACACGTTACCTCCCTGCTGCATGAAGACGCCTTCATGCGCAAGCTGCGCGTCGAGCGCTTCAAGGGCGAGCGCACCTTTTCGCAGAAGCCGAAGACCCGCTGCCACCACGTTCTAAACCGCCCCTTCATCGACCTCATGGACGAGGAGAAAGGCGAATACGCGACCCACACGGCGTTTCACTATGTGGAGACGCGGCTCGACGACCAGATCCTGCTCGCCGCCACCGCGCGCCACGAGCTGAAGCTCATCGACGGCAGGCTGAAGATCACCCACAAGCGCGTCGATCTGCTCAATTCCGACGCCGCCTTCGGCAATATCCAGATGTTCCTTTAAAGGCGCAGCAGATGAAATCGCAGATCCCGCCGTTCGACACCGTGTTCGCGGCCTTTGCCGACACCGCCGGGCGCTGGCCGGACCGCCCGTTCCTGCACGTGCTGGAGGAAACGGCCACGGTCTACGACATTCCCGCCGGCGAACTCTCCTATGGCGCAGCCCTCGCCGAGATCGAGCGGTTGAGGAACGCCTATGCTGCCGGGGGCTATCGCGCCGGCATGCGCGTCATGCTCCTGATGGAAAACCGGCCGGGCTTCTTCCTGCACTGGTTCGCCCTCAATGCGCTCGGGCTCTCGGTCGTGCCGGTCAATCCCGACCTGCAATCGGCGGAACTGGAATACATGGCCGGGCACGCGCGCCCGGTTCTGGCCGTGGCGATCGCCAGCCGCGTGGCGGATCTCGAACAGGCGGCTGCCGCCTCCGGCGTCGGCTTTCCGGTCGTCACGCCCGAGGCGGACACCCCGCCGCTCGATCCACGCTTTGCCGGCATGGAGACGCCGCAGGGCGCATCGCTCACCCGCGAAGCGGCGATGCTCTACACCTCCGGCACCACGGGCAAGCCCAAGGGCTGCGTCCTGTCGAACCTCTATTTCCTGCATTCGGGCCGCTGGTACGCGAAATCGGGCGGCCTTTGCGCCATGAACGAAGACGGCGAGCGCATGATCACGCCACTGCCCATCTTCCACATGAACGCCATGGCGTATTCGCTGATGGCGATGGTCACGGTCGGCGGCTGCCTCATCGCGCTCGACCGTTTCCACCCGCGCAGCTGGTGGCAGAGCGTGCGTGACAGCCGCGCCACCTGCCTGCATTATCTGGGCGTCATGCCGTCCATTCTCATGAAGGCCGAACCCACGGAACAGGACAGGGCGCACAATGTGCGCTTCGGTTTCGGCGCGGGCATCGATCCCAAGCTGCACGGCCCCTTCGAGGAGCGCTTCGGCATCCCGCTGATCGAGGGCTGGGCGATGACGGAGACGGGGGCCGGCGCGGTCATCGTCGCCAATCACGAGCCCCGCAAGCGCGGCACAAACTGCCTCGGCCAGCCCGGCCCGGACATCGAGGCCCGCGTGGTCGCGGACGATGGCAGCGAGGCAGCCCCCGGCGCGCCCGGCGAACTTCTGGTGCGCCATGCGGGCGAGGATCCGCGTTTCGGCTTCTTCTCCGAATATTACGCCAACCCCGAGGCCACCGCCGAAGCGTGGGAAGGCGGCTGGTTCCACACCGGCGACATCGTCATGCGCGACGCCGATGGCGATTTCTTCTTCGTCGACCGCAAGAAGAACGTGATCCGCCGTTCCGGCGAGAACATCGCCGCCGTGGAAGTGGAATCCTTCCTCATGCAGCATCCCGACATCAAGGCCGCTGCGGTTGCCGCAGCACCCGACGAACTGCGCGGCGACGAGGTCTTCGCCTGTCTCGTGGTCGAGAGCGGCGAACGCGATGAGGCCCGCGCCCGCGAGATCGCCGAATGGTGTCTGGATCGCGTGGCCTATTACAAGGTTCCCGGCTACATCGCCTTTGTCGACGCCCTGCCCCTGACCTCGACGCAGAAGATCCAGCGCGGCGAACTGAAAACACTGGTCGCCCGGCTTCTCACCGATCCTGGAACGGTCGACACACGCTCCATGAAGAAAAGGCGCGCGGCCTGATGGCGGGCCGCACCTCAAGACGGATGGGCTATGAGGGCGTGGTGCTCGCCGCGCCCGCCACCGCGCCCTATCAGCGCTTCTCCAAGGAAACGGCGCATTGGTGGATCGCCCGCGCGCTGCGTCAGTCGCTTCAAAGCGCCGGCCTCAGCCCCCGCGATGTCGACGGCTTCTCGGTGGCAAGCTTCACGCTCTTTCCCGACACGGCGGTGGGCCTGACCCAGCATCTCGGCCTCACGCCACGCTGGCTCGATCACATCCCCATGGGCGGGGCGAGCGGCGTCGTGGCGCTCAGGCGTGCAGCCCGCGCGGTGCAGGCGGGCGACGCCGACATCGTCGCCTGCGTTGCCGGCGACACCAATCATGTCGACAGTTTCCGGCGCATGCTCTCAAGCTTCAGCCGCTTCGCGCAGGACGCCTCATACCCTTACGGAGCAGGCGGACCGAATGCCTGTTTCGCGCTCCTGACCGACCACTATATGAGCGCCTATGGTGCGACCCGTGAGGATTTCGGCCGCATCTGCGTCGCCCAGCGCGACAATGCGCTCCGGAACCCGCATGCGGTGATGAAAAAGCCGCTCACCATGGATCAGTATCTCGGCGCGCGCATGATCTCCGATCCCATCGCGCTGTTCGATTGCGTCATGCCCGTCAGCGGCGCAGAAGCGTTTCTCGTGATGCGGGAGGAGGACGCCCGCGCCGCCAGCCTTCCTTACGCACATATTCGCGGCAGCATCGAACGTCACAACGCCTTTCCCGAAGACCCGATCCAGATGCGCGGCGGCTGGGCCATGGATATCGACGAGCTTTACGCCATGGCAGACGCCACGCCCGACGACATGGACCTGTTGCAGACCTATGACGACTACCCGGTCATCTCCATGATGCAGTTCGAGGATCTGGGGTTCTGCGGGAAAGGCGAGGGCCCGGCCTTCGTGCGCGAGCGCGATCTCACCATTGTCGGCGACTTTCCGCACAACACGTCGGGCGGTCAGCTTTCAGCCGGACAGGCAGGAGCCGCCGGCGGCTTCATCGGCATGGTCGAGGCCATCCGCCAGGTCACCGGCGCAGCCGGCCCCACCCAGGTGAAAGGGGCGACGACCGCCATGGTCTCGGGCTTCGGCATGATCAATTACGACCGTGGCGTCTGCTCCAGCGCCGCCATCATTTCGGGAGCGGGCACATGACCGACGCCATCCTGCCACCGCCGAAGAAAGACCCACAGAAGCGCACCCGCACACAGACACTGCCTTCGGGCCTCAGAAGCCGCGCGGCGCTGGGGCTCACGGCGGCTGCCGCCGAGGGGCGCTTCATGCTGCAGGTCTGCGGCGAATGCGGCGCGCTGCAATATCCGCCGCGCGACGCCTGCTCCACCTGCCTGTCGACCGACCTGCCATGGCGCGACATCGACCCGGCGGGCGAACTCATCGCCGAAACCACCGTGCGCACCAGCACCAACACCTATTTCCGCGAACGCACCCCATGGCGTGTCGGCACCGTCCGGCTCGACGCCGGCCCCTCCGTCATGTGCCATGTCCATGGCGACGCGCCACGCGGCGGGCGGGTGCGCATCATCAACCGGCTCGACAAGTCGGGCCAGGGCGTTCTCTACGCCCTGCCTCCCGAAGGGACGCCCAACATGGAAGACGATCCGCAACTGCGCGAAATCACCGCCGATCCGAAATTCCGCCGCGTGCTCATCACCGACGCACGCAGCGAAAGCACACCGGCGCTGGCCGAGGCCTTCGCGAAGGCCGGCGCGTCGATCATCTTCATCGGCGAGCCCGAAGGCTGGCGGCCCTATCCGCACCGCGCCGCGCTCGAAGCGATCCCCAATGTCCAGATCGTGCCGCTCGACGTCACCGACACCGCGTCGGTCGCCGAGCTTGCCGGCGAGATCGGCGGCAAGACGGACATTCTCGTCAACAATGCCCGCTTCGTGCGCCCCGGCGGCATCATGGACCGTGGAGACACCGTGTTCGCCCGCGACGAGATGGAAGTGAATTATCTCGGCCTGATGCGGCTTGCCCAGTCCTTCGGCCCGGCCATGCGCGGGCGCGGCGCAGACGGCGACAACAGCGCCGCCGCCTGGGTCAACATCCTGTCGGTCTACGCTTATTCCAACATGCCGGCCTTTGGCGCGTTCTCCGCGTCCAACGCCGCCGCCTACTCGCTGTCACAGTGCCTGCGCGCGGAGATGCGGCCCGGCGGCGTGCGCGTGATGAACGTCTATACGGGCCCGACAGACGACGCATGGCACCAGCCCCTGCCGCCACCCAAGGTCGCGCCCGCAGCACTTGCCCGGGCCATCGTCTCCGGCCTCAAAGACGGGCTGGAAGACGTGTTCGTCGGCGATGTGGCGAAGGACCTGATCGAGCGCTGGCGCGCCAGCGCAAAAGTGCTGGAGCGCGAGATGAGCGAAACCGACGGAGGCGGCGCATGAACGTCCACGCAACCGACCCATCCGCCCTTCTGGGCAATCTGGCGGAGGCGCTCGCCACCGGCGCCATTGAGGTGGTGGACCTCACCCACACGCTCGATCAGGATTTTCCGGTCATCGTGCTGCCGCCCGAGTTCGGCCAGTGCGCCCGCTTCCGCATGGAAGAAGTGTCCGCCTATGACCATCGCGGCCCGGCGTGGAAATGGCACAACTTCACCTGCAGCGAGCACACCGGCACCCATTTCGATGCGCCCTCGCACTGGATCTCCGGCCGCGACGTGCCCAATGGCAGCGTCGACGAGATTGCCGCCGAGCGCTTTATCGGCCCGGTCTGCGTGATCGACTGTTCTGACGGCGCTGCCGCCGATGAGGATTTCGAACTCACGCCGGAGATCATCGAGGCGTGGGAGGCCGAGCACGGCCGCATTCCCGCCGAGAGCTGGGTTCTGATGCGCACCGACTGGTCGAAGCGCCGGGGCGCGGCCTATCTCAACATGCGCGAGGACGGCGCACATTCCCCCGGCCCCACGCCGGCGGCGGTCCGGCTTCTCGTGGATGATCGCGGCATTCGTGGTTTCGGCACAGAAACGGTCGGCACCGACGCCGGTCAGGGATCGCACTACACGCCGCCCTACCCGGCCCATTTCTATCTTCACGGCGCAGGCCGCTACGGGCTGCAATGCCTCAACAATCTCGACCGGCTGCCGCCCACCGGGGCCATGCTGATCGCAACCCCGCTCAAGATCAAAAACGGCACCGGCAGCCCGCTGCGCGTGGTGGCGCTCGTGCCCGGCAGGAACTGACACGATGGACAAAGAGCTGACAGCCGTCATCACCGGCGGCAACAAGGGCATCGGCGCGGACCTCGCCCGGACCATGCTGGATGCGGGCTACCGCGTCGTCTCGGTTGCGCGCCGCGCGCCGGAGTTTTCGCATGAACGGCTGAGCTCGGTCGAAGCCGACCTGCTGGACGACACAGCCGTCAGCGCGGCCGCAGCCGAGATCGCCGGCAGGCACGACGTCACCCATTTCGTGCAGAATGCAGGCCTCATCTGGCCGAACCTCATCGAAGACGCCAGCGCCGAAGACATTACCGGCCTCGCCCAGCTTCACCTGGGTTCCGCCCTCACGCTCCTGAAAGCCTTCCTGCCTGCCATGAAGGAACGCCGCTTCGGCCGTGTTCTCTTCAACGGCTCGCGCGCAGCACTGGGCGCACAGACCCGCACCGCCTATGGCGCATCCAAGGCCGGCATGGTGGGCATGGCGCGCACCTGGGCGCTGGAGCTCGCCCCCCACGGCATCACCGTCAATGTGGTGGCGCCCGGCCCGATCCAGACCGACAATTTCTGGGGCATCATCCCGAAGGGCAGCGAGCGGGAGGCAGAGCTTGCCAAACGCATTCCCGTTGGCCGGCTCGGCGCGGTGGAAGACGTCACCAACGCCTTCATGTTCTTCGCCGATCCGAAGGCAAGCTTCGTCACCGGGCAGACGCTCTATGTGTGCGGCGGCGCAAGCGTCGGCAGCATGCAGCTCTGACGCACCCTGTCGTCAGAGCGTGGCGGTGACGATGGCGTTGGCCGCGCGCAGAAGCGGGTCGTCCACGCGCTCCCTGAGGCAGGCGAAAAGAAGCCGCGTCGCAGCCAGAGCCTCGCAGATCAGCTCCACCTCGCCAGCCGCCTCGGCCTCGCGCGCGGCGTCCGCATGCAACAGCCCGACCCCCACCCCGCCGGCGATCAGCGTCCGCGTGACCTGCTCCCGGTCAACGCTGATGATGCGCTCGGGGCGAAAATTGTACCGGCAAAAGAGCGCTTCCGCCGCCTCGCCGCAACATGTGTCCGGGGCCGGGCAGATCCACGGAAAATCCGCCAGCCTGCGCCAGTCGGGACCGTCTTTCGCCACCGCCATTCCCGGCGGGCCCGCAAGATAGATGGCGAACCGCGAAATCTCGACAACGCTCAGATCTGCTTCCGGCTCACCCGTCTCATTGTAGAAACCGGCATCGAGGCTGCCATTGCGAACGCCCTCGGCAATCGAGCGCGATGTGCCGTGCCGCAGCACCACATCCACCTGCGGATAGCGCTCGGCAAACCCCGTCATCAGATGGCCAAGCGCTTCCGTCCCGGAATTGCACCCCATGCCAAGCCGCAGACGTCCGGTCAGGGTGCTCTTGATCCGCGCCGCCTCCTCGAGAAGCGCACGATGCGCGGCCAGCGTCTGCTCGGCCCTTTCCAGCAGGCGTTCGCCGTCGCGCGTCAGATCCATGCCGCGCGGGGTCCGCTCGAACAGCGCAAGCCCCAGCGTATCCTCCATCGCCTTGATGTGAGCGCTGACGGCGGGCTGGCTGAGATGAACCCGCTCCGAGGCGCGCGTGATGCTTCCCTCGCGCGCAACGGCGACAAATGTTCTCAGCTGCTGGATGTCCATCACCGCGCTCCGCGCCAGATTGGTCTGCATTCATTCCTATACCAGTCCGAGCACATGCCACCACACAAGATCAAGCGGCAGGAGCACGACAAGGCCGATGACGAACAGGGCAAGACACAGGCGCGCGACAGCACCCGCTGGCAGATTGCCCAGCTGCATCGCCATGATCAACGGCGGGGCCTGATAGGGCAGGAACACATTGGAGAAGGCGAGAACCTGCGTCATCAAAACCGTCGTCAGCGGCAATCCCGTCAGCACGGCCAGTTTCTCCGCCATCGGCGTCATGACAGCGGGAACCCCCGGCAGATTGGTGATCATCGCCACCACCGTCGAGATGCCGGTGAGCATCACCACATTCCAGACCGGCCGGTCGACCGAGAAATCCGCATGCCCGCTCAGCCCCGCCACCACCGCCTCGCCAAGCCCGGTGGACGAGATCACCGCGCCAAGCCCCAGAATGCCGGCAACGAAGAAGAGCGATGCGTAATTCACCTCTTCATTGATGCACTTTTTCGATGTCAGCCCTGAAGCAGGCCACAGGCAATAAAGCGCCGCCGCCAGTGCAATCCAGCCCGGCGATATCTGATGAAGCGCATCCGTCAGCCACAGCGCGAGGCACAGCGCCAAAACCAGCGCAAGCCGCTTTTCCGCAGGCGTCATGGCCGTCGCCCGGTCATGCGCCGCCGGCTGGCGTTGCGGATCGCCATCGGGAAACATCTTCAGGATCAGCACGACCAGCACCCCGGTCTTGAGCAGGCCAAGCACGGGAAAATGCGCCAGCAGGTAGCCCCAATAGGAAAAGCGCGCGCCATAAAGCGTTTCCGCCATGCCGGCCATGATCATGTTCGGCGCGTTTGCAGGCAGGATCGTGAAGGCCGGCAGAAACGTGCCGAAGGCCGCAGCCGCAATCATCCCCGTGCGCCCGTTCGCGCCCGCGCCATAGCCCATGTGATCGGCAAGCCCGATGACGATCGGCAGAAGCAGCACGATCCGGCCAATGGAAGACGGCATCACGAAAGCCAGCGCCAGACTGAACGCCGTCACCCCCATGATCACCGTGGAATAGCGCGTTCCAAGCATGCCCGAGAGCGCCGCCGCCATGCGCGCGCCAAGCCCCGTGTAACGGATCGAGGCGCCCAGAATGATCCCGCCGAACAGCAGCCAGAAGGTCGATGAATAAAACCCGGAAAACACCGTCCGGGGCGGCGCGACGCCCGACAGCACCGCCACCAGAAAAAACACAAGCGCGGTCCAGTATTCCGGCGCAGCCGCCGTCGCCCACATGCCGATGCAGAAGACGGCGAGCCCCGCCGCAAGCGCCATCGGAACCGGCAGGGAAGAAGCGGTCAGCAGTCCCACAGCGCCTGCCGCAACCGCGATGCCGATTGATTTCAGCGTATTCCGCGCGGGTCCCCCACCCGGCTGCGCCGCTGCGGGTGCCCGCCCGCTCGCCCGCGATAAAGTCTGCTCCGACATGAAATGAACGCGCCTCGTGAAAATACAACGCGGCGACACTGCTCATTTCCGGCCCGCTCAATCCAATCGATTGTTCAGAGGGCCGCCCTCACGAAAACCGAACGCCCGGCCTCAGCCTATCCGGCAACCCACCGCATCAGCGTCTCCACCGGCCCGCGTTTGAAGGCGCGCGACCAGACAAAGGCGAACACCGCCGAGGCCGCGCAGAAGATCAGCGCCGCCAGAACCGCCGCCCCCGGCGTCTGCCCGCCCAGCATGCCAAGCGCCTCCAGCGCGCCCATGCCCACCACGATATGCGCGATGTAGAGCGTCAGCGTCTGCCGCCCCGCAGGCACCACCGCCCGCATCACCGGAGCCATTGCCGGCCGCTCGGCCAGCGAGAGGCAAAGCCCGATGACCAGGGACGCCACGCCCATCCCCGCCAGCGTGTAGAGCGGCATGGGCGGCACCGGCCCCGTTGCGACCAGATAGGCAAGCTCCGGGTCGATTGCGCCCAGAAGCGGCTGAAGCCGCGCCGCCAGCACTTCCGCCAGAAGAAACGCCGCCAGCCCGCCCAGCGCAAGCGCATTGCGGACGCGCCTTTCGCCAAGATCAAGCCGGCTCAGGATCACGCCGAACAGCAGAAAACCAAGCCACGGAATGACCGGATGCCAGCCATTGAAGAAGAGGTTTCGTACAAAGCCCGCCGGCGTCCAGAAATCGGCATAGCTGTAATCCACCCAGTCGCGCCCGGTATCGTAATCCAGCACAAAGTTCATCCCCACAAAGGCGATGTTGAGCGCCACGATCACCCAGACCAGCGTCCATGTGCGCAATGGAAGAAGGAAGACGCCGAACAGGAAGTAGAACGCGTAGTAATGCAGAATGTCCGCATCGAAGATGAGGCTGTTCAAGAGGCCGACGACCAGCAGAAACAGCGCCCGCCTGATCGTGTCGGAAACCGTGCGCTCCATGCCCCGCGATGCGGCGAGCCCCAGTCCCAGCCCGGCGAGCACCACGAAGGTCGCCGCCGCCCGCCCTTCCAGCAGCAGCGTCATTCCGGCCAGAAGCCCGCCACCGCCTTCAACACCGGCCTCAGCTCCGGCCCCGGTCTCAGCCCCAGCCCCCATCACAATCGTGAAATTCACGATCACCATGCCGACAAAGGCCAGAAAGCGCGCAAGGTCGAGCCCTTCGAGACGGGCGCGCGACCGCGCCGTCTCCATCACAACAGCGTCAGCCATGCCCCGCCACCCCTGCGCCCTGCCGCCACAAACCCATAAGATCCATCACCGCTTTCTCCAGCCTGCCTGAAACCGATGCACCGCCGAAATCCTGTGGCTATCGCCCCGGATCCCTTGCCGGATCCCTTGCCTCGCCCACCGTCATCCACCAATATATGAACGGTCGTTCGTTCATTTAGAGATCAAAAGCCGGGACTGCAAGATGGCCGAGAAGACAAAACCCGCCGCACATCCGCGCAGGCTGCAGATCGTGGAGGCCGCGCTGGCCTGCTTTCTGGAAGCCGGCTATCACCAGACAGGCGTGCGCGACATTGCCCGCCGCGCCGGCATCAGCCTTGGCAATCTCTACAATCATTTTTCGGGAAAAGAGGCCGTTCTGGCCGAGATCGCGCGGCTCGAAGCCGATGAGCTTCGGCCATTCTGCACGATTTTGACCGAAGGGCGCGATCCGCACGCAACGCTCAGGCGCTTCGTCAGCGACTACGCCGCCTATGCGTCACGCCCGGAGAATGCGGTGCTTGGCCTGGAAATACTGTCAGAAGCCATCCGCGCCCCCCGGATCGCCGCTCTTTTCTCCGACAACCGCGCAGCGCTGATAACGGCCCTGGCCGACCTGCTCGCCCGCGGTTCCGAGAGCGGCGCGTTCCGCCCCTTCGACACCCCAAAAGAAACCGCCCGCCTCCTTCTGGATGTCATCGAAGGCCGCGCGCTCAGAACCCTGCTGGAAGAAAAGCCCCAAGCCGGCAAGGCCGCGCTCTGGAGCTTTATCGAGGGGGCGATGGGTGTTTAGGCGGAGAGCGAAACCTGAGCTGCGCTCCTCCAAATTAAGAGAAGGGCGAATGGCTCCTATGGGCGGGAAACAGAAGCTCGCTGCAGGCGCGAACATATCGTTGCAAAGTAGGCCGAGCGGACATCCAGACGCTTCTTGTCTTCATGCTTGGCTCGCCGACCGAGCCCACAAAAAAGTGGTTCAGGCGCCTAACCTATCATTCTAACTTTTCGGTGGTTTTTCGGATCGTAATGGGTACTATCTCGTTACATGAGAAGAGTGACCGGATTTGCACAGAGATTTTCTAAAACTTGGTAATCCGATGAAGTTGGTCGGAATTCTTGACGGCCTCATCGAACCCGATCAGATCGAGCTAATAAACGAGCAGCAAAAGCTGCAGGCGCAAGCGATGTTTTACCTTGGCGTGAAGCACTATCGCTTCGCTAAAGTCCAGAACCATTCTCACTGGCGGCAGCGAGTTTCCCGTTTCTACTATGGCGCTTACAACGGGTCCAAGGCGATAAGATACTTGGTTCAGGGA
The DNA here is from genome assembly GCF_050877045.1 of Nitratireductor sp. PBL-C9. Classification (NCBI taxonomy): domain Bacteria; kingdom Pseudomonadati; phylum Pseudomonadota; class Alphaproteobacteria; order Hyphomicrobiales; family Phyllobacteriaceae; genus Nitratireductor; species Nitratireductor sp. PBL-C9. Next base: position 122,396 of record NZ_JBPAXW010000010.1, read on the forward strand.
ACTCACTCAACCGATTCGTCAGACCATAAAAAGATCGGCGACCTGCCATCAGATTTTAACAATCGAGCGACCTACAGCACGCGATTGAAAGAGCTTAGGGACGACCGAAACAAATGTGATTATGACCATAGCGCCAGAGCTCAAGATCTATTCATCAGACAAGTCGATGCGGAAACTCTCACAAGAGACTTCCTCAGAGAAACAAAAGCGTATCTGGAAAGGCGCGGATTGAATCTTAGGGGGCAAATATGAATATCGGAATCCCAAAGCTTCTTGAGATAAAAGCAGAATTCGAAAAGCTGTCTGGGCTAAGGGGGCTTGATCACCAATTCAAGCCAACTTCACAAGGGACTGCAATCGTCATTTTCGTAAGTAGCCCAGAAGACCGGCTTTTTGACGACCTCTCCAGAGCAACGACGAACGTACTCGGCTCTGAAAGCGAATATATCATCGCCACTTTGAAGCAAGTCTCCAGAGATAAGATCGTTTCTGGGCCAGAAGTGAGATTGCTGCTCAAGCTGCTCTCTGAGAGCCAAACTGTGCATAAGCACAGTTTTGGAGACGAACTATTTTCTCGCTACATTGAAACGGTTTCTGGCGCTGAGGAGCAAATTGTTTCTAACGCAAATCACATCGTTTTTGGCCGGCGCGGTGCTGGAAAATCGATGCTCCTCTTGTACAGCCTAACTTCAAGGGAGCGAGAGAATCGACCTTCAGTTTGGCTAGATTTTCAAGCGTATTCGAGACGGAACGATGATGGAGTTATTGGAGATGTGCTCTCCGATCTAGTTTCTGAAATTGAAGCCAAATTTGGTCAGAGCAATCGCCTGACCGAACTACAGAACCTAGTAGAAAGATGCGCACCAGAATTTCTCGAGTACAAAAAATTGGCCGTAAGACTACGGCGCGAACTCGGAAAACTGACAAGGGAATCAGAAATTTTCCTGTTCGTTGATGATATACATGTTCTTGGCCGCGCACTCCAATCAAGAATACTTGATATTCTTTACTCGATCGCAAGGGGAAACCAGATTTTTCTAAAGATCAGCGCGATTGAGAACCTTACAAGAACTTATGACACCACCGAACGAATTGGACTCGAGCTACCGCATGATGCGCAAGCCATACATCTAGATTACAACCTGACGACACCAGAGAAAACAACGAGCCACATTGAAGCGATTCTCGATGCCCACGCTCGGTTTGCTGGGCTTTCATCAATCAGACGTCTGTGTAGTTCTGCTGAGGTTATACCTCGATTGACATGGGTTTCAGCAGGTGTCCCACGCGACGCAATTTACCTATTCTCCCAGGCAATACAGAAGGCTAACATAGAAAATAGGGGAAGAGTGACGGTTTCCAATGTCAATCAGGCAGCATCGGAAGCCTTAACTATCAAGCACCGCGATTTGGAACAGGACGCATCGGAGCAAGCCGATGACCTTAAGGCTGCCTTGGAGATTATCAAAAACTTCTGCATTAAGGAGAAAAGGCAGAACGCCTTCCTGATTGAGATCGACAACTCATCCAATCTGTTTAAGCAGGTAACTAGCCTAGTTCAACTGCGCTTTCTCCACGTTATCAGTGAAGGAATTACGCCGCATGAAGCGGGGCGAAAGTACTTGGCCCTGATCCTGGATTATGGCTTGTACATTGGCATAAGGGCTGCTCAAAGCGTAGAGCTGTTTAACAAATCTTTTGAAGATTCATCATCTGCAGCCTTGAGAAAGCTCCCAATTCTTCGCGAGAAATGAGCGCTGACGCCCCCCCCCCTGGCCCATGGTGATTAGGTCATAAGAAGTGCATCAACCAGAAAGTCTTTGCGCCCCTCCCTGCAATTATGGCCGATTTGATTTGGAATCTTCCGATTGGGTTTGATTGCAGGGATGCTTTTCAGCGATCTCAACCAACCGCAGTGCTTATTTTTTGCAAGCACAGCGAAGGTCCGCCTCCGGCACTGCTTATGTCGATAGATGGGTGCCCCAGAAACGACAGCTTATGGGAAGCCGCAGTGACCATGGGATGAAAGAATCAGTATCGACTGCGTCGCCCCTAAACCTCAAGACAGACGATGTGCATCGCAGAAACCCCAGCTCTCTGCGTCACTTGAAGGCGGCAAGATGATCAATGATAGCATCGCGCCCCAGAAGGGCATCAGCGATGTATGGCGGAGAGGGAGGGATTCGAACCCCCGATACCCTTGCGAGTATGCCGCATTTCGAGTGCGGTGCTTTCAACCACTCAGCCACCTCTCCGCGAGATGCTGGTCTGCTGTTGCCAGCGCGGCGCACTAGATAACCGGTCATCGCCTCCGACACAAGGGCCAATCTGCGGCATTTTCAACCCGTCAACTTGACCTTGTGCCAAGCTTCCGTTATGGACACGCGTCCTGCGACGTGGGAAAGCCCTGCGCCGCATGGCGTTTAACCCTCAGGACTGACAAAAAGACGGCAGGCCACAAAGTCGTGGACCAAAGCCGGACCGGACACCGAAAGGAAAAAAGATGTTCGCAGTCATTAAAACCGGCGGCAAGCAGTACCGCGTTTCCGCCAACGACCTGCTTCAGGTCGAACTCATCGCCGGCGAGCCCGGTGAGATCATTCAGTTTGCAGACGTTCTCGCCGTTGGCGAGGGCGAAGACGTGGCGTTCGGCGCGCCGCTCGTTGAAGGCGCCAGCGTGGCTGCCGAAGTGGTCGAGCAGGGCCGCGGCAAGAAGGTCATCGCGTTCAAGAAGCGTCGCCGCCAGAATTCGCGCCGCAAGCGCGGTCATCGTCAGCTTCTGACCACCGTGCGGATCTCCGAGATCCTGACGGGCGGAGCGAAGCCGTCGAAGAAGGCAGCCGCCAAGAAAGAAGCCGCGCCGAAGAAGGCCGAAGCAAAGACGGAAGCGCCCGCAGCGGCAGCTCCGCTCTTCACCGCTCCGGCAGGCGAGCCCGACGATCTGACGAAGATCAAGGGCATCGGCCCGGTCGCAGCCGGCCAGCTCGCCGAGCAGGGCATCACCACCTACGCTCAGGTGGCCGCCCTCACCGACGAGGACGTGGTGCGCATCGATGAGGCCATGCCGTTCAGCGCCGACCAGATCAAGGACTGGCGCGAGCAGGCCGCAGAACTGGCGAAATAATCGCCGCAGGGTTGAAATCGGGCGCCTGACGGCGCAATAGGAATACGAGCGCTCTCAAGGGCGCAAAGGAGCAAGCGAAATGGCACACAAAAAAGCTGGTGGTTCGTCGCGCAACGGTCGCGATTCCGAGTCCAAACGCCTTGGTGTGAAGAAGTTCGGCGGCGAGCAGGTTCGCGCCGGCAACATCATCATCCGTCAGCGCGGCACGAAATGGCATCCCGGCACCAATGTCGGCATGGGCAAAGATCATACGATTTTTGCGCTTGAGGCTGGTTCCGTGTCCTTTGCCAAGAAGGCAAACGGCCGAACGTACGTATCTGTAAACCCAATTCTGGAAGCCGCGGAATAGCCGGTCCGCGCACCAAACACCGGCGACCCATCTCGGGGACCGGTGTCTGGACATTCCGGAAATAGGTTCAAAAAGGGGAGATGGGTCGCCATCTCCCCTTTTCTATTGTCCGGAGGAAAAAATGGTCGCCGAAAGTGAAGACATCGAGGGTGAAAGTCCCAGCGTCAGCATAGATTGTCCCGTTCTGGTCACGGAACGCCTCGTCCTGCGCATCCCGCGCGATGACGATGTGACCGAGCTGGTGGAACTCGCCAACAACCGGCATCTGGCCGAAATGCTCGGCCGTCTGCCCAATCCCTATCGCGTTGCCGACGCACACAGTTTTCTGTCCAGCATTCGCGCCGGCGCGATCAGCGGCTGCACCTATGCCATCACCCTGTCCGAAAGCGGCGCCTTCATCGGTTGCGCGGGCCTGGAAAACCGCGCCCACGGTCTTGAGATGGGATACTGGATCGGCGAACCCTACTGGGGGCGCGGCTACGCAACGGAAGCGGCCCACGCCCTGGTGGACCTCGCCTTCCGCGCCACGGATATCGACCGGCTCAATGTTTCCTGCCGCGTCACCAACACCGCCTCGCGCCGCGTCATTCACAAATGCGGCTTCCAGTTTGCCGGTCAGGGCATGATGGATTCCGTGGTGGCCGGCCGGGTGCCCGTCGAGCGCTACCAGCTCGACCGCCGCACCTGGGTCAGCCTCAGAAGCTGGGGCGCTTGAGAAATTGAGACGAGAGCAGGCAGGCACGCGCGCCCTGTCTGCTCTCGCACTTCAGCGCGCAATGCTGTAGACGGTTCAGCGCAACGTTACGGAAAGACGGTCCAAAACCATGAAATTTCTCGATCAGGCCAAAGTCTATATCCGCTCCGGCGATGGCGGCGCGGGTTCCGTTTCGTTCCGACGCGAGAAATATATCGAGTTCGGCGGTCCCGATGGCGGCGATGGCGGGCGCGGCGGCGATGTCTGGGTGGAGGCCGTTCAGGGTCTCAACACACTTATCGACTATCGCTACCAGCAGCATTTCAAGGCCCAGACCGGCGTGCACGGCATGGGCCGCAACCGCACCGGCGCGAAGGGCGGCGACGCCATCCTCAAAGTGCCGGCCGGCACCCAGGTCTTCGAGGAAGACAATGAAACGCTGATCTGCGATCTGACCGAGATCGGCCAGCGCTTCAGGCTGGCCAGCGGCGGCAATGGCGGCTTCGGCAACCAGCACTTCAAATCCTCCACCAACCAGGCGCCGCGCCGGGCCAATCCCGGCCTGCCGGGTGAGGAAGCGTGGATCTGGCTGCGCCTCAAGCTCATCGCCGATGCCGGGCTCGTCGGCCTGCCCAATGCCGGCAAGTCCACCTTCCTGGCCACGGTCACGGCAGCCAAGCCGAAGATTGCCGACTATCCGTTCACGACGCTGCACCCCAATCTCGGCGTGGTGCGCATCGACGCGCGCGAATTCGTCATGGCCGACATTCCCGGCCTGATCGAGGGCGCGCATGCGGGCGTCGGCATTGGCGACCGATTCCTCGGCCATGTGGAGCGCACCCGCGTTCTGCTGCATCTCGTTTCCGCTCGCGAGGAAGACCCGGCCGCCGTCTACAAGACCATTCGCGGCGAGCTTTCCGCCTATGGCCACGGCCTCACCGACAAGACCGAGGTGGTCGCGCTCAGCCAGGTGGATCTTCTGGATGAAGACGCCCGCGCCGAGAAGCAGGCCGCCCTTGCAGAGGCCTGCGGAAAGACGCCCCTCCTCCTGTCTTCCGCCACCGGCGAAGGCGTGCGGGAGGTGCTGCGCGCCCTGATGAAGATCATCCAGGACGCCCGCGCCGAAGAAGAAAACGCCGATGCGGTTGATGAGCGCTGGCAGAAATAGGCAGACCATGACCCGCCCCGCGCTCAACAGTCACCGTCGCATCACGGTCAAGATCGGCTCCGCCCTTCTGGTGGACCGCAAGAAGGGTTTGAAGCGCGAATGGCTTTCCGCGCTTGTCGATGACATCGCCAATCTCAATGCCGATGGCGTTGAGGTTCTGGTGGTGTCGTCCGGCGCCATCGCGCTTGGCCGCACCATCCTCGGCATTGAGCGGCGCACGCTGAAGCTGGAAGAAAGCCAGGCTGCGGCTTCCGTGGGACAGATCGCGCTCGCCGGCGCATGGGACGAGGAGCTGCGCAAACGCGGGCTCAAATCGGGCCAGATCCTCGTCACGCTCGGCGACACGGAAGAGCGCCGCCGCTATCTCAATGTGCGCGCCACCGTCTCCACCCTTCTCAAGATGGGCGTCGTGCCCGTCATCAACGAAAACGACACGGTCGCCACCAGCGAGATCCGCTATGGCGACAATGATCGCCTGGCCGCGCGCGTCGCCACCATGCTCGGCGCTGACCTTCTGGTTCTGCTCTCCGATGTGGACGGGCTCTACACCGCGCCGCCGGCCAGCGATCCCGATGCGCAGTTCATCCCCGTGGTCGACGCCATCACGCCGCAGATCGAGGCCATGGCGGGCGCTGCTGCTTCCGAGCTTTCGCGCGGCGGCATGCGCACCAAGCTCGATGCCGGGCGCATCGCCACGGCGGCCGGCACGTCCATGATCATCGCCTCGGGCACGCGGCTCAATCCGCTGGCCGCGATCGACAGCGACGCCCGCTCCACCCTGTTCAGGGCAAGCACGACACCCGTGCGCGCCTACAAGACATGGATCGCCGGCCAGCTTGAGCCCGCCGGCACAATCGGCGTGGATGCCGGCGCGGTTCTGGCGCTTGCCGCCGGAAACTCGCTTCTGCCGGCTGGCGTCACACAGGTTTCGGGCAGCTTCGCCCGCGGCGACACGGTTGCCATTCACGGCCCCGACGGGCGCGAGGTCGCCCGTGGACTGGTTGCCTATGATGCCGCCGATGCCGTAAAAATCGCCGGTCTGAAAAGCGGCGACATTGCCGAGGTGCTCGGATACGAAGCGCGTAGTTCTCTAATTCATCGAGACGACTTAGTATTGGGAAGGGGTTAACTGGAGTGTATCGGCAACCCAAATTAAACTTGGAACAAAGTGAACAAGCCGACGCAAAGGCACTTCGAAAGGCCACTGCAGCTGTAATATTTTCCACGTCAATTATTTTTTTAAAGAAAATAAAAGACGATAAAGACACAACTTCTTTTTTCGGATTTAATTTTGAATCACTTGAAAACAGTCACATTATAAGTCTTATTTTCTCAATTGTAATAATAAATATATTAATGTCAATTCACTATACGATTTCAACATTCGCGTTCGGACCATACAAAATATACCTTAGACTATCTGAAAGATTAATATTCTATATAAGAAGAAAAAAAAGGGGACAAGTATGATCCGATGTCTGCAAAGAGAATTGCGAGATTTATAACAACAACTGCAAAGATACCATCGGCTGTAGCTGTAATTTTGGGATTATACGTTATCTCCTTAGGCCTATATCTAGGATTTAACGACTTCATACAATTGATCGAAGCGGTACGGACATGAACCTATCTGGCACTCGAATTGAAGCACACCCGCCCAGAACAGAGGACATCGCCGCGCTGATGAACGATCTCGGTGCGCGCGCCCGCGCCGCCGCCGGCCCGTTGTCCATCGCCACGCCAGACGAGAAGAACGCCGCGCTGGAAGCCATGGCCGATGCGCTCACGCGCAATGAGGCGGCGATCCTCGAGGCCAACCGCGAAGACATGGCGCGCGGCGAGGAAGCAGGCCTGTCGCCCGCCCTCCTCGACCGGCTGAAGCTCGATCCCGCGCGCATCGCCGCCATTGCAGAGGGCATGCGCGCCATCGCCGCGCTGAAAGACCCGGTCGGGAGCGTAATCGCCGCATGGGATCGCCCCAACGGTCTTCAGATCGAGCGCGTGCGCACGCCGCTCGGCGTCATCGGCGTCATCTATGAAAGCCGCCCCAACGTGACCGCCGATGCCGGCGCGCTGTGCCTCAAGGCCGGCAATGCGGTGATCCTGCGCGGCGGTTCTGATTCCGCGCGCTCGTCCGCCGCCATCCATGCCTGCCTCGTCGAAGGACTTGAGAAGGCCGGCCTGCCCGCCGACGCCATCCAGCGCGTGCCGGTCACCGACCGCGCCGCCGTTGGCGAGATGCTGAAAGGCCTCGGCGGCAATGTCGACGTCATCGTGCCCCGCGGCGGGCGCAGCCTCGTCGAGCGCGTCCAGAGCGATGCGCGTGTCCCCGTTTTCTCCCATCTGGAAGGCATCTGCCACCTTTACCTCGACCGCTCGGCCGACACCGACATGGCGGTCTCCATCGCCGTCAACGCCAAGATGCGGCGCACCGGCATCTGCGGCGCGGCTGAAACGCTGCTGGTGGATCGCGCTGCAGCCGACCGCCTTCTCACGCCCGTTCTGACCGCGCTGCAAGAAGCCGGCTGCGCCATTCGCGGCGATGAAGAGGTCTGCGCCCGCTTTGCTTCGGCAACACCCGCGACCGAAGAGGACTGGGGCACGGAATATCTCGACGCCATCATTTCGGTGAAGCTGGTCGACGGGGTCGATGAAGCGATCCGCCATATCGGCACATGGTCCTCGCACCACACCGAGGCCATCGTCGCGGAAGATGCGGCAGCCGTTGAGCGCTTCTTCAACGAGATCGATTCCGCCATTCTGCTGCACAACGCCTCCACCCAGTTCGCCGATGGCGGCGAGTTCGGCATGGGCGCGGAAATCGGCATTGCCACCGGCAAGATGCATGCGCGCGGGCCGGTGGGCGTCGAACAGCTCACCTCGTTCAAATATCGCGTTCGCGGCTCCGGCCAGACCCGGCCCTGAGCGGCCGCTTCGCGATGCAGCAGTCCGACGAGAACAGCACGATCAGCACGCCGACGCCATCGGTGCCGGCGCGCTATCTGCGCATGCCGCATGTGGAACGCGGCATGGCGGTCGGCCTGTTTGGCGGCTCGTTCAACCCGCCCCATGCCGGTCATGCGCTGGTGGCGGAAATCGCCATGCGGCGGTTACGGCTCGACCAGCTCTGGTGGATCGTCACCCCCGGCAATCCGCTGAAGAGCCATCGCGAACTCGCACCTCTTGCCGAACGGATCGCCCTTTCGGAGAAATGCACCACCGACCCGCGCGTGAAGGTCACCGCATTCGAGGTCGGCCACCGCGTCCGCTTCACGGCGGATACGATCAAGCTGGTTCAGGCGCGCAATCACGGCGTGAACTTCGTCTGGATCATGGGGGCGGACAGCCTGCGCGACTTCCATCGCTGGGAGCGCTGGCGCGATATCGCGCAGTCCATGCCCATCGCCGTGATCGACCGTCCGGGCGCAACGCTCGCCTTTCTCTCATCCACCATGGCGAAGACATTCGACCATGCCCGCATAGACGAGGACGACGCGCCGATCCTCGCCAGAAGCAAGCCGCCGGCCTGGACATTCATCCATGGTCCGCGCTCCCCGCTCTCCTCGACCGCAATCAGAAATGCGGCAAAAGGGGCGCAATAACCGCTAAAGCTCGCAAAACATGTGATCGGCGGATGTCTTGAAACTGTAAGGAGACTCTGCCTATCTATTGGATACCGTAGGACATGCGTCCACGGTGAGCTTGTTCTTATTGGAAAGGAAAGACACTGAGAACAGCAACCACGAAGAAGGCCGACACCGTGCCTTCGCCGGCCGAGGCCAGCCGAAACCTGGTTTCCCAGGCCGTTGAAACAGCCCTCACGAGTCTTGAAGACTCGAAGGCGGAAAACATCGTCTCCATCGACATTCAGGGCAAGTCCCCGCTCGCCGATCACATGATCATCGCGTCGGGACGCTCGCATCGACACGTCGCTGCGGTCGCGGATCACCTGATCCGTGCCTTGAAGGAAGCCGGCTGCGGCAATGCAAAGGTCGAAGGCCTTGCAAGCGCCGACTGGGTTCTGGTCGATACGGGCGACATCGTCGTTCATGTCTTCCGTCCGGAAGTTCGGGAATTCTACAACATCGAAAAGATGTGGCAGACGCCCGATCTTGAGCCCGGTCTTGAGGATGAAACGGTTCACTGACCGCCGTCTTTTTTGACGGCGTTTGTGGGCTCCTCCGCCCACCGGGCAGAGAGGCTGGAATGCATATTGGGATTTGCGCCGTGGGCCGGATGAAAGCCGGCCCCGAGAGGGATCTGGCGGACCGTTATCTGGACCGCTTCTCGAAGGGCGGCCCGGCCATCGGGCTTGAATTCTCCGGCGTCAGCGAGATCGCTGAAAGCCGCGCCAAATCCACCGACGAAAGACGGCGCGAAGAGAGCCGCAAGATCGCGCAGATGCGCCCGGAAGGCTCGGCGCTCTTCCTGCTCGACGAACGCGGCAAGAACCTCTCCTCCCGGGAACTGAGCCAGGCCATCGCGGATTTGCGCGATGAAGGCCGGCGGCATCTTTCCATCGTCATTGGCGGGCCGGACGGGCACGATCCCGAGTTGCGGCGCATGGCAGACCGGACCATCGCGTTCGGCGCGCAGACATGGCCGCACCAGATCGTTCGGGTGATGCTGGCCGAACAGATCTATCGTGTTTCCACCATTCTTTCAGGCCATCCGTATCATCGGGACTGAACGGCTCCACGAACAGTTCGGTGCGGCCGGATGGGCGCTCAGACGGACGCACGGCAATCAGGCAAGCCAGCGCAACCCGCCTGCATTGACAACAGGGAAAACACAACCAAAAATTGCGCGGCAATTCCCGTATGGTTGATGCTTCCTTAAGAAAGCGTCGCCTATACTGCCCGAATGCGATTTCCCGACCGCGCGAAAACAGCAGACCAAGGATGATGAAAGCGCACATGCCGCGCCCGCCCTTTGCCAGGATCAGGACAGCAGCAGCCGCTGCGACCTGCCTTTGCGTCCTGACCGCCTACGCCGCGGCGCAGGACGGCATAGAGGTTCTGGAAACGCAGCATGGCAAGACGCAGACCGAATTTCAGGACATCAACCGCGAGATGGCGCTGACCGAACAGCGCCTCGCCGAAATCGCATCCGAGATCGACGCCATCAAGGATGACAATGCGGCCATCACCGCAGCCCTCATCCAGGCCGCCAAGACCGAGCGCAAGCTCAGCGAAGACATCGACGCCATTTCGCTGCGTCTCACGGAACTGCGCCATCAGGAAGGCTATCTGCGCGAATCGCTGCAATCGCGCCGCGGCGTTCTGGCCGAGGTTCTCGCAGCACTCCAGCGCATGGGCCTGAACCCGCCACCGGCAATTCTCGTGCGCCCGGAAGATGCGCTCGCCTCCGTGCGCAGCGCCATCCTGCTCGGCGCGGTCGTGCCGGAGCTGCGGGTCGAGACGGAAATCCTCATCGGCGACCTGAAAGACCTCTCGCGCATCGTCACATCCATCGAAAGCGAGCGCGACAAACTTCAAAAAACCGTGACCGAACAGGTCGAGGAAAAGAAACGCCTCTCGCTTCTGCTCGATGAAAAGAAGCGCCTGCAGCAGGATGCCGAAAGCCGCATGGCCACCGAGCAGCGCGAAGCCGAGGCGCTGGCCGCCCGCGCCACCAGCCTGCAGGAGCTGATCGGCTCGCTGGAAACCGAGATCGCATCCCTGCGCAAGGCCGAGGCAGAGCGCGCAAGACGCCTTAATCAGCCGACTTCGCCGGAACACCGGCTAAGTGCCGGCGCATCCTTTGCCAAGCGCACGGGCGGCGTGGCCCTGCCCGTGTCCGGCCAGTTCGGAGCGCGATTCGGTGAAGATGACGACACCGGGGCGCGCCTTCAGGGCGACATTCTAAGAACACAATCGGGCGCAATCGTTACCGCGCCTGCGGGGGCGACGGTTCTGTACGCGGGACCGTTCCGTTCCTATGGTCAGCTATTGATACTCAACGCCGGCGACGGTTATCATATCGTGCTTGCCGGCTTAGAGAAGGTAAGCGTGACGCTGGGGCAATCCGTTTTGGCGGGCGAACCAATCGGCATGATGGGGGATGCTCGCCTGGCAAGCATCGCAGGACCGGGGACTGAGAACGTCACACCGGAGCTGTATGTGGAGTTCAGGAAGAACGGAAAACCGATCAATCCTAAACCCTGGTGGGCTCCGGGACACTCTGGAAGGACAGGAAATGAAACGTAACTTGTCGCTATTGTTTGCCGGCGCCCTGATGGGCGCATCTGCGGTCTCGCTCCTTCACGGTACGAGTGGCTTCTCTGCGAACGCCGCCGGTTCCGAGACCTACCGGCAGCTCGCGATCTTCGGCGACATCTTCGAGCGTGTGCGCGCCCAGTATGTGACCCCGCCGGATGACAAGAAGCTGGTGGAGAGCGCCATCAACGGCATGCTCACCTCGCTCGACCCGCACTCCTCCTATCTCGACGCGGACGCCGCCAAGGACATGCGCGTGCAGACCAAGGGCGAGTTCGGCGGCCTCGGCATCGAAGTCACCATGGACAGCGAGCTGGTCAAGGTGGTTGCGCCCATCGATGACACGCCCGCCGCACGCGCCGGCGTTCTGGCCGGTGACCTGATCTCCGCCATCGATGGCGAGGAAGTGCGCGGCATGTCGCTCAACGACGCCGTCGACAAGATGCGCGGCGCGGTCAACACGCCCATCGAACTCACCATCATTCGCGAAGGTGCGGACAAGCCCATCGATCTCACCATCGTGCGCGACATCATCAAGGTGAAGGCGGTCAAGTACCGCGTCGAAGAGGATGTCGGCTATCTGAAGATCACCTCCTTCACGGAGAAGACCTTCGATGACCTGATGACCGCCATCGACACGATCAGCGAAGAAGTGCCGGACGATCAGCTCAAGGGCTATGTGCTCGACCTGCGCCTCAATCCGGGCGGCCTGCTTGATCAGGCGGTCAGCGTCTCCGACGCCTTCCTGGATCGCGGCGAGATCGTCTCCACCCGCGGCCGCGAGGCCAATGAGATTGCCCGCTTTGATTCGCGGCCCGGCGATGTTCTGAACGGCAAGCCGGTCATCGTGCTCATCAATGGCGGCTCGGCCAGTGCTTCGGAAATCGTTGCCGGCGCGCTGCAGGACCACCGCCGTGCGACGGTTCTGGGTACCCAGTCCTTTGGCAAGGGCTCGGTCCAGACGATCATCCCGCTCGGCGAGAACGGCGCTCTGCGTCTCACCACCGCGCTCTACTACACGCCGTCCGGCGAATCGATCCAGGGCAAGGGCATCACGCCCGACATCAAGGTCGATCAGCCCCTGCCCGAGGAATTACAGGGCCGGGATCTGCGCCGGGGCGAGTCCGACCTGCGCGGTCACATCAAGGGTGAGGAAGAAAGCGACGAGGGTTCCGGCTCCATCGCCTATGTGCCGCCGGAGCCCAAGGACGACATGCAGCTCAAGGCAGCCCTTGAACTGCTGCGCGGCGAGAAAACCGATCCCGCTTTCCCGCCAAATCCCGACAAGGCGGTCATGAACCGCTAGAGCCATCTCTGGAAAAGGGGAAACCGGATTCCACTTTTCGGTCCGATGCTCTAAACATCTTTTGTCACCGCCGGTTTCTCGCAAACCGGCGGTGACATTCTGGCGACACAGACCGCCAGTAACACGAATTTCGCGCATGGCTGCCTTCCGGCCGCCCTACGTTTGGAAAGACAGAATTTTGACGCCGCGTCCGCCTTCTTAGAAGATGAGGACCGGTCTGGTTTCTGGCCTCGGCCATCGTGACGGGTGGGTATGACTTCCGGGAAAAAAGACATCGATCGCCCGCTGGGCCACGACAAGCGCCCGAACAAGCGCCCAGACAAGCCTAAGCGCCGGAGCGCCTTCACCACCGGCCGCATCGTCACCGCTCTCGCCGCCATTGCGGTTCTCGGCACGTCCACGGCTGTCGCCCTGCGAGACCGCCCTTTCCGCAGCCCTTCTCCTGTCGCCGTCACGTCACCCATAGAAGAGACCGTCGCGCGGTCCTCCGGGTCTGACACGGCAACGGCCACGCCCGCATCCGGCGCGCCCGATGCGTCGATCACCCGTCTCCAGCCGGAAGACCCGTCCGAAAACGGCGTCATCATCATTCGCGATCCTTCGGCCATGGGCCAGCATCCGCGTCTGGCGCATCTGCCCGACCGGGCGCTGATCGAGGAGTCCGAGACAGGCCCCCTGCCCGTGCGCGATGCCGGCGGCCGGCGGCCCTTCGATGTTTATGCCCGCTCCTGGTCGGGCACGCGGGGCGCGCGCATCGCCATCATCATCGGCGGGCTGGGCCTTTCGCAGACAACCACGGAATACGCCATCGAGACGCTCCGCCCGGAGATCACCCTGGCGTTCGCACCGGCGGGCAACAGCCTGTCACGCTGGATGCAGCAGGCCCGCAAGGAAGGCCATGAGGTCATTCTGCAGGTGCCCATGGAGCCCTTCGGTTATCCGACGCAGAACCCGGGCCGCAACACGCTCACGCTGGATGCATCCCCCGGCCAGAACATGTCGCGCATGCGCTGGGCGCTTTCCCGCCTCACCAACTATACGGGCGTCATGAACTATATGGGCGGACGCTTCACGGCCGATGACGAAGCCATGGGCGATGTCATGGCGGAGCTTGGCCAGCGCGGTCTGATGTATATCGATGATGGCACATCCGCGCGCAGCGTCGCGCAGGATCTCGCCCTTCAGGAGGGCGTGCCTTTTGCCGCGTCCGACGCGCTCATCGATCCGACCGGCAAGAACCGTCGCCCCGAGCGCGCCGAAATCCTCAAGAAGCTTGATGAACTCGAGCGCATCGCACGCGCCAGAGGCTACGCCATCGGCACAGGCTCTGCATTCGACGAGACCATCGACGCCGTAGCGTCATGGTCCAATGAAGTCACCGGACGCGGAATCGAGCTCGTTCCCGTCTCGGCCGTCGCCGCCGACCCTCAACCACGATAGAAACGGAAATCGTCCGCATGGCCGAGAACACAAAGAACGCAGCCGATCTGCCCTATCGCCCCTGCGTGGGCATCATGGTGCTCAACGACAGGGGCCTTGCCTGGGCGGGCCGCCGCATCGTTCAGCCCGAAACGGATGAGTTATCCGGCGCAACACAACTCTGGCAGATGCCCCAGGGCGGCGTCGACAAAGGCGAAGAGCCCCGCGAGGCGGCCTATCGCGAACTCTATGAAGAGACCGGCATGAAGTCCGTGTCGCTTCTCGCCGAGACGCCTGACTGGATCACCTACGAACTGCCCGAACATCTCCTTGGCATAGCCCTCAAGGGAAAATATCGCGGGCAGAAGCAGAAGTGGTTCGCCTTCCGCTTTGAAGGCCCCGATTCGGAGATCGCCATCAACCCGCCGCCCGGCGGACATGAAGCCGAGTTCGACATGTGGGAATGGAAGCCGATGACCGATCTGCCGGGTCTGATCGTTCCCTTCAAGCGCAAGGTCTATGAGAGCGTCGTCTCCGCCTTCCGCCACCTCGCACCCTGAGACGTCCCGGCGCTTTCGCCGGCTACTTCAGGATAGCTTCAACGGCGATCACGGTCTGCCCGCGGACCGGCTCGCCGCGCAGCTTCAATGCTCCATTGGCGCGATAGTTCTGAAACTGCGCCGGCAAACCCTTTCCCGCACCCAATTCCGGTGTCGTCTGCATATGCACGTGAAGGTGGGGCTCTGACGAGTTCCCGCTATTGCCGCAGCGGCCAATCTCCTGCCCCTCATCGACATGCTGCCCGCCGCTCACGGCAACCGAGCCGTTGCGCAGATGCGCCAGGAAGATGAACTCTTCATTGCCCAGGTCGAGCACCACATGGTTGCCCGCCGGCCGGTCTGCATCCATCTCGCCCAGAGGCTGGTCCGGCAGCCCGTCAACACGGGCAACGACCGTGCCCTCTGCCGGTGCCAGAATGGGCTCGTCCCAGCAGTAATAGTCCGTGAGCGCCGTACCATCCCCCGTGTGGGTTTTGCCCGCGCGCTGGATTACGAAGTCATAGGCAAAGCGCTGGCCCGCATCTGCGGCATGGTAGTTTTCTTCCACCGTGCGCCCACCCCAGAAGACCTTCCAGTACCCGGCGAAGGGCAGACGCAGCGCAGCCTGTGTCTGATAGTCGAGATAGGCAGAATCCGCCTCCACGGGCACACGCCGCACGTAAAAGCCCTCGATCCCGTCATCCTGACCGAAGCTCCATTGCCAGATGAGATCCGAACCGTTCTCGTGCCCGGCACGGCGGCGGTAGGTCCGCAGTCCGTCTTTCTCTTCCGTCAGCTCTTCATGAACCGACACTTCGGGGCCGTAGGCGCTGTTGATGGACGCCTGAAACCCTTTCAGATGATAGAGATCGCCAAGCGCCGACTGCATTCGCTCCGACATGTGCTGCCAGACCTCTTCAGCGGACCCTTTCTGGAAGATGTCGGTAAATTGCCGGCCAAGCGTGGCCGTTTTCGGATCAAGTTCCTCCGCCACGCCCGGGCTCGCAGCCACAACGACCATGAGCCAGCAAAGAAACCGCGCCACCCTGCGCAATGCCATGAAGTATACCCCTGCCTTTCACAATAGAAAGCAGGCTAACAAAAAAGCCGGGCATTGGCCCGGCTGTTTTCGCACCATATACGCCTGCCGATCAGGCAGGCAGAATGGCACCCTCAAGGGTCGTCAGCTGATGCAGGAAGTCTTCGGCACGCAGGCGCGCCTCGTGATCCCCGGCATCTTCCAGATCCTCGCGGGCCTCCTGAATGCGGCGCGCGATATCTTCGCGGTTGATGTCATCCACATGCACAGCCGATTCGGCGAGAACCGTGCAGCCATCGGGCAGAATGTCGGCAAAGCCGCCAAACACCACATAGCGTTCGGTCTTGCCGCCAGCCGTCACCGCAACGACGCCCGGCTTGATGCTGGTCATCGTCGGCGCATGTGTGGCCATCACGGTCAGTTCGCCCTCAGTGCCGGGAATGACAACCGATTCGACGTCCTGGGAAACCAGGAGCCGCTCGGGCGAGACCAGATCGAATTTGAAGGATTGAGCCATCGTGTCCTACCGGTTTGGCATGAAGGCGGGAGGCCCGAACGGACCTCCCGGTCATTGCCTTGATCAGGCCGCTTCGGCGGCCAGCTTCTGGGCCTTCTCGACGGCCTGCTCGATGGTGCCGACCATGTAGAAGGCAGCTTCCGGCAGGTGATCGTACTCACCGTCACACAGACCCTTGAACGAACGGATCGTGTCTTCCAGGTCCACGAACAGACCCGGCGCGCCGGTGAAGACCTCGGCCACGTGGAAGGGCTGCGACAGGAAGCGCTCGATCTTACGGGCGCGGGCAACCGTGAGCTTGTCCTCTTCGGAAAGCTCGTCCATGCCGAGAATGGCGATGATGTCCTGAAGCGACTTGTAGCGCTGGAGGATCTCCTGGACCTGACGGGCCACGCGGTAGTGCTCCTCACCGACGATCATCGGGTCAAGCATGCGCGAGGTGGAGTCCAGCGGATCCACGGCCGGGTAGATACCCTTTTCCGAGATGGCGCGGTTCAACACGGTCGTTGCGTCCAGGTGGGCGAACGAAGCTGCCGGTGCCGGGTCGGTCAAGTCATCGGCGGGCACGTAAATGGCCTGCACCGAGGTAATCGAGCCCTTGGTGGTCGTGGTGATGCGTTCCTGCAGGGCGCCCATGTCGGTCGCCAGCGTCGGCTGGTAACCAACAGCCGAAGGAATACGGCCGAGAAGAGCCGACACCTCGGAGCCCGCCTGCGTGAAGCGGAAGATGTTGTCCACGAAGAACAGAACGTCCTGGCCCTGGTCGCGGAAATGCTCGGCAACCGTCAGACCGGTCAGAGCAACACGGGCGCGTGCGCCGGGCGGCTCGTTCATCTGGCCGAACACGAGGGCGCACTTGGAGCCTTCGGTGGAGCCGTTGTTCTTTGCCGGGTCCTGGTTCACGCCGGACTCGATCATCTCGTGGTAGAGATCGTTGCCCTCACGGGTACGCTCGCCAACGCCTGCGAACACGGAGTAACCGCCGTGCGCCTTTGCGACGTTGTTGATCAGTTCCTGAATGAGAACGGTCTTGCCAACGCCGGCGCCGCCGAACAGGCCGATCTTGCCGCCCTTCGCGTACGGTGCGAGCAGGTCAACGACCTTGATGCCCGTGACCAGGATCTCGGCTTCCGTGGACTGATCCACATATTCCGGAGCCGGCTGGTGAATAGCGCGAACGCCGTCGCCCTTGACCGGGCCGGCTTCGTCGATGTCTTCGCCAACCACGTTCATGATGCGGCCGAGCGTTGCGTCGCCAACCGGCACCGAGATCGGGCTGCCCGTGTCACGGACTTCCATGCCGCGCACCAGACCCTCGGTGGAGTCCATGGCGATGCAGCGAACCGTGTTCTCGCCGAGATGCTGAGCCACCTCAAGCACGAGGCGCGTGCCGTTGTTCTCGGTCTCAATTGCGTTCAGGATCGCCGGCAGGTGATCTTCGAACTGCACGTCGACGACGGCGCCGATAACCTGGCGGATCGTGCCGGCCGAGCCGGTTGCTTTCGTTGCTGCGCTGGACGATGCCGAGCGGGTGGAAGCCGCCTTGCGCGCCGGGGCCGCCTTCTTGGCGGCGGTCGCGGACGCCGTCTTCGGGGTCGCTGCTTTGGCCATTTTCGTTTAACCTCTTCGGTCCGTTAGAGCGCTTCCGCGCCCGAAATGATTTCGATGAGTTCCTTGGTGATCTGCGCCTGGCGCTGGCGGTTGTAGGTGATCGAAAGCTTGTCGATCATCTCGCCTGCGTTGCGCGTCGCGCTGTCCATGGCGGTCATCTTGGCACCCATCTCGCCGGCCGCGTTCTCCAGGAGCGCGCGGAAGATCTGAACCGCGATATTGCGCGGGATCAGATCGGCAAGAATGGCGGGCGCGTCAGGCTCGTACTCGTAGACTGCGTCAGAACCCTGGCCCTCGTCCCCGGCGGGAACGGCAGCCGGGATGATCTGCAGTGCGGTCGGCACCTGCGACATCACCGATACGAACTCGGAATAGAACAGCGTGCAGACGTCGAACTCGCCCTTTTCGAACAGGCCGATGACCTGACGGGCGACGTCGTTCGCGTTGTCGAAACCGATCTTCTTGACCTCGCGGAGATCCACGCGGTCCATGATCAGATCGCCATGATCGCGACGCAGGACATCATAGCCCTTCTTGCCGACGCACAGCACTTTCACCGTCTTGCCTTCGCCAAGCAGCGCGCGGATATGCTCGCGCGCCTTCTTGGCGATCTGGCTGTTAAAGCCACCGCAAAGACCACGCTCGGCGGTGCAGACCACCAGAAGATGCGTTTCGTCCTTGCCGGTACCTGCCATCAGCGGCGGCGCGTCGTTGCCCGACACGGCGCCGGCGATGTTGGTGAGCACGGCCCCCATGCGTTCCGCATAGGGCCGCGCAGCCTCGGCCGCCTCCTGGGCGCGCTTCAGTTTCGCCGCGGCGACCATCTGCATCGCCTTGGTGATTTTCTGCGTCGCCTTGACCGAGGCGATTCGGTTGCGAAGTTCCTTAAGGGAAGCCATGCTCGCTTAGCCTCAGGCGAAGTTCTTGGCGAATGCGTCGATCTGTGCCTTGAGCTTCTCACGCAGATCGTCGGAAAGCGCCTTTTCCTTGCGGATCGCATCAAGCACGTCCTTGCCGTCCGCACGCATGTGCGAAAGCAGGCCCTGCTCGAAACGGGTGACATCGGCAAGCGGAAGCTTGTCGAGGTAGCCATTCACACCGGCAAAGATCACGGCAACCTGCTCTTCCGTCTTCAGCGGCGAGAACTGCGGCTGCTTCAGGAGTTCGGTCAGGCGTGCACCGCGGTTGAGCAGGCGCTGGGTCGAGGCGTCGAGGTCAGAACCGAACTGCGCGAACGCAGCCATTTCACGGTACTGGGCGAGCTCACCCTTAATGGAGCCGGCAACCTGCTTCATCGCCTTGATCTGGGCTGCGGAGCCGACGCGCGACACCGACAGACCGACGTTCACGGCCGGGCGGATGCCCTGGAAGAACAGATTGGTCTCGAGGAAGATCTGACCGTCGGTGATCGAGATCACGTTGGTCGGAATGTAGGCCGACACGTCGTTCGCCTGCGTCTCGATGACCGGCAGAGCCGTGAGCGAGCCGGAGCCCTGCTCGTCGTTCATCTTCGCCGCGCGCTCGAGCAGGCGGGAGTGCAGGTAGAAAACGTCACCCGGGTAAGCTTCACGGCCCGGCGGGCGGCGCAGCAGGAGCGACATCTGACGGTAAGCAACGGCCTGCTTGGACAGATCGTCATAGGCGATCACGGCGTGCTTGCCGTTGTCGCGGAAGTACTCGCCCATGGCGCAACCGGCGAACGGAGCCAGGAACTGCATCGGAGCGGCGTCGGAAGCGGTAGCGGCGACGATGATCGAGTATTCGAGAGCGCCGCGCTCTTCCAGAACCTTCACCAGCTGTGCAACCGTGGAGCGCTTCTGGCCAACGGCAACATAGACGCAGTAGAGCTTCTGGCTCTCGTCGTCACCGTCGTTGAGCGGCTTCTGGTTGAGGAAGGTGTCGAGAACGATGGCGGTCTTGCCGGTCTGGCGGTCGCCAATGATCAGCTCGCGCTGGCCGCGGCCAATCGGGATCAGGGCATCAACGGACTTCAGACCGGTCGACATCGGCTCGTGAACCGACTTGCGGGGAATGATGCCCGGGGCCTTCACGTCAACGCGGGCGCGCGCTTTCGTCTTGATCGGGCCCTTGCCGTCGATCGGGTTGCCAAGCGCGTCAACAACGCGGCCGAGCAGCTCCGGACCAACCGGAACGTCCACGATGGCGCCCGTGCGCTTCACCGTGTCGCCTTCTTTAATGTCACGGTCGCTACCGAAGATAACGACGCCGACATTGTCGACTTCCAGGTTGAGCGCCATGCCGCGGATGCCGCCTGGGAACTCCACCATCTCACCGGCCTGGACATTGTCCAGACCATAGACGCGGGCAATGCCGTCGCCCACGGAGAGCACCTGGCCAACTTCTGAAACTTCGGCTTCCTTGCCGAAGTTCTTTATCTGATCCTTCAGAATTGCGGAAATTTCCGCCGCACGGATGTCCATCAGCCGACCTCTTTCAGTGCAAGCTTGAGCGAATTAAGTTTGGTTTTGAGCGATGTGTCGATCTGGCGCGAGCCCATCTTGACCACCAGCCCGCCGAGAATGGAGGGATCAACGGAAACGTTGATCGAAACGTCCTTGCCAGCCACTGCCTTGAGGGCGGCCTTCAGTTCCTTCTCCTGCGTCGCGTTGAGCGCGTGCGCCGCAACCACGTCCGCCGTCGTCTCACCGCGATCTTCTGCGGCGATATGGCGGAATGCGCGGATCATCTGCGGAACGGCGAACAAACGCCGGTTCTGCGCAACGACACGCAGGAAATTGCCGACCAGGCCCGAAACCCCGGCCTTGTCGAGAACGGCGCTGATCGCCTTCAGCTGGTCGTCAGCCGAGAACACGGGGCTCTCGACGAGACGCTGCAGGTCGTCGCTGCCTTCAAGAAGTTTCTCGAAGCGGTCGAGGTCAGCCTCGACTGTGGAAATCGCCTTGGCTTCCTTCGCCAGTTCAAAAAGCGAACCAGCGTAGCGCCCTGCCATTCCGGAAATCATGGAGCCAGATTGTGCCACGGGATGGTCTTCTCTCACGCCTAGAAGGCCACAAGATTTTATGCTGGAGCTACCTGCTCGGGCTAAATCTCTGACCTGATTGAATTTTTCCCCTCGCAAAAAGACATAGGACATGCCTTCCTGCTGAAAGCCGATTGCCGTCTAGCACAGGCTTCCGAGAGTCGCAACACGCATAGACCCCGCCATAACGGTTGCTTTGTCGCAGTTTCGACGCATTTTTATTCCGTCAGGCCACGAATCCCATGACAAATGCCAGCGGAAGCACCGCCAGAACGAGCGACAGAACAAGAAACACCCAGCTGTAGAGAGCCTTCGCTCCATCCGACAGCATCGAGATCACGCAGCCGAAGACCGACACGGTCCAGGCCGCGCCAAGCGCCAGATAGATGAAGGGCTGCGCCAGCATCATCGCCGCCAGTCCGAAGCCGATATAGAAACCGCCAATGATGGCGCGCGGCACCACAAGCATCTCGGTGCGTTCCGCCGCCGGCTGCAGCCTGAAAAGCTTCAGCGCCAGCCGCGGCATGAACATCACGAACAGGCCGATGAGAATCGTCACCGCCGCTGCGGACCATGCCAGCCATTCGCCCTGGGTTACCGGCCAGGGAAAGGACAACGCCATCAGAACCTCCTTGGTTGTGTTGCAGGCAAACATGCCCGCGTCGCGCTTTCGGCCCTCTTAAACCGTATTGCGGTCACAGCGGCATAGCAGCGATGCCACACTTCACAGGAAACTCTGCGGATCGATGTCCACCTGCACACGCACGGAGCCGCGCGGCTTCGGGCCGGCCTTCAAAAGGTCGCGCAGAAAACCCTGAATGTCCGAGCGGCGCGCGCCGTGCACAAGAAGCCGGAACCGATGCCGCCCGGCCACCACGGCAAGCGGCGCTTCGGCCGGTCCCAGCACATCGATTTCCGGGGCCTGTGGCGCTGCGCGGCGCAGACCCCGTGCGTGGCCTTCGGCCTCCATGCGCGTGGCCGCGCTCACGATAATGGCGGCCAGACGCCCGAAAGGCGGCAGGCCCGCACGCTCGCGCTCGGCGATCTCGCGGTCGTAGAACGCCTCCGCATCCCCCGTCACGATGGCCCGCATCACCGGGTGTTCCGGCTGATAGGTCTGGAGAAGGCCAAGGCTCTTTCGCCCCGTGCGCCCGGCGCGGCCAGTCACCTGCGCCAGAAGCTGGAATGTGCGCTCGGCCGCACGCGGATCGCCATTGGCAAGCCCCAGATCCGCATCCACCACGCCCACCAGCGTCATACCGGGGAAGTTGTGTCCCTTGGCCACGAGCTGCGTGCCGATGATGATGTCCGCCTCGCCCTTCTCGATGGCCTCCAGCTCCAGCCGCAGCCGCTTCACGCCGCCCATCATGTCTGACGACAGCATGATGGTGCGCGCATCCGGGAAAAGCCGGTCAACCTCTTCGGTGATGCGCTCCACGCCCGGCCCGCAGGCAACCAGATGATCGAGCGTTCCGCATTCCGGACAGGCCTCCGGGCGCGGTTCGTTATAGCCGCAGTGATGGCAGACGAGCTGCCCGCGAAAACGGTGCTCCACCAGCCAGCTCGAACAGTCGGGACACTGGAAGCGATGGCCGCACACCCGGCAAAGCGTCAGCGGCGCATAACCGCGCCGGTTCAAAAACAGCAGGGACTGCTCGCCGCGCGCCAGCGTCTTCTTCATCTCCTCGATGAGAACCGGCGAAAGAAAGCCGCCACGCTCGGGCGCGGCCTTGCGCATGTCCACCGTGGCAAGGTCCGGCAGGGCCGCATCTGCAAAGCGCGACGACAGAACGATGCACTCATAACGCCCCTGATTGGCGTTGACCCGGCTTTCCAGCGATGGCGTTGCCGAGGCCAGAACCACGGGAAACCCGCCGATATGCCCGCGCACCACGCCCATGTCGCGCGCATTGTAGAAGACCCGGTCTTCCTGCTTGTAGGCCGGGTCGTGCTCTTCATCGATCACGATCAGGCCGAGCTCGCGAAACGGCAGGAAGAGCGCCGAGCGCGCGCCCGCCACCACCCGCAGCTGCCCTTCGGCCACCTGCCGCCAGACACGCTCGCGTTTCTTTGGCGCAAGGTCGGAGTGCCATTCGGCGGGCTTTGCGCCGAATCGGTTGTGGAAGCGTTCCAGAAAGGCCTGCGTAAGCGCGATCTCGGGAATAAGGATCAGCACCTGCTTGCCGCGCTCCAGCGCCGCCGCCACCGCCTCGAAATAGACTTCCGTCTTGCCCGAGCCCGTCACACCGTCGATCAGCGTCACGCTGAAAGCGTCGGTCCCGGCCTTTTCCCGCAGGCGCGCGGCGGCTTCCGCCTGGCCATCGGTCAGGGTCGCGCGCCCGAAGGTCGGGTCGGGTGCGGCCACCAGCGGGCGCGGCGGGATCGAAACCGTCTCGAACACGCCCTGCGAACGCAAGCCTTCAATCACGCTGGAAGAAACGCCTGCCGCATGGGCAAGCCCGGCCCGCGTCCAGGCCTGGCCGTCGCCGGCCATTTCCATCACGCGTTCGCGCGCCGCCGTCAGCCGGTCAGGCCCCATCCCGTCGACGAGCCGCAGCCCCTCGGTCGGCGGCTCGGGGTCAAACGCCGCCGGCGCGCGCAACAGCATGCGCGCCACCATGCCGGGCGGCGAAAGCGTGTAGCTTGCCACCCAGTCGACGAAACGGCGCATCTCTTCGGGGATCGGCGGGCAGTCGAAAACCGCGCTGATGGCCCTCAGCCTCTTGGCGGCCACCGCCTCGCCCGGCCCATCCCACACGATGCCGGCCACCTCGCGCGGCCCCAGCGGAACGCGCACGATGGAGCCCGGCTCCACGCGCATGTCTTCCGGCACCGCATAGGAGTAAGGCCGCTCGGCGGGCATCGGCACCATGACCGGCACGACGGTGCTCATTGGCGAATCTTTTGTCATCGGGCGTGACCTTGCCCTGTTCTTGCATTAGAGCAAAGACCGAACATGTGGAGGATGTCGTCGCATCCTCTCAATCCCGGCCTTCCGACTGCCTTAAGGAGTTTGCCATGAAGTTCTTCGTCGACACCGCCGACGTAAACGAAATCCGTGAGTTGAGCGAAACGGGTCTGCTCGACGGCGTCACCACCAACCCGTCGCTGATCATGAAGTCGGGCCGCGACATCATGGAAGTGACCAAGGAAATCTGCGACATCGTCGATGGCCCGGTTTCCGCCGAAGTCACCGCGACGGATTTCGAAGGCATGATGAAAGAGGCCGAAATCCTCTCCAGGATCGCAGACAATATCTGCATCAAGGTGCCGCTCACCATGGACGGCCTCAAGGCCTGTAAGGCGATCACCTCTTCGGGCCGCCTCGTCAATGTCACGCTCTGCTTCTCGGCAAACCAGGCGCTGCTCGCCGCCAAGGCCGGCGCAACCTTCATCTCGCCCTTCATCGGCCGTCTCGACGACATGGGCATCGATGGCATGGACCTGATCGCCGAGATCCGCACGATCTACGACAATTACGGCTTCAACACCGAGATCCTCGCTGCATCGATCCGCACCGTGAACCACGTGAAGCAGGCCGCCCTGATCGGCTCCGACGTGGCAACCGTGCCGCCGTCCGTTCTCAAGGCGCTGGTCAAGCACCCGCTCACCGACAAGGGCCTCGAAGCCTTCCTCGCCGACTGGGCGAAGACCGGCCAGAAGATCGGCTGAGGCTTCTCACGCTCAAAACATCGGTGCAGGAAAATCACCGGCATCGAAGCCCCTTCTCCCCGCCCGCGGGGAGAAGGTGAGGATGAGGGGCGAGCGCCAGCAACAACAGCGTGCGCGCCCTTCTTCCCCGAAAACGGATTTCTACCATCGCACGCCCCTCATCCCCCTGCCGGGACCTTCTCCCCGTTCACGGGGAGAAGGGGGCTGTCACGATGTTCAGCACGCCCCTCGGCATGCGTCTCGCCAACCGTGGCCGCTAACCTTCAAAGGTCGCGTGCGGGTCTTCGCGAAGCCGGTGCACGGTGTGCTCCTGAAGGCGCGCGGCCATATCCGCCGGCTCCCCCTCACCCAGCGCATCCGGCCCTTCTTGTTCAGAAGCTCATGGAACAGCGTCATGTCGCGCAGTTCAGTGGAATAGCGCGGCAGTAGATGGAACCTAAAGTACCCCCCCCGGTGCAAGTCTTGTACCGACACAGGCGCCCCCTTCTCCCCGCCCGCGGGGAGAAGGTGAGGATGAGGGGCGAGCGTCAGCGCCAGCAGCAGGCGCGCCCTTCCTCTCCGAAAACTGTTTTCTGGAGCATTTTGCAGTCAGGTGATCTCACCTGACGTCCGCACAAATGCGGAAAAACCGATAAATTGAGCGGAGCGACGTTTCCGTGAAACGGTGAACCGCTCTAACGTCGCACGCCCCTCATCCCCCTGCCGGGACCTTCACCCCGTTCACGGGGAGAAGGGGGCTGTCACAATGTTCAGCACGCCCCTCGGCATGCGTCTCGCCAACCTTCGGCCACTAACCTTCAAAGGTCGCGTGCGGATCTTCGCGCAGCCGGTGCACCGTGTGCTCCTGAAGGCGCGCGGCCATATCTGCCGGCTCCCCCTCACCCAGCGCATCCGGCATGATCGGCTTGCCGATCACCATGTTGATCGCCCGGCCCTTCTTGTTCAGAAGCTCATGGAACAGCGTCATGTCGCGCAGTTCGGTGGAATAGCGCGACAGAAGATAGAACAGGCCCGAATTGCGCGCCGTCATGTTCATCGGCACGACGGGCACCTGATAGCGGCGCGCCAGCGCAACGACTGAAGGCTGCCACGGGCGCTCGGTGAGCTTGTCCCTGTTCCAGTAGGCAATGCGCCCGGACGGGAACAGAACGATGGCCTTGCCGCCGGTGAAGGCCTTGGCCGTCATCTCCAGCGTGTCGCGGCTCTTGGCGTGGGATTTTTCGCCCGCGCGCCATTCCACCGGAATGATGAGATCGCGGAACCGCGTGTTGACCCGCAGCGCATCCCGGTTGGCGAAGATTGCGAGATCCGGCCGCACGCCCTTCATCAGATCGTAGACGGCGATGCCGTCAGCGATGCCGGTCGGGTGATTCGGCGCGAGAATGAAACCGCCCTTTGCGGGGATGTTCTCCATCCCGCTCGCCGAAATCTCCAGCGACAGGAGCCTGCTGATGTAATCGAAAGACTCCCAGCCGGAGAGTTCCGCCACTTCGTCAGCCATCACCACCGCCTGGCGGTAGTGCAGGAAGCGGTAGAGGAATGGCTGCGCCAGCGGCCACAGCATGTTCTGCGAAAGATGGGTGGTGCGCTCGGCGATCAGCTGATCGACCACATGCGGGTCTTCGGGCGCGTGAACATCACGGCCCAGAACGCGGTTCCCCAGAACCGCGGCCACAGACGTCAGCGTCGTGTGCAGAGCCATGGACGAAGCGCTCCCTGAAGCATCTCGGTTCCTGTCATGACCGTCATCCCGCTCCTTCGTCTTACCCGAAGAGGATCTCTTACGGAAACTGGGCAACATTCAGAGATCACGCCTCGCAGGCTGTTTCACCGAATACTGTGACGACGCAATGACACGAACGCAAGAATGGGCTCCGTGGTTGCAACGATACCGCGAACATGCCGCCGGGTCGCGTTTACGATCCGGCCCCGGCGCGCGCCAGGTCCTGCCCGAGCGCCAGACGCAGCTGCTCGGCCAGTTCGCGGGCCGCACGGTCCTCGGCATTGCGCGCAGCGCGCAGCGCCGCAAACTCCTGACGCGGCACGTCATAGGCGGAAGAAATCTCACGCTTTCCGGTTGCGACAACCTTTCCGGTCTCGCCATCGGTCAGCTTGTAGACGGCGGTCATGGTGAGAAGGCTGGCGGTGGGCTCGTTGTCGGTGCGCACCTGAACGCGGGCCGCTGCGGAGCTCGAACGCGTGATCTTGAGATCAAGCGCGTAGCGCGCACTGGCCGGCTGACCGGATCCGCCGTTAAGCAGGAAAATCAGATGGTTGCGGACCTGCTGCCCATAGCGCGTGTCCACCGGCGCGATGGCGATGGACGACATCGCAGGTGATGAGGCAACGCCGCTCGACGTTACGTCCGGCGTCGCCATAAGGGGGCGCACCGTGCAGCCAGACGCCACGGCTAAAGACAAAGCCAGGCCGGCCAGAAGCGAAACACGAAACGTCGGGTTCAAGGTTTCCCCCTGTTTTCCAAACAGCATAAATCCGGGTTCCGCAGCATCAGGCAACGATGTTGACGATGCGCTGCGGAACGACAATCACCTTGCGCGGCTGCGAACCGTTCAGCACCTTCTGGACGAAATCGAGTTTGAGCACCGCATCTTCGACCGCAGATTGATCTGCGTCGCGCGCAATTGTCAAATCACCGCGCTTCTTGCCGTTGATCTGCACGGGCAGAACGATTTCATTGTCCACGACCAGCGCCGGATCGAATTCCGGCCAGGCGCTCGCGGCAACCATGCCTTCGCCACCGATCTGCGCCCAGCACTCTTCGGCCAGGTGCGGCATGAAGGGGGCAACCAGATGGATCAGGATGTCGACAGCCTCGCGCGCTGCGGCCTTCGCGGCCTCGTCGGCACCGGCGTCAAGCGCGGAAAGCGGCTCCTGCAGATCGTTGACGAGCTGGTGGACACGCGCGATGGCGCGGTTGAAGGCCAGCTTCTCGATGTCCTCGCCCACGGCCTTGAGCGCCTTGTGCGCTGCCTTGGAAGCAGCAAGCACCGGGCCGTCGGTCGCCGCCTTCGGCGTCACGCCGCGCACATGCTCCGCCGTTTCGCAGACCAGACGCCAGACGCGCTGCACGAAGCGGTGTGCGCCCGTCGCGCCGTCGTCGGTCCATTCCACGTCGCGCTCGGGCGGCGAATCCGACAGCATGAACCAGCGCGCCGTGTCCGCGCCGAAGGACTCGATGATGTCCTCGGGGCTCACCGTGTTCTTCTTGGACTTCGACATCTTTTCCAGCGCGCCGATCGTCGCCGGCTCGCCGGTCGAGATCTCGACAGCCGAACGCGCATCGCCCGAACCGGAGAATTCGATCTCGTTGGGAGCCAGCCAGCGGCCATCGGCGGCGCGGTAGGTCTCGTGCACCACCATGCCCTGCGTGAACAGGCCCTTGAAGGGCTCCGCCAGGCTCAGATGACCGGTGTCGCGCATGGCGCGGGTGAAGAAGCGCGAATAGAGCAGATGCAGGATCGCGTGCTCGATGCCGCCGATATACTGATCGACCGGCAGCCATTCATTGGCCGCTTCCGGGTTGGTCGGATCATTCTCCCACGGCGCAGTGAAGCGCGCGAAGTACCAGGACGAATCGACGAACGTGTCCATCGTATCCGTCTCGCGCCGCGCGTCCGAGCCGCATTTCGGGCATTTGACATGCTTCCAGGTCGGGTGACGGTCAAGCGGGTTGCCGGGACGGTCGAACTCGATGTCGTCGGGCAGCTTGACCGGCATGTCGGCCTTCGGCACCGGCACCACACCGCAATCGTCGCAGTGGATCATCGGGATCGGGCAGCCCCAGTAGCGCTGACGCGAAACGCCCCAGTCGCGCAGGCGGAAGTTCACCTTGCGCTCGCCCACCGGGCGGCCATTGATCGTCTCGGAGGAGAGGCGGTTGGCCACTTCCTCGAACGCCGCCTTCGGCTTCATGCCGTCGAGGAAGCGCGAATTGATCATCACGCCGTCGTCGGTGAAGGCTTCCTCGGTGATCTGGAAGGTCGCGGCATCCGCGCCCTCCGGCATCACCACCGGCGTCACCGGCAGGCCGTATTTGTTGGCGAAGTCCAAATCGCGCTGGTCGCCCGAAGGACAGCCGAAGATCGCGCCCGTGCCGTAGTCCATCAGCACGAAATTGGCGACATAAACCGGCAGCGTCCATTCCGGATCGAAGGGATGACGCACGCGCACGCCCGTGTCGAAGCCCTTCTTCTCGGCCGTTTCCAGCGCCGCTGCCGAAGTGCCCATGCGGCGGCACTCTTCGCAGAATGCGGCGAGCTCGGCATTGTCGGCGGAAAGCGTCTTTGCAAGCGGGTGATCGGCGGCAATCGCCATGAAGGATGCGCCAAACAGCGTGTCGGGCCGGGTCGTGTAGACCTCCAGCTCGTTCGTGCCCCCGGGCGCGCTCTCTTCCGTCAGCGCCCAGCGGACCAGCATGCCCTCGGAACGGCCGATCCAGTTGCGCTGCATCAGGCGCACCTTCTCCGGCCACTGGTCCAGATCGTCGATGGCGTCGACCAGATCCTGCGCGTAATCGGTGATCTTGAAGAACCACTGCGCCAGCTCGCGCTGCTCGACTTCCGCGCCCGAACGCCAGCCGCGACCGTCGATCACCTGCTCATTGGCGAGCACGGTCTGATCCACCGGGTCCCAGTTGACCTTGGAGGTCTTGCGCGTCACCAGGCCCTTTTCGAAGAAGTCGACGAACAGCATCTGCTGGCGGTGGTAGTAATCCACGTCGCAGGTGGCGAACTCACGGCTCCAGTCCAGCGACAGGCCGAAGGTCTTGAGCTGATCGCGCATCACCGCGATGTTCTGATAGGTCCACTCCTTGGGGTGCACCTTGTTCTGCATCGCGGCGTTTTCCGCCGGCATGCCGAAGGCGTCCCAGCCCATCGGGTGCAGAACGTTGTAGCCCTTGGCGCGCTTGTAGCGCGCAACCACGTCGCCCATCGTGTAGTTGCGGGTATGACCGATGTGAATGCGGCCCGAGGGATAGGGAAACATCTCGAGCACGTAGTATTTCGGACGCCCGTCATCATTGCTGGCCTCGAACAGCTTGGCCTCGTCCCAGGCCTTCTGCCAGCGGGGTTCTGCTACGCGGGGGTTATAACGTTCGGTTGCCATGGCCGGATTTTCACAAGATAAGAGCGGAAATTATGTTGGCGGACCTTCACCATGGTTTCGGCGAACCGTCAACTCCAAGAGGCCTTTTTGAAAGAGGGATCAGCGACAGGATGAGCCACGCCGTCGAAAATCTGCAGGACGTCAAAGCGAAGATCGCCGCCGCCGAAAAGGCCGCAGACCGCGCTCCGGGCGCGGTCACACTGGTCGCCGTTTCCAAGACTTTCGAGGCCGATCAGGTGCGTCCGGTCATCGAAGCCGGCCAGCGCGTTTTCGGCGAAAACCGTGTTCAGGAAGCCCAGGGCAAATGGCCCGCGCTGAAGGAAGCCTTCCCCGACATCGAGCTTCGCCTGATCGGCCCGCTCCAGTCCAACAAGGCTGCCGACGCCGTCGCCCTGTTCGATGTGATCGAGAGCGTCGACCGCGAGAAGATCGCCCGCGCACTTGCCGCCGAGATCAAGAAGCAGGGCAAAGCCCCGCGTCTTTATGTCCAGGTCAATACGGGGCTTGAAGAACAGAAGGCCGGCATCGATCCGCGCCAGACCGTCACCTTCGTCAAACATTGCCGCGAGGAATACGGCCTCGCCATCGAAGGCCTCATGTGCATTCCGCCCTTTGACGAACACCCCGGCCCGCATTTCGCGCTGCTCAGGAAGCTCGCGGCCGAAGCCGGCGTCGAAAAATGCTCCATGGGCATGTCCGGCGATTACGAGAAGGCCGTTGCCTTCGGCGCGACCAGCGTGCGCGTGGGATCGGCGATCTTCGGCGCACGCTAAAGCAATTCCAGGAAAAGTGGGAACCGGTTTTCCGTCCGGAATTGCGCAAGAACAGTGAACTGGAACGTTCTCGCAATTCCAGGAAAAGCGGGAACGCTCTAGACCTGCGCCTTCCGCCCATCACCCGCCGGAGGTCGCACGGCCCGTCGAGCGCGCCACGATTATCAGGAACAGAAGCGCGGAAAGCAGAACGAGGGTCGCGCCCGCCTTGGCGAGGCCTTCGCCGGCATTCATGATCGCCATCGCAATGCCCGGCACCATGATGATCACGCCCACTTCAGCGAGGATCACCTGCACCCCGGCCAGCCGGCTTTCGGCCGCCGTCGGCACGAGCGTGTAGAACGTTCCGTAAAGCGCGATGCTCGCCCAGCCCACCAGGTTGAGGTGCCCATGGGCCGGCGACAGGGTGTGATCCCCGGACGCCGCCATGTAGATGCCGAAACTCATTCCGAGCACGGCGTAAAGAGCCGCCGTCACCCAGCAGATTCTTGCAAGTGTTTTCATGTCTTTGCCCAATCTGCGCCCAATCTGCGCCCAATCTGCGCCCAATCTGCGCCCAATCTGCGCAGGCCGCGACACTGTTCGCGCCCTGCGCGTTTCCCCCCGCGTTATCTTTGCGGATCACAAATTTACGCCCCACGGGAGGTGGGTGAAAAGATCATCAAAAAGGCGTAGTTCCTTCAGACCCGGCACCTCAGCCATGGGCCTTACGCCTCAGTGCAGAACCAGCTCTCCCGCCAGGCTGCGCCATTCGCTCGGCGAAATCAGCTTCCTGTGCGTGTAGGTCACCGAGTGAAGCGGCCCGTCGAGGGTCTCGTTCCAGAAGTCGATGAACCGGTAGAGCGCGGGAAAGTCCGGCGCGGTGTCGTAGTGTTGCCAGATGAAACTCTGCAATATCGTCGGGTGGTCCGGCAGGTGGTAGAGAAATTCCGCCGTCGTCAGCCCATAGCCCCGGAGCATCAGCTCCATTTCGCCCGTTTGCTGCATGTGCTGCCTTTCCGAATCAGGTTCCGGATCAAAAAAGTGTCGGGCGAAAAGAAGCGGCCGTCCAGTTGAAAGCGCTCACGCAGACGTAAATTTATCGTGTTATTACATATTGTTAGCAGCCTTTCGGAATCGGTGCTAACGGTCTGGACCATGCGTTCTTTCGCCGCCGCACCCGTGCCGCCAAATGTCTAATGTTGTAGCAACAGGCAGAATGGTAATAATGCGCGCGAGCCAGGAGCCTCCGCGTCGCATGACGCGATTCCAGTCCCAGCAAGTGCCTACCCGGAGGAGGAAAAATGTCCGAAGTGCATGTTCACCGCGTCCAGCCAGCGTGGAAGGAAAACGCGCTCATCGACAATGAGACGTATCTTGAATGGTATGAGAACAGCATCAAGGACCCGGAGAAGTTCTGGGAAAAGCACGGCAAGCGCATCGACTGGTTCACGCCTTACACCAAGGTGAAGAACACCTCGTTCGAGGGCGACGTGTCGATCAAGTGGTTCGAGGACGGCGTCACCAACGTCTCCTACAACTGCATCGACCGCCATCTGGAGAAGCGCGGCGACCAGACCGCCATCATCTGGGAAGGCGACAACCCCTACGACGACAGGAAGATCACCTATCGCGAGCTGCACGACAGGGTCTGCCGGCTCGCCAATGTGATGAAGTCGAACGGCGTCAAGAAGGGTGACCGCGTCACCATCTACATGCCGATGATCCCGGAAGCGGCCTATGCGATGCTCGCCTGCACGCGCATCGGCGCGGTTCACTCGGTGGTGTTCGGCGGCTTCTCGCCCGATTCGCTCGCCGGCCGCATCGAGGACTGCAAGTCCGATTTCGTCATCACCGCCGATGAGGGCCTGCGCGGCGGCCGCAAGGTTCCGCTGAAGGAAAACACCGACAAGGCCATCGCGCTTGCCGAAGCAGCCGGAGCGAAGGTGCGTCACGTGCTGGTCGTGCAGCGCACCGCCGGCAAGATCAACTGGTTCGAGGGCCGCGACCTCTGGTACCACGAGGAAACCGCGAAGGCGGAGCCGGTGTGCGAACCGGAGAAGATGAACGCCGAAGATCCGCTGTTCATCCTCTACACCTCCGGCTCCACCGGCAAGCCGAAGGGCGTTCTGCACACCACGGGCGGCTATCTCGTCTACGCCTCGATGACGCATGAATATGTGTTCGACTATCACGAGGGCGACGTCTACTGGTGCACGGCCGATGTGGGCTGGGTCACGGGCCACAGCTACATCGTCTACGGTCCACTGGCCAACGGCGCCGTCACGCTGATGTTCGAAGGCGTGCCGAACTATCCGGACGCATCCCGCTTCTGGCAGGTGGTCGACAAGCACAACGTCAACATCTTCTACACCGCCCCCACCGCCATCCGCGCGCTGATGGGCGCCGGCGACGACTTTGTCACCCGCACCTCGCGCAGCTCCCTGCGCATTCTCGGTTCGGTCGGCGAGCCGATCAATCCGGAAGCATGGGAGTGGTATTACAACGTGGTCGGCGAGAAGAAGTCGCCCATCGTCGACACCTGGTGGCAGACGGAGACCGGCGGCATTCTCATCACGCCGCTGCCCGGCGCAACGGATCTCAAGCCCGGCTCGGCCACCCGCCCCTTCTTCGGCGTGCAGCCGCAGCTCGTCGATGGCGAGGGCAAGGTGCTCGAAGGCGCGACCAGCGGCAATCTGTGCATCACGGATTCCTGGCCTGGCCAGATGCGCTCGGTCTATGGCGATCATGAGCGCTTCATCCAGACCTACTTCTCCACCTACAAGGGCAAGTATTTCACGGGTGACGGCTGCCGCCGCGACGAGGACGGCTTTTACTGGATCACCGGTCGCGTCGATGACGTGATCAACGTGTCCGGCCACCGCATGGGAACGGCCGAGGTCGAGTCCGCGCTGGTCAGCCATGACAAGGTGTCGGAAGCCGCCGTCGTCGGTTACCCGCACGATGTGAAGGGTCAGGGCATCTACTGCTACATCACGCTGATGGCCGGCGAAGAGGGTTCCGAGGAGCTCAAGAAAGAGCTGGTTGCGCATGTACGCAGCGAGATCGGCCCGATCGCCTCGCCGGACAAGATCCAGTTCTCGCCGGGCCTGCCGAAGACCCGCTCGGGCAAGATCATGCGCCGCATCCTGCGCAAGATCGCCGAGGACGATTACGGCGCGCTGGGCGACACCTCGACGCTCGCCGATCCGGCCGTGGTCGACGATCTGATCGACAACCGTCAGAACAAGAAGGGCTGACGCCCTGCCCGGAGCCGGAAGCGGCTCCCGGGCGCATACAAACGGACCTTGGGCAGAACGCCGCGCATTCATCCGAATGCGCGGCGTTTTCTTTGCCCCTTGCATGAGACGACATCCATCTCCACATTGTGTTTATCGTCAACGAACCGAAAGGGGGTGATCCAATGTCGAGTGATTTCCGTTCAAACGTGGTCTCGATGGATTGCCTTCACGGGGAGCAGACTTCCCGCTGAAGCGCATGAAACGCGGACGGCCTGCTCCGGCAGCCTGACCATGACCGCGTGCGAATTCGAAAACACGGGGCCGTTCCTTCGGGAGCGGCCTTTTGTTTTTTGGGTATGGGTTCCCTGTCTGAAAGGAAGGCGCTCGCCCCTCATCCCCCTGCCGGGACCTTCTCCCCGCCAGCGGGGAGAAGGACGCCATGCTCGAGCGTCGAACCCGAATCGGCCTTAAACTCCAAGTTTGAATCAGGTCCTTTGTGCCTCCACATGAACGCACAACGACCCAGGAAGAAGACGCAGGCTTAAACGCCCCCTTCTCCCCGTGCACGGGGAGAAGGTGAGGATGAGGGGCGAGCGCCGACGCTTCAAAACCCGCCCCATCAGCAGACAAACGAAACCCGCCGGCCACCGCCATAGGCAGCCACCAGCTGCGCATCGAGCAGCCGCGCGGCCACATCGCCACCCGGCTCCGTCGCGACATCGGCCAGAACCCGCCCGTAATATTTGCCGCCGCTGATGGCGCTGATCCACACCGTTCCGCCATCCAGAAGCGCTTCAAGCGCAGCGCGCGCATCGCGGGCCGCCGCCTTCTCGGCGGTGCATCGGCTGCGAAGCTCCGGCGCGTCGACGCCGCGAATGCGCACACTCACCGTGATGCGCTGCCCCGGCCATATATGCGCCTCGGCGATGAAAGTGTCGCCGTCAACAACGCGCAGAACGCTCGCCCGCACGGGGCCCGGTATCGCATCTCTGCGCCCGGCAAGCGCAGCCGTCTGCCCGCTCCAGAAGAGCGCAAGCAAGACAATGACCATGCATTTCAGGCGAGACCGGATCATGGAAGGAATATATTCCTTCATTGAGATCCGGGCAACCCTGTCAGAAATCGGTGGCGATGCCCTTCACTTCCCAGTCGCCGTAGCGCGCCGGGTCATGGCCGCCGCGCCCGCCCAGCTCCTTCGGAGCCTCTGCCGCAGCAGCCTCGATGTCCTTCCGTCGCGCCTCGGCTTCCGCCAGCGCACGCTCGGCTGCCGGCGAGAGAACCTTTGCCGACGCATCTTCTTTTCGGTCCGTTTCGTCTTTCACCGCAACTTCCTCTCGAAAACCGGATTATTGAATACACGAAGCGCGTTCCCCATCATATAAGCGATTGGTCGCGCGGTCGAAAATGCCCGGCGCGGCCTGTTTCTGGAGCTTGGACAACAATGAACACGATACGCACCGCGATGCTCTTGGCCTTCATGACGGCCCTTTTCATGGGCGTGGGCTATCTGATCGGGGGCAGTGGCGGCATGATGATCGCCTTCCTGTTTGCCGCCGGCATGAATCTGTTCAGCTACTGGAGTTCCGACAAGATGGTGCTCAAAATGCACCACGCCGTCGAAGTGGACGAGCGCAACGCCCCGGAATATTACGCCATCGTGCGCGATCTGGCGGCCCGCGCCGGCCTTCCCATGCCGCGCGTCTACCTGATCAAGAACGACCAGCCCAACGCGTTTGCCACCGGCCGCAACCCGCAGAATGCCGCCGTCGCAGCCACCACCGGCCTGCTCGACCGGCTGAGCTATGAAGAGGTCGCCGGCGTGATGGCGCACGAGCTCGCCCATGTGCAGAACCGCGACACGCTGACCATGACGATCACCGCGACGCTGGCCGGCGCGATCTCCATGCTCGGCAATTTCGCCTTCTTCTTCGGCGGCAACCGCGACAACAACAATCCGCTCGGCTTCATTGGCGTGCTCGTTGCAATGATCGTCGCTCCGCTCGCCGCCATGATGGTGCAGATGGCCATCAGCCGCACCCGCGAATATTCGGCCGACCGGCGCGGCGCGGAGATCTGCGGCAATCCGCTGTGGCTCGCCTCCGCGCTCGACAAGATCGCCCGGCGCGCCAAACAGGTGGTCAATCAGGACGCCGAGCGCAATCCCGCCACCGCACACATGTTCATCATCAACCCGCTGTCGGGCGAGCGCATGGACAATCTGTTCTCCACCCACCCCGACACGGACAACCGCATCGCGGCCCTCTACGCCATGGCGGAGGAACCCCGTGGCGGCGGGCGGCAGGCCCGGCCTTCCGCCCCACAGCGCGATCCCGCACCCGAAGCGGATGCGAACCACGGCCCGTGGGGGGCAAGACCGGGGGCGAGACCGGACGCACGGCCAGACGAACCGCCTCAGCGACCAAAGCCCGCCCCAAAGCCCCAGCAGAAATGGGGCCGTGACGCCGATGGATCGAAAGGCCCCTGGTCGTGAGCCGCCCGAACGCACGCCGCACGGCCGGGAAGAAGCCGGCCGGTCAGAACCGCCCGACAAACCAAGAGCCAGACAAGCCCGGCCTTGAAACGCGCCGCGTGGCGACAAAGCTGCTCGCCGCCGTCGTGGATGCCCATGCCTCGCTCGACGGTCTTACCGACCCGGCCCATGGCCAGCCCAATTTCCGCGCGCTCGATGCACGCGACCGGTCGCTGGTGCGCGCCATCCTGATGAGCGCCCTGCGCCATCGCAGCACCATCGAGGCCCTGCTCGCGCGCCGTCTGGAGCGCCCCCTGCCGGCCAATGCCCGCGCGCTCTCTCACGCGCTGCATGTGGCGGCAGCACAGATCCTGTTTCTCGACGTTCCCGACAGCGCTGCCGTCGACCTCGCCGTCACCCAGGCGAAGAGCGACCCGCGCCTTGCCCGCTTTGCCGGTCTCGTCAACGGCGTGCTGCGCAATCTGATCCGCGTGAAGGCGCGCGCACTGCCCGCCGCCCTCGACCAGACGCGTGAAGCGCCGGACTGGTTTGCCGGGCGGCTGGAAGCGGCCTATGGCGCGGAGACCACCGCCGCCATTCTCGCCATGCATCGCGTCGAGCCGCCGGTAGACTTCACCGTCAAGGAAGCCCCGCAGCGCTGGGCCGAGGCGCTGGGCGGCATCGTTCTGCCCACGGGCACCGTGCGGATTGCCCGGCTCGAGGCCGGCGTCGACACGCTTCCGGGCTTCGAGGAGGGCGCGTGGTGGGTGCAGGACACGGCTGCAAGCCTGCCCGCAAAGCTGCTCGGCGACATTGCCGGCGCGCGCGTGGCGGATCTCTGCGCCGCCCCCGGCGGCAAGACCGCGCAGCTCATCCATACCGGCGCAAATGTCACCGCCGTCGACCTGTCGAAGAGCCGCCTGAAGCGGCTTGCCGAGAACCTGACGCGGCTTCGCCTCGACGCTGAGATCGTCGAGTCCGACATCCGCAAGTTCCAGCCGGACACGCCCTTCGACGCCATCCTCATCGACGCCCCCTGCTCGTCCACCGGCACGGTGCGCCGCCACCCGGATGTGCCGTGGACCAAGTCGCCTGAAGACATCGAGAAGCTCGCCGCCCTGCAGCGCGCCCTGCTCGACCATGCCGTCACGCTGGTGAAACCCGGCGGGCGGATCGTGTTTTCCAACTGCTCGCTCGACCGGGCCGAAGGCGAGGACATGCTTGAAGCCTTCCTGGCCGAAACGCCGGACGTGGCGCTCGATCCCATCCAGCCTGACGACGTGCCCGGCATCGCCGCCTTCGTCACGCCCGAAGGCTTCCTGCGCACCACGCCCGCCGACACGCTCGGCGAGGATCCGCTGGCGCGGGGGCTCGACGGCTTCTTCGCTGCACGCCTCATTCGCCAGCGCTGAGCCGGCCCTGCCATCTGTGCGTCCTGATATATTTCAACTTCGCACAAATCTTTGAATCATTTAGACTCTCGCCTGATTTGGGGTCACAGAAAGAAAACTCGGTCGTTGGATCAAGCACGAGGACATTCCCCCCACGAGCTGTGGGGCCTTGTTGCGCGGCAGGCGTGGGCGCGCCTGCGCCGCCGCTTGCGCGCGGGCCCAACCTATCGCTGGCGCTATTCCGGCCGCACGCCCGAGCGGGTGCTGATCGCCCCGCCTGATCTGCGCATCGCAGACCCGCAGGTGGCGCGCGACATCTATCACGGCCAGTTCCTGCTCGCCGGCCAGCTGGTCGAAACACGCGGCCAGTCGCCGTTCCGCGTTCCCGTCACCGACCGCCCCTGGCAGGAGGCCCTGCACAGCTTCCGCTGGCTGCGCCACATGCGCGCCGCCCAGAGCGACCTCGCCTCTGCCAATGCCCGCGCGCTGGTTGAAGAGTGGATGACGCTCTATGGCAAACGCATCTCCGGCACGCCATGGGAGCCCGGCACCACGGCCAAGCGTCTCATCGCCTGGCTGCAGCATTCCTCGGTGGTGCTGCAGGGGGCGGAGCTGCCCTTCTATCGCCAGTTCCTGAAAATGCTGGCCGTGCAGATGCGCTATCTGCGCACCAACACCCGCGAGATGCCCGATGGCGAAGACCGGCTGCGCGCCCGCATCGCGCTCGCCTTCTGCGCCCTTTCGCTGCCGGCCCCCGCCGCCGCAGTCAAGACGGCCAGCCGCAATCTCGCCCAGGAGCTCGAACGCCAGATCCTTGCCGATGGCGGCCATGTATCGCGCAATCCGCGCGCCATCATGGAGCTTCTGACCGACCTGTTGCCGCTCCGGCAAACCTACACCAATCAGGCCGAGCAGCCGCCGCAGGCGCTCATCGACGCCGTGGAGCGCATGCTGCCGGCGCTGCGCTTCTTTCGCCACCGTGACGGCTCGCTCGCCCGTTTCAACGGCATGGGCATCACCCAGCACGACAGCGTCGCCGCCATCCTGCGCTATGACGACACCGGCGGCGCGCCGCTCCTGCATGCACCCCATTCGGGCTATGAGCGGCTGGCGCTCGGCGCCACCACGGTCATCGCCGACACGGCCGCTCCGCCACCGGCAGACCTCTCCCATTTCGCCCATGCGGGCTGCCTCTCCTTCGAGATGTCGTCGGGCCGGCATCAGTTCGTGGTCAACAGCGGCATCGACAACTACGGCGATGACAGCTACCGCCCGCTTGCCCGCACCACGGCGGCCCATTCCACCATCACGCTCAACGACACGTCGCAGGCCCGCTTCAGCCTCTCCTCGCGCTGGAGCGAGCTGATCGGCACGCCGCTCATCGGCGGCCCGCGCAAGGTCGAATGCCAGCGCGACGACGCCAATGGCGTCCATCGCTTCACCGCCAGCCACAATGGCTATGTCTCGCGCTTCGGCCTCCTGCATGAGCGCGCCCTCTCCCTTTCCGAAGACGGCGCATTTCTCGAAGGCGTCGACCGCGTCATGCGCCCGGACGGCTCGCCGTCCACGGCTGTCGGAAACGATGCCGTGGCCGTGCGCTTCCACATCCACCCCGACATCGACATCTACCGCGATCCCGAAGGCCGCCACATCCTCGCCGGCGAGGCGACCGACACCTGGCTCTTCACGGTCGAGAACATCGTTCCCGTGGTCGAGGAATCGATCTTCTTCGCCGGCCTTGGCGGCCCCCGCAAGAGCCGCCAGATCGTGCTCTACACCACGGCTTCCGAGAACCCGGAAATCCGCTGGCAACTGCGCAAGACACACGCGATCAACGGCAACAGCTAGAGCAGCCCAGATTGGGCGTGGTTCGTGGTTCGACAGGCTCACCATGAGGGTGGTGGTGTCTGGCAAACCCGCCTCAAAGATTGTCGACCCGATCCACAGCGTCCCCGCCCCTCATGGTGAGCCTCCTGAGCTTGCCGAAGGGCGAACCACGCACGACGCCAATGCAGCCAAGTGTCACGCCCTGCTCAAAAACCGCACATGATCAGGCCGGATCAAAGCCCGGCAAACGCCGCGATCTCCTCGACAATCGCCTCGTGAACCGCCGCCCGGTCCGCGCCTTCCGGGTCGTCACACACCGGGTCGTCCTTCTCCTCGGCCAGCATTGCCGCCCCTTCCGGCTTGCACTCCGCAAGGAAGGTGAAGTGATGCGCCGGCGCAATCGTCTTCAACACGGCAGAGGGCAGCTTTCCGGCAAGATCGCTCCCGTCCGGCCCCACATCCGCAGCCTTGAACAGATGCGCCTCACCAAGATTGATGAGCAGCACCGGCATGTCGGTCCCCGCAATGCTCTCAGGCGTCGCCGCATAGGTCATGCCCGGATCGATCGCGATGGCCTGCCCGATGCGCTCATCGCGCAGTTCCGCGCCAAAGCCATCCGGCAAGGCATTCAGATCGACACCGCCTTTGGAGAAGAACACGCAGTCCTGACCACCATCACCGATCCAGGCGCAATAGTCGGCAAACCCATCAGGATCGAAGCGCACCCCGGCAAGGTTCAGCGCCGTCGCCCCGCCCAGCGAAAAACCCAGCGATGCGATGCGGGACCGGTCCACGTGATCAGCAAAAGCCGGCTCATCAAACAGCGCATCCAGCGCGGCGCTCAGATCGGCCGCCCGCTCATCGAGCCGCACCGAGCGGCGTGGCGAGGAATCGCCCGACGTGCTGCCCGGGTGGTTCACCGCCAGCACCATCGCGCCGCGCAGGGCAAGCGCTGAGGAAAGCCACGAGATGGCGTCCATATTGCCGCCCGAGCCATGCGACAGCACGAACAGCGGAAACCGCCCTTCCGCCACCCCCGCACCCACATAGGCGGACGTGCCCTGAAACACCGCATTGTCGCCCACCAGCCCGCGATAGGTCGGCGTGCCCGCCGGATACCATACCGAGGCCGCCAGAACCGACGGGCGGTGATCCGCCTTCACGGTCAGTCGATCATAGCCGGCAAATGGCTGGGCCATTGCCGCGCCCGTCAGACCCATGCCAATGAGAAAAGCAGAAAGCAGTTTTTTCATATCCGTCATCCTTTCATCTGGATGACGTCAATCTGCCCGGGCCACCGGCAATCCGCGTCCTTGAACCGGTTTCAGGTCGCGCCAAACCGAATTTCGCACCATGGGTTCTGGATGCCGTGCGTGGTTCGACAAGCTCACCATGAGGGATGGCATTGGTTGTGCCCCCCTCAACGGAAGCTCTTTGCAAAGCACCACTTCCCTCATGGTGAGCTTGTCGAACCACGCACAACGTCAACGCAGTGGAAACACCGCGTACCGAATTCGAACGCACAGAAGGCGTTTCACCCTACTGAACAAGCACCGGAGCAACGGAAACCCGGAGACCACTTTTTGATCCGATGCTTCGGCGGATATTGCCACCGGCCGGTGGCGATGCCACAACCCAAGCCCTTGCAGGAAACATGCAGACACCGACCATGCTGGTTCTTCCCATTCCGATGATCGTCGCACTCGTGCTCGGTGCGCTCCTCATCCGGATCGCCATTTCCGGCGAGCGCCCGC
The DNA here is from genome assembly GCF_050877045.1 of Nitratireductor sp. PBL-C9. NCBI lineage: Bacteria > Pseudomonadati > Pseudomonadota > Alphaproteobacteria > Hyphomicrobiales > Phyllobacteriaceae > Nitratireductor > Nitratireductor sp. PBL-C9. The sequence continues at coordinate 163,616 of NZ_JBPAXW010000010.1, forward strand.
CATTCCTGATGGCGCTTCTTGCGGCCTGCGCACTGCAGAGCCTCATCGTTTCGCTGCGCCAGCATTACGGCATAGACGCACTCCTGCCCCTTCAGCCCGTCACCGCCACCTTCGTGCCGCCGCTCACATGGCTGGCATTCCAGACGGCCTCGTTCCGGCCATTCTCGCTGCCGCGCGATCTCGTGCATCTGACGGCGCCGGCCTTCGCCGCCTTCTGCGTCATCTTTGCGCCCGGCACGCTGGACGTTGTGGTGCCGGGCGTCTTCGTTCTTTACGGGGTCGCCATTCTGGTGAAGCTGCGCCGCAGCGGCGACGACCTGCCTCTGGCGCGGCTTGAGGCCGGTCGCCTGCCGGCCCGGCTCTGGGGCGGCATCGGCCTCGCTCTCATCCTGTCCGCGTTCAGCGACGCGCTCATTGCGCTCGCCGTCATGACCGGCCAGAGCTGGCTGCCGCCGCTCATCATCAGCGTCTTCTCGTCAGCCGCCCTGCTCGCCATCGGCCTGTTGAGCGTGTCGCCCAGCGCCACCGGCGAGCCAGAGCCGGAAACCATGGCCGAGCCCCCGCATCCAAGCGAAGAAGACGCCCATCTCGTCCAGCGGCTTGACGCGCTGCTTCAGTCCGAAACGCTCTATCTCGATCCCGCACTCACGCTTGCCCGGCTCGCCCGACGGCTTCACGTGCCGGTCAAGCAGCTCTCTGCGGCCATCAATCTGGTGAGTGGCGAAAACGTCTCGCGCTACATCAACGCGCACCGCATTCATCATGCCTGCCGCGCGCTGGAGGATGGCGCGAATGTCACCGACGCCATGCTCTCAAGCGGCTTCAACACCAAGTCCAATTTCAATCGTGAATTCCGGCGCATCACCGGCACGACGCCAAGCGAATGGAAACCCGGCCCCGCCGGTCAGAGATAGGCGAGCGCCACCGACCCGATTGCGAAAGCGGCGAACGCCAGAAGGATCACGCCGGAGATGCGCGACACCCAGCGTGACAGGCTGTCCGGCAGCCGCGTGCGCGCCAGCGCCACCCCGCCGCTCAGAATGAACCACCAGAGCAGCGAACCGAGGAACACGCCCACAACCACCACCAGCGCATCGGCGGGATGCGGAGAATCCGCCAGCCCGAGCCCGGCAAACATCGCCGCAAAGGCCAGAATGGTCATCGGATTGGTGATCGTCAGGAAAAAGGTCGCGGCAGCCGTTCCGGCGAGATCGCTCGCCCGCGCCTCCGCCGCAGCCCGAACGGGCGCAGGCGACAGGCTCTTCCAGCCCAGCCAGGCGAGAAACGCCCCGCCGACAAGCTTGAGCGGCACATCCACGACCGCCAGCGCGGCCGCGAAGGCCGCAAACCCGATGGCCGCCAGCGCGGCATAGACGGCATCGGCCAGCGCCGTGCCCAGCCCGCCGGCAACACCGGCCCACAGGCCATGCTCCAGCGTCCTGTTCACGCACAGGGCGCCAATCGGTCCAAGGGGCGCTGCCACGGCCAGCCCGAGCAGCAGGCTTTTGCCGAACAGCAGCGCGTCCATGTCAGGGCTTCTCGACCGGTGCGAAGGAGCCGGGCTCCACGGTCGACAGTGCGACGACAGACTCGCTGCGCGCCAGATAGCCATGCTTCTTCATGTCGTCCAGCACGCTCTCCACATCGGCCAGCTCCGGCACCCGCGCCTTGATGAGATAGGACCACGGCCCCGTCACATGGTGGCATTCCTCCACCGCCTTGTGCGCGGAGGCAAAGATCCGGAAGGCCTCTTCATTGACGTTCTGAACCAGCGACACCCAGATGAAGACCAGAACCGGGCAGCCAAGCGCGTCAGGATCGGCGTCCACCGTGAATCGCCGGATCACGCCGCTCGCCGTCAGCCGGCGGATGCGCTCATTGACCGCCGATGCGGAAAGCCCCACCACGCCGCCAATATCGGCAAGCGAGCGCCGGGCGTCTTCGGCGAGAAGAGTCACGATTTTACGGTCGATCTGATCCATGTCAGGCCCTGATCCTGAGAAACAAACTCAATACCATATATTTTATCGCAAAATGAATTGCAATATGCAAAATATACAGTTTTTAGAGTTTATGCCGCATAATTTGCGGTTCCGCGTCACTTCTCACGAACAGGCCGTCATGCTTGCCTTTGGCAAAACGGCAGCGCGTTTCTTTTTGCCACAGCCAAAGGCGCGGGTCGAGCGCCACCCCGTCCAGCGTCCATGCCCGGCTTCAGGGCAGGAGAATCATTTCTGCGGCCAGCGGTCTAGCGCTCCCGACCGTGCCAGAACGCATCGCTGATCCGGTTCATGCCGATGCGCTCGTAGAAGCCCACCGCATCCGGCACGGAAGCCAGCATCAGGCTCACCTCCGGGCCGAGTTCGCGGCGGGTCGCATCGATCAGCCCCTGGCCGATGCCAAGCCCCTGCGCCTTCGCAGAAACCGCAAGGTCGGAAAGATAGGCGCACCACGAAAAGTCCGTCACCGAGCGGGCCACGCCCACCAGCGGCTTTCCCTCCACATTGCGCCGCGCCGTCATCACCAGACCAGCGCCCGCAATCATGCGCTGAAGCCGCCCCTCGTCATCCACCGGGCGGATCGCATCCAGACCGGACTCGCGCAGCACCTGGGCAAACTCGGACACCGGTAAATCCGGCTCGCAGGCGTAAAGAACAGCGGGTTTATCCATCATGACGCGCAGCAATGCCGTTTTGCCCCGACAATGCAACCCGTTTCAGTGGCAAAAGCGCCCCGCAACCCGCGCCACGCTTGATTTGCATGCCGCCTGCCGGTACGTCCCCAGCATCCTTTCCCAAAGCCGGAGCCGCCTCGCATGTCCGTTGCAGCAAAGAACATTCCCGCACCCGATCTCGTTCCCGTCCGCCGTGCGCTCCTGTCGGTTTCCGACAAGAGCGGCATCGTCGATTTCGCCCGCGCGCTTTCGGGCCGCAATGTCGAGATCGTCTCCACCGGCGGCACGTCCAAAACACTCGCCGGCGAAGGCATCGCCGTGCGCGACGTTTCGGAGCTGACCGGCTTTCCCGAGATCATGGACGGGCGCGTGAAGACGCTGCATCCGGGCGTTCATGGCGGCCTGCTCGGCATTCGTGACGATGCGGACCATGCGAGCGCGATGAAAGAGCACGACATCGCGCCCATCGACCTTCTGGTCATCAATCTCTATCCGTTCGAAGAGGTGCGTTTCGGCGGTGGCGATTATGCAACCACGGTCGAGAACATCGACATCGGCGGCCCGGCCATGCTGCGCGCGGCAGCCAAGAACCACGCCTATGTGGCCGTGGTCACGGAGCCGGCAGACTATGCCCGCATCCTCGAGGCCCTGGCCGAAAACGACGGCGCACTGCCCTATCGCCTGCGTCAGGAACTGGCCGCCAAGGCCTTTGCCCGCACCGCAGCCTATGATGCGGCCATCTCCGGCTGGTTTGCTGAAACGCTCGAGGTCGACGCACCGGATTTCCGCGCTGTCGGCGGCAAGCTCAAGGAAGTGATGCGCTACGGCGAGAATCCGCACCAGAAGGCAGGCTTCTACGTCACCGGCGAAAGCCGCCCCGGCGTCGCCACCGCGACCCAGCTTCAGGGCAAGCAGCTTTCCTACAACAACATCAACGACACGGACGCCGCCTTCGAACTCGTCTCCGAGTTCTCGCCGGAGCGCTCCGCCGCCGTCGCCATCATCAAGCATGCCAATCCGTGTGGCGTGGCCGAGGGCGCGACGCTGCGCGAAGCCTATGAGAAGGCGCTCGCCTGCGACCCCGTCTCCGCATTCGGCGGCATCGTGGCGCTCAACCGCCCGCTCGACGCGGAAGCGGCCACCGAGATCGTCAAGATCTTCACCGAGGTCATCATCGCGCCCGACGCCACCGAAGAGGCGCGCGCCATCGTCGCCGCCAAGAAGAACCTGCGCCTGCTCGTCACCGGCGGCCTCGCCGACCCGCGCGCACCCGGCCTCTCCGTCAAGACCGTGGCCGGCGGCGTTCTGGTCCAGTCGCGCGACAATGGCGTGGTCGATGATCTCGACCTCAAGGTCGTGACCAAGCGCGCACCGAGCGAGAAGGAAATGGCCGACCTCATCGTCGCCTTCCGCATCGCCAAGCACGTCAAGTCGAACGCCATCGTCTATGTCCGCGACGGCGCGACCGTGGGTGTTGGCGCCGGCCAGATGAGCCGTGTCGATTCCGCCCGCATCGCCGCCCGCAAGGCGGAAGATGCAGCCGAAGCTGCCGGAAATGCAGAGCCGCTGACCAAGGGATCGGTCGTCGCTTCAGACGCCTTCTTCCCCTTCGCCGACGGACTTCTGTCCGCCGTTGAGGCCGGCGCCACCGCCGTCATCCAGCCGGGCGGCTCCATGCGCGACGACGAAGTCATCGCCGCCGCCGACGAGCATGGCATTGCCATGGTCATGACCGGCATGCGCCACTTCCGCCACTAGAGCAATTCCAGGAAAAGTGGGAACCGGTTTTCCGTCCGGAATTGCGCAAATGCAATAAGCTAGAGCGTTTTCGCAATTCCAGGAAAAGCGGGAACGCTACGCCTGAACGAACAGCTCAGGAGGCATCCGCCTCCTGATGCCTGCTCTTCACGAAGGGCACCAGAACAAGGCCGATGAGGAACAGCGCCAGGATCGGCGTCACGCCGAGACGCTGTGCATCCTCATTCGAAAAGCCGAAACTCTCCGAAGCGAAATAGCCCGTCGCGATGGCGATGGCGAACGGCCCGATAAAGGCCGTGGCCTTGCCCGAAAGGGCATAGAGCCCAAAGGCTTCCGTCACCCGCTCGCGCGGCACCTGGTCCACCAGAAGCGTGCGCGACGCCGCCTGTATCGAACCGCCCGCAGCCCCGATGAACGCACCCGCCACGAAGAAGGCGATGTCCGGCAGGCTGCTTGCCCCGCCGCCGCTGATCGGCATGAACAGGAGCTCGTCGCGCGTGGTGGAGATCACCAGAAGCGCGCACAGCGTCAGCACCACGATGGAGATGCTCACCACGAGTTTCGGCCCGAAACGCCGGTCCATCCGCCCGCCGAGCCACGCGCCCAGCGCGCCCGTCACATTGGCGAGAATGCCGAACAGGCCAATTTGCGTGATCGACCAGGACAGCACGCCCGCCGCATAAATGCCGCCAAAGGCATAGAGCGCGTTGAGCGCATCGCGATAGAACATGGATGACAGGAGGAAGCTGAAATAGCTGCGCTGTCCCGGCAGCCGCTTCAGCGTGCCGCCCAGCCGCTTCATCCCCTCGCGGATCGCTCCCGTCGCCGCCCTGCGGCGTGGCGCATCCGGCGTGAACAGGAACATCGGCAGCACGAACAGCGCATACCACAGGGCCGTCAGCGGCCCCGCCGCGCGGTCGCCCTCATGCGTCGCCGCATCAAGGCCGAAGATCGGCTCGAAGCCGAGCAGCGTGCGGCCCGTGTCCGGCTGCGCCGCCATGAAGCCAAGCACCAGCACCAGCGACAGAAGCCCGCCAATATAGCCAAGCCCCCAGGCCGAGCCCGAAAGCCGGCCAAGCTCGGAGCGCGGCACAAGGTCCGGCATCATCGCATTGTTGAAGACGGCGGCGAATTCCATGCCGAACACGGCCAGCGCGACGCCCATGAGAATGAGCATGACATGCCCGCCGCCCGGCGTGGCGAACCACAGCGAGGCACAGGCGATAATGCCGATCAGCGAGAACACGAAGATCCACGGCTTGCGCGGCCCCGTCGCATCGGCAATCGCGCCAAGAATGGGCGAGGAAAGCGCAATCGTGAGACCGCCGATCCCCGTCGCCAACCCCCACAGCTCCTGTCCGCGCGCCGCATCCGGCGCCACGGAGGCGGCGAAATAGGGCGCAAAGACGAAGGTGATGATGAGGGTATGAAAGGGCTGCTGCGCCCAGTCGAACAGCATCCAGCCCCAGATGCCACGGCGGGGCACAGTCCTGTGCTCCGCCTCTGGCCGGTTCATAACCGCGTCGTCCGGCGCCCCGGCTGCATCAGACACTCAGGTCACTCATCAGACCGGACGCGACGGTGAGACGTGACACGGTCAGGTCACCGCCCTCCACCAGCGAGTGCAGACGTTCGCGCACGCGCACGACATGCTCGCCGCCGGCCTCGACCCATTTCGCAGCCGGATCATCGTCCTTCGCGTAATCGGTGAGTGCTGCAATGCTCATGCCACGACGGGCCGCGCTGATCATGTCGGTGGCGCGGAACAGCGCCAGCCCGTCATAATAGTCCGACGGCACGATGGCATGCGCAGCATCCTCGATCCGGCCGATGCGGAAGGCCTCGGTGACACCGAAGAACGCCCTTGCGGCCTTCTCCAGCGGCGCACCGGATTTCTCCGCCACCAGTTCGATGTCCGGCACCATCTGCGCAACCGAGAGGAAGGCGAGACGCCTGGCCAGTTCCTCCGGCGCACCCGACGCCACAAGCTGCGCCTGACGGTTGTCCAGACGCTCGCGCATGAAGGCGGGCAGCATCGGCAGAAGCTTCGGCTCCAGCGCCTTGCGCGCGGCCAGCAGGCGCTCGATGCGCTGCCCGACGGTTTCCTTACCGCTCACATTCTTGAGCTGCCAGGAGGTCGCCGCGTAAATCAGACGCCAGACGAGCTGGTAGAGCTCGAGCTGCGCCATGCCGTCGATCTGGTTGTCCAGCGCGTCGATGGCCCTGTAGACGTCACGCAGTTCGAAGCCCTCGCGCACCACGGCAAAGGCGGCGACAATATCGGCAGCCGGCTGCCCCGTCAGATCCTGCAGGCGCGTCACGAAGCTCGGCCCGCCACGGTTGATCACATCGTTTGCCAGTTCGGTGGCGATGATCTCGCGCTTCAGACGGTGCGCACGGATTTCCGTTTCGTACTTCTTCGCCATGCGGTCGGGGAAGTAGGCGAACAGATCCTCTTCCAGATGCGGCGCATCCGGCACCGGGCTCGCAACGATCTCATCGAACAGCACGATCTTGGCATAGGCCAGAAGCACGCCGATCTCCGCACGCGTCAGCGGCTCGCCGCGGCTTTCGCGGTCGGCCAGCTCCTGCGGCCCGGGCAGGAACTCGACCGCCCGGTCGAGAAGCCCGCGCTGCTCGAGCAGCGTCATCATGCGCGCCTGGTGCGGCATTTCCGGCATGCCCCGCTTGACCACCTGCGAGATGGCCAGCGTCTGCTGGTAGTTGTTGGCAAGCACCAGCCCGGCAACCTCGTCGGTCATCTCGGCCAGAAGCTTGTCGCGCGCAGGCCGTTCGAGCCCGCCGCCACGCATCGCCGCCGCCAGCGCGATCTTGATGTTGACCTCCACGTCCGACGAGTTCACGCCGGCCGAATTGTCGATGGCGTCGGAGTTGCAGCGGCCGCCCTTCATGCCAAACTCGATGCGGGCAAGCTGGGTCATGCCCAGATTAGCCCCTTCGCCGACCACTTTCGCGCCCACTTCGCGCGCAGCCACGCGGATCGCGTCATTGGCGCGGTCACCCACATCCTGATCGCTTTCGCCAGCGCCGCGCACATAGGTGCCGATGCCGCCGAACCACAGAAGGTCCACCGGAGCGCGCAGGATCGCCATCATGATCTCGGTGGGAGACGCCGTCACCTTGTCGAGCCCGATCGCCTCAGCAGCCGCCTTGGGCAGCGTGATCGACTTCTGCGACCGAGAGACGATGACACCGCCCTTGGAGAGCTTGTCCTTGTCGTAGTCCTGCCAGCTTGAACGCCCCATGTCGAAGAGGCGCTTGCGCTCGGCATAGGAAACCGCCGTATCCGGATCGGGGTCGATGAAGATGTCGCGGTGATCGAATGCCGCCACCACCTTCGTGCAGGTGGAAAGCAGCATGCCGTTGCCGAACACGTCGCCCGACATGTCGCCCACGCCCACGGCGGTGAAGGGCTCCGTCTGGATGTCGCGGTTCATCTCGCGGAAATGCCGCTTCACGGCCTCCCACGCACCGCGCGCGGTGATGCCCATCTTCTTGTGGTCGTAGCCGGCCGAACCGCCCGAGGCGAACGCATCGTCGAGCCAGAAATCATGTGCCTGGCTGATGCCGTTTGCCGTGTCGGAGAACGTTGCCGTTCCCTTGTCGGCGGCCACCACGAAATACGGGTCGTTGCCGTCATGGCGGACGACGCCTTCCGGCGGCAGAACCCTGTCGCCGTCCAGATTGTCGGTCAGCGACAGCAGGCTGGAGATGAAGTTGATATAGGCTGCACGGCCCGCCTCGAAGACTTCCTGGCGGTTGCCGCCAACGGGCAGACGACGCGGGTAGAAGCCGCCTTTCGCGCCCACCGGCACGATCACGGCATTCTTCACCTGCTGCGCCTTCACCAGTCCCAGCACCTCGGTGCGGTAGTCCTGCGCACGGTCGGACCAGCGCAGGCCACCACGCGCCACCGGGCCGTAGCGCAGATGCACGCCCTCCACTTCCGGACCGTAGACGAAGATTTCGCGCCACGGGCGCGGCTGCGGCAGGCCGGTGATGGCGCGGGAATCGAATTTCAGCGCCAGCGACCGCACCGCCTCGTCCTCCTTCGGACGATAATGGTTCGTGCGCAGCGTGGATTCGATGAGGTTCAGGAAGCGGCGGATGATCGTATCATCATCCAGGTTCGGCACCGCATCCAGATCAGTCTCGATGGCCTTGCGCAGCGCTTCGGCCTCGTCCTTCGCGCTGGCCTTTTCGGCCCGCGCCGGGTCGAAACGCACCACGAAGAACTCGAACAGCCTGCGCGCGATCTGCGGATAGCGGTTCAGCGTCGCCGCGATGAAGCCCTGGCTCTGCGGAATGTTGGCCTGCGCCAGGAAGCGGCTGTAGGCGCGCAGAATGGCGATCTCGTCCACCCGCAGGCGCGCGGTCTGCGCCAGCGCGTTGAGGCGGTCGTCATCATGCTCGCTGCGCCAGACCGAAAGGAACATCTCCTCGAACAGCGCACCCTCGTCCGAAAGGTCGATGGCCCCGTCAAAGGCGTTCTCCAGCTCCATGTCATGCACGAAAATCTGGGCGCTGTCGGTGTCGTCGGCGTCGCCGACCTCGAAGGTCCGCTCGCTGATCACACGGAAACCCATGTTCTCCAGCAGCGGCACGCGCTCGGTCAGCGGCACCGGCGTATCGTAATGATAGATCTTCAGCGCGGCCTGCGCCTCGTCCTGATCTTCATGACGATGGAAATCGATGGCGATCGGGTTCTTTCTGGAGAGCCGGCTCATGCGCTCGGCATCGATCAGCGCCGTCTCCGCCGAGAAACCGTTGCGGTAGCTGTCGGGGAAGCCAACCGCCACCTTGGCGAGCCTGATGTCGGCGCCGGTTTCTTCCACCGCCTCCTGCAGCGCGTCGTCCCAGGTGCGCACGATCTTGCGGATTTCGGCTTCCAGCGTCTCCGTCTCGATGCGCGGGGTCTTGCCGCCCGAACGCCCGATGATGAAGTGAACACGCGCCAGCGTGCCTTCCGGGAAGGCCGGATAATAGGCGGAGACGCGGCCCTTGAAGACGTCCTTCAGGTAATTGCCGATTTCCACGCGCGCCTGCGAATCGTAGCGGTCGCGCGGCACGAAAACGATCACCGACACGAAGCGGTCAAACTGGTCGACGCGGTAGAGGGCGCGCACGCGCGGGCGCTCGCCCAGCGCAAGGATCGCCTCGGCATGCTTGCGCAGGATCGGCAGGCCGATCTGGAAAAGCTCATCGCGTGGATAGGATTCCAGCACATTGGTGAGCGCCTTGCCCGAGTGATCGGTGGGCGCAAAGCCGGATTTGGCGATCACGGCTTCCGCCTTGGAACGCAGATACGGGATCTTCATCACCGAGCGCGTGTAGGCGGTGGAGGTGAACAGGCCCACGATGCGCAGCTCGCCGGTCAGCTTGCCCTCATCGTCGAATGTCTTGATGCCGATATAGTCGAGATAGGCGCGGCGGTGCACCACCGTCTTGGCGTTCGCCTTGGTCACGATGAACGGATCGGGACCATGCAGAAAGGCGCGGATTTCCGGCGTCGTCGAAACGGTCTCATTGCCGCGACGCAGAACCAGAACGTCGGGATCGGACAGGATGCCGAGGCCCTTCTTGTCGGCGCGCTCCAGCGTGCCGCTTTCCTCACCGCCGGTGTAGAGGAATTCGCGCATGCCGAGGAAGGTGAAATTGTCGTCGCGCAGCCATTCCAGGAAGGCAATGGCCTCGGCCACGGCGTCTTTTTCCAGCGGCACCGGCGCGTAGCGCAGCTCGGTGATCTGCTGGTCGAGCCGGGCCAGCATCGGCTTCCAGTCGGCAACGGCCGCGCGCACCTGCGCCAGCGTCTTGTCGAGCTGCGCCTTCAGGCTCTCGCTCTGCTCGTCGGTCAGTTTCGGCAGGTGAACATGGATAAGGCTCACCTTGTCATCGTCGGGCCCGACCTTGGTGTTCGCCACGTCGCCGACGATTTCGTCCACACCGTTCTTGCCATGCCGGACCACCAGAACCGGGTGCAGCACCAGCGTCGCCTCGACGCCGAATTCGCTGAGTTCGCTCATCACCGAGTCGAACAGGAACGGCATGTTGTCGTTCACGAGCGTCACCGTCGTGACGCCCCGGCCGCAACGCTCCACGCCGGTGCTGTTGTCCACGCGAACCACGCTGGTGCCGGGCTTGTGCGCCGAAATCGCCGACGCTGCGTCCTCGGCCGCCAGCAGCAGTGCGGCGTCCTCATACGCGCGAAGGTCCTCCGCTGGTGCGCGCGACAGAATGATCTGATGCACGCTCTCCACGCCTCCAGTCTTGCCCTTGGCTCCGCCCTTCTTGGCGGTCTTGGAGGTCTTTGCTTTGGCTACCATGCCGAAAAATCCCTGTTGGTTTACCAAACTGGCCCATCGTATTCAGACAAAAGCGGTTTGACGACCCGTCATTCCACCATGCAGGCTCCATACACCTCTATTCCTATCGAAAGGGTGTTCGCAAAATGACGCAACCGGTCACTGCATTGCATTTTCCGCCTCTTGAAGGCTTGAGCGAAGAGACGGAAGCCTATTTCGCAAAGTGCCGCGAAAAGCTGGGCCTCGTTCCCAACGTTCTGCTTGCCTATGCCTTCGATGAGAACAAGCTCAGGGCGTTTACCCAGATGTACAACGACCTGATGCTGAGCGATTCGGGGCTTTCCAAGCTCGAACGTGAAATGATCGCCGTTGCCGTCTCCAGCGTGAACCACTGCTTCTACTGCCTGACTGCCCATGGCGCGGCGGTGCGCGAGCTTTCGGGTGATCCCGTGCTTGGCGAACTGATGGTCATGAACTACCGCGCGGCCCGGCTCGATCCGCGACAGAAGACGATGCTCGATTTCGCGGTGAAGCTGACCGAAACCCCTGACAAGATCGAGGAAAAGGACCGGCAGGCGCTTCGCGAGAACGGTTTTTCCGAGCGCGATATCTGGGACATCGCCGCCGTCGCCAGCTTCTTCAACATGACCAACCGCATGGCCGCTGCCGTCGATATGCATCCCAACCCCGAATATCATGCCGTGGCGCGGGAGCCCGCAGAGAGGTAACGGGCCCAGGGTCCTGCCCCTAGCGGTGAACCCTGATTCGGGTGCGCGGGCCGATCAGCGGCAGAATGCGGGCCATGGCCTGCGGCGAAACCGCGATACAGCCTTCGGTCGGCGGAAAACCGGGCCTGGCGATGTGGAAAAAGATCGCGCTGCCGCGATTGCGCATTGCCGGGCGCATGTTCCAGTCGGAGACCATGCACACATCATAGAGCCGGTCCTCGCGCTCCATCCGTTCATGGCTTGCCGGATAGGGCAGCCGGACGGGGCGGTTGTAATTGCGGTCGCCGGAAGCATCGCACCAGCCATCGCGCGGATCGATTCGCGTCATCGCAAGGCGGGATGCGGGCGGGCCGGCGCGGGCGCGGTCGCCGCGAAAATAACCGTAGAGCAGGCGCATCCGGGTGAGCGGCGTTGCGCCGTCGCCCTCGCGTTTCAGCATGGTCGTGCCGCCGCGCCCGAGCGCACAGGGAAAAACGAGCGGCCCGACCGTCAACAGCGCCTGGGTCGGTTTTCCCGGCCTGCGCCGCACCTCGATCAGATCAACCTTTTTGCCGGCTTTGTACTGCATTCTGGGAAAAACCCGCGTCTTCGAATATGTTGCCCTGTGGAACAAATGTTCGCCATGGTCTTTTCGCACTGTCACGTTCCGCATAAAGCTGGAATGGTCAACACTGCAATTCCATTTGAACCAGCAAACGTTTTCCTGGATAGTGGATCGAATTATGACGTCACGCACCATCCTAATCGTTGATGATGATGAAGACCTGAGGACGACTCTCGTTGAGCAATTGTCGCTCTATGAAGAGTTCGACATTCTTCAGGAAGAAACGGCAACGAAGGGCATACAGGCTGCGCGCAGCGCAATTGTCGATCTGCTCATCATGGATGTCGGCCTGCCCGACATGGATGGCCGCGAGGCCGTCAAGCTTCTGCGCAAGGGCGGTTACCGCGCGCCGATCATCATGCTGACGGCGCAGGATACCGATTCGGACACCATTCTCGGGCTCGAGGCCGGCGCCAACGACTATGTGACCAAGCCGTTCCGCTTCGCGGTGCTTCTGGCCCGCATCCGCGCGCAGCTTCGCCAGCACGAGCAGAGCGAGGACGCGACCTTCGCGGTTGGCCCCTACACGTTCAAGCCATCGCAGAAACTTCTCCTGGACGAGCGCGGCGGCAAGATCCGCCTGACGGAGAAGGAAGCCGCGATCATCAAATATCTCTACCGCGCCGAGCAGAAAGTGGTGACCCGCGACGTGCTCCTGGAAGAGGTATGGGGCTACAATTCGGGCGTGACGACGCACACGCTTGAGACACATGTTTATCGCCTTCGGCAAAAGATCGAGCGTGATCCTTCCAAAGCTGAAATTCTTGTGACAGAAAGCGGTGGTTATAAGCTCGTTCCGTGAGTCAGCGCGTAAGGCGTTTACAGATCGTCGGGGACGGGTCGGGGACGACGTAAATGGCGCTGGACGATGACATTCGCATTCTGTCCGGTGTGAGTCTTTTCGAAGGGTTCACGCGGGAGCAGTTGCGCCTCATGGCCTTCGGCGCCGAAAGCATGACGCTTTCCGCCGGACGGGATATCTATGGGGAAGGCGCTTTTGCCGACTGCGCCTTCATTGTCGCCTCGGGAAAAGTCGTCCTTTTCACCGAACATGACGACAGGCGGCAGATCATCGAAACGCTTGGGCCGGGCCAGATCATGGGCGAATTCGCGCTGATCGCGGAAGGCCGGCGCATGACCAGCGCGATGACCGAAAGCGAAACACGGCTGATCCGCGTCAGCCGCTCGACCTTTCACCGCATTCTCGAAGAATTTCCCGAAACGGCCATGCGCCTGCACCAGCGGATTTCGAAAAATCTGCAGGCGATGATCGCGCGCATGGAAGAGGCGGCATCGCGCCTTATCCGGTGATTCGCACGGTTTGGAGATTTTTCCGGAATTTGCTCTGAAACGGCCTCGTTTTACGCCGTTTCAGGAAAAAACCGGAAAAATTCCGAAAAAAGAAATCAGCCGAAATCGAAGCCGGCAATCACCGGCACATGGTCCGACGGACGCTCCCAGCCACGCGCCTCGCGCAGCACCTCGATCCGGCTGAGCGCCGGCGAGAGGTTGGGCGACGACCAGATGTGATCGAGCCTGCGGCCGCGGTCGGAAAGCGCCCAGTCCTTCGCGCGGTAGCTCCACCAGGTGAAGATCTTCTCTTCCGGCGGGATCTTCTCGCGCATCAGGTCCACCCAGCCGCCTTCCCTGCGCAGCCGTTCCAGCCCTTCGGTCTCGACCGGGGTGTGGCTGACCACTTTCAGAAGCTGCTTGTGCGACCAGACATCGGTTTCCAGCGGTGCGATGTTCAGATCGCCGACAAGGATCGAACCGGAGTTGCCGTCCTCTTCCGCCCGCAGGGCGTGCATCTCGGCGAGAAAGTCGAGCTTGTGGCGGAACTTCGGATTGATGTCCGGGTCGGGCTCGTCGCCGCCGGCGGGAACGTAGAAATTGTGCAGGAGCACGGAACGGCCGGGCGCGGCCTCGACGGAAACGGAGATGTGGCGGGTGTCGCCCATGCCGCAGAATTCGCGCTTCTCGACCAGTTTCAGCGGCCGGCGGGCAACGGTGGCGACGCCGTGATAGCCCTTCTGGCCATGGATCGCGATGTGTTCATAGCCGGCCTTGCGGAAAGCGGCGGCGGGGAACTGGTCGTCAGCGCATTTGGTTTCCTGCAGGCACAGGACATCCGGACTGTAGCGCTCCAGAAACTGCTCGACGAGCGGCATGCGCAGCCGCACGGAGTTGATGTTCCAGGTGGCGATGGAGAAGGGCATGAAACGGGTCCGGGATTGATCGCTTGCGAGAAGCGTAAAATTGCCCGGAAGCCGCCGCGAAGACAAGCGCGGCATTCTGCCGAAAAGGAAAAGGCCGGGCTGTCCACAGCCCGACCCCTCATAAAACGCGCAGAAACGCCCGGTCAGCGCTTGTTGCGGCTCATCTTGTCGACGCGGCGATAGTCGATCTCGAACACGCTCGGATCGAAGGTCACGCCCTGCTGGACGTTGAAGATCATGACCGTCGTGTCCTTGCCCTGTGCGTCGGTGATGGTCCACTGGCGCAAATCGTAGGAGGCGGAATCGAACATCATGGTGATGGTCGAGTTTCCGAAGACCGACTTGTCGGACATCTTGATCGTCGTCAGGTCATCGTCCTCGCGAACGGTCTGAACCTTGTCGCCGGACAGGTCGATGCGCTCGTCGAGCAGCAGCTTCAACGGCGTCTTGGACAGCGGATAGAGATCCGCCGTGTTGAGCTTCTTGTTCATGATCACCACCGAGCTGCCGTCGGAGGTAACGCGGAAGCCGGAGGGGGCTTCATAGTCGAAGCGGATCTTGCCCGGACGCTCGATGTAGAACTTGCCGCCGGTCTGCTCGCCACGCGGCCCGAACTGCACGAACTCGCCCATCATGGTGCGGACGCTGGAAAAATGCGCCGCAATCTGATCGGCGCTCTGGGCGGCCTGCGCCACCATCGGCGCGACAAGAGATGCCGCCAGAGCCAGTGCTGCAATGGCTGCGCGTCGCGCCAGAAAGTCGGTTGCCCGAAAAATCATCGTGTTCGATCTCCACATTTGCCCCACCGGTAACCAACCAGTAGGGCCGAATTTTGGCTGCCCGATAACGACCTGACGGGCCCCGGGTTCCAGCCTTGCGGGCCGGTGTCAGACCTCGTCCTGCTCGGTGGGCACGAGGATTTCGCGCTTGCCGGCGTGATTTGCCGGGCCGACGACGCCCTCTTCCTCCATGCGCTCGATGATCGAGGCGGCGCGGTTGTAGCCAATGCCCAGACGACGCTGGATGTAGCTGGTGGACGCCTTGCCATCGCGCAGCACCACGGCCACGGCCTGATCGTAAGGGTCTTCGGAATTGCCGAGATTGCCGCCGCCACCGGAGCTTGAGCCGCCGGAACCGCCATCTTCCTCGTCTTCATCCTCGGTCACGGCGTCGAGATAATCGGGAATGCCCTGCGTCTTGAGATGCGCGACGATGCTCTCCACCTCGCCATCGGACACGAAGGGACCGTGGACACGCTGTATACGGCCGCCACCGGCCATGTAGAGCATGTCGCCCATGCCCAGAAGCTGCTCGGCGCCCTGCTCGCCCAGAATGGTGCGGCTGTCGATCTTCGACGTCACCTGGAAGGAGATACGGGTCGGGAAGTTGGCCTTGATCGTGCCGGTGATGACGTCGACCGACGGACGCTGCGTGGCCATGATCACGTGGATGCCGGCGGCGCGCGCCATCTGCGCCAGACGCTGAACTGCCCCCTCGATGTCCTTGCCGGCGACCATCATCAGGTCGGCCATCTCGTCGATGATGACGACGATGAACGGCATCGGCTCGAGATCCAGCTCCTCGCTCTCGTAGATCGCCTCGCCGGTCTCGCGGTCGAAGCCGGTCTGCACCGTGCGCTTGATCGTCTCGCCCTTCTTCTTGGCGGCGACCACGCGCTGGTTGAAGCCGTCGATGTTGCGCACACCGACCTTGGACATCTTGCGGTAGCGGTCTTCCATCTCCCGCACGGTCCACTTCAGCGCGACCACGGCCTTTTTCGGATCGGTCACGACCGGGGTGAGAAGATGCGGAATGCCGTCATAGATCGACAGTTCGAGCATTTTCGGATCGATCATGATCAGGCGGCACTGCTCGGGCGTCATGCGGTAGAGCAGCGACAGGATCATGGTGTTGATGGCCACCGACTTACCCGAACCGGTGGTGCCGGCAACGAGGAGGTGGGGCATCTTGGCGAGATCGGCGATGACCGATTCGCCATTGATGGTCTTGCCCAGCGTGAGCGCCAGCTTGGCCTTGCTCGATTCGAAATCGCGGCTGGCCAGAAGTTCGCGCAGGAACACGGTTTCGCGCGTCGAATTGGGCAGCTCGATGCCGATGGCGTTGCGGCCGGGAACAACGGCCACGCGGGCCGCTATGGCGCTCATGGAGCGGGCGATGTCGTCTGCCAGGCCAATGACGCGCGACGACTTGATGCCGGGGGCCGGCTCCAGCTCGTAGAGCGTGACGACCGGGCCGGGCCGCACGTGAATGATCTCGCCCTTGACGCCGAAATCTTCCAGAACGCCTTCGAGAAGACGGGCATTCTGCTCAAGCGCGTCGCGGGAAAGCGACGGATCCTTGGTCGACGTCTTGGGCTCGGCCAGAAGGTGCAGCTCCGGCAGCTCGAACGTGCCGCTATCGAGGAAGGAAGGCTGGGCCTCGCGGCGCACCCGCGCGCCCTCGGCAGGCCGGGGAGCCGGGTTTTCCACGCGCTGCGGCGCAGCCGGCGCGGCAGCAGGAGCCGCCTGAGAGACAACGCGTCTCGGCGCGGCGGGCTGCTCCACGACACGGCGCGGAGCGGGCTCATCGAATTCTGGCTCCACATGGACGCGGGGAGCGGCCACGGGCGCATCATTGAAGTCCGGCTCGACGCGCGCTTCATCTCCGAAATCGTCGCCGAAATCGTCATTGAAATCATCGAAGGGAACATCGTCCTCGATCGGCTCGACGGCACGCGTGCGACGCCGCTCGCTCCGCTCGCCGCGCACAAGGTTGCGGCGGAAGAAGGCGCAGAACGACAGCCACCAATGGGCCATGTAGCCAAGAATGACCGAACCGCCGCTTTCTTCATCTTCATCAAGCGTGTCGAAGGGCGATTCGTCTTCCATCTCGTCGTCGAAGGCCTCGGCATCAGGACGCGAGAGAATGCCGGCGCCAAACGCAAGCAGCCAGCCCGAAGGCAGCGCCAGAACGGCGGCGATGACAAAGCCGAAAATGCCGCGCGGATAAGCACCGGTGAACTTGGCCGGAAGGGACAGGATCGCATCGCCGAGAACGCCGCCAAGCCCGGTGGGCAGTGGCCAGGTGGCGGGCGGCGCGAAAGCGCCGACAATGCCGGCAGCCAGAACCGCGCCCAGGAACCATGCGCCCGCACGCTTCAGGCCGCGGTCGATTTCACGGCCAAGCAGGAGCAGCGCGCCCCAGCAGACGGCCGGAACCAGACCGACCAGCGCGGCCAGGCCGTAGAACTGCATGGCGAGATCGGAGAACACCGCGCCGGGATAACCCATGGCGTTGGTGACCGGATTTGCCGTGGCGTGGCTGAAACTGGGGTCTGCGACATTCCACGTGGCCAGCGCGGCCACCGCGAAGGCCACAAACGCCAGAAGCGCCAAACCACCGATTCGCGCCGCCTGACGACGCAAAAATGCCTGCAGACCGTAGCTGTTTTCACTCATGGCCAGGAATGCCGAAGACCCGGAACTCATGCGCACAATTCTCCGCTCGCGCTTGGTTTCCGACGCGAACCGCGCCGTAATGACTCAAGGCCGACCCTAGCGGCCCGATGGTTAAGGCGGCATTAACCATGGAGGGGTGGGCGATGATTTCTCGCCGCCCGACAAAAAGGGCCCGGCGAACCGGGCCCATCAGGAAGGCAACCGGCCCGAAGGCCGATTGTCAGGCAAGGCATGCGACGACTTAAGTCATTGCTGGAGCATCGGATTTGCCCGAAAACCGGTTCCCACTTTTCGGTCCGATGCTTTTTCGGTCCGATGCTCATCTGCCATGCATGGGCATGAACTCGGGATAGGCTTCCACCCCGACTTCGGCCACGTCGAGACCGTTCATTTCATCCTCGGCGCTGACGCGCAGACCCATGGTCTGCTTGAGCACCATCCAGACCACATAGGAGACGACGAAGGTGAACGCGCCATAGGCGACGATGCCGACAATCTGCACGCTGAAGCTGGCGTCACTGTTGGTCAGCGGGACGGCGAGCGTGCCCCAGATGCCTGCAAGAAGGTGGACCGGGATGGCGCCGACCACATCATCGATGCGCAGCTTGTCGAGCAGCGGCACGGTGAGCACCACGATGATGCCGCCGACAGCGCCGATGACGATCGCCATGAACGGGCTGGGCGTGAGCGGCTCGGCGGTGATGGACACGAGGCCGGCCAGCGCGCCGTTCAGCACGAAGGTGATGTCGACCTTCTTGTAGAGCACCTGCGTGAGAACCAGCGCCGCCACCACGCCGGCAGCCGCCGCGAGGTTGGTGTTGGCGAAGATGCGGCTGATATCGGAGGCATCGGCATTGGTGCCCATGGCGAGCTGCGATGCGCCGTTGAAGCCGAACCAGCCGAGCCAAAGAATGAAGGTGCCAAGCGTGGCGAGCGCCATGTTGGACCCCGGGATCGGCGAGACACGGCCATCAGAGGCATATTTGCCATTGCGCGCACCCAGAAGAAGCGCGCCGGCAAGGGCTGCCCAGCCGCCAACCGAGTGGACCAGCGTGGAACCGGCGAAATCCTGAAAGCCCATGGCGTCGAGCCAGCCGCCGCCCCACTTCCACGACCCGGCGATGGGGTAGATGAAGCCGGTGAGAACGACGACGAAGATCAGGAACGGCCACAGCTTGATTCGCTCGGCCAGCGTGCCCGACACGATGGATGCCGCCGTGGCGACGAAAACCATCTGGAAGAACCAGTCGGAGGCGACCGAATAATCACCCTCATTGGCCGTGCCGGCGGCCGGCCAGCTGTAGGGCGCGAAGGAGCCGATATAGCCCGACACATCCACATACATCAGGCTGTAACCCACCACCCAGTACATGAGGCCGGCGATGGAATAGAGCGCGATGTTCTTGAGGAGCTGCATGGACACGTTCTTGGTGCGCACCATGCCGGCCTCGAGCATGGCGAAGCCGGCCGCCATCCACATGACCAGAAAGCCGCCCATCAGGAACAGCAGCGTGTTGAAAATGAAGGCCGTCTCGGAGGCCGAGGCGAATTCGGGCGCTGCTTCCTGCGCCAGCGCCGGCAGGGACATGGTCGCCAACATGGCCACCAGTGCGAGCCCGCCCAGCGCCAGCGGACGTGCGGCGCTTTTCAGTGTTCGATACATCATCTGATTCTCCATCGGAATATGCCGCCTAAAGCGCTTCGACGCCGGTTTCGCCGGTGCGGATGCGCACCGCGCGATCGAGCGCGTGGACGAAAATCTTGCCGTCGCCGATCTGGCCCGTGCGCGCGGCCTCGGCGATGGCCTCGACCGCCCGGTCAACCAGGTCGGAATCGACGGCCACCTCGACCTTGATCTTGGGCAGGAACGTCACGGCGTATTCTGCGCCGCGATAGATCTCCGTGTGTCCTTTCTGTCGTCCGTAGCCCTTCACCTCTGTCACGGTGAGACCCTGAATGCCGAGGCCGGTGAGCGCTTCGCGCACGGCCTCCAGCTTGAAGGGCTTGACGATTGCCATCACGATTTTCATGGCAGTTCACCTTTGCTGTTGCGGGGTTCCCGCGGGTTGCCTGCATCGCGCGAACCGCCATGCGGGCCGCGTCAGCAAAGGAGAAACAAATGCCGTGCCAGTTTGACGGCGCGATACGCAACGCGTTGAAAAAGATATGAAAAAAGAAAACCGGCGCTGAGAAAGCTCAACGCCGGCAAATCATAAATGAACAGAAATTAGGCAGAATATACGATTTGCCTATTTTGTGCGCAGGCGCACCAGACCTTCCTGGGCCACGGAAGCGACCAGCGTGCCATCGAGCGCATAGAGGCTGCCGCGCGAGAAGCCGCGCGCGCCCTGCGCGGACGGACTGTCCTGCGTGTAGAGCAGCCAGTCGTCGAGCCTGTGCGGGCGATGGAACCACATGGCGTGGTCGAGACTTGCCATCTGGATATCGGGATCGAAACCGTTTCGCCCATGGGCGAAGGTGGAGGTATCGAGCAGGGTCATGTCGGAGAGATAGGCGAGCACGGCGGCCTGAAGCGCGCGATCATCCGGCACAGGACCGGTGGTGCGGATCCAGACATCCTGGCGCGGCGGGAGCTTGTCGCGGCTGGTGTAGTGCTCGACGATGACGGGGCGCACTTCTATAGGACGCTCGCGCGCCCAGTAGCGGCGGATGTTTTCCGGCACGCTGTCGCCGAACTCCTGCAGGAATTCGCGCTGGGTACGCAGGTTTTCCGGCGGGGTGACATCCTGCGGCATGGGGATCTGGTGATCGAGGCCGGGCTCTTCCTTCTGGAAGGAGGCCGAAAGCGAGAAGATCGCATGGCCATGCTGGATGGCGACGACGCGGCGCGTGGTGAAGCTGCCGCCATCGCGGATGCGGTCGACCTCGTAGATGATCGGAACGGCGGGATCGCCCGGCCGCATGAAATAGCAATGGAGCGAATGGACATGGCGGGCGGCATTGACCGTGCGCTGCGCCGCGACAAGGGCCTGACCGATGACCTGACCGCCAAAAACACGTTGCCAGGCCGATTGAGGGCTGCGACCACGAAACAGATTGTGTTCCAATGTCTCAAGATCGAGTATGGCGAGTAGGTCTTGCATGGCCGACGACATTAACGGATCCCCTCCGGCAGCTTGAAACGATGGCTGACGGTTTCCAAGACGAAGGCGGGGGTCAAGTCAAGCCAAGCAGTGACACGCCCGGCGAATAGGGGCACAGAACCGGTGACGAACGAGGTAACGGCATGGCCAAGAGCACGAAACAGACTTCCACGCGGGAGCTGGACATCCTGATTGCCGGGGCGGGCTATGTGGGCCTGGCGACCGCCGTCTCGATCTGCCGCGCGCAGCCGAACCTGAAAGTGGCGCTGGTGGATGCCGCGCCCGAAGGCGTCTGGCAGCGCGACGGACGCGCATCGGCCATCGCCGCAGCGGCCTGCCGGATGCTGAAGCGCCTCGACTGCTGGGACGAGATCGAGCCGGAAGCACAGCCCATCACCGAGATGGAGATCACCGATTCGCGCACCGCCGACCCGGTGCGCCCCGTGCTCCTGACCTTTGGCGGCGAAGCCGAAGCGGGCGAGCCCTTCGCGCATATGGTGATGAACCGGCACACCAACGGGGCGCTGCGCGCCCGCGCCGCCGAATGCGGCATCGAGATCATCGAGGGCGTGGCGGTGGAGGGTTTCACCGATATGGGCGGCCATGTGGAGGCCAGCCTTGCCGACGGCTCCACCTGCCGGGCACGCCTGCTGATCGCCGCCGATGGCGTGCGCTCGCGGCTGCGCGACATGGCGGGCATCAAGACCGTGCACTGGGGATATGGCCAGTCGGGCATTGTGTGCGTGGTGGCGCATGAGCGCCCGCACAATGGCCGCGCGGAAGAGCATTTCCTGCCGGCCGGCCCCTTCGCCACCCTGCCGCTGAAGGGCAACCGCTCGTGCATCGTGTGGACCGAACGCACCGAGGATGCGGAGCGGCTGGTCAATGAGGACGACCTGGTGTTCGAGCAGGAGCTGGAGCTGCGCTTCGGCCTGAAGCTCGGCGAGATCCGCGTCGAGGGTCCGCGCCGGGCATGGCCGCTGGGACTGACGCTGGCGCGCGACTTCGTGAAGCCGCGCTTTGCGCTGGCGGGCGATGCGGCACATGGCATCCACCCCATCGCCGGACAGGGGCTCAATCTGGGCTTCAAGGACGCGGCGGCGCTGGCCGAGGTGATCGTCGAGGCCGAGCGGCTGGGCGAGGATATCGGTGCGCTCGACGTGCTGCAGCGCTATGAGCGCTGGCGGCGCTTCGACACGGTGCAGATGGGCGTGACGACCGACGTTCTGAACCGGCTGTTCTCCAACGACATCGCCCCGGTGCGGGCGCTGCGCGATTTCGGCCTCGGGCTGGTTGAACGAATGCCCTCCATGAAGCGTTACTTCATCCAGCAGGCCTCGGGCATCGCCCCCGGCACGCCGAGACTGCTGCGCGGAGAGGCAATCTAGGGCGATCTGGCCTTTCCGTCTCAACGCACTATTTCAACGAGGAGAAGACCATGGCTATGAAACGGCATGCGAACGTCACCTGGAAGGGATCGCTGGTTGAGGGCTCAGGCAGCCTCGACACGCAAAGCGGTGCGCTTTCGGGCCTCCCCCTCGGCTTCAAGGCCCGCTTCGAGGACGAAAGCGGCAAGACCGGCACCAATCCGGAAGAACTCATCGCGGGCGCGCATGCAGGCTGTTTCGCCATGCAGCTCTCGCACATGCTGGCCGGCAACGACACGCCGGCCGACAAGCTGGACGTGCGCGCCGATGTTTCGCTGCAGCCGGCCGAGGGCGGCGGCTTCGAGATTACCAAAAGCGCGCTGACACTGGTGGGCAGCGTGCCCGGCCTCGATGAAGCGAAATTCATTGAGATCGCCGAGAAGGCAAAGGCCTCCTGCCCCGTCTCCAAGGCGCTTGGCGCCATCGAGATCACGCTGGACGCCAAATACGGCTGACGACACTTTCGCGATGAAAACCGTCGGCCGACGCAACGGAAGGTCGTTCGATGGACACACTTCGCAACCAAAAACCGGGTGATACAGCTAGACTTTCCTTACGGAACAAGTCGTTCGGGAGGAATGGCATGCTGCAGACCCACACACCGCGGACCCTGAAAACCGCGGCGCAGAAATCGACACTCACAATCACCGACATCACGGCTAAGGCCGCGAAGCTGGACGCGTTCGACAATCACGAGCGCGTCTGGCACGGCCGCGATGAGGAACGCGGCCTGAACGCCATCGTGGCGATCCACAACACGGTGCTTGGCCCCGGGCTGGGCGGAACGCGCGTGTGGCCGCACGAAACCTTCGAGGCCGCCCTCACGGACGTTTTACGCCTCTCGCGCGGCATGACCTTCAAATCAGCCGTGGCGGGCATGGCGTTCGGCGGCGGCAAGGCGCTGATCATCGCCAATTCCAAGACCGACAAGACACCGGCTCTTCTGGAAGCCTATGCCGAGATGCTGGCCGCACTGGAAGGCCAGTTCTTCACCGGCGAGGATGTGGGCTTCACGGTCGCCGATGCGGACTTCCTGCGCGCCCGCACCCCCAATGTGACGGGCACCACGGTGGGCGGCAGCGGCAACCCCTCGCCCGTGACGGCGCATGGCGTTTTCCTGGGCGTGAAAGCGGCGCTGAAGCATCGCGGCGTCGACACACTTGAGGGCGTGCATGTGGCCGTTCAGGGGCTGGGCTCGGTCGGCTGGACGCTGTGCGAGAAACTGCATGCGGAAGGCGCGCGGCTTTCTGTGACCGACATCGACACGGCCCGCATGGAACAGGCGAAAGAGGCGTTCGGCGCAGAGCCTGTCGCGCTTGATGCGATCCTGCAGGTTGAGGCGGATGTGTTTGCGCCATGCGCGCTGGGCGGCGTGCTTTCGGCAGAAACAATCCCCCTGCTTGGGGCAAAGATCGTTGCGGGCGCGGCCAACAATCCGCTCGTGAACCATGAAGACGCCCGGCTTCTGATGGAGCGCGGCGTGCTCTATGCGCCCGACTATGTGATCAATGCCGGCGGGCTGATCAATGTGGCGGCAGAACTCGCGCCCGGCGGCTATGACCGCGAGGCGACCATGGCGAAAGTGGCGAAGATCCCCGAAACGCTGACCGACATCTTCGAGCGCGCGGAAGCGCAGAAGCGGCCAACCAATGACGTTGCGGCGGAGATTGCCTTTGAGCGCATCGACGCCGCGCGGAACGACGCTGCGGGATAAGGCTCTGATCCAAGCTTGGGCGACGGGCGGGGAACAACCCGCCCCGCCCTGCCGGATGAGAATTACTTTATGCCGGTGAAGGCGGCGTCGCCCCAGACCTGCTGGACGCGCGCATCGCGGCCACAGCCCTTGCGATACCCTTTATAGGCATCCTTCTTCTTCACCAGTCCGAAGCGGGAGAGAATGCGCTCGTCGCTCTGATAGTAGTTCTGGTGATAGTCTTCCGCCGGCCAGAAAGTGGCCGCGCCAAGAACCGGCGTGACGACCGCGCCGCCAAGCGCCGCATTGGCCTCTTCCTTTGCCTTTTCGGCAGCGGCCTTCTGTTTGTCGTTCAGCGCATAGACAGCGGTGGAATAGCTTTCGCCCCGGTCACAGAACTGGCCGCCGGCATCGGTGGGATCGACCGAGCGGAAGAAAATTTCCAACAACCGGTCATAGCTGACCTTCGCATCGTCAAAATCGATCTTCACCACTTCACGGTGCCCGCCCGAGGCGTAATTGCGGTAGGTGGGGTTCTCGGTCCTGCCGCCGGCATAGCCGGACACCGTGTCGAGCACGCCCGGCACCTTGTCGAAATCCGCCTCGACACACCAGAAGCAGCCGCCGGCGAAAATTGCCGTCTGCTTTTCAGCCGATGCCGGCTGCGACACCGCCACCATGGCGGTGAAGGAAAAGGCAGCAGCCAAAAGGGAACGTCGCAACATGAAAGTCTCTCCTGTGTTCCCGCACAGAGCTACCGCGCCGGGCGACGAATTCAAATCAAGCCGCTACACGCTTGCGTGAGGTGACGGGGTGGCGGGCCACCTTCCCGCAACGGCATGCCGCCATGGACACACAGGCTGCCGGGAGGCAGTATCGCGACCCGACGAACGCGCAGGCAGGAAGACGATGCTCGGCATTCTCAGAAACCAGACATATAGCCGGCTTTTCACCGCGCAGGTGATCGCCCTTCTGGGAACCGGGCTGATGACCGTGGCGCTGGGACTGCTCGCCTATGAACTGGCCGGAGCGGATGCGGGCGCGGTGCTGGGAACGGCGCTGGCCATCAAGATGATTGCCTATGTGGGCGTTGCGCCGGTGGCGCAGGCGCTGTCGGACAATCTGCCCCGGCGCGCGTTGCTCGTCTCGCTGGATGTGTTTCGCGCGGCGGTGGCGCTCTCGCTGCCCTTCATCACCGAGGTCTGGCAGATCTATGTTCTGATCTTCCTGTTGCAGGTGGCCTCGGCAAGTTTCACGCCCACTTTTCAGGCGGTCATTCCCGACATTCTGCCGGACGAGGAGGAATACACCCGCGCCCTTTCGCTTTCGCGGCTGGCCTATGATCTGGAAAACCTGATCTCGCCGATGCTCGCAGCCGCACTCCTGACCGTGATCAGCTTCCATTATCTGTTTGCAGGGACGGTGGCCGGCTTTCTGGTTTCGGCGGTTTTGATTCTCAGCATCACACTGCCCGCCGCCACGGCCAAAACGCGCCGCAGCTTTGCCGAACGCACGACACGGGGGATGCGGATCTATCTCGCCACGCCCAGACTGCGCGGCCTGCTGGCGATCAGCCTTGCCGTGGCTGCGGCGGGCGCGATGGTGATCGTGAACACGGTGGTTATCGTGCAGGCGCGGTTCGGCCTGAGCGAGGTGGAAGTCGCGTGGGCGTTCGCAGCCTTTGGCAGCGGCTCAATGGTGGCCGCGCTGGCGCTGCCGCAATTGCTGGACCGGGTTGCAGACCGGCCCGTGATGATCGCGGGGGCGGTTATCCTGACCGTCGGCACCGCACTCGGAGCGGCGGTGAACAGCTATGCGGCCCTGCTGCCGCTCTGGCTGGTGATCGGCATCGGCTACAGCGCCGCGCAAACACCCTCAGGCCGGCTGTTACGACGCTCGGCGCAGTCGGAAGACCGTCCGGCGATCTTTGCCGCACAGTTCGCGCTGTCGCATGCCTGCTGGCTTGTCTCATATCCGCTGGCGGGGCAGCTTGGCGCGCGCATCGGCCTTGAAGCCACCTTCCTGGTGATGGCCGCGATCGCGGCGGTCGCCATCGTGCTTGCCGTAAAATTCTGGCCGGCAGAGGAGGCAGCGGACATTCCGCATGAGCATCCGGAACTTGCGCCGGATCACCCGCATCTGCGCGAACACAGGACAGGCGGGAAGCACCGTCATGCCTATGTGATCGACGACCTGCACCCGCGCTGGCCGAGCGCGGCCTGACAGGGGGCCGGGATTCCGAGAAGCGGAAACGAAAACGGGCCGGCAAAAGCCAGCCCGTCAATCTGATCTGAAAGCCTTTCACCCATACGGGCAAAGGCAACCCGGTTGGACGCGGAACACCGTTTCATGGAAACGCCGCTCCGCTCTCTCTGTTTGTCTTCGCAATTCCGGACGGAAAACCGGTTCCCGCTTTTCCTGGAATTGCGCTAGACGCGGCGCTCCACCATCATCTTCTTGATGTTGGCGATGGCCTTGGCCGGGTTCAGGCCCTTCGGGCAGGCCTGCGTGCAGTTCATGATCGTATGGCAACGATAGAGCCGGAAGGGATCTTCCAGATTGTCGAGGCGCTCGCCCGTCTTCTCGTCGCGCGAATCGATCAGCCAGCGATAGGCCTGAAGCAGCACGGCAGGGCCGAGATAGCGCTCGCCATTCCACCAGTAGCTCGGGCACGAGGTCTGGCAGCAGAAGCACAGGATGCACTCGTAAAGCCCGTCGAGCTTGGTGCGGTCCTCATGGCTCTGCTTCCATTCGGTCGCGGGCTCGGGCGTGACCGTCTGCAGCCACGGCTCGATGGAGGAGAGCTGTGCGTAGGGCACGCTGAGATCCGGCACCAGATCCTTGACCACCGGCATGTGCGGCAGCGGGTAGATCTTGACCGCGTCCTGAGCAACCTCATCCATGCCCTTGGTGCAGGCAAGCGTGTTGGTGCCGTCAATGTTCATGGCGCAGGAGCCACAAATGCCCTCGCGGCAGGAACGGCGGAAGGTCAGCGTCGGATCGATCTTGTTCTTGATGTAGATCAGCCCGTCGAGGACCATCGGCCCGCAATCGTCCATGTCGACATAATAGGTGTCGACGCGGGGATTGGCTTCATCGTCCGGCGACCAGCGGTAGATCTTGTACTCGCGCAGGTTGGTCGCGCCCTCGGGCTTCGGCCAGACCTTGCCCTCCTGGACACGGGAATTCTTGGGAAGGGTGATTTCGACCATGACTTCCTCGGCTCAGTAAACCCGCGCCTTGGGCGCGATTTTCTTGGGATCGATGCCGCCGTCTTCCGGCTTCAGCATCGGGTCGGTGTGGACGGGACGATAGTCCAGCGTCACCTTGCCGCTCTCATCGACCCAGGACAGGGTGTGCTTGCGCCAGTCCTCGTCGTTGCGGCCGCCCATCGGACCATCCTTGTAGTCCTCGCGGGCGTGTGCGCCACGGCTTTCCTTGCGCGCCTCGGCGCCGAAGACGGTGGTGATGGCGTTGGCCATCAGATTTTCCAGCTCCAGCGCTTCCATGAGATCGGAGTTCCAGATCATCGAGCGGTCGGTGACCTTGATGTCGGGAAGCTCTTTCCAGACTGCAGTGATGCGCTCGCAGCCCTGCTCCAGCGATTCCTGGGTGCGGAACACGGCGGCGTCTTCCTGCATGGCGCGCTGCATCTTCTCGCGCAGCTCTGCCGTCGGCTGGGAGCCGTTGGCGTTACGCAGGCGGTCGAAGCGCTCCATGATCCTGTCGCAGGCGGCCTCGTTGAGCGCCGGAACCGGCGCATCGCGGTCGACAACCTCACCGGCGCGGATGGCGGCGGCGCGGCCGAACACGACCAGATCGATCAGCGAGTTGGAGCCGAGACGGTTTGCACCGTGGACGGAGGCGCAGGCGGCCTCGCCGACGGCCATCAGGCCCGGCGCGATCGCATCCGGATCGTCCTTCGTCGGGTTGAGCACCTCACCCCAGTAGTTGGTCGGGATGCCGCCCATATTGTAGTGGACGGTCGGCAGGACCGGGATCGGCTCGCGGGTCACATCGACGCCAGCGAAGATGCGGGCCGATTCGGCGATGCCGGGCAGGCGCTCGTGAATGACCGCCGGGTCCAGATGATCGAGATGCAGGTAGATGTGATCCTTGTTCTTGCCGACGCCGCGGCCTTCACGGATCTCGATGGTCATGCAGCGCGAAACCACGTCGCGGGAGGCAAGGTCTTTCGCCGACGGCGCATAACGCTCCATGAAGCGCTCGCCCTCGGAGTTGACCAGATAGCCGCCCTCGCCGCGCACACCCTCGGTGATGAGGCAGCCAGCGCCGTAAATGCCGGTAGGGTGGAACTGCACGAACTCCATGTCCTGCAGCGGCAGGCCGGCGCGGGCGACCATGCCGTTGCCGTCGCCCGTGCAGGTGTGGGCGGAGGTGCAGGAGAAGAAGGCGCGGCCATAACCGCCCGTCGCCAGAACCACCATCTTGGCGGAGAAGCGATGGATCGTGCCGTCTTCAAGGTTCCACGCCACGACGCCGGTGCAGACACCGTCGGTCATGATGAGATCGAGCGCGAAATACTCGATGAAGAACTCTGCGTGATTCTTGACGGACTGGCCGTAGAGCGTGTGCAGGATGGCGTGGCCGGTGCGGTCTGCCGCAGCACAGGTGCGCTGCACGGGCGGGCCGTCGCCGAAGTTCTGCATGTGGCCGCCGAACGGCCGCTGGTAGATCTTGCCTTCCTCGGTGCGCGAGAAGGGCACGCCGTAATGCTCGAGCTCGTAAACGGCGGCGGGCGCCTCACGGGCGAGATATTCCATGGCGTCGACATCGCCGAGCCAGTCGGAACCCTTCACCGTGTCATAGAGGTGCCACTGCCAGTGGTCGGGGCCCATGTTCTTGAGCGACGCGGCGATGCCGCCCTGGGCGGCGACCGTGTGCGAGCGGGTCGGGAAGACCTTGGTGATACAGGCCGTCTTCAGCCCCTGCTCGGCCATGCCGAGCGTGGCGCGCAGACCTGCGCCGCCAGCGCCGACGACGACAACGTCGAACTTGTGGTCGACATAGGTGTAGGCGTCTGCCGCCTTTTTATCTGTTGCCTTTGCCATAACCGGGTTCAGCCTCCGAAGGCGATCTTGAGAAGGGCGAAGAGGGAGACGACGCCCAGAATGAGGGTGAAGAAGATGTTGCCGATCATCAGGGCGACCTTGCAGCCCTCTGCGTGGATGTAGTCCTCGATGATGACCTGCATGCCGAGCTTCATGTGGTAGAGCACCGACAGGAGCGCGAACGCCAGAAGCACGGTGATGACCGGGTTGGCGATGGTCGCGCGGACCTCTTCATAGGATGCGCCATTGATGGCGATGACGAAGCCGATGAAGAAGATGACGAGCGGGACGTTGGCCACGGAGGTGAGGCGCTGACGCCAGAAGTGATCCGTGCCTTCCTTGGCGGAGCCGAGGCCGCGAACGCGGTTAAGCGGTGTGCGCATGTCGCTCATGATCAAAATCCTCCACGAACGGCGTAGCCGATGACCCACACGAGAATGGTGAGCACGATGGAAGCGGCGATGGTGGCCTTGGCCATTTTCGTCGCGGTGGCCTTTTCGAGGCCGCGGCCCGTGTCCCACACGAGATGGCGCAGGCCGCCGATCAGGTGATGGATCATGGCCCAGGTGAAGCCGAACAGGACGATGCGGCCAAACCAGGAGCCGTAAATGCCGTTGACCAGGTCGAAGGTTTCCTTCGAACCGGCGGCGGCGGCCAGCCAGATGACGAAAAGCACCATGCCGAAATAAAGCGCGCCGCCGGTGATGCGGTGCACGATCGACATGACCATCGTCGGAATCGGGCGATAGATTTGCAGGTGCGGTGAAAGCGGCCTGGCTTTGACAGTTGTGGATTTGCTCATGGCTTCCCCAATTCGATACCGGCGCGGCGGGGTGGCTGTTGCGAGAGCGATATCGTATCCCGAACTCGCGCCCTGCGGCTGTGGCTTTCTAATGCGGTTTTTGCAGTGCGTCAAAGCCGCAACAGCGTTCCCTTCAACGAATATATCGCAGGTGTAACGCGTGGCGAGCGGCATTGCGCGGCTTCAAACGATTGAAGAGGATTTTTCGCGCAGCGACTCCCGAAATCAGCGACGGCAGGTGATCGGCACCTTGCCGCTGACCATCCAGAGCGCCTCGCCGCCCTCAATCACGACGGCATAAAGCGACTCACCAAAACGAACGTGCTGGCCGGGCGGCGACGCCGGCAGCTCCAGCTCCAGCCCGCGCGGGCTGACGACGGAGATGCTCGAGCCCTTCGGGGTGATGCTCATCTGCATGCCGTCATCGCAGGTGAGCGTGACGGGACCGGTGAAGGCCGGCTTCGCGGCATCCGGCTTTTCAGGCGTTGCGGCGACACAGCCGGCGAGAATGCCCGCACAGCAAATGGCCACAAGCCCTGAAAGGCCGCGCTGGCGCAGCCGCATGAAGGTCGTTCCTGTAGATTTCATAATGCCTCTATTGCGCGTCCGAGCCGGGGGACCGATCCGCACCCTGGTCGAAACGAATGACATGCGTGGTCCAGTCGGCGGGGGCGGCCAGCGCCTCGTAGAGCTTGCGCCCTTCATCCGGCTGACGCGGCGCATTGAGCGCCAGACGGGCCCAGCCACGCTCTTCGGCCTGGTCGGCGATCACATCGACCAGCGCCTTGCCGATGCCCTTGCGGCGGTGATCGTGGTGCACGAACAGATGATCGACGAGGCCGTGGCGCATGCCCGACACCGGGTCCGGCAGGTCGTAGAACAGCGCAAAGCCGACCAGCGCGCCATCAAGGCTTGCGCCAACGACTTCGACCGCGCGGTCCTGCAGAAGCGTCTCGGCGTAATATTCGTCGGGGCGGCGCGGCGCACCGCGCTTCAGCGACTGCGTGTAAGCCGCCAGAAGCGGCGCCAGAACATGCGCATCCTTGAGACGCAGCGGATTGATGTCGATCTGATGATTCTCGCCCATGGAGCACCCTTCCCCGAAATTAACCACGTCTGTCAATCGGCATGTTCGCGCTGCATGCTCGACGTGACAAAGGTTAAGAAAAGCTTAATGTATGAGGATCGAGGGGGCCACGAGGATTTAAGGAGCGATGGCGCATGCCTTTACGATCTTTATTCGTGGCCGCGGCCCTTGCGGCCGCAGCGACGACTGCGCCGGCGCTGGCCGGCAGTTTTGATGGCGCAGGCCAGGGCCGCGTCTATGCGGACGCCTATGGCAATCTGGTGATCGAGAGCCGCGCGGGTTTCAAGCGCATCATGGTCGGCAAGGGCTATATGGCCGGCGACTATCAGGCGCTCGACCTCGAAACACCGCGCGAGACAGCCTATCTGGAGCGCGACGGCGGCAAGCTCTATCTGCGCCGGGCAAACCCGTGCACCGAGGGCGTGCTGATCAAGGGCCGCAGCTACATGTATGGCCTGCCAGACGGCGTGTTGCCGGTTCTGGTCGCGCCCTGCCGCTGAACCATTAAAACCGGAACAGGCGAGCACGGGAGGCCCCATGAGCCGAGAGGCCGAAACCGCCCGCGCGCTGCGCGGCCATATCGACCAGATGCAGACCATGACCCGCTTCGTGCTGGCGACGCTGGCGCTGGCAAGCGGTGTTTACACCTATCTCGGCGTGCGCAGCCTGCTGGACGGCACCGCGACGCTCGTGTTTCTCGCCGCCGTCATCTATTCGGCGGCGGTTTCGGTCGGCATTTACGGGTTCTGGACCTATCTCATCCGCTTTCTGCCGGAAATGCGCGACGCGGGCTCGCGCATGGCGCTGTTCGGCGTGATGGGCGTGGGCTGTTTGATGATCGTGGCCATGTCGTCCTGGCTGAACGCGGCCGCGCTGGCCGGCTCGGCTGCGGTGGAGCAGCATCTGGCGGAAACGCTGGAAGACTATACGGGCGATCTCGATCAGGCTCATTCCAATGCGCTGGGCGCGTTATCCCTGCTGCCCGACATTCAGCGCACGGCGGAACGCTTCTCGCGCCTTGCCGAAGAGGAGCGCAATTCCGGCGCGCTGACCGGCACGTCGGGCTCGGGCAGCGTGGTGCAGCTTTTGACCCAGATGTCTGCGCAAATGCGCGAGCTGGAAAGCACGATCCAGAATTCACGCGAAACGGTGAGCGAGCAGTTTCAGCGCGGGCAGGAACGGCTTGCGGAAATGCGCACGCTGGTTTCGGCCCCCGGCCCCATCCAGCCGCGCTCCGACCGTTTCGCGGAGGAAGCCGTGGCGCTGGCGGGCGTGATCGCGGCGCTGGAGCAGACCTCCATCGCGCCCTCCGTGGCGCGCGCGGCAGCGGATCTTTCCGCCGGCTTCATCGCGCCGGTTGCGGATGGCCGCTCAGGCGATCTGGCAGACCGTCAGGATGCGGTGATGGCGACGGTGCGCAGCTCGGTCGCCGCCCAGTCCAAGGCGCTGTCGGATGCGGCGGAGGAAATTCTCGCACAGCCGAAAGTGGCGGAACGCCGCTATGTGCCGCTTTCCTCGGCTGAAGCCGTGCTGCGCTACGCAGGCAGCTTCCTCCCGAGCTGGGCAGGCGCGATCTCCATCGACCTTTTGCCGGCTGTTCTGGTGGGCGTGCTTGCAGTGGTGTTCGCCTCGATCCGCCGGGGCGAGGCCGAGCTGACCCCGGCAGACCGGATCACGGCGGCGGACATGATGCGCTCGCTCGAGCTGCATGACGCGATCCTGGCCCGCAAGGCTGCTGCGGAGACGCAAACACCGCCCGAACCGACAGAAGCGCAGCCTGTTCCGCCCGAGGCCGAGCCGCAGCCGGCGCGCAACATCACCCCGCTTTCCACACTCACCGACCGCAAACGGCAGGAACCATGAGCGACCATCTGGCTTCCCTCGACGAGAAACCGCAGCGCGGCCTTCTGATGCGCTATTTCAGCCGCTTCGATGACGGCAAGCTGATGCGCTGGGCCTTTGTGGGCGTTTTGATTGGCTCGGCAGCCGTGCTGGGCATGGATCTGCGCGAGATGGTGGACCGCAATGGCGGGCTATGGCCGGCAGAGAGCGCCGACCCGATGAAGCGCAGCGTGACGGTTCTGCCGCCGGCGGTGGAAACGCATGGCGCGCGCGAACAGTCGGCCGATCCGCGCCAGTTCGTGCGGACGGATCGCGATGCGCTGCGTGACCCGATCAGCTTCACGCTGAAGGCGGGCGGCGTGCTGGCCGCCAATGGCGCAATCGACCAGGGGGCGGCGGCGCGCTTTGAGAGCGAGCTGGAGGCGCGCGGCGAATATGTGACGCATGTGGCGCTCAATTCGCCCGGCGGTTCGCTTGAGGACGCGATGGCGATTTCCCGCCTGGTGCGGGAACGCAATCTGGCGACCAGTGTTGCCGATGGCGCGATCTGCGCCTCGTCATGCCCGCTCATTCTGGCCGGCGGCGTGGAGCGGCAGGCCGGAGACAGGGCCGCCATTGGCGTGCACCAGTTCTATGCAGCGGAAGAAATGAACAACCCGGCGCAGGCGATGGCCGATGCGCAGATCATCACGGCCCGGATCTCCCGCCATCTGGACGAGATGGGCGTTGACCCGGCGCTCTGGCTGCACGCGCTCGATACGCCACCGCGCGCGCTCTACTATCTGACGCCCGAGCAGATGAAGGATTATCGCCTCGTCACCGGCCCGCTGAAACTGGCGCGGAACTAGAGCAATATGAGGGCTTCCTTCTCCCCGCCGGCGGGGAGAAGGGGGCGTTGAAGGCGGCGCCTGGACAGAGCCCCCTTCAACAGAAACGGGCGTGAACCCGGAGGTCACGCCCGCTGCGCTGTCTAAAGCCTGTCTTCTCAGCCTTCCTCGGGCGCAGGCTGATATTCGAGCAGGTCGCCCGGCTGACAATCGAGCGCCTGACAGATTTTTTCCAGCGTCTCGAAGCGCACACCGCGCACCTTGCCGGATTTGAGCAGGGACACATTCTGCTCCGTAATGCCGATCATCTCGGCGAGTTCCTTGGAGCGCATCTTGCGGCGCGCCAGCATGACATCCAGATTGACGACTATCGGCATGGCGATCACACGAAGTCGCGCTGTTCGGCGCGGACATCGGCCGCAACGGCCATGAGCCGGCCCGTCATGTACATGATGCAGGCAATGAGAAGCGTCAGCAGCTCCGAACTGCCGAAACCGAGTGTCAGCATCTTTTCTCCGGGCGGATTGCCCATGGTGAGCGCCAGGATCATCAGCATGCGCAGGAGAATGCCGCCGGCGGCCAAGGCGACAAAGGCCGTGCTGGCGCGCCCCATCCAGTGCGCGGATTCGCCCGAAAGCGGCTCTTCGGCAGAAAACGCACCGAACATGCGCCAGACGCTATAGAGCGCGGCAAACAGAAGACCAAGCTGGATGGCAATCAGCGCTGCGGTGATGGCAACCGCAGACGAGGTGAACACAAGCGGGCCTGACAGGTCGAGCTTCTCCCGCACCTGTTCCTCAAAGAACACTGCATCGTTCAGTGACGCGAAGAAGAACAAGGCCACCGCAAGGGCGATCAAAGCCCCGCACACCAGAACAATGCCCTGCATCAGCCGGCTGAGCCGCCGCAGGCGCGTCACGTCTTGCATACCAATCTCCGTTTGATTGAATTAATTAATGTATTACGATAATTAATTATCTCGATTCGTTTCTCATGAAAAGGGCCATACCGATGTTTTTTCGCAAACGCACCGTGACAAGCCTTGCCGGCGTCTTCTGCGCTGCCGCGCTTTCCGCCTGTGTTTCGGGCAATCCCCGCACGCTTTATGAACTGTCAAAGTTCGATCCGCTCAGCGCCGACCCGGCAGGCATCGCCGTGGCGGTCAAAACGGACAGGAAGCTTTATCTGAGGCAGGGAGACGTGATGCTGCGCATGGCGCTCGCGAGCGAGGACAAGAACAGGGCTTTCGATGAACGCTTCGTGTTGACGGTGATCGAAGACAAGGAGCCTGCGGGCTTCGGTCAGGCATTGAAGCCCAATGAGCATGTCCTCTCTGCCGCCATCGCGGCAGAAGACCGGCAGCGCTTCAGGGCTGCACAGGCCAGAGCCCGCGCGGCGCGGGCCGAAGATGCAACGGAAGGCAAGGGCTCGATCAGCGTCTCGATCAATGGCGGCTGCACAAGCGGCCCGCTGGACCTGAAGGAAACAACGGTGCGCAGCTATATGCGCACACAGGCCGGCGGGCGCTTCTTTCCGCTGACGGGGGAGATGAAAATCACAGAAGTTCTGGGAAATAAAAAATCGTCAGCGATTCGAATCCCCTCCTGCGAAATAAAATTATCGAAATAAAAAACAAAACAATCCTCTGAAGAATAAAATTACTCCCACAACCAAGGATTTAAAAAACGAAGTTTAAATCGATACAATTCACTGAATGAAAAAACATTACGTCGCGTTATGTTTTCTGGAGCAATAAATTGAAGTTGTTTGTCGAGCGGGCTCGTCCTAGGAGAGGAACATGCTGCCTTTCCCAGGCAGATTGATGTTCAACCCGCTGGCAGGACACCTTCCCATGACTGACATTCCCGGTCTGCCCAGCCGCAGAAGCTTTCTCAAAGGCTCTGCAGCTGGCGTGGCCCTTTCCGCGCTCGCGACCAGTGCAAGCGCCGAGAAGGCCGAAGCCCCGGTTTCCCTCGAAGACTACAAGCGTGAATTTCTGAACGACGCCGAATGGGCGTTCGTGATGGCCGCGACCGCGCGGCTCATCCCGTCCGAAGGCGACGGTCCCGGCGCGATCGAGGCGCGCGTTCCCGTCTTCATCGACCGCCAGCTCGCAGGCGACTATGGCAGCGCCGAAGACTGGTACATGGAAGGCCCGCACGATGCGTCCGCTTCGCCTCAACTGGGCTGGCAGACGCCGCTGACGCCTGCCGAAGTCTACCGTCAGGCCATTCCAGCCTTCGACGCCTGGTGCTCAAAAACCCATGGCGACATCTTCGCCGGGCTTGAAGCCAACCAGCAGGACGAGGCGCTGACTGCGCTGCAGAACGGCGATGTGGAACTGCAGCCGGAGGTGCGCGACTTCTTCTCCATTCTGCTTGCCAACACGAAGGAAGGCTATTTCGCCGACCCGATGTATGGCGGCAATCACGGCATGCAGTCGTGGGTCTATATCGGCTTTCCCGGCGCACGCGCCGCATTCCGCGAATGGCCCGAGCGCCACAACATCAGATATCCGCTCGGACCGGTTTCCATCAGCGGCGAGAGGGCTTGATCATGGCGCGTCAGGAAAAGAAGAAAGACGTCGTCATCGTCGGCCTGGGCTGGACCGGCGCCATCGCCGGCATCGAGCTGGCGCAGGACGGCCTTGAGATCGTCGCGCTGGAGCGCGGCCCGGACCAGTCGACCGTGCCGAACTTCAAGTATCCCAACCAGATTGATGAGCTGAAATACGGCGTGCGTCTGAAAATGATGCAGAAGCTGAGCCAGCAGACGGTGACGGTGCGTCGCAATGAAGACGAAACCGCCCGCCCCTACCGCAAGCTCGGCTCCTTCCTGCCGGGCAATGGCGTTGGCGGCGCAGGCACCCACTGGAACGGCCTCAACTGGCGTCCGATGCCGGAAGAGCTGAAGCTGAAATCCTACGTCATCGAAAACTGGGGCGAGGATATCATTGCCGAAGACATGACCATCGGCGATTACCCGGTGAGCTATGACGAACTCGAGCCGTATTTCACGCAGTTCGAGAAAGTGGCGGGCATTTCCGGCTATGCGGGCAATCTCAACGGCGAGATCCGCGAAGGCGGCAACCCGTTCGAGGGCTGGCGCTCCGAGGACTTCCCGATGCCGCCGCTGCCGCGCACATGGGACAGCCAGAAGTTCCACGATGCCTGTATCGCGTCGGGCTACCATCCCTTCCCTGCGCCGGCGGGCATCGCCTCCACCGCCTATGTGAACCCCTATGGCATGCAGATGGGGCCGTGCAATTTCTGCGGCTTCTGCGAGCGCTATGGCTGTTACCAGTATTCGAAATCTTCGCCGCAGACGACGATCCTCGATGCGCTGAAGCGCAAGCCGAACTTCTCCTACCGCACCCATTGCGAAGTGCTGCGGGTGGAAATGGCCGAAGACGGCAAGACGGCGACGGGCGTGACCTATTTCGATGAGGAAGCGCAGGAAGAGGTGTTCCAGCCGGCGGATCTGGTGATCCTGTCGAGCTATCAGCTGAACAATGTGCACCTGATGCTCGTCTCCGGCATCGGCGAACCCTATGACCCGGCCACGGGCAAGGGCGTTACCGGCAAGAACTATGCCTACCAGATGAATGGCGGCATCTCGATGTTCTTCGAGGACGACAATTTCAACCCGTTCGTCGGGCATGGCGCCAACGGCACCTGCATCGACGATTTCGCGATCAACCAGATCGATTTCGGCGAAGAAGGCTTCATTGGCGGCGCTTACTGGCGCTCGGGCACGTTCAACGGCCAGCCGATCCGCAACATGCCGCTGCCCAAGGGCACGCCCGCATGGGGCGCAGGCTGGAAAGAGGGCATCGGGCGCTGGTACGGCCACGCCATGTCGATCGGCTCGCACGGCTCGAACCTTGCCTATGCGAACAACTATCTCGACCTCGATCCGAACTATACGGACCGTCATGGCCGTCCGCTGATGCGCATGACCTTCGACTGGCACGACAATGATCTGCGCATGAACCAGTTCATGAAGAGCAAGATGGAGCCGCTCGCCAAATCCATGAACCCGGACATCATGCAGGTCGGCTTCAAGGGACCGGGCGCGCATTATGACGTGCGCCCCTACCAGACGACGCACAACACCGGCGGCCACATCATGTCGGAAACCCCGCAGGAAGGTGTCGTCAACCGCTACTGCCAGGCCTGGGACAAGCACAATGTCTTCGTCATGGGCGCAGGCAATTTCGTGCAGAACACGCAGTACAACCCGACGGGCCTGCTTGGCGGCCTGGCTTACTGGACGGTTCAGGCGATCCGCACCCAGTATCTGCCCAATCCGCGTCCGCTGGTCTGAGGAGCATACAGATGAAAACCTTTCTCAGAATCCTCGCCGGGCTCGTTGTGGTGGGCGTCATCGCCCTTCTGGCATTCGTGTTCGTTCCGGTGAAACGCTCCGCCCCCACCCAGAACCTGGCGGCCGACTGGCAGCCGGAAGAGGGCCAGGGCCAGTATGTGATGTATGCGGGCGACTGCGTGGCCTGCCACACGGCGGAAGGCGGCGAACCGCTGGCCGGCGGCCGCCCCATCGAAAGCCCCATGGGCACGATCTGGTCCACCAACATCACGCCCGATCCGAAGACCGGTATCGGCGGCTGGTCGCTTGACGATTTCCGCGCGGCCATGGTCGACGGCCTGATGCCGGACGGCACGCATCTCTATCCGGCCATGCCGTATGAGAACTTCCGCTTCATGAGCGAGGCGGACATCCGCGCGCTGTACGACTATCTCATGAACGGTGTGGAGCCGGTGGAGAACCGGGTGCAGGCGACGCAACTCGCCTTCCCGTTCAACCAGCGCTGGGGCCTGCGCGCCTGGAACTGGATGGCGCTCTCGCATGAGGCCGGGTTCAAGCCGCTGGGCGCATCGGAGATGCAGGATCGCGGGCAGTATCTGGTGGAGGGTGCGGGCCATTGCGCCGCCTGCCACAGCCCGCGCAACGATCTGATGATGCAGGACGGTGTGACGGCGAGCCAGAAGACGTTCCTCGCCGGCGGCGTGATCGACGGCTGGGAAGCGCCGGCGCTTTATGGTCCCAATTCGACCATTGCGGGCTGGAGCGTTGAAGAGACGGCAAACTATCTGGCCACCGGCCGCAACGCGCATTCTGCCGCCAATGGCGAAATGGCGCTGGTGGTGGAGCATTCGCTCCAGCATCTGACCGACGCGGACAATCTCGCCATCGCCGCCTTCCTTAAGGGCAAGGATGCGGAGACCACCGAGGTGGCCGGCGTGATGAAGGCGATGCCACAGCCGGAAGCGGATGCGGCAGGTGAAGAAACCGCAGCCATGCTGACGGAAGCCAGCCCCGACATGCCGCTCGGACCGCGCCTCTATCTCGACAATTGCTCGGGCTGTCACTTCGTGACCGGCAAGGGCGCGCCGGAGATCTTCCCGGAGCTCGAGAACAACCCGATGGTGGTGAGCGCCGAGGTTGGCCCGCTGATCTCCGTCATTCTGAATGGCGCAGAGGTTCCCTCGACCGAGAAGCGGCCAATGAAGCTCGTGATGCAGGGCTATGCAGAGCGTCTGGACGACGCGGAGGTTGCCGAACTCGTCAACTTCCTGCGCTCCTCCTGGGGCAATGACGCAGCCGCCATCTCGGCGGAGGACGTGGCCAAGGTTCGCGCGGCGCAGTCGACGCACTAGAGCAATTCCAGGAAAAGTGGGAACCGGTTTTCCGTCCGGAATTGCACGAAAACAATGAATTAGAGCGTTTTCAAGACTCAGCGAAAAGCGGAAACGCTCTAGAGCGGTTCATCGTTTCAAGACAGCAAAAGAAAAGGCCGGTCGCTGGGACCGGCCTTTTTTATTGGTGCGCGATGCGGTGCGCGGATCAGCCCTTCGGCCACTCGCGGATGTCGACGAAGTGACCGGCGATGGCGGCAGCGGCGGCCATGGACGGCGACACGAGATGCGTGCGGCCCTTGAAGCCCTGACGGCCCTCGAAGTTGCGGTTCGAGGTGGAAGCGCAGCGCTCGCCCGGCTTCAGGCGGTCGTCATTCATGGCAAGGCACATGGAGCAGCCCGGCTCACGCCAGTCAAAGCCGGCAGCCTTGAAGATCTTGTCGAGACCTTCGGCCTCGGCCTGCGCCTTCACGAGGCCGGAGCCCGGCACGATCATGGCGTTGACGCTGTCCTTGACCTTCTGGCCCTCGGCGACCTTCGCGGCTTCGCGCAGATCCTCGATGCGGCCATTGGTGCAGGAGCCGATGAAGACGCGGTCGACGGCGATGTCGGTGATCTTCGTGCCCGGCGTCAGACCCATATACTCAAGCGCGCGCTTCTTGGAGATACGCTTGGTCTCCTCGGCGATGTCGTCCGGGTTCGGCACGACGCCGGTGACGGAGATGACATCCTCGGGCGAGGAACCCCAGGTGACGATGGGCGGCAGGTTGGCGGCATCGAGACGAACGATGCGGTCATACTCCGCGCCCTCATCGGTGCGCAGCGAATCCCAGTAGGCAAGCGCCTTCTCCCATGCATCGCCCTTCGGCGCGCGCGGGCGGTCCTTGATGTAGGCGTAGGTGGTCTCGTCCGGCGCGATGAGGCCGGCGCGTGCGCCGCCTTCGATCGACATGTTGCAGACGGTCATGCGGCCTTCCATGGAAAGCGCGCGGATTGCCTCACCGGCATATTCCATGACGTGGCCGGTGCCGCCGGCGGTGCCGATCTCGCCGATGATGGCAAGGATGATGTCCTTGGCGGTGACGCCGGCAGGCAGCGCGCCATCGACCTGGATCAGCATGTTCTTGGCGCGACGCTGGATGAGCGTCTGCGTGGCCAGAACGTGCTCGACCTCGGAGGTGCCGATGCCGTGCGCCAGAGCGCCGAACGCGCCATGGGTGGAGGTGTGGCTGTCGCCGCAAACGATGGTCATGCCCGGCAGAGTGAAGCCCTGCTCCGGCCCGACGATGTGGACGATGCCCTGACGCTCGTCATTGGCGTCGTAATATTCGATGCCGAAATCGGCGGCGTTCTTTGCCAGCGCATCAACCTGGATGCGGCTTTCCTCGTTCTTGATGCCGAACTTGCGGTCGGGCGAGGTGGGCACGTTGTGGTCGACGACGGCGAGCGTCTTTTCCGGATGGCGCACATCGCGGCTGGCCATGCGGAGGCCCTCGAAGGCCTGCGGGCTCGTTACCTCGTGCACGAGGTGGCGGTCGATGTAGAGCAGGCAGGTGCCGTCGTCCTGCTGATCAACCAGGTGGTCGTCGAAAATCTTGTCGTAGAGCGTGCGTGCTTTGGTCATTTTGTTCATCCCTAGCGGAGCGAAATGGAAGGCTGGCCGGCTAATCTCTTGTCTCGTTGCGTTCCCGCGGCGCGTTGCGGACGGGAAGGCCGAGCCGGTTGGCGTGTCCGCCTAAGGCAGTCGGCTCAGAAGCGAGCCGGAAACCCGCGCAAAGAAGCGGCCCGGCAGGCGCTTGACGTCCTGCAGAACAAAGCCCTTGTAGGCCGGATTTCCAAAAAGTGCTTCCATGAGAGGGCTAATACCAGCCTTTCCCGGGCTCGGCAATCTATCCGTGCCGGGCGTCTTCGGCAGAAGGCAAATGCCTGCCGCTATGCGCGCATGAGGGCAGGAATTGCGCTACCGGGGCATGGGCGCGACAGCCAGCCCCGGTTGCGGTGGTCTCCAGGGTCAGGACCCTAACGCTTTGCCTGATTCTTGCGCAGGCGCTGTTCCAGCCCGCGCAGGGCCAGCGACAGGCCGATGGTCAGGATGAGATAGATATAGGCGACAATCGAGTAGGTTTCGAAGAAGCGAAACGAGCCCGAAGCGTAGATCTTGCCCATCTGGGTAATGTCGGCGACGCCGAGCACGGAGACCAGCGAGGAGTCCTTGACCATCGCCACGAAATCATTGCCGAGCGGCGGCAGGATGGTGCGGATCGCCTGCGGAAGGACAATGAGGCGGAAGCGCTGGAAGCGCGACAGACCGAGCGCCTTGGCGGCTTCGATCTGGCCTTCGTCAACCGACTGGATGCCGGCGCGGAAAACCTCGGCGATGAAGGCCGAATAACCGATGGTGAGCGCGATGATGGCACGCCACAGAAGCGAAATGTCGCGCACCCGTAACTCGCCGAGAACGCCCGCCTCCTGCAAAGGCGCGGTGACCGCATTCCAGCCGGTCACGATGATCGGAACACCGGCAAAGGCGATCCAGAACAGGAGCACCAGAACGGGGACGCCGCGAATGATCTCCACGTAGAAACGGGCGATCTGGCGCAGCACCAGAGATCCGGACAGGCTCATCAGCGCCATGCCAAGGCCGACGGCCGTGGCCAGCGCAAAGCCCACCACCGTGACGAAAACGGTGATGCCGATGCCCTTGGAAACGATGGAGAAGACCTGCGCGTAGAGTTCGCTGGTGGCAATGAGGATTGCGACGCCGACGGCGATGACCCCGGCGGCAACAAGCCACCAGGGGAAATCGCGTTTGGCGGCGGGTCTGGAACCGGACACCGCCATGGGCTCTAGAGTTTCCTCGACGGGCGGCCGGTCAGGCCGGCAGGACGCGGGGCAACCACGTCCTATTCACCCATCTTGTATTCAAGGAACCATTTCTTGTTGAGGGCGTCGAGCGTGCCGTCGGCCTTCATGGCGGCGATCGCTGCGTTGACGGGTTCGACCAGATCGGAGCCCTTGGCGAAGATGAAGCCGAAATCCTCGGAGCCGAGGGCCTCGTTGAAGAGCTGGAGAGCGCCATCGGAGGCATCGACATAGCCCTGGCCGCCGGTGCTGTCGGTCAGCACCATGTCGACATCGCCGGAGCGCAGCGCCTGAACGGACGCGCCAAAGGTCTCGAAAAGCTTGATGCGCGGATTGGCTTCATTGCCGTCGAGCACTTCATAGACGGCGGTGTAGAAGGGCGAGGTGCCGGGCTGCGCGCCCACCAGACCGTCTTCATAGGCCGCAAAGCTTTCCGCGTCGGAGAAGTTGTCTTCGTCGCTGCGCACCAGCATGAACATTTCGGAGCGCAGATAGGGGGCGGAGAAATCCACCTTTTCCTTGCGGTCGTCACGAATGGTGATGCCGGTCATGCCGATGTCGTACTGACGGTCGGCAACTGACTGGATCATCGCGTCCCAGCTCGTGTTCTGGTAGGTGAGCGAGAAATTGAGACGCTTGGCGATCTCGTTCATCGCATCGTATTCCCAGCCGATCTGCTCGCCCGACTTGGGGTCGATGAACTGAAGCGGCGGGTAGGCATTCTCCGTGACGACCACGACTTCACGACCCTCAAGGTCGGGCAGCGTATCGGCAGCGACGGCAAAACCGGAAAACATGAAAGCGGCAGCCGCGAAGGACGCAGCCTGAAGGGACGTACGCAACGTCATGGACCAATCTCCCTGTGGCGGACCGATGCTCGGCCGGGTGATGGTCTTTTCCTTAAAGCAGAGTGTTTCCCAGTAAAAGAGCCAGAATGGCGGCAAGCGCCGTAAAGGAAACCAATCAAAACAAAAAAGGCGCACCGAAGTGCGCCTTTCTTAAAAACCCAATGCCGGAGAGACTACTCGGCGTTGTTCTCTGCAGCAGCAGCTTCCTGCGCCTTGGCGGCTTCTTCAGCTGCCTTCTCGGCGGCCAGAGCCTCGGCAGCAGCGCGCTTCTCAGCTTCGATGCGCGCCTTTTCTTCGGCAGCAGCCTGACGCACGG
Source organism: Nitratireductor sp. PBL-C9 (assembly GCF_050877045.1). Lineage (NCBI taxonomy): Bacteria > Pseudomonadati > Pseudomonadota > Alphaproteobacteria > Hyphomicrobiales > Phyllobacteriaceae > Nitratireductor > Nitratireductor sp. PBL-C9. Next base: position 206,914 of record NZ_JBPAXW010000010.1, read on the forward strand.
AGTCGTTGAGACGACGGGCGCGGACGCTGGTGTTCTCGGTGATGCGTGCGGACTTACCGCGACGGTCGCGCAGGTAGTAGAGCTTCGCGCGGCGAACCTTACCGCGGCGGACCACCTCTACGCCCTCGACGAGCGGGGAGTAGATCGGGAACACGCGCTCGACGCCTTCGCCGTAGGAAATCTTGCGAACGGTGAAGTTCTCGTGGATGCCGGCGCCGGAGCGGGCAATGCAGACACCTTCATAGGCCTGCACGCGGGTGCGGGTGCCTTCGGTGATGCGAACCAGAACGCGAACCGTGTCGCCGGGCTGGAATTCGGGAATCTTGCGCTGAGCTTCGATTTTCTCGGCCTGCTCGGCCTCAAGCTGACGGATAATGTCCATCTCACTGTCCTCTTGTTCTTCTCGAACCGTCAGAGCGCTCATCCCAATGGCAGTTGTGCACCGCCTGAAGAGTGCCCTCCCAAAGGAGGAACAGGAGCGAATTCACGTGTTCTTTGGTTAGATCCAAACCGGCCGGAGCCGTTACGTTGGGTGCGCATACACGACATTGCGGGGAGAATCAATATGGAACGGCGGCTGCCGCGCCCGAAATCTCAGTCCGAACCGATCCGCCCCAGATGCGTATCACGAAACCCGCTCTCATGTTTCAGCCCGTAGCCAAGCGCGCGGTCTGCGCCGATATGGGCGGCGAGAATGAGCGCCAGATGCGTGGCGAGCGGCGCGTCCAGCACCAGTCCGACGAGATAGACGAAAACCGGAGCAGGCCAGGCATGGACGAGATTGTAGCACCATGCGCCGACGCGCGGGCCTGCGAGATAGCCCAGCATGGCGAGATCCGGCGCAAACAGAAGCATGGCGAACAGCCACCAGTTGCCGCCGGAAAGCTGATAGAGAATAAGGGCGAGAACCGCCAGAGATGCGCCCTCGAGCCGCAGAAGGCGTTTCACTTTCCGCCGTCCTTATAAGCCGCCCAGAGATCGGGACGGCGCTCGCGCGTCAGCCTTTCGGCCTCTTCGCGCCGCCAGGCGGCGATTTTCGCATGATTGCCCGACAACAGGATCTCCGGGATCGGACGATCCTCGAAGAGCTGCGGGCGCGTGTATTGCGGGTGCTCCAGAAGACCACCCTCGAAGCTCTCTTCGTCGCCGGACGCATCATTGCCCATGACGCCGGGCAGAAGCCGGATCACTGCATCGAGCAGAACCAGCGCTGCCGGCTCGCCGCCGGAGAGCACGTAATCGCCGATGGAAACCTCTTCGAGACCGCGCGCCTCGATCAGACGCTGGTCAACGCCCTCGAACCGGCCGCACAGAATGACCGCGCCCGGACCGGCCGCCAGCTCACGCACGCGCTGCTGGTCGAGCGGGCGGCCACGCGGGCTCATCAAAAGGCGGGGACGCGGATCATCGGCCGGCGCGGCGTCATCGATGGCGCGCGCCAGAACGTCGGCGCGCATGACCATGCCTGCGCCGCCGCCAGCCGGCGTGTCATCGACATTGCGGTGCTTGCTCGTGGCGTAATCGCGGATCTGGACCGTTTCCAGAGACCAGCGACCGGCCTCGCGCGCCTTTCCGGCAAGCGAGAGGTCAAGCGAACCGGGAAACATTTCCGGATAGAGAGTGAGGATCGTTGCGCGAAAACTCACGGCGCATCCCCATCGCCCGGCATATCGGGCCCGCCCGCATCGTCAAGACCATCGGCATCGTCCAGATCGTCGGCATCCTCATCATCGACAAGGCCGGCAGCGACGCGGTCGATCTCAACGAGCCCCTCGGAGACGCGCACCTGAGGCACGGCAGCCTGCGTAAAGGGAACCATTGCCATTCCGCCCACGGCCAGCGCGACTTCCATGATGTCGCCGCCGCCGAAATCATGCAGCGCCTGAACCCTGCCGACGCGCTCGCCCTCGCCGTCGATGACGGAAAGGCCGATCAGGTCGGCATGATAAAACTCGTCTTCCTCAAGATCGGCGGGCAGTGCGGCCCGCTCGACAAAGAGAGCCGTGCCGTTCAACGCTTCGGCGGCGGTGCGGTCGCCCACCTCGGCGAAGCGGGCCACCACCACATTCTTGGCGGGGCGCACATTCAGAACGGTCAGGGTTCGGCCATCCTCGGTGGAGAGCGGACCGTAATCGCCAATGGCCAGGGGATCGCCGGTGAATGTCTTCACCCGCACTTCGCCGCGCAGGCCCTGCGGGGCGCCGATGACGGCCAGCTGGACGCGGGTATCGTTCTTGCTTGGTTTCTTCATGTGCCTGACTTGCCATTGCCCAAATCGGGGAAAACAGGCTTATGCGTCGTTTTACGGCTTGCCGGCAAGCTTGTCGGCGAGAGTTTCCATGCGTGTGGCAAGATCGCCCAGCATGCCGGTGACGGCGGAATCGTTCCGGTCAGCCTGACTGACCGCCTCGTCGCGCGTCTTGCGGAGCGTGTTGATCTCGCCCTCCATGCCGCGCGTCTTCTTCTGCAGTTCCACCAGCTCGTCCATGACCATGATGCCGGCCATGACCGCAAGACGGTGGTCGCCGATCTCACCGAACGCGTCTTTCAGATGCGTGATGTAGCGGTCGAAACGCTGCGCGAGATTGACGAGATGATCTTCCTGCCCCTCATCGCAGGCCATGCGATAGGACTTGCCGTCAATGGTGACCGTAACCTGTGCCATCGCTTCGCCCTACCGATCCAGCACGGCACGGATCGTTTCCATGGCCGTGACCAAACGCCGCGAAACCTCGCGGTTCACCTCTTCGAGCCGCTGGGCCCGCGCTTCGGACTTGTCTATTTCCTGGGCCAGTCGCGCGCGATCGGCATTCATGCGCTGCACTTCGGCATCGGAATCGACAAATTCCCGATCCCGCTCCAGCCGGGCGTCAACCGCATCCTCAAGCGAGGACATGGCCTTGTCCAACCGACCGATCACCTCCTTGAGCGTGTTGTCACCACTCATGGCCGCCAACCCCAGTCCTGCATTTCCGGAAGGCGCCCGCCGCATATGCGACGCCGGCACGGATTGTCCGAAAATGTTTTGACACAGGCAATCTTGCTTACTCTCTCTCGCCAAACTGCGCGATGCGCCCGCCTCCCCCACGCAAACGCCACTGGCTGTCTGCCGGGACGGTGAACGCGAATCGCTGGCGTTACTATACAGTTACGCCCAAAAGATTAGGCGCCGGGTGAAGCCCCCGTCAACAAAACACGTCGGCTAATCCCCCAAATTGGTGTAACAAGGTTGATACATAACGCTCCTCCCCCAGCGGCAGACAATCTGGTGAAAACGGCCCCTTTGTTGACTTCAAGGCCGCAAATGCTATGTGTCGCCTGCTTTTTCCAAGGGGTCAGCGCTGCCCAGGCAGCGCCCCGATAACTGCCTTATGCGGACCAGCGAGCAATCATGATCTCACGCGACAAACACGACCGGATGGCCAATGCGATCCGCTTCCTTTCCATGGATGCGGTAGAGAAAGCCAAATCGGGCCATCCCGGACTGCCCATGGGCGCAGCCGATATCGCCACTGTGCTTTTCACCCGCTTCATGAAGCATGACCCGAAAAACCCGAACTGGGCCGACCGCGACCGGTTCGTTCTTTCGGCCGGTCATGGATCGATGCTGCTCTATTCGCTGCTCTACCTGCTGGGCTACGAAGACATCACGATCGATGAGATCAAGAATTTCCGCCAGCTCGGCTCGCGCACGGCCGGCCACCCGGAATTCGGCCACGCAGCCGGCATCGAGACGACGACCGGCCCGCTCGGCCAGGGTTTTGCAAACTCCGTCGGCATGGCGATTGCCGAGCGCGTTCTGAACGCCCGCTTCGGCAATGATCTGGTTGACCACTACACCTATGCGCTGGCCGGCGACGGCTGCCTGATGGAAGGCATCAGCCAGGAGGCACTGACGCTGGCGGGCCACCTGAAGCTCAACAAGCTGATCGTGCTGTTCGACGATAACAACATCTCCATCGATGGCGAGATCTCGCTGACCGATTCCACCGACCAGTGCGCCCGTTTCGAGGCCTCCGGCTGGAACACGATCCGCTGCGACGGCCATGACCCGGAAGCGATTGCTGCCTCGATCGAAGCCGCGAAGGCTTCCGACAAGCCGACCCTGATCGCCTGCCGCACGACCATCGGTTTCGGCGCTCCGACCAAATCGGGCACCGCGAAGGTTCACGGCGCGCCGCTGGGTGCGGAAGAGATCGCCGGCGCGCGCAAGGCGCTTGGCTGGGACGCAGAGCCCTTCACGATCCCCTCCGACATTCTCGACGACTGGCGCCTGGCCGGCCTGCATTCGGCAAAGGACCGCAAGGCCTGGGAAGACCGCCTTGCAGCAGCCGACGCCGAGACGCGCGGCGAGTTTGAGCGCCGCATGCGCGGCGACCTGCCGGAGAACTTTGACGCGGCCATGGTCGAGTACAAGGAGAAGCTTGCAGCCGAGCCGCCGAAAGTGGCAAGCCGCAAGGCCTCCGAAATGGCGCTGGAAGCAATCAACGCCGTGCTGCCGGAAACCATTGGCGGCTCCGCCGACCTGACCGGCTCCAACAACACCAAGACGAGCCAGACCGGCCCGATCAGCGCCGAGGACTTCTCCGGCCGCTACGTGCATTACGGCATCCGCGAGCATGCAATGGCCGCGGCCATGAACGGCATGACGCTGCATGGCGGCATCATTCCCTATGGCGGCACGTTCATGACGTTCTCGGACTATGCCCGTCCGGCCATGCGTCTGGCCTCGCTGATGCAGATCCGCTCCATCTTCGTGATGACGCATGATTCCATCGGCCTTGGCGAAGACGGCCCGACCCACCAGCCGGTGGAGCATCTGGCCGCGCTGCGCGCGATCCCGAACCATTTCGTGTTCCGCCCGGCCGATGCGGTGGAGACCGCCGAGTGCTGGCAGGTGGCCGTTGAAAGCCGCAAGACGCCTTCGACGCTCGCCCTGTCGCGCCAGAACCTGACGCCCGTGCGCACCAGCCACGAAGCAGACAATCTGAGCGCCCGCGGCGCATACGAGCTGGCCGGTTCGGAAGACGACGCCAAGGTGACGCTGTTCGCCACCGGCTCGGAAGTGGAAATCGCCATGGACGCCAAGGCGCTTCTGGATGCCGCCGGCCTCCCGGCCCGCGTCGTCTCGGTGCCGTGCTTCGAGCTGTTCGAGCAGCAGAGCGAAGACTACCGCAAGGCCGTGACCGGCAATGCGCCGGTGAAGATCGCCATCGAGGCCGGCATTCGCCAGGGCTGGGATGCGATCATCGGTTCCGACGGCGTGTTCATCGGCATGACCGGCTTTGGGGCAAGCGCGCCCGCACCGGAGCTCTACAAGCACTTCGGCATCACCGCCGAGGCCGCTGCCAGCGCCGCGCAGAAGCGGCTCGCAGAGCTCGATTGAGGCCGATAGCGGCCTTATCAGGGTTCGGGGCGGGCGAATGCCTGCCCCGCCATCTGGATTCTTGCCTCTTGCGCCGCTATGAAGCGGCGTCTCTTTCCGTGCCAGCGCACGGCCACCCACCTGCCGGAGGAAGTTCATGACCGTCAAAGTAGCCATCAACGGATTTGGTCGCATCGGCCGCAATATCGTACGCGCGATCTACGAGTCGGGCCGCAAGGACATCGACATTGTCGCGATCAACGATCTCGGCCCCGTCGAGACCAACGCTCACCTGCTGCGCTATGACAGCGTGCATGGCCGCTTCCCTTCCGAGGTGAAGGTCGACGGCGACACGATCAGCATCGGCTCCGACTCCTTCAAGGTGTTCGCCGAGCGCGACCCGTCCAAGCTGCCGTGGGGCGAGCTGGGCGTTGACATCGTGATGGAGTGCACCGGCATCTTCACCTCCAAGGAGAAGGCTTCGCTGCACCTGCAGGCCGGCGCAAAGCGCGTTCTGGTTTCGGCTCCGGCCTCCGGCGCGGACCTGACGGTCGTTTACGGCGTCAACCATGACAAGCTCTCCAGCGAGCACCTGATCGTCTCCAACGCTTCCTGCACCACCAACTGCCTGGCTCCGGTGGCCAAGGTCCTGAACGACGCCTTCGGCATCGAGAAGGGCTTCATGACGACCATCCACGCCTATACGGGCGACCAGCCGACCCTCGACACCATGCACAAGGACCTCTACCGCGCCCGCGCGGCAGCCATGTCCATGATCCCGACCTCGACCGGCGCGGCCAAGGCCGTTGGCCTCGTCCTGCCGGAGCTCAATGGCAAGCTGGACGGCGTCTCCGTGCGCGTGCCGACCCCGAATGTCTCGGTCATCGACTTCAAGTTCGTGCCGAGCAAGAAGGTCACCGTCGAAGAGATCAACAACGCGCTCGTGGCGGCTGCCGACGGCCAGCTGAAGGGCATTCTCGCCTACACCAACGAGCCGCTGGTCTCCATCGACCTGAACCACAACCCGGCCTCGTCCACCTTCGCGCTCGACCAGACGAAGGTGATCGACGGCGACCTGGTTCGCGTCATGTCCTGGTACGACAATGAATGGGGCTTCTCCAACCGCATGGCCGACACGGCGGTTGCGTTCGGAAAGACCATCTAACTCCATTCTCACGCCTTTTCAGAACGCCCGGCCATCGCGCCGGGCGTTTTTCTTTTGTCCATGCCCTTGCATCTCACTTCCGCCGCATCCTTTATGAAAAAGAACAGCAACTTGCGACGAAGTGGATGAAGAGAGGCGGATGGATCAGGGCATTTACGTCATAACGCTGGTGGGCACGGCGCTTGTGCTCTTTGCCGCGTTCTCGAGCCTGATCGCCTTTCGCTTCGGCGCACCGCTGCTTCTCATCTTTCTCGGCATTGGTCTGGCCGCCGGAACGGACGGGCTGGGCCTCGATTTCGACAATGCAGCCGTCGCCTATTTCATCGGCTCGCTGGCACTGGCGGTGATCCTGTTCGATTCGGGCTTCGGCACATCGGTGGCCGCCTTCCGACAGGCCGCCGCCCCTGCGCTCGTGCTGGCGACAATCGGCGTCTTGATGACCGCGGGGCTGGTCGGCGTCGCCGCCTATTACGTGACCGGGTTTGGCTGGCTGGAATCCCTCCTGCTCGGCGCGACCGTGGCCTCGACAGACGCAGCGGCGGTGTTCTTTCTGCTGCGGGTGGGCAACATCTCCGTGCGCGAGCGGGTGCGCTCCACGTTGGAAGTGGAGTCGGGATCGAACGACCCGATCGCCATCTTCCTCACGCTTTCGCTTGTCGGGCTGATCGCCAGCGGCGAGGCGATGCAGGCGGACACGCTGGCCGCCGATGTGGCCATCGGCTTTCTGCAGCAGATGGGCATCGGCCTGATGGCCGGGCTTGTTGGCGGCTGGAGCATCGTGCGGCTGGTGGTGAAGCTCAAGCTGGAACAGGGGCTGCTGCCGATTTTCGTGCTGGCGCTGTCGCTTCTGGTGTTTGCGCTGGCCGGCGCGATGGGCGGATCGGGCTTCCTCGCCGTGTATGTGGCGGGTCTGATCGCCGGCAATGCGAAACTGCGCTCGACCGCCATGCTGAAGCGCTTTCAGGACGGCGTGACCTGGCTGGCGCAGATCATCATGTTTCTCGTGCTCGGCCTCTTCGCCACGCCGTCGCAATTCGCCGACATCATTTTGCCGGCGCTGTTCATCGGCCTGTTCCTGATCTTCGTCGCCCGGCCGCTGGCCGTGACACTGTGCCTTGCGCCGTTCCGGTTCTCGCCCGCCGAGAGCGCCTTCGTCTCGTGGGTGGGCCTGCGCGGAGCCGTATCGATCCTGCTGGCGATCACGCCGCTGATCGATGAGCTGCCGAACGGGCGGGCGCTGTTCAACATCGTCTTCATCATCGTGCTGGTGTCGCTGATCGTGCAGGGCTGGACGGTGGGACCGCTGGCGCGCCGGCTGGGACTGACGCTGCCGCCGCGCATGGGGCCGCTGAACAAGGTGGAGCTGGAACTGCCCGGCTCCGCCCGCCACGAGCTTCTGGCCTATCGCGTGGTGGCGGGAAGCCCGGTGGAGCGTGGCCAGCGCATTCCACGCTGGGCCAAGCCCTCGCTCGTGGTGCGCGACGGGCGCTCCATGACCTATCAGTATGCGGGACGGCTTTCTGCCGGAGACCATGTCTACATCTTCGTGCCGGACCGCTATCCCCGCCTGCTCGACCGGCTGTTCGCAAGCCCGGTGGAAATGGACCCGGAGGATGCGGACTTCTTCGGCGCGTTCTCGGTCGATCCCGAACGCCCGGCCTCTGACATCGAGGCGGCTTATGCGCCGGGGCTGAGCGAGGACGAGCAGAAGAAGACCATTGCCGAACTGATGCGCGAGCGGCTTGGCGGGCGCGCTGAATATGGCGACCGCGCAACGCTTGGCGAGATCGAGTTGATCGTGCGCGATGTGGACGAGGACGGGCGCGTCATCGCCGCCGGACTTTCGGTGGAGCCGCAGGCCCCCGAGGTGCGCGTGCCGCTTCTGCTCAGCCCGCGCGACCTGATGCGCCGGATTTTCCGCAGGAAGCCCCGCCCCGACGCCGGCTCATAATCACTGCGCCATCTTGCGCCCGGCGCGCGGCGCTGTATGGTCGCCAGCGAATTTACATCACCGTTCCACCAGCGGTTCAGGCGGTCGACACAATGCACCGTTTCAGAACCCACACAGGAGACAGCGACGCGCCATGCCGGACTTCAAGACCCTTGACGACCTCAACGACATTGCAGGCAAGCGCGTGCTGGTGCGCGTCGATCTGAACGTTCCGGTGAAGGACGGCAAGGTCAGCGACACCACCCGCATCGAACGCGTGATGCCGACCATCACGGAACTGTCTGGCAAGGGCGCGAAGGTCATCCTGATGGCGCATTTCGGCCGCCCGAAGGGCAAGGCCGATCCGGCTGCCTCGCTGGAGCCCATCGCCTACGCCGTGGAGAGCGTGCTCGACCACCGCGTTCATTTCGCCAAGGACTGCATTGGCGCACCGGCGGCTGAGGCCATTGCCGAGATGGCCAATGGCGACATTCTGCTTCTGGAGAACACGCGCTTTCATGCCGGCGAAGAACAGAACGATGCCGAATTCGCCCGGGCGCTGGCCGAGAATGGCGACATCTATGTGAACGACGCCTTTTCGGCTGCACACCGCGCCCACGCCTCGACCGAGGGCCTCGCCCACCTGCTGCCGGCCTATGCGGGCCGCACCATGCAGGCAGAACTCGAAGCGCTTGAGAAGGGCCTCGGCCAGCCGGCGCGGCCGGTGCTGGCCATTGTCGGCGGTGCAAAGGTTTCCACCAAGATCGACCTCCTGATGAACCTGGTGAAGAAGGTGGACGCGCTGGTGATCGGCGGCGGCATGGCCAACACATTCCTCGCCGCGCGCGGCACGGAAGTGGGCAAATCGCTGTGCGAGCACGACCTGGCGAAGACCGCCAAGCAGATCATGATCGAGGCTGCGGAAGCCGGCTGCGCGCTGATCCTGCCGGTGGACGCCGTGGTGGCGCGCGAATTCAAGGCCGGCGCGGAAAGCGAAGTGGTGGCCATCGACAACGTTCCGGCGGACGCCATGATCCTCGATGTGGGCCCGAAGAGCGTCGAGAAGGTGAATGAGTGGCTGGACCGCGCCGACACGGTGGTCTGGAACGGCCCGCTGGGCGCATTCGAGATCGAGCCGTTCGATGCGGCAACCGTTGCCGCTGCAAAGCATGCAGCACACCGTACCGGCGAAGGACTGCTCGTCTCGGTGGCCGGTGGCGGCGACACGGTGGCGGCGCTCAACCATGCCGGTGTGGCAGACGCATTCTCCTACGTCTCGACCGCTGGCGGCGCGTTTCTGGAATGGATGGAAGGCAAGGCGCTGCCCGGAGTCGTTGCACTTTCGAAATCCGCTTAGATCGATTGAATTCGCTTCGTTTCACAGGTCAGGAGCCACTTTTCACCCCTGCGTTAAGCAAAGTGTGAATAGTCTGTCATTTCAATCGATTAGGGATTGAGAGGGCGCATTCCGTTTGCCGGGCGCATCTGCTATGCGCCCGGGTATGAACAGACAGGAGACCTGAAATGAGCGAACGGCTTGAGGATATTGCAGCCGCCATGGTGACCCCGGGACAGGGGATTTTGGCAGCGGACGAAAGCTCCGGCACCATCAAGAAGCGCTTCGACACGATCGGCCTCGAGTCGACGGAAGAGAACCGTCGCGACTATCGCGAGATGATGTTCCGCGCCGACGATGCGATGAAGAACTGCATCTCCGGCGTCATCCTCTACGACGAGACGATCCGCCAGAAGGCAGCCGACGGCACGCCGCTGGTCGATCTCATCAAGGCCTCCGGCGCAGTGCCGGGCATCAAGGTCGATGGCGGCGCGAAGCCGCTGGCCGGCTTTGAAGGTGAAACCATCACCGAGGGCCTCGACGGCCTGCGTGACCGCCTCAACGAGTATTACGGCCTTGGCGCGCGCTTCGCCAAATGGCGCGGCGTGATCTCGATCTCCAACGACCTGCCGCGCTGGGGCGCGGTGAAGCAGAACGCACAGGCGCTCGCGCGCTATGCAGCACTCTGCCAGGAAGCCGGCATCGTGCCGATCGTGGAGCCGGAAGTGCTGATGGACGGCAAGCCGGGCGATCACTCCATCGACCGCTGCTATGAAGTCACCGAGTGGGTTCTGAAGACCGTCTTCGACGAGCTCTACGACGCACGCGTTTCGCTTGAGGGCATGGTGCTGAAGCCGAACATGGTCATCGACGGCAAGAACGCCCGCAAGGCGAGCCGCGAAGAAGTGGCCGAGAAGACCGTGCGCTGCCTGAAGTCGACCGTTCCGGCCGCCGTGCCAGGCATCGCCTTCCTCTCCGGCGGCCAGTCGGACGAAGAAGCGACGGCGCATCTCTCGCTCATGAATGCCGGCTTCGACATGCCGTGGGCGCTGACCTTCTCCTATGGCCGTGCGCTGCAGGCCGCCGGCCTGAAGGCATGGGGCGGCAAGAAGGAAAACGTCGCTGCCGCGCAGCAGGCCTTCGGCCACCGCGCGAAGATGAACAGCCTCGCCGCCACCGGCAAGTGGGAGCCTGGCCTCGAAGCCGCCTGATCAGGCAGGTATCGAGAACGCATTGGAACGGCCCGTCGGCGACTGTCGGCGGGCCGTTTTTTTTTGGGTGCCAGGGTGGGTGCTGGGGTGGTGCAGGGCTGCTGCTCAGAGCAGTTCAGTGTTTCATGGAAACGCTGCTCTGCTCCATATGCCTGTTTCGCCGCATTTATGCGGACGTCAGGTGATTCCACCTGACTGCAAAATGCTCCAGAGCCGGCTCAGTGTTTCACGGGAATCACCTGCGCCCTACTCGCCGCCTCGTAGAAGAATGGTGAGCGAGACCGCGCCAAGCGCGATCAGGGCGAGCTTCCAGAAGTCGGCACGGCGCTTCAGGCCTGGAAGGCCGAGCGGCCGGATGATGTGCACGATCATCATCGCCAGAATGAGCAGGAGCAGGATCTTGGTCATGACGGTCCGATTCGGGAAACCATAGCCCCTTGTGCCCGCTGCCGGCCCCACCTGTCAAAACCATCGCCTTCACCGCAAGTCTGATTTACCTTTCCGCCAACGATCCGCTATCGTCGGGCGAGATCAGGCTCAAACCGCAGGGAGGAGGCGGGGTGATGTCGCGCTATCACGAGGTTTACCGGAGCTGGCAGCAGGATCCGGAGCGTTTCTGGGCGGAGGCTGCCGCCGAAATCGACTGGTACAGCCCCTGGGACAGGGTTTTCGACGCGGAGTCCGGCGTTTACGGGCGCTGGTTCCCCGGCGCGACCTGCAACACGTGTTTCAATGCGGTGGACCGGCATGTCGAGGGCGGGCGAAAGAACCAGCCCGCCCTCGTCTATGACAGCCCGATCAGCGGCCGCAAGAAGAGCTTCACCTATGGCGAGCTGAAGGACGAGGTAACGGCGCTGGCCGCCGTGCTGAGGGATTTCGGCGTCGGCAAGGGCGACCGCGTGGTCATCTACATGCCCATGGTGCCGGAAGCGGTGTTCGCCATGCTGGCCTGCGCGCGCATCGGGGCCGTTCATTCGGTCGTGTTTGGCGGGTTCGCCGCCCGCGAGCTTGCCGCTCGCATCGATGATGCGGCTCCGCGCGCGATCATCTCGGCCTCGTGCGGGCTGGAGCCAGGCCGCATCGTGCCCTACAAGCCGCTGCTCGACGAGGCGATCCGCCTCTCCTCCGCCAAGCCCGAGAACTGCCTGATCCTGCAGCGCGAGGAACAGGGCTGCGACCTGGTGCAGGGACGCGATCATGACTATGCGCGGATGGTGCAGGCGGCGCGTGCTGCCGGTCTTGCCGTGCCGTGCGAGCCGGTGCTCGCCACCGATCCGCTCTACATTCTCTACACGTCGGGAACGACGGGACGCCCCAAGGGCGTGGTGCGCGACAATGGCGGGCACATGGTGCGGCTCAAATGGTCGATGTTCAACGAGTTCGGCATCGAGCCGGGCGAGACGTTCTGGGCGGCGTCGGATGTGGGCTGGGTGGTGGGCCATTCCTACATCGTCTATGCGCCGCTGTTACACGGTTGCACGACGGTTCTGTTCGAGGGCAAGCCGGTGGGCACGCCCGATGCCGGCGTGTTCTGGCGGGTGATCGCCGAACACGGCGTGGCGGCACTCTTTACCGCGCCGACGGCGTTTCGCGCGATCCGCACGGCGGACCCGGATGCGGAGATGATGGCCGGACACGACCTCTCACGCTTCCGCACGCTCTTTCTCGCCGGTGAACGGGCCGACCCCGACACGGTGAAATGGGCGGAGAAGACGCTGGGCGTTCCCGTGATCGACCACTGGTGGCAGACGGAGACGGGTGCGCCAATCAGCCAAGATCCCGTCGGGCTTGGCATGCTGCCGGTGAAGTATGGCTCACCCGGCGTGCCGATGCCGGGCTATGACGTTCAGGTTCTGGACGATGCGGGACACCCCGTGCCGGCGGGCACGCTCGGCAATGTGGTGGTGAAGCTGCCGCTGCCGCCCGGCGCACTGCCGACGCTTTGGAACGACGACAAGCGGTTTCGCGAGGCCTATCTCAGCGAGTTTCCGGGTTACTACAAGACGGCGGACGCCGGCATGCTGGATGAGGACGGGTATCTCTTCATCATGGCGCGCACGGACGACATCATCAATGTGGCGGGACACCGGCTTTCGACCGGCGGCATGGAGGAAGTGGTGGCCGAGCACCCCGCCGTTGCCGAATGCGCGGTGATCGGCATTGCCGACCAGCTCAAGGGTCAGGTGCCCTGCGGCTTCGTGGTGCTGCACGGCAGGGCCGGGGCGGACATGAGCACGGTGGAGCGCGAGCTGGTGGCGATGGTGCGCGAGCGCATCGGGCCGGTTGCGGCGTTCAAGAAGGTGGTGCCGGTGAAGCGGCTGCCCAAGACACGCTCGGGCAAGATCCTGCGCGCCACCATGCAGAAGATCGCCGACCATCAGGAATGGGCGATGCCGGCCACTATCGACGATCCGGCGATCCTCGATGAAATCAGCGAGGCGCTGGACAAGTCCGGGAAGTGACGGGCGCTGCCCTTGACCTTGCCGTGCCCCCGGCGCAGGGTCCGGCCGATTTTTGGCATAAGGATTCATCATGGCACTGGACGGCAAGACAGCAATCGTAACGGGCGGCGCGAGCGGCATTGGCTATGCAATCGCCGAGCGGTTTCTGCGCCACGGCGTCAAGGTCGTGATCGCCGATGTGGATGGCGAAAAGGGTGCGCAGGCGCTTTCCGATCTGGAAAAACTGGGCGATGCGCGCTTCGTGAAGGCGGATGTGAGCAAGCGGCTGGACGTGCACAACATGCTGGCGGAAACCATCGACGCCTTCGGCGACGTGGACATTCTCGTCAACAATGCCGGCATCGTGCATGCGTCCGACTTTCTCGACCTGAGCGAAGAGGATTTCAGCCGCGTTCTCGACATCAATCTGAAGGGTTCCTTCCTCGCGGGGCAGGCCGTGGCCCGCTTCATGGTCGAGAAAGTGCAGAATGGCGGTGCGCCGGGCACGATCATCAACATGTCGTCGATCAACGCCGTTCTCGCGATCCCCGAGCAGATCGCCTATTCGGTTTCCAAGGGTGGCGTGAACCAGCTCACCCGCGTCATGGCGCTGGCGCTCGCGCCCTATGGCATTCGCGTCAACGCGATCGGGCCGGGCTCGATCATGACCGAGATGCTGGCCAAGGTGAACAGCGACCAGGCGGCGCGCAACCGCATGCTCTCGCGCACGCCGCTCGGCCGCGCCGGCGAGCCAGGCGAGATCGCCTCGGTGGCAACCTTCCTGGCCGATGACGATGCAAGCTATGTGACGGGACAGACGATCTACGCCGATGGCGGACGCCTGCCGCTGAACTACACGGTGGAAGTGAAGCCGGATATCTCCTGACAAAACGGCGTCAGCACCGGTCGGCGATGATGCCCTGCCCTTTTTTCTGCGTAGCGTAACGGCCCTCCTGACAGTGTGTTGTCAGGAGGGCTGTGTCATTCTGCAGGCATTGAAAATGGAGGGTTACCCAAGTGTCTGCCACTTTGCCGTTGCATGCTGTCGTCTGGGCGGAAATTCCGGTCACCGACCTGGACCGGGCGCGCGCTTTCTATGGCGCTGTCGTTGAAAATGAACTGGCGCTGCAGGAAGACGGGCCGAACCCGTTTGCCGTGTTCGCCTCGAAAGACCCGCAGGAATCCATCTCGGGGCACATCTACCCCGGCAAGCCAGCTCCCGAAGGCACCGGGCCGACCATTCATCTCGCAGTCGCAGCGCCGCTTGAAGACGCCATGAAGCGCGTGACGGACAATGGCGGCAAAGTGGTGTCGCCCATCGTCACTATTCCTGCCGGTCGTTTCGTGTATTGTCTCGATCCCGACGGAAACAGCTTCGGAATTTTTGCGTGAGGAGAACAACGCATGCGCCGTGCTGACCGACTTTTTCAAATCGTCCAGCATTTGCGGGGCGGGCGCCTGGTTACGGCGCGTTTGTTGAGCGAGCGTCTCGAAGTCTCGGAACGCACGATCTATCGCGATATCGCCGACCTGCAATCGACCGGGGTTCCCATCGATGGCGAGGCGGGCGTGGGCTATCTGATGCGGGAGGGGTTCGAGCTCCCCCCGCTCATGTTTACCCGCGACGAGATCGTGGCTCTGGTGGCCGGGGCGCGCATGGTGCGCGCCTTCGGCGGCGCAGCGATGGCGCGTGCCGCCGAAGAAGCGCTCATCAAGATCGGAACCGTGCTGCCGGAACCAGAGCGCGACCGGATTGCAAAAACCGAAATTCACACCCCGCGCTGGGTGGTGAGCGACATGGACCGCCAGACCATCGATGCGCTGGAGCGCGCGGTGGAAACGCGCGACGTGCTTGCCCTCGACTACCGCGACGAGGCAGGCCGGACATCGGAGCGCGATGTGCGGCCTCTGGGCCTGTGGTTCTGGGGAAAGGTCTGGACGTTGGTGGCCTGGTGCGAGCTGCGCGGAGATTTCCGCACCTTTCGCATCGACCGCATTGCGGCGATCAAACCGGCAGGGCGCGGGTTCCGGCCAGAGCGCGGCAAGCAGCTTGCCGACTTCTACCGCCGCATGGAAATTCATGAAGCCATGATCGGCAGGGCACAGGCCTGCTGAACCGGAAGCTCTTCTGCAACAGGACGTTCTGCCGCCATCACCCGATACGAAAACAGCCTGATACGAGATCAGGCTGCTCTAATTTCTCCCCGGCAATCCGGGGAGATTATCAGGTATCGCGAATCAGGACTGATCGTCCTCATCATCGTCATTGCTTTCGGTGGAACGCATCGACGAGAGCTTTGCGAAGACAGCTTCTGCGTCGAGTTCCTTCTCTTCCGAGGAGGACGAATCCTGCTCGCCGAGCGGCAGATGCTCGGTCTCGGATGCCGGCAGAAGCGTTTCGCCGGTGCTCTCCTGCGGCGGCAGGTAACGGGCAGCGCGCTGCACTTCCAGATCCAGATCGATCTGCGAGCACAGGCCCAGCGTCACCGGGTCCATCGGCACGAGATTGGGCGAGTTCCAGTGAGTGCGCTCGCGAATGGCCTCAATGGTCGACTTGGTGGTGCCGACGAGACGCGAAATCTGTGCGTCCTTGAGCTCCGGATGATTGCGCACCAGCCAGAGAATGGCGTTGGGGCGGTCCTGACGCTTGGAGAGCGGCGTGTAACGCGGCCCCTTGCGCTTGGTCTCCGGCACACGCACCTTCGGCTCGGAAAGCCGCAGCCTGTGGTTCGAATTGCGCTCGCCCATGGCGATCTCTTCGCGGGTGAGCTGGCCGGTCATGACCGGGTCCATGCCCTTGATGCCCTGAGCGGCGTCGCCATCGGCAATGGCACCAACCTCAAGCGGATGCAGCTTGCAGAACTCTGCAATCTGATCGAACGTCAGCGCCGTGTTGTCGACCAGCCACACGGCGGTGGCCTTGGGCATGAGAAGCGTGTTGGCCATAGTTCAAGAATCCTCTTCCTTCGCCCGCGTCCCTAGCGCGGGCGGTGGTTATAACCACCGATGTTGGGAAATTTCGTCCGCTTTATAAACTGAAACACCCCCCTTACGCAACAAATTGCGCAGCACCCCGGAACGGGGACGTCACCGAACCGTCATTGATCCGTCATCGGCGTGAAACCAAGCCCTCCGATTGTGCCGCTCCTACGGGACTTGAGGGAGTTTTGAACATGCAACGCAACGCGATCATTCTTGCTCTGCTGGCCAGCACGGCTGTCATCTTACCGGCTCAGGCAGAGATGAATTTCAACCGCATCGCCACTTTTGCAGTGGCCGAGAACCTGCCGGCCGATGCCGACAAGGCGACGGAGACCTCTTCGGAAATCATCGCCCGCAGTGCGGACGGCAAGACGCTGATCTATTCTGACAGCCCGCTGGGCGGCGTCGGCTTCGTCGACATCAGCGATGCAGCCGCGCCGAAAGCCGGCGGCGCTGTGATGCTGGACGGCGAACCCACCTCCGTGGGCGTGGTCGGCCAGAAGGCGATTGCGGCAGTGAACACCTCGAAGAGCTTTACCGAGCCTTCCGGCAATCTGGTGGTGATCGACATGGCGGCGAAAACCGCCGAAGCCTCCTGCGCGCTGGGCGGGCAGCCGGATTCGGTCGCGATCAGCGCCGATGGACGCTTTCTGGCGGTCGCCATCGAGAATGAGCGCGATGAAGACCTGAATGACGGCGTGATTCCGCAGATGCCTGCCGGCGACCTCAAAGTGTTCACGCTCACCGACGGCATGCCCGACTGCGACAGCATGAAAACCGTCTCGCTTGCCGGTCTCGCCGAAATCGCGCCGAGCGACCCGGAGCCGGAATTCGTGGATTTCAACGACGCGGGCGAAATTGTCGTCACGCTTCAGGAAAACAACCACATCGCGGTGGTTTCGGCTGAAAGCGGCGCGGTGGTGAACCATTTCGCCGCCGGCAGCATCGACCTCGAACAGATCGACACGCTGGACAATGGCGCAATCGACTTCGATCAGGCGGCAGCCAATGTGAAACGCGAGCCGGACGCCGTGAAGTGGCTCGACAATGACCGCTTCGTGACCGCCAATGAGGGCGATTATGAAGGCGGATCGCGCAGCTTCACCATCTTCAACAAGACGGGCGAGGTTCTGTTCGACAGCGGCAACGATCTGGAATTCCGCGCCGCAGCCGCCGGCCACTACCCGGACAAGCGCTCCGACGCCAAGGGCACCGAGCCCGAGGGCCTCGAAGTCGCGACCTTCGGCGATCAGCGATACATCTTCGTTGCGCTGGAGCGTGCTTCGCTCATCGCGGTCTACCGCGACACGGGCGGCGCGCCGGAATTCGGGCAGGTGCGGCCGTCGGGCATCGGACCGGAGGGTCTGGTCGCCATTCCCGAGCGCAACCTCCTGGTGACGGCCAATGAGGCGGACCTGATCGAAGACGGCGGCGCACGCTCGCATGTGATGGTCTACGAACTTTCCGAGGGCAAGGCCGCCTACCCGACCATCGAATCCGCCATGGACGAGAACGGCGCACCGTTTGGCTGGGGCGCTCTTTCGGGCCTCGTGGCTGATCCGGAAAAGCCCGGCACGCTCTACGCCGTGTCGGATTCGTTCTACGGCAACCAGCCCGCGATCTTCACCATCGACGCGACGCAGACGCCGGCGCGGATCACGAAAAAGACGGTCGTGACCCGCAATGGCGCGGCTGCCCAGAAGCTCGACCTCGAAGGCATCGCCAATGATGGCAAGGGTGGTTTCTGGCTCGCTTCAGAAGGCCGCACCGACCGCCTGACGCCGCACGCGCTGTTCCGCGTCGATGCAAAGGGCGAGATCAAGCAGGAGATCGCACTTCCCGCCGAACTGCTCGCCGTGGAGCAGCGCTTCGGCATGGAAGGCGTGACCGTGGTTGGCGAAGGCGACGACCAGATGCTGGTGATGGCGATCCAGCGCGAATGGAAAGACGACCCGAAGGGTCAGGTGAAGCTGGTGAGCTACAAGCCTGCCTCCAAGGAATGGGCTGCCGTTCGCTATCCGCTGGATGCGGCGGAAAAGGGCTGGGTCGGCCTTTCCGAAATCACTGCGCATGACGGCAAGCTCTACATCGTGGAGCGCGACAACCAGATCGGCTCGTCGGCGAAGATCAAGAAACTCTACAGCGTGTCGCTGGACGGTTTCGCACCGGCTGCGCTGGATGCAGACCTGCCGCTGGTGGAAAAGACGCTGGAGCGTGACCTGCTGCCGGAGATGAAAGCCGCGACGAATGGCTATGTGGTCGACAAGATCGAGGGCTTCGCCATCGACGCGAACGGCACCGCCTATTTCGTGACCGACAATGACGGGGTGGACGATTCGTCCGGCGAGACCATCTTCGTCAATATGGGCAAGCTCAGCGCGACCCACTGACCTGGATCGTTGTTGCGCAATTCCGGACGGGTAACCGGCTTCAGTTTTTCCCGGAATTGCTCTCGCAAACAAAGCCTCCCAGGGCTGAAGGCCCCGGCATCATCGCCGGGGCCTTCCTGTTTTTTTCGAAAGGCGTTTTCGCCGGTGATCAGGACACTTCCAGCACGATCTTGCCGATATGCGACCCCTCTTCCATGCGCTCATGCGCACGCCAGGCCTCGGCCAGCGGGAAGGTCATGTCCATGACCGGGGCGATGCGGCGGGCGGCCAGAAGCGGCCAGACATGCGCTTCCAGCTCTGTTGCGATTATGCCCTTGAAGGCGACAGAACGGGGCCGAAGCGTGGAACCGGTGTGGCTGAGGCGCTTGCGCATGATCTGCGAGAAATCGACCTCTGCCCGCGCCCCCTTGAGGAAGGCGATCTGCACGATGCGTCCATCCATGGCCGCGGCGGTGTAATTGCGCTCGATATAGTCACCACCGATCATGTCGAGGATGACATCCGCGCCATGACCGCCAGTCTCTTCCTTCACGGCCTCGATGAAGTCCTCGTCACGGTAATTGACCGTGCGCACCGCGCCCAGCGACGCGCAGGCGGCGCATTTTTCCGCCGAGCCCGCCGTGGCGATGACCTTCGAGCCAAGGGCTGTCGCCACCTGAATGGCGGTGGTGCCGATGCCGGAGGAGCCGCCATGCACGAGCAGGGTCTCGCCCTCTTTCAGGCCGCCGCGCTGGAACACATTGTGCCAGACGGTGAAGAAGGTTTCGGGGATGGCCGCAGCCTCGGTGAAGCTGAAACCATGGGGCACCGGCAGCGCGTTGGTTTCATGCGTCAGGCAGTATTCGGCATAGCCGCCACCGGGTGTCAGCGCCGTGACACGGTCGCCCACCTGCCAGCGTTTCACCCCCTCGCCCAGCGCGACAACCTCACCGGCGGCCTCGAGGCCCGGCAGATCGGAAGCGCCGGGCGGCGCGGGATAGAGCCCCTTGCGCTGAAACACGTCGGGCCGGTTGATGCCGGCGGCGCGCACCTTGATGAGAATTTCCCCTTCGCCCGGCTTCGGCACATCGCGTTGCTCCGGCTTCAGCACTTTCGGCTCGCCCGGCTCGCTGATCGCCACTGCCGTCATCTTCTCTGGAAGCGCCATATGATTCGTCATGCCCCTGTTGATTTGAAGAACGTCCGACAACACAATCGGCGAGTGATGCACGCGGATCAAGGGCGCGCCTGACAGGATAGCGCATCACCCTGCGGATGGAGGCGATGGGAGAACGCGCAATGGGCATTTTCGACGAGGACGACAAGAAACAGGCGGCCGGCCACCGGATCGGTGAGGACCTGTCGCTGCTCTCCGTAGAGGAACTCAACAAGCGGATTGCGCAACTGAAGGAGGAGATCGTGCGGCTCGAACGGGACATTGAAAGCAAGGGTGCAACCAAGAACGCCGCAGAGGCATTGTTCCGACGGGATTAGCCTGGCGCGAAAGGGTCTTCGGATACCGCAATCGTCGCCCTGAACGACGGTTTTGCGATGGCGGCGACGCCGTTATTCGCGCATAGTGTCAAACGCGTGTCTCGAAGACGCCGCCAGTCTCTTCCCCGGCCTTGCTGACGCCATGATTCGATGGCGAAGGCGCGGTTGAACGACAACCGGCCAATTCGAACGCTACCCCCTTCGGAACCCGTACATGCTGTCACCTCTCGGCTCTATCATTGCGCTTCTTCTGGGCACCGCATTCCTGCTCACGGGATCGGGCCTTCATGGACTTCTGCTGCCACTTCGCGGGCAGATGGAAGGCTTCCCGACGGCCTCTCTGGGCGCCTTGGGCGCTGCCTGGGCGGCGGGCTTTGTCGCCGGCTGCTTCATCGCGCCGCGCATCGTGCGCCGCGCCGGCCATGTGCGGGCCTTTGGCGCGTTTGCGGCCTCGGGCGCGATCATTGCGCTTCTGACCGGGATGTGGGTGGACCCGACCGGCTGGGTCATCCTGCGCATCTTCACCGGCTTCACCATGGCCGGCGCATTCATGGTGATCGAAAGCTGGCTGAACGAGAAATCCACCAATGAAAACCGGGGCACCGTTTTCGGCGTCTACATGATGCTGACCTATGCGTCGCTGACCGCCGGACAGATGACGGTGGCGTTTGGCGATGTGTCGAACACGCTCCTGTTCATGACGACCGGCATCCTGTTCTGCATGGCGCTCATTCCCACCGCCGTTTCCAAGGCGGTGAGCCCGCAGCCGCTGGCGCAGGTGACGCTCGACCTCAAGGGGCTTTTCGTGAACTCGCCGGTGGCATTTATCGGCTGCCTCCTTGTGGGCACGGCCAATGGCGCGTGGGGCACGCTGGGCGCGGTCTATGGCGGCGAGATCGGCATCTCAACGCTTCAGATTGCCACGATGATGAGTATTGCCGTTCTGGCCGGGGCCGCACTGCAGCTGCCGGCCGGCCGGCTGTCGGACCGGATCGACCGCCGCTTCGTGATCGCGGGACTGTCGTTCGGTGCGAGCCTTGTGGGGTTCACGATTTTCCTCACCGCACCACGCGACGGCGCCTATGTGATCGCGATGACGGCGGTCTATGGCGCTTTTGCCTACACGCTTTATTCGATCATCGTCGCCCATGCGAACGACCACGCTTCGCCGGAAGACTTCGTGAAAGTGGCAAGCGGACTTCTGTTTCTTTATGGCGGCGGAACCATGCTCGGCCCGCTGGTTGGCGGCGTGCTGATGGAAAGCCTGCGCCCGGAAAGCCTGTTCCTGATCACCGCGCTTTCCCATTTCAGCCTTGCTGGCTATGCGCTGCTGCGCATCACGCGGCGTGCCCCGGTGCCGGTGGACGAGCGCGAAGCGTTCAACGCCCTGCCTTCCGAACGCGCCGTGACGCCGCAGGCTGCGGTGCTCGACCCGCGCAGCGACACGGAGGATGCCGAGAACGGCGAGGCAGAGGCCGCTGTCAAATAGGCGTCATGAAACCCGGTGTAGGGTGGGCGCATCGGCATTCATGTTGCGAATGCCGGATTGCAGCGCCCGGAATGACGAAGCCCCCGCACCCGGATGACCCGAGACGGAGGCTGAAGGCCCGCAATTGGGCCGCATTATAAAGATCACGAATCAGGCGCGAAACGCGCCTGACCGGCATTCATTTTTGGGATTAGTCCGGTTTGGGATTGGTCCGATACTCCATCAATGGATCAGATCGTCCCATGCGCATCCGGATGGACGCGCGGCGATCTAGAGCGTTCCCAGTTTTCGTTGGATCGCAAGAACGCTCTCATTCATTGTTTTTGCGCAATTCCGGACGGGAAACCGGTTCCCACTTTTCCTGGGATTGCTCTAATGACGGGTCGCACCTGCCATGATCTTTTCCATCTCGTCCTTGATGGCCAGCTTGCGCCGTTTGAGTTGAGCAATGTCGAGCTCATCGACTGAAGGATGGAGCTTGGCGCTGTCGAGCTCCCGCTCCAGTTCGCCGTGTTTACGCTTCAACTCTGCAAGATGGGATTCAAGAGACATGATTGGGTTCTCCTTTGTTTCCTCGAGAACTCACCGGCCCCTCACCCGCCCGCGGGAACCGGCGATCCAGACAGTGTGCCACCTGAAATGTGGCTTGTCGAACACAGTCTGGTAGCATTTCCTGTAATGCTGAAATGTGCTATAAGCGCGGCCGCTGACGGGCCTGCCTCGACAGCTTTGATCGGCTGCAGATCCGCCCGCCGGATTCAGGCCAGAATCTTGCATATGTGGATCAGCTGACTGTGGTGACATCAGAACAGGAACAGGCGGAAATTCGTCTCGAATTCGCCCGCCTCAAACAGGATCACGCGGATTTCGACGCCGCGATCAACGCAATGATCGCTACGGGCTGCGACCCGCTTCGCATTCAGCGCATGAAAAAGAAAAAGCTGGCGCTCAAGGACCGGCTTCAGGAACTGGAAGACAACATCATCCCTGACATCATTGCGTGACTTGCCTGAATTGCCTGATTTCCTGTCGAATTCGACATCAGGCGGGCGCACGAGGTTGCGGGGAGAGACAGTTTTGACTACAGGCTGTTTTTTGATTGCGAGGGGGCTTGATGGCTGAGCGGACCGCCCGAGTGGCGATAATCATGGGAAGCCAATCCGACTGGGCGACAATGCGCCACGCCGCAGACACGCTGGATGCGCTGGGTGTGGAATATGAAGCGCGGATCGTTTCCGCCCACCGCACGCCTGAACGTCTCTACGACTTTGCCAGGAATGCCCGCGACGAGGGCTTTCAGACCATCATCGCCGGTGCCGGCGGCGCGGCCCATCTGCCGGGCATGACGGCCGCCATGACACCGCTGCCCGTTTTCGGCGTGCCGGTGGAATCCAAGGCGCTTTCGGGGCAGGATTCGCTTCTCTCCATCGTACAGATGCCCGCCGGCGTGCCGGTTGGAACGCTGGCCATCGGACGCGCCGGCGCGATCAACGCCGCGCTTCTTTCGGCCTCGGTTCTGGCGCTCTCCGACGAAGACCTTGCCGACCGTCTCGATGACTGGCGCGCAGCACAGACGGCACAGGTGGCCGAATATCCGGTAGATTGATCATGAAGGCTCCACTTCCCCAGGGCGCAACCATCGGGATTCTCGGTGGCGGGCAGCTTGGCCGCATGCTTGCCATGGCGGCAGCGAAACTCGGCTACCGCACCATCATTCTCGACCCCGCCGAAAACAGCCCTGCGGCACAGGTGGCCAACGCCTTCATTCATGCGCCCTATGACGACGCCAGCGCCCTGCGCCGGCTCTGCGCGCAATGCGACGTCATCACCTATGAATTCGAGAACGTGCCGGTGGCGACTGCCGCAACGCTGAGCGAACAGCTGTCAGTGTTCCCGCCGCCCGAGGCGCTGGAAACGGCGCAGGATCGCCTCGCGGAGAAGATTTTCCTGAACGCGGCAGGCATCTCGACGGCGCCGTTCGTCTCCGTGGACAGCGATGACGACCTGGCGCGGGGCCTTGAGGGCTTTTCCGGCAGCGGCGTGCTCAAAACCCGGCGTCTGGGCTATGACGGCAAGGGACAGCGCGTGTTTCGCGACGCCACGGTCGCAGATTGCGAAGGCGTGTTTGCCGAGATGGGCGGCGTTCCGCTGATCCTCGAGGCGCTGATCCCCTTCCAGCAGGAAATCTCGGTGATCGCGGCGCGTTCGGTGGACGGACATATCGCCACCTATGAGCCGGCCCACAACGAACATCGCGACGGCATTCTGCACCGCTCTACTGTCCCGGCCGAAATCGCCCCTCAGACGCGGGCGGCCGCCACGCAGGCAGCCACGGACATTCTCACCTCCCTGCAATATGTGGGGGTTCTGGGCGTCGAGTTCTTCGTGCTCGACAATGGCAAGGTGCTGGTCAACGAGATCGCGCCGCGCGTGCATAATTCGGGACACTGGACCGAGGCGGCCTGCACGGTTTCGCAGTTTGAACAGCACATTCGCGCCGTGGCGGGCCTGCCGCTGGGCGACCCGAGGCACCACTCGGACTGCGTGATGGAAAACCTGATCGGTGACGAGGTTCTGCGCGCAACGGAACTGCTCGCAGAACCCGATTTGATGCTCCACCTCTATGGCAAGACGGACATAAGGCCCGGCCGCAAGATGGGGCACTTCACGCGCCTTACAGGCAGCTGAGATCGCCTTCCTGACAGTCCACCAGATCTTCCAGCTGATCTGAACGGTCTTCGGTCAGGTCTTCAAGGCACTGGGCGCGGATCATCGGCTCGATGGACCCGCCGCGCACGCCCAGCGTGGCCAGATCGCATTCAGCATCGCGAAACGCGATCCAGGCGCGCTGCGCATCGCGCAGAAGCGTGCGCGCTTCCTCATTGCTCTCGTAACGCTTCATGGCGTCGCCATAGCGCGCATTGAGCTTCTTGTCGGCGGCTTGATAGGACTTGCCTGCGCACTGGGTCATGTCGGCCTGCGTCTGCGCATCGTCGCAGTCGAGTTCATCTGCATGAAGGGGAGCGGACGAGGCGAAGAGCAAAAATGCAAATGCTGCAAACGGATACCGGAAATTGCGATATGACATATGAATCTCCATAAAGCTGTGGTCATCAAAAAATCGGGCTGCCTGCAACGTGGAATCGCCGGATTCACCCTCGACAACCCGCCGAAAGGTTGACACAGGCAAGCTTCGTCGTCTATGAGCCCATCGACTTGTGGCGCGCCGGGACAGCGCGCCTTCTCATTTCGGGCCCAACGGCCAACCACGGACAAGAACGATGAAGATCAAAAATTCGCTCAAAGCGCTGAAGACCCGTCACCGCGAAAACCGCATGGTCCGTCGCAAGGGACGCATTTACATCATCAACAAGTCCAACCCGCGCTTCAAGGCACGGCAGGGCTGATCCGCCTGTTCGGGCGGTCTTCACGCGAAATTCAGTTTTCCTTTGGCTGTGCCGCGCCTATGATTGCGGCATGGTCCGATTCACTGTAGCCATTGCCGCCATTTTCATGATGGGTCTGCCGCCTCTTCAGGCGGCCGATGGCAATGAGCCTGTGACCGGCGTTGAAGCGCCGGCGACAGACAGGCAGACGCGACTCAACGCGCTTTTCTCCGACCTCAAAAAAGAAACAAACGAACGGGCCGCACGCCGGATTGCCATGCGCATTGGCGAAGCCTGGAGCGATTCGGGCAGCGATACCGCCAACCTGCTGATGCAGTGGGCGAATGACGCCGTCAAAGCGCAGGATTTCTCCGTTGCGCTGGATTTTCTCGATCAGGTGACCGTGCTCTTTCCCGATTATGCGGAGGGCTGGAACCGGCGCGCGACGGTGCATTACATGATGAACGACTATGCCCGCTCCATGACGGACATATCGCATGCGCTGGAGCTGGAGCCCCGCCATTTCGGCGCGCTGGCCGGCATGGCGCGCATTCTGCAGGCCACGGGACACGAGCAGCAGGCGCTGACGGCCTATGAGCAGGTTCTGGACGTCTACCCCATGCTGAGAAGCGCACAGAACGCCGTGGCGGAGATTTCCGACGAGCTGGACGGCCAGGGCATCTGACGCGCTCTGTGGCGCGCCCTCGCCCAAGAAACGGCCCCTACGTTTTTCTACCGGCGCATAAAAAAGCCCGACGGGGAAACCCGCCGGGCCGTATTCTTCGTGCCAAGGAGCTGAGCGGGTCAGAGCATTTTCGCTTTTCGTTGAAACGCGAAAACGCCCTAACTCAATATTTCTACGCAATTCCGGACGGAAAACCGGTTCCCACTTTTCCTGAAATTGCTTTAGATCCCGCCCAGACCGTCCGAACCAATATAGGCAATGCGCAGCATGTTGGTGGCGCCGGGGGTTCCCAGCGGCACACCGGCCGTGACAATCACGCGGTTGCCGGGCTTTGCAAAACCTTCCTCATACGCGATGCGGCAGGCGCGGTTGACCATGTCGTCCAGATCCGCCGCATCCTCGGTGACCACGCAATGCGTGCCCCAGACGAGCGACAGACGGCGCGCCGTCTGCACAACCGGGGAAAGCGCGATGATCGGCACCTGCGGGCGCTCGCGCGCAGCGCGCAGGCCCGTGGTGCCCGACGAGGTGTAGGAGATGATCGCCGAGAGATTGAGCGTTTCGGCAATCTGGCGCGCGGCCATGGAAATGGCGTCTGCGCCCGTGGGCTCCGGCTCGCTGCGCTGACCGTTGATGATGGTCGGATAGGTCGGGTCCTGCTCCACCTTGGTCGCGATGGAGCTCATGGTCGAAACGGCTTCGACCGGATAGTCACCGGCGGCCGATTCTGCCGAAAGCATGACCGCATCCGCGCCCTCGAACACCGCCGTGGCGACGTCGGAGACTTCCGCGCGGGTGGGCACGGGAGCGGAGATCATCGATTCGAGCATCTGGGTGGCAACAACCACCGGCTTGCCGGCACGGCGACAGGCGCGGGTGATCTGCTTCTGGATGCCGGGAACGGCCTCCAGCGGCATTTCCACGCCCAGATCGCCACGCGCCACCATGAGCGCGTCGGACAGCTCGATGATCTCGGCCAGACGCTTGACGGCCTGCGGCTTCTCGATCTTGGCAAGCAGGGAGGCGCGGCCGCGCGCGACCTTGCGCACCTCGGCCAGATCCTCCGGACGCTGGATGAAGGACAGCGCGATCCAGTCGACATCGGCGGAGAGCACCGCGTCGAGATCCTTGCGGTCCTTGTCGGTCAGTGCGCCCATGGGCAGATCGGTGTCGGGCAGGCTGACGCCCTTGCGATCGGAAATCTTGTTGCCGGCGACCACTTCACAGGTGATCGACTTGCCGTCGTTTTTCAGCGCCTTGAGCTGAAGACGGCCATCGTCGATCAGCAGGCGATGGCCCGGCTCCACCGATTTCAGGATTTCGGGGTGCGGAAGGTGCGCCCGCTTTTCGTCACCCGGCTCGGGATTGTCATCGAGCGTGAATTTCTGCCCGACGGAAAGCTCGACGCTCTTGTTGGCGAATGTGCCAACGCGCAGCTTGGGGCCCTGCAGATCGGCCAGAATGCCGATCGGATGACCGACCTTCTTCTCCACTGCGCGAATGCGCCCGACAAGGGTGCGCATCAGCTCGTGGCTGGCATGGCTCATATTGATGCGGAAGACATCCGCACCGGCTTCAAACAAACGCTGGATCGTCTCCTCTTCGGAAGAGGACGGACCGAGCGTTGCGAGAATCTTGACCTTGCGCTCGCGTCTCATCGGGAAGCACCGGTGTTCGTCAGCGTGTTGTTTTCGGCTGGGCCGTCAGTCAAATCCACCATCCAGTTTTCCTGCTCACGCGTGTCGTACTCCTGGAAACCGGCACGCTGGAAGCCCCGCGCAAAACAATCATTGGTGCCGGCTATCTTGAACTCGGTCAGTGCAACGCACATCTGGACCGATCCCTCCCAGCGGCCACCGCTCGCGGCGTCCTCTGCGTAGAGATAGTAATAGCGCGACTCCAGGGGCCCCTCGATCAGGGTTTTGCAGCTCGATTTCTCGATCCGCCACCAACCCTCGCTCACCCAGCCCGAGCCGGTGCGATAGCCAATGGCCACGCCAACGAGGTTTTGTGTGGAGTTGCAAACACGGAAGTCCGCAAATGCCGGTGTGGGCGCAAGGAATGCGCCTCCCAGTCCGGCAGCGGCGACCAGCAGAAAAGCCCCCCGGCGTTTCGCGCGCGACGCCCGTCGAAGCATTTTTGGTAACCTTGAATTCGACTTGAGCATATTTTCCTTTTCGGCAATGTCCGTGCGCCTGTCAACGCGGCAATGTCTGCCGCGCGTGTTTTCCGTCACAGCCATTGCAGAACGCAGCACATCATGAAAGGAGAAGTCTAGACTGCGATAAGCGCACATTTATGACCTCTCCGCATGTCTTCGGGAACGAATCCATGACTGCCAGCACTTATACATCTCCTTTCGAGATCATTCGTGGCGATTCGGCCCCGGGAGAGAGCATGGGGCTCGTTCTGGTTGCGGATCATGCCAAACGGGACTTGCCCGAGCGTTACGACGCGCTCGGCCTGCCGGAGACGGAATTCGAACGCCACATCGCCTATGACATCGGCGTTGAGGCGGTAACCCGCGCGCTGGCCCGGATCACCGGTGCGCCCGCCGTTCTGTGTGGCTTTTCCAGACTGCTGATCGACCCGAACCGGGGCATCAACGACCCGACACTGATTCGCCAACTCTATGACGGCACGATCATTCCCGGCAATTATCCGCTGAGCCCGGAAGAACGGCGCGACAGGCTCGAACGCTATTACCTGCCCTATCACGATGCGGTGGCAAAGACCGTGGAACAGGCGGCGGACGCGTTTCAGGCGGCCCCGCTGATCATTTCCATGCATTCGTTCACGCCCTTCATGCAGGGGCGCCGGCGACCGTGGGAGGTGGGGCTTCTGTGGGACCGCGACGACCGCGCCACGATCCCGCTGATGGAGGCTCTGAAAGCCGGCGGCGACCTGACCGTGGGCGACAATGAGCCCTATGACGGCGCATATCCCGGCGACACGATGCACCGTCACGCCACGGAGCGGGGCTTTGCCCATGCGCTGATCGAGATCCGGCAGGACCTGATCGGCGATGAGGCGGGCGCGACCGCGTGGGCGGAACGGCTCGCCCCATTGCTTCTAGAGATCAACGCGCGGCCCGAGATGCACGAGGTGAAGCATTTCGGATCGCGCTCGGACCATTCGTGAAGGAGAACGCCATGACCACGCTGAGCGAGGAGAAAAAGCGCGACCTGGAGGCAGCCGCATTCCGTCGCCTGCTCGACCATCTGCGCACCCGCACCGACGTGCAGAACATCGACATGATGAACCTGGCCGGTTTCTGCCGCAATTGCCTGTCCAACTGGTATCGGGACGCCGCCGAGGCGGAGGGCATTGCGCTCTCCAAGGAAGAATCGCGCGAGATCGTCTACGGCATGCCCTATGAGGAGTGGCGTTCGAAATATCAGACCGAGGCGACCGCAGAGCAAAAGGCCGCCTTTGAAGAGAACCGCCCGAAGGACCACTGAGCGGCGCAACACCATGGCAGGAGCGGCACGGGCCGCAACGCAAATGCCTTGACCACCGGGCGTAGCTGGGGCATCGAACCTGCCACGCCTCAACGCCCCGAGTCGCGGGCTTTAGAACAATCGACCGGAGTTTCGCATGTCCGACGACATCACCACCGAAACCGCAGATACCGTTGCCGCTGGCCAGCTTCGCGCCTTTATAGAGCGTGTCGAGCGCCTCGAAGAAGACAAGAAGACGGTTTCGGAAGACATCAAGGAAGTCTACGCCGAGATGAAGGCCAATGGTTTCGACACCAAGGCCGTGCGCAGCATAGTGCGCCTGCGCAAGAAGGATCAGGCGGAGCGCCAGGAAGAAGAGGCGATGATCGACCTCTACAAGGCCGCGCTCGGCATGGAATGATTTCGGCCACAGGCCGGACATGAAAAAGGGCGGCTCCGGGCCGCCCTTTCTTTTTGCCTGCAGTTATCTGCGGCAGATGCCCTATTCGATGTCGAAGGAGACACCCTGCGCGAGCGGCAGTTCCTTGGAATAGTTCACCGTGTTGGTGGCGCGGCGCATATAGGCCTTCCAAGCATCGGAGCCGGATTCACGGCCACCACCGGTTTCCTTCTCGCCACCGAACGCGCCGCCGATCTCCGCACCGGAAGTGCCGATATTGACGTTGGCGATGCCGCAGTCGGAACCGCGTGCGCTGAGGAATTCCTCGGCCTCGCGCATATCGGTGGTGAACACGCAGGACGACAGGCCCGCACCAACCGCGTTGTGAAGCTCGAGCGCGTCATCGAAGTCGCTGTACTTCATCACGTAGAGGATGGGGGCGAAGGTTTCTTCCAGAACGACGCCGGCCTGCTCCGGCATCTCGACCAGGGCCGGATGCGCGTAATAGGCGTCTGCATCGCCGCTGTCGAAACGCTGGCCGCCGACAACCTTGCCGCCGAGCTTCTTGGCTTCTTCAATCGCGTTCTGCATGTTGTCGAAAGCGCCCTTGTCGACCAGCGGGCCGACCAGCGCATCCGTGGTGAGCGGGCTGCCGACGGAGACCGATTCGTAGGCCTTGCGCAGACGCGGCAGCAGCGCGTCATAAACGGATTCGTGCACGAACAGGCGGCGCAGCGTGGTGCAGCGCTGACCGGCGGTGCCCATGGCGCCGAAGGCGATGGCGCGCAGCGCCATGTCGAGATCGGCCGAGGGGCAGACGATGCCGGCATTGTTGCCGCCGAGTTCCAGAACCGCGCGGGCGAAACGCTTTGCCAGACGCGGGCCGACTTCGCGGCCCATGCGGGTGGAGCCGGTGGCGGAGACCAGCGGCACTTTCGGATGGTCGACCATGACCTCGCCAACGGCGCGGTCGCCGATGATGACGGTGAGCAGGTCCGCCGGCGCATCATCGCCAAAGCGGGCAACCGCGCGCTTGAAGATCGCCTCGCAGGCGAGCGCCGTCAGCGGCGTTTTCTCGGAGGGTTTCCACACGACGCTGTCGCCGCAGACCAGCGCCAACGCCGAGTTCCACGACCAGACGGCGACGGGGAAGTTGAAAGCGGAGATGACGCCGACAACGCCGAGCGGGTGCCAGGTTTCCATCATGCGGTGGCCGGGGCGCTCGGTGGCGATGGTGAGGCCATAGAGCTGGCGCGAGAGACCGACGGCGAAATCGCAGATGTCGATCATCTCCTGAACTTCGCCGAGACCCTCGGAGCGGATCTTGCCGACCTCGATGGAGACGAGGCGACCGAGATCGTCCTTGGAGGCGCGCAGCTCTTCGCCAAGCAGGCGCACGAGTTCGCCACGGCGCGGACCCGGAACATTGCGCCAGGCCTTGAAAGCGGCATGCGCGCGCTCGATGGCTGCTCCGGTATCAGCAGCCGAGATGGACGTGACGGCGGCGATTTCCTCGCCCGTGACCGGCGTGCGCACGGTCAGGTCACCACCGGCAATCGCCTTCTCATCCACGCCGAGGCGCTTGAGGAGTTCGGTTGTTTCGTTCTTGACGTTCATGGGTGCTTCGCTCCCTCGATTATCTTTCTGTATTCATGCGGGCGTCAGGCGATGCCACCTGACTGCAAAATGCTCTGAAAGCCGCGCGGCCGGACGAGCCTCTGGCGGGAATGTAGGAAGACCGGGCGGTCATTGGAAATGGAAATTCGGACTGTATTCATGATGGACGGTCATGCTTTCCCCGCCAATCGGTGCAGGAAAGGCACAAGACCCCCGTCACGGCAGGTTCAGACCTGCGCGACGATCCACGCCACGAACGCGTCTGCCGAGGGGTTTTCCACGCCAAGCGGCTGAACCAGAAAATAGGCGTTCTGGGTGGCGAGCGACGTATCTCCGATCTGCACAAGAACGCCGGAGCGCAGCTCTTCCTCGATCAGATAGGCAGGCACCAGACCGGCGCCGAGCCCGGCAGTTGCGCCTGCAATGACCATGGTAAACTGGTCGAACTGCTTTCCCGGAAGCGCCGGCACATCGCCGACACCGGCCTCGCGCATCCAGTCAGCCCACGCGCCGGGACGGCTCTGGAGATGAAGGAGCGGGGCGTCGAGCAGGTTCTCGGGAGCCTTGACGCCGTGTTTCTCAACAAAGGCCGGCGATGCGACGGCGATCATCGCCTCGTCGCACAGCTTGGTGAGGCGGGCGTCCGGCCAGTTGTCGCGGCCGAAATGGATCGCCACGTCGAAACGCTCATGGGCGAGATCGAACGGATTGATGCGCGCCATGAGATTGATGCCGATGCCCGGATGCGCCTTTTCGAATTCCGGCAGGCGCGGGATCAGCCAGCGGCTGGCGAAGGTGGGCAGGCTGGCGACATTGAGCGTTGCGCCCGCCATGCCCGCAGCGATGGCGCGATGCAGGGTCTGCGTGATGCGGTGCAGATCGTCTTCCAGCGCATCGGCAAGGTTCTTGCCGGCCGGGGTGAGCACGACCCGCCGGCCCACACGCCGGAACAGGCTGAAACCGAGTGCCGATTCCATGTCGCGGATGTGGCGGCTGACGGCGCTCTGCGTGAGGTTGAGCTCTTCGGCGGCCAGCGTGAAACTCTGGTGCCGCGCGGCAGACGCGAAGCTGCGCAAAACGGAGAAGGAAGGCAGAAAACGCCGCGCGAACCTGTCCACCATCGTCGAAAGCATGCCTCCCCTTTGCGCCCTGCACGCGACCCTGTGGTCACAAGGCCCGCACTTGCCGGTGCGTGGCCATTCTGCTCCGGTTCCCCGGAACACGTCAGCTTCTTATAGACGCCTGCCGGGCGAAATCACATAGACGATGCGCATTTCGCACATGCCGGCTAAAGGAGCCGGTGACGAGAGCGTTCCCGCTTATCGTGGAATTGCGAAAACGCTCCAATTCATTGTTTTCTACGCAATTCCGGACGGAAAACCGGTTCCCACTTTTCCTGGAATTGCTTCAGGCCATGGCCAGGATGCTGCGCGCACTCTCTTCATCGGTGATGAAGACCGTCGGCTCAACCAGCTTCATTGCGCCGATCAGCGCGTCGATCTTGTCTTCACCGCCGGAGGTTAAGATGCGCATGGGCGCGCGGCGCAGGCGATCGACATCGACGGACATGACCCGGTCATTGATCGGGTGGTCAACCAGTTGACCGTCGAGATCGTAGAAATGGTAGAGAATGTCGCCCACCGCGCCCTTGGCTTCGAGGTCAGAGCGCACCTCTTCGGTGAGATAGCCGCCGCGATAGAAGGTGGTGGCGGAAGCGAGCCCGCCGACGGACACGATGACCGCATCGAGCGTATCTGCGAGCGCCAGAATTTCGTTGAGGCCGCAGCGCTCGATCAGCGCGGTCTTGGTTTCGACGCTGTCGACAACGGCGGGTGCGGGAATGAGATAGCCGTCGCCCTGGAAGGCGCGCGCAAAGCGCCAGGCGAATTCAGCCGGATTGAAGCGACGGGCGACGCCGACACCGCCGAGAAGTGAGATCACCTTGAAGTCGGCCAGCGGCCGGGCGCGAATGAACGGGAGCGAGCCGAACAGCGTGCGCCCCCACCCGACGCCCACCGACATGCCGGCGGCCATGACGTCGGACACATAGCTGCCGGTCGCGGCGCTGACGGCGGGAATGGGATCCGCCTCGGGATCGGAGAGCGGCGCGACCACGGCGCGCTCGAGGCCGAAGCGCTGTTCCAGCGCACGTTCGATCCGGGTGATCTCGGCCAGATCGCCCTCAATGGTGATTTTCACCTCATTGCGGGCGCGCGCATCGGCCAGCATGCGCACGACGCTGACACGCCCGATGCCGAGAATCTCGGCGATCTCGTTCTGCGTCTTCTGCTCGACGAAATACATCCAGGCGGCGCGGACACGCAGCCGGTCGGTTTTGCTGGTTACGCCTCCCTTGCGGGAAGTCATTGCAATTTCTCCAGAACTGGTCGTACCGGCGGGCTGATTGTGTACCTTCGCCTTGCTCATATGGCCTTCCTGCGTATTTCCCCGGGGCGGTCACAAGCATGTCGCTTGATTTCCAGAGAGACCAAAACAATGATGTCGCCATCCGGTCAATGGCCGGCGGCAGAAAACTAATTACTTGAGGATAGCATTTTATGCTTCGTGATGCCTCGGAAGACATGGCGATTCATCTTAAGGACCGCCTGCGTGATATCCGCGATTTCCTGCGTGCGCATCGCCACGAAAAGCAGGGCGCGGCTTCGGAAAAGCGCGGTTTTACAGACATCGAGAAGCTTCTGGGGCGGGCCGTCAGCATGGTCGACGACACGCTGACACTGGCCGAAACCGCCTCCCGCACCGTGCTGCCCGGCGGGCAACAGCCCGAACTGGTCATAAGACCGCTGGTCGATTATTTCGGCGCCGACCCGATGGAAGGCGAGCGCGCGTTCCGGCGCCACATGTATCGCGCGGCAAAGGCGCTGGCGGCCACGCTGGAAGACCGCGAGCCCCCGGCCATGCGCGAAACGACCTTCACCGGAGCGCATGAGACGCTCCGCCAGCGGCAGGGCCATGTGCTGCTGGCGCTGAAGAATGCGAAGACGCCCGAAGCCATAAGGCCGCTTCTGGCGGGCCTGCTCGCGCATCTGCTTCAGGAAATCTGCCGCACCGCGCTGAGCGACCCGGCAATGCCTGCCGCAGCACAGAACGCCGAGACCTGCATCATCGTGTTTGCGCCGGGGCTTCTCGCCTCGGGACTGGCGCTGTTTGATGAAAGCCTTTCCGCATCGGACCTGCTGGACATCGCCACGCTGGCGGTTGCCGCCCGGCGGGAACGGATGGCGCGCAGCCTCGAGGCCGATCAGCCGATTGCCGATCTGACGGCAATCTTCGAAAGCCTGCTCACGCATCTGCCCTAGGGTCCTGACCCTAGAGCGCTTCCGCTTTTCGTTGAAGCGCGAAAGCGCTCTCATTCATTGCTCTTACGCAATTTCGGACGGAAAACCGGTTCCCACTTTTCCTGGAGTTGCTCCAAGATGGCAAAAGACCGGCCAACCGCATCTGCGACAGCCGGTCTTCAAGTCTTCGATGGTCAGGGGAAGCGCACCTGACCGGAGCGCTGCTAGACTGCCTTTTCGAACAGCTCGGAAAGCTGCTTCTTGGTGGCCTGCACCGAAGCCGGGCTCATGCTGAGCTCGGTCAATCCCATGCGAATGAACTCGGGGATCAGATCGGTACGCGCGGCGGCCTCGCCACACATGCCGATCTCGATGCCCGCCGCGACCGCTGCCCTGGCGGCCTGCTCGACCGCAGCCATGACGGCTGGATGGGCGGCGTCATTCAGGTTGGCAACCGACGGGTTCAGGCGGTCCGCCGCCATCACATACTGCGTCAGATCATTGGTGCCGATGGAAAAGAACGCGACCTCCTTCGCCAGCGCTTCCGCGCCGAAGACGGCAGCCGGCGTCTCGATCATCACGCCCAGCGGGAATTCGCCATGGGCAACGCCCTCGGCCTTCAGCTCGGCGGCGCATTCATCGATCAGAACACGGGTGCGGCGCACCTCTTCAACGGTCGAGACCATTGGCAGCATCACGCGCAGATTGCCATGAACGGCCGCGCGCAGCAGCGCCCGGAGCTGAACCTTGAAGATGTCGGTGCGGTCGAGGCACATGCGGATGCCGCGCCAGCCGAGGAAGGGGTTTTCCTCTTCCGGGAATTCGACGCCGGAGATCGGCTTGTCGCCGCCAATGTCGAGCGTGCGCACAATGACCGGGTGGTCCGGGAAAGCGCGGGCGAGCTCGGCATAGGTCTCGGCCTGCATGTCCTCGGACGGCAGGTGCATGTGCCGCATGAAAAGAAGCTCGGTGCGGAACAGGCCAACGCCCATTGCGCCGGCTTCCTGAGCGGCCTCGACCTCTTCGAGCGAGCCGAGATTGGCCGCCACCTGAATGACCGCGCCATCGGCGCGGCGCGGCACCACATCCTTGTAGACCCTGAGCGCTTCCCGCTCGCGGGCGGCAGCGCCGATCATCTCTTCAAAGCGCGCACGGGTGGCCGCGTCGGGTTCGACAACAACCTGTCCCGTGTGACCGTCAATGGCGGCTTGCTTTGCGTCGCGCAGTTCGTTGACGGCCTCGCCGAGGCCGAGCACTGCGGGAATGCCATGGGTGCGGGCGATGATGGCCACATGCGACGTCGCGCCGCCATGGCCACAGACCACGCCGCCAAGACGCTTGAGCGGCGCACGCGCCAGATCCCATGCGCCAATGTCCTCGGCGACGAGAATGGCCCCTTCGGGAATGTCGTCGAGGCGCGCATCTTCCTGACCGAGAAGCGTGAGGCAGATCTGGCGGGCAATGGCCTCCATATCCTCGGCGCGGGCGGCCATATAGGCGTCGTCCAGCTTGCGGAAATCATCGGCCAGGCGGGAGGATGCAGCGATGACGGCGGATACGGCGTCGAGACCGCCATCGATGGCGGCAAGCGTTTCGTCGCGCAGCGCATCGTCTGATGCGATGTCGCGCAGCGCCGCGACGATGCCGCGGTCGCTTTCCTGCATGCCATCGGACGCAAGCGAACGGTCGAGTTTTTCCTGAAGACGCTGGATCGCTTCCGCGAAGCGCTGCTTTTCCGGCTCGATTTCGCCGGCGGAAAGCGTCGTGTTGTTGGGAACGATCTGCTGCGGGAAATGCGCGAAGACAGGACCGAGGCCAAGCCCGGCGCTGGCGGCAACGCCATGAAGGCCGCCATCGGCGACCAGAGGCGCAGCCGGTGCGGCAGGCGCTGCGGGCGCAGGCGTCTCGGCAGCGTGCGCCTTTGCGGGCTCGCCCACGCCTTCCTCGACACCCGACATGGGGTTTTCAAGATAGGCGATGAGGGCATCGACGGCCTCAATGGCGTCGGCGCCATCGGCGCGAATGGAAACTTCGTCGTTTTCCTTCACGCCAAGCAGCATCAGCTTCACCGAGCTCTTGGCGCTGACAGCCTTTTCGCCCTTGATGATTTCCACATCGCTCTCGAACCCCTTGGCGAGGCGCACGAAGCGTGTGGCGGGACGGGCATGCAGGCCATCCTGCACTCTGACGATGGTCGAGCGTTCCATAACGGTCTCGTATCTGTTGTTCAGTTCGTTACGGCGTTATGCGCCGATGGTGATGACTGCATCCGGCTTCAGGGCCGCAACAAGCGTTGCCGGCTCGACGACGGAGGCGCAGATCTCGCCCGGACGCTCCACGGCGTTCGCGCCATTGAAGTTCACAACCACATGGCCGATCTCGCGCACCTTGTTCCAGGCGGCTTCGCCCATGGCGGTGATTTCGGCGGTCACATCGCCCACGGTAACGCGGGCGCCAGCGGCCGGCGCGGCATCGGACGGACCTTCCTGCACCGCATGCAGAACGGAAACCTCGGCAAGTTCCTCCGGCGCGCCGTCAGCGAAAAGAATCAGGACACCGCCTTCCGCCAGATCCGCGACTTCGGGACCGACTGCAGTAATACGCGTTTTGAGAAACACCGACATTCAAATAACTCCATGCAAACATTCGTTTCGGGAAGGGCGGCCGCCCAAACGACGACCGCCACCCCGTTGTTTTAAAGAACCAGCAGGCTGACGCCCCAGGCAATGGCCACGGAAACCGGTCCCATGACCTGACGGCTCAGAAGCACCGCAGGGACACCGATCTCAATGGTCTTGGGTTTCGCTTCGCCGAGGGCCAGGCCCACCGGAACGAAGTCACAGCCTACCTGCGTGTTGTAAGCGAACAGCGCAGGCAACGCCATGGCCGGTGAGATCGTGCCGTTGGCAATCTGCGGTCCGATGATCGCCACGCCGATCACCTGCGCGATGACCGCGCCTGGTCCGAGAATGGGCGACAGGAACGGCAGGCCGCAGATGGCCGAGATGATGAGCAGGCCGATGATGTTGTTGGCCAGCGGTCCCATCGGTTCGGCGAGAATGTCACCGATGCCCGTGTAGAGGATCAGACCGATCAGCATGGTCACGAAGGCCATGAAGGGCAGCACGTTGCGCACCACCTGATCGATGGTGCGGCGACCGGCGTTGAAGAACACGCCAACCACATTGCCCATCACGCGGCCGACGCTGCTGATGAGGCCGACAAGGCCGCCTTCCTCGGTGGCCGGCGCCGCAGCCGGAGCACTCTCCGGCTCTGAAGACGCGGCCGCGCCGCCAGCAACAGCGGCCGCTTCCGTGCCGTCGGCCATCTCGATGTTCTCCGGCGTGACGCCCGAGACATAGATGTCCTCGGTGATGTACTGGGCAAGCGGACCTGCCTGGCCGACCGGGGTGAGGTTGACGGTGGGAATGCGCTTGCGCGGGTAGACGCCGCAGCGGGCGGTGCCGCCGCAATCGACGACCACGACAGCCATCTCGCCTTCAACGGGCGGGCTCTTGAAACCGTCAACGGCTTCACCGCCCGTCATCTCTGCGATGCGCTTTGCGACGGGGTGGATGCCGCCGCCGGTGACCGACACGATCTTGTTGCGCTGGTCCGTCGGTTCGATCACGAGCGGACCGCCCCAACCAGACGAGCCCCTGGAGATCTTTACTGCTTTGTATGTTTTAGCCATGTCCTGCGCCTCCCCTAGAGCTCAACGCCCTGGCGGCGCGCCAGGATGGCCGTGATCCGCTCGGTCAGCATGCCCTTGAGCAGGATGACGAGGAGACCGACCAGCGCGTACCAGATGGCCACGGTGATGTGATAGCCGATGGGCACGACGCCCTGGCTCTCAAGCTCGAGCAGAGCGACGAGAATGCCGCCCCAGACGAAGTACTCACCCGGGTTGATATGCGGGAACAGGCCGAGCGGCGGGTGCACATAGGACACGGCGGCGTCGTAGAATGCCGGCTTGTGCTTTTCCTCAAGGAACGAGCCGAAGGTGTAGGCCATCGGGTTCGTGAGGAAGAAGACAGCGAGAACCGGAAGCACCGTATAGCGCGTGAGCGCGATGCGGCCGGCGCTCTGGGCAAGGCCGTGAACGCGCTTCTCGCCCACCAGTTCGGTGATGGCGTAGAAGGCGGTCATCAGCACGACCAGCGTCGGGATGATGCCGGTGACGAAGCCAGCAAAGACCTCGCCGCCCTTCTGGAAGATGCCGATGAAGTACTTGCCGGCGGCGGTGAGCCAGCCGAGCTGCTCTTCCTGGGCAACCGAGTCCAGCTTCTGCCGGAACTCTTCGACCGAAAGGTCGGTGCCTGCCTGAGCAAGCACGACCAGATCATTTGTCGCCGCCTTGGCGGCGAGTTTGCCGTGCAGTGCGGCATCACCCGCCACCGCGCCGGCCATATGCAGCCCCTGCATCGCCGTATCGGCGTGCTGGGCCATCATGGAAATGACAGACATAGTCCTCCCTCTCTATTCTGCTCACCCCGGTAATTGAGCCCCGGTGAGCGCGCAGTCCCGTATGTCATGCTTTTGAAGCGGCCAGAGATTCCCGAAGCGGCGGCTCCTCGCCTGCCCGCGTACGGTCTATCTGAGCAACCGCCTGCGTAATTGCCGCGGTCAGCCCCGGCTGCTTTTCTCCGAAAAGCGCCGGTTCGGCCCGCAACTGATCAAGGGTCATGCCCTCGAACTGCTCATGTCGCTTGAATTTTGCGAAGACGGAGCGGCCACTCATGGTCAGGATCCGGCGCACGGCGAGATCCGGCGAAA
Source organism: Nitratireductor sp. PBL-C9 (assembly GCF_050877045.1). Lineage (NCBI taxonomy): Bacteria > Pseudomonadati > Pseudomonadota > Alphaproteobacteria > Hyphomicrobiales > Phyllobacteriaceae > Nitratireductor > Nitratireductor sp. PBL-C9. The sequence goes on from NZ_JBPAXW010000010.1 coordinate 246,299, forward strand.
CCACGACGATGGCAATTGCACCGCGTTTCAGGAAACGGCCGTGAAATGCGCCCGTGCCGACGAAACCATCCGCATATTTCTGCGTGATGCCTTTAAAGACGTCGGAATAGTGACGCATCTGCAGCCACACGCCGTAGGACTGTAGCGCCCATACGACTGCGAGGAGCAAAAGCCCCCATTGCCATAGTGCCATCAGGCATTACCTCCCGAAACGCTCTTCCCAAGCGTACGCACGTCAACACACTTAATAATCCTGAAATTAAGAACATTTGTTTTTTGAAATGTCAAATTGTATATTCCTTCAAATACGTGGATCGCGGCTTATTTGATTGGAACCGACATGCCGCATGTTATGGTTCCGGCTAAGGAGTTCACCCGTTGGATCTGGATTTCAAGAACGAACTTGCAGTCATGCCCGATTTACGCCACCGGCTGCGCCAGTTGCGCTGGTTTCGCACGACCTTTCGCGGCAACGCGAAGGCTGTGACGCAGCATTACGGTGTCGTGTTCGAGGTGGATGAGGAGAAGCTCACCCGCGTCTTTCTCGACTGGGTGGAGATGGTCGATGCGCAGAAGGCCTATGCCCGGCTCGACCGTGGCGATTTCATCATCTATGCCGCCGGCCTCGCGCTGAAGGAGATGATCCGCCATGCGCCGGTCACGGTGACGCCGGAAAGCAAGGTGACGGGCGACGCGGAGAATGCGGAGATCGTCAAATTCTGGCCAGAGGGCTTTCTCTACACGAACTACTGCGTGTGCGCGATTGCCGCCATCTTCGAGCAGGAATTCGGCGAAGCGCCGCGTCTGGCCCGCTGTGCGGACGATCTGCGGACCTGGTGGTCCTACCGCGAGAACACGCGCGAGATGCCGGCCTCGGCCGTCGCCTTCCTCGACCGTTTCCTTGGTGCGGAGCCCAACTGGGTTGCGCCCGATCTCGTGGAAGGGCGGATCGCCATGCGCAACGCCATCGAAGCCGGGCGCAAGAGCATCGAAGCACCCTCGATCTTCCCTGACCCGGCGCGCTAGATCGCCGGGTGTTTTCAACTGACGAAAAAATGCCCTAAAGGGCGGCATTCATTCGCCACGTTGAAACGCAGCCTCCCCCTCAGCCCCGAAAGTCCGGAGTTTTCATGACTACCCCCCTGATCATATTCGATTGCGACGGTGTTCTCGTCGACAGTGAACCGCTTGCCGCAATCGCCTATGAGCGCGTTTACAACAAGCACGGCCTGGCGCTGAAACGCGAGATCGTCGGCCAGTGCATCGGCATGAAACAGGCCGACATCATCACCCGCATCGAAGAGTTGACCGGCTTTGCCTTCCCCGCCCATGCGGATGGCGACATCTGGCTGGAAACGAAGGCGCTTCTGGAAGAAGAACTTCAGCCGACGCGCGGCATCGTGCCTTTCCTGAGCAATCTGAAGACGCCGCGCTGCGTCGCTTCCTCATCCTCCATGGAGCGGATTGAGCTCAGCCTCGGGGTCTCCGGCATTGCCGATTTCTTCGGCGACGACGTGTTCAGCACCTCGATGGTGAAGAACGGCAAGCCGGCACCGGACATCTTCCTGTTCGCTGCAGAGAAGCTCGGCGGAGCGCCGGCCTCCTCCGTGGTGATCGAGGACTCGCCGTTCGGCGTGCAGGGGGCCGTGGCGGCCGGCATGACCGCCATCGGCTTCACCGGCGGCAGCCACACATTCGACGGCCATGGCGAGAAGCTCAGCGGTGCCGGCGCACACGCGGTCTGCGCAAGCTGGGATGAGATCGAAGCGGAGCTGAGGCAACGCGGTTTCATCGGCGAAGCGGTGGCGGGCGCTTAAGGCCACTCCGCTTTTGCGGAGCTGCCTGCTTCCGGGCAAAAGAAAAGGCGCTGCCTGTGATGATGGCAGGCAGCGCCAGACGCGGTCAAAGTCGTTTTCGGTATTCTTCAGGCGGTGCGCCGTTTCATGAGAACGGCGGTCCGCCTTTCTTTTTGGTGGGCTTCCCCGGTGGCGAGCCCCCAAGCCGACCGGGAAAGCCTGTCCGGAAATTCCGGTCAGACGAGCATCGCCATCGGGTTTTCGATGACCTGCTTGAAGGCGGCGAGGAGTTCTGCGCCGAGCGCGCCGTCGACTGCACGGTGGTCGGTCGAAAGCGTCACCGACATCACGGTCGCCACCTTCACTTCGCCATCCTTCACCACGGCCCGCTGCTCGCCCGCGCCGACCGCAAGGATCGTCGCATGCGGCGGGTTGATGACGGCGGCGAAGTCCTTGATGCCGAACATGCCCAGATTGGACACGGCCGTGTTGCCGCCCTGGAACTCTTCCGTCTTCAGCTTGCGCGAACGCGCCCGCGCGGCCAGATCCTTCATCTCGTTGGAGATGGCAGACAGCGTCTTCTCGTCGGCGCGGCGCACGATCGGCGTGATCAGACCGCCGGGGATCGACACGGCAACGCCCACATCGGCGTTTTTGTGCTTCACCATGGCGTTCTCGGTCCACGACACATTTGCGTCCGGCACCATGGCCAGCGCCTTCGCGTGGGCCTTGATGACCATGTCGTTGACCGACAGTTTGTAGGCCGGCTTCTCGCCATCCCCGGTCTTCACCTTCGGCGCGGCATCGTTGAGCTGCTTGCGCAGCGCCAGAAGCGCGTCGATCTCGCAATCGAGCGTCAGGTAGAAATGCGGGATGGTGGACTTGGCCTCGACCAGACGACGGGCGATGGTCTTGCGCATGCTGTCATGCGGGACGAGCTCGTAGGAGCCTTCCTCGAACAGTTTCAGCACCTGATC
>NZ_JBPAXW010000011.1:0-209610 GCF_050877045.1 Nitratireductor sp. PBL-C9
CGTAACTTCTGATTAGAAGTTGCGCTGGAAGCGGATGAAGCCGCTCCAGTGGTCGTCCATGATCGGAGTACCAGCCGGCGCATCAATGTTGGTGTAGTTGACTGCGAGCTTCGCGTCGAAGTTCTCGACGATCTCGTAATCCACGGTCAGACCAGCGTTGATGACATCAACGTCGCCGCCTGCGAGGTTCGAGATGAAGTCATGACCAACGGCGTCGTAGTACTGAGCACCGATAGAAGCCTTCAGCTTCGGCGTGAACTTGTAGCCGATGAGGCCGCCAACGGACCACTCCGAACCGAAGCGAGCAACGTTCGGCGTGCCGAAGCCGCCGAGATCGAACGGATCGGTCGAGTAGAAGTTGATGCCGCTTTCGTAGATCGCCATTGCCTGTGCAAACAGACGCTCGGTCAGGTCAGCCTTGACGATTGCCTTAAGAGCGAACTCTTCTGCAGTTGCGTCGTAAGCAGCGTAGAAGTCTGCAGTGCCCCAACCCTGAGCAACGCCAACCTTACCGACGAAGTTCGGCGTGTAGTCGTAGTTGCTGTCAGCCTCTTCGAGAGCGAGCGTGGCGGTGAAGCCGTTGCCTGCTGCGAAGGTGTAGTTGATGAAGTGAACGCGATCACCACCGCCATTGTCGAACTCACCCGAGATGGATGCGTCGTACAGCGTGTCGGAGAGACCCATGGAGAGGCCGCCGAGCGAGATGATTGCCTGCTGCAGACCAACGGTCGAGCCAACACCCGTGGAGTAGGCGTTGCCGTCGTTGACGTCCCAAGCAGCCGGGAACGTGGCGGTCGCACCGGTCGTGGACGTTGCGCGCAGCTTGATGAAGCCGCCGAGCGTGCCGTATTCGGTCTCGGAGCGGGCGTCGATGTTGAGCTCGCCGCGAGCGTACTTGCGCCAGCCGTCGTCGTTCTCGTTCCAGTTGATCTGGTAACGGACCATGCCGCCGATCTTCAGGCAGGTTTCGGTGCCCGGGATGTAGAAGAAGCCTGCGCCGTAGACGTCGCAAACGCGAACGTATTCCATCGGCTCCGGCTCGGGAACGATGATCGGGTCGGCTGCTTTTGCGCCGGTGGCAGCAGCTGCGAGAGCTGCGGAGCCGATGAGAAGGCTCTTGAGTTTCATGTTCTGACCTCCAGTCAAAGTTCTAAATGCGGGTCTGGGTATTTTTGCTGAAGGACAGCGTTCCCTGCCCCATCCCCAAGAATTGAAAAGTTCACGCTCTCGCGTCCCCTTTCCGAGCCTGACATTACTCATGGGGCCGCCGGGTTCAACCGCGATTACGCGGCAAGGCCCTCTGGCGACCTTCTATCCGGAATGGCTGTTGCACAAATGACACGATCTGAGCCGCCGGGTAAGCCTTTCTTAACACTTGGAGCCCGGATGAGCCCATAAGCGGAGGGTGTAGTAGGCCAATTCTACTGTGTTTCGGAGACGAATCGTGGGGAATCGAGAATGAAATGCCGGACGGAAGCCAGGCTTGATTCTCTGACGACTCTTCGCGGAACTGGCGTCGTCAGCGCTGTCCGCTGACGACGATGTGGAATTTCTCTATAATAAAGCATGGAAATTCGAATGCCGTATTGATTGTCGGTCCGGTTTTCTTTATCCAGCGTCTCGCCGGAGAGGTGGCCGAGTGGTCGAAGGCGCTCCCCTGCTAAGGGAGTAGACCCCAAAAGGGTCTCGTGGGTTCGAATCCCATCCTCTCCGCCATTTTCCCTTAGCTTTGACAATCCACCCAGCAGTTCAGACAAGCCGCACTTCGCGGTGATGGCCACCGACGCAGGTCGGATCCCGCCTGGATTCCCTTGTTCTCGGGCATTTTTGCTTCCACCGGTCTCATGATTCTGACTGGAGGTCAGAACATGAAACTCAAGAGCCTTCTCATCGGCTCCGCGGCTCTCGCAGCTGCTGCCACCGGCGCCAAGGCTGCCGATCCGCTTTTCGTTGCCGAGCCGGAGCCGATGGAATACGTCCGGGTCTGCGACGTCTATGGTGCCGGCTTCTTCTATATTCCGGGCACCGAAACCTGCCTGAAGATCGGCGGCTATGCGCGCTATCAGATCGACTGGTCGGATGCCGATGATTCCAAGCGTTCCCTCATGGGCGGGGATGTCTATGACGAGGTCTGGGAAACCTGGGGAGCCGGACGCAGCGATAAAGCTGGCGGCTGGCGCAAGCTCGCTCGGGCCAACCTGACAATCGACGCCCGTTCGGAAACCGAGTTCGGTACGCTGGGCAGCTTTATCGAGCTGCGGGCTGACGCCTATTCAGGTGTTTCTCGCCTCGGCGCGCCGAGCGGAAGTGGTCCATTCTCTGTCAATGGTGCAACGCGCGGCGCATATCTGAATCAGGCCTACATCACGCTTGGCGGGTTCTTCCTGGGCTACAAGAGCACGATCTTTGATCAGGGGCTCGGCGGTGAGTTCGATGCTGGCGGCTTTGATTCTTCGGTTCACACGCTGGGTTACACCTTTGTGCCGGGCAACGGCGTGTCGGTTTCGCTGGCGCTGGAAGAGAACGACTACAATTACGACTACACGCCCAATGTGGTCGGTAAGGTGGGTGTCTCGCAGGGCTGGGGGTCGTTCGACGCATTCGCAGCCTATGACGCAACGGCCAAGGAATGGGGCCTCAAGGGCTTTGCCCAGTTCAAGGCGACCAATCAGCTGAGCGTCGAGCTGCTGGCCACCTACTTCTCGGATCCGAGCCTCTACAGCAATGGCTATGACTACTCGGCCGGTGGTTACCTGAAATATGCTGCAACGCAGAAACTCTCGGTCGGTCTCGGCGGTCAGTACTTTGCTGACAAACATGGCTCCAAAGCCGACGACTGGGCTATTGGCGGTGTCATCGACTACGAGCTGGTCGAGAATCTCGATACCAAGATCGCCGTGAACTACAAGGATGGCGACAGCTACAAGGACGGCGCGATGAGCGGTTTCTTCCGCATCACGCGAAGCTTCTAACGAAGCAGCAGTGCATACCGGGATCTGGCGAGACTTCGCCGGGTCCCGGCCTTGGAGATATCGTTGTTGGCGGGCGCTTCGATCAATTGAGAGTGCTTTTGGTGACAGGGGTTGGCGACATCTTCGTGCAGGCTCTCCCATGGGTGGGTTTGCCAGTTCCGTTCAACAGGGCCGCTTAAAAATACAGACGAATGCCGCGGGGGCTCAGCGGGGCGGACGGATCAATAAGAATAAGCGTGTGTTCTTTGGACCATCAGTTAGTGGTGATGGTATCTCCGACAATCGGAGGTTGTGTACATGGGGAACTGGTACAAACTCGCTCCGTTGAGTTTCTTCGGAGGTCAGGACAAGGTTGAAATAAACGCCCTGAATTGCGTCCGGGACGCTCTCTGACATGGGGAGCGTCAGTCGTCTGGAAGAGGCATGGGGTGTTTCAGGAGAGGGCTACTCTGTCACTTTCGACAGTGAGCGGCTCCGGCTTGTCTCTGAATTCAGCCTGAAGGAGCTCTTTGCAAAGTATGGCGACATACTTTGGGAGCCTGGCTCGCACAAATACAATGTCACCTTCTTTATCGGGGAGCTGGATGAGCTCCTGATGGGGAAGCGCTTCAGCACATTCGGGCAGGATGCCCTTGATGCGTTGATCGGGAAATTGCGCGCTCGCGGAAACAGCAATGCGACCATCAATCGAAAGATGGCCGCGCTGAGCAAGCTTCTGCGGAAAGCGCATAAAATGGGTGACATTCACAGCCTGCCCGAATTTCGACGTCAGAAAGAGCGCTCCGGACGCATCCGCTTTCTCTCGTGGAGCGAAGAGGAGATGCTTTTCGCCGCGATCCGACGCCGCAGCGAAGATGCCTGGCGGCTTTCTGTCTTTCTGGTGGATACGGGGTGCAGGCTGGGCGAAGCCATCGGGCTGACCTGGAACGACGTACAGGGTGGACGCGCGAGCTTTTGGATCACGAAATCCGCGCGTGCGCGCTCCGTGCCGCTGACGGCGCGTGCGCAGAACGCTGCCGGTGTCCGGAAAGAGGGGCGGGAAGGGCCGTTCGCCATGCTGCGGCAGGCCCAGTTTCGCACCATCTGGAATGAAGCCAAGGCAGAGGTGGGACTCTCACAGGATACGCAGGTCGTGCCGCATGTGCTGCGCCACACATGTGCGTCGCGTCTTGTGCAGGGCGGTATTGATCTGCGCCGGGTGCAGATGTGGCTTGGCCACCAGACGCTGACAATGACCATGCGCTATGCGCATCTGGCGACCGGCGATCTCGACCCCTGCGTCGACGTTCTGGAGCGATGCTCCTGCGGGAAGATCACGACGGCCAGCTAGGCTCTGGTCCTGTGCCGGTGTGTTGGGGAGGGCGCTATCGCGGTCGGTGGGGGGGCTTTATCCAGAGTGTCGCGGTGCTTTTTCGGCCTGATCGACAAAGGCTGCGATGTTTTCCGGCAAATCACCGGTTTCGAGCAGTGGTGCGTGTCCCTGTCCGGGAACGACAATGGACTGCATGTCAGGATGCCGGGTTTCCATCTCGCCCAGTGTTTTCATGGAGAGAAGACGCGAATTCTCACCGCGCACCGCAAGAAGCGGAATGCCGGTCAGGCCGGAAAAGAGCGGCCATAGCTCCGGAAGCGGGCGATCCAGGTCTATCTCTTTGAGTGGCTTGACGAGTTTCGGATCGAAATCCGCCAGAAGGCTTCCGTTTTCCTGCCGATAGAGCGCACCGGTAAAGCGTTCCCAGTCTTCATCCGAAAGGGCGGAAAAGGCATCGCCGTGGATGGTTTTCTGGATCTCAATCGCTTCTTTGAGTGTGGCCGGTTTGGGCGCGCGTTGCAGATAGGAGCGGATCTGGGCAAGACCGTCTCCTTCCACCACCGGGCCGATATCGTTGAGAACAACTGCCTTCAAAAGGGCAGGCCGTGAGGCGCTGAGCGCCATGATAATCAATCCGCCACGCGAGGTGCCGATGAAGGCTGCGTGTTCGACGCCCATAACGGCAAGGCCGGTGGTGATATCGGCGGCCTCAATGGCCACGTCATAATGACGCCAGTCCGGGTCGCGGTCGGACAGGCCGCGTCCGCGATAGTCGAAGACGATGACCTTGCGCGGTTTCGGGGCATCGGTCGCGAGAAAAAGGGCGAGCGGGTGGAAGTCCCGCGCATTGCGTGTCAGGCCGGGAAGGCAAACCACGGGCAGACCGGGATTGTCCTCACCATAAACGCGAGCGTGAAGTTTCAGGCCATCCTGCGCCGTGTAGTAGACATCGCGAAAATCTTCTTCCGACACAGCTTCCCTCGAATGTCGCCTGTTTGCTGTTTGTATCAGACGGTTGGCGCATTGATCAGAGTCTCGATCAGCCGCCGACCGTCAGATCTTTTTCGATGTCGAACCGGCCGGTCAACTGCATCTTGTAGATCTGCAGATTCTCCATCACCCGTTGAACATAGTTGCGCGTTTCCGAATAGGGAATGCGTTCGATCCAGTCGACGATCTCCTCCACCGATTTTCCGCGTGGATCACCATAGCGTCCCATCCATTCCGTGGCGCGGCTCGGACCGGCATTGTAGCCGGCGAAAGTGAGGATGTAGGAGCCGTTGAAGCGCGCGAGCTGTTCTTCCAGATAGGCTGCGCCAAGCGTCACATTGTAGGTGGGGTCTGCCGTCAGGCGGGCGCGGGAATAGGGCAGGCCGCTCTTGCGCGCCATTTCCTGTGCAGTTGCAGGCATGAGCTGCAGGAGGCCGCGCGCTCCGGCGGGTGAGACGGCGGCGGCGTTGAACTCGGTTTCCTGCCGGGCAATGGCGTAGGCGAGGGCCTGTCGGGCGGACGGGATGGAGGCGGCGTCCGGGATTGCGCCGACCGGATGGGCAAGTGCGCCGATGTCCAGTCCGCGCCCGGCTGCGATCTTGCCGACGCGCAGCGCCGTTGTGTAGTCGCCTCGGTTTGCCGCCATATTGGCCAGAAGCGCCAGCTCGCCCGGATTGTCGAGCTGTTGCGCGAGTTTCCGGTAAAGGCTGCCAGCGCGCCATGCATGGCTTGTCTGTTCCAGGCTCTTGATTGCTCGCACCATCTCGCGGGCAAAAAAGTGCCGCCGGTTGTCGTCCCGGGGGGCAGGCGCATCGGCTGCAAGCTTTGATTGCCCAAGCCGGGCCGTCGCCAGCTGCCCGTAGAAGGTCGCGCCGAAGCGCGCTGCCTCTTTATAATGGGCGTCCGCATCCCCGGGGCCGCCGGCCTCTGCCGCGCGGCCGAGCCAGTAATGCGCTCTGGCGTTGGAAATCGGCCCTTCGGCGATCCCGGCGATGCGCGCGAAATGCTCTGCCGCCTTTTCAGGCCTGTCGAGCATGCGCAATGCATACCAGCCGGCATGGAACTCCGCATCGGCTGCCCGCGAAGGGCTTTCGGCCGCATGGTTCGCCGCGATCTTATAGGCCGTTTCCGCGTCATCGATATCCAGAAGCTCGCGGGAGAGGACGCGTCGCTCCACCCACCATTCATCCGGGTCGATCAGGCTTTGCGCATCCTGCGGCGCGGTCAGCATGACCTTTGCAGCTTCATCGAAACGGCCGCTGCGGCGCAAATAACGGGTTTTTGCGAAAAGATATCCGGCGCTCTGCTGCGCCTCGGGCACGGCGTCGAGCAGCTCTTCCGCATTTTTCTCGCCGCGAATGACCGCCGCCCATGCCTTGGTCAGTTCCACACCGCCGGCGCGTTCTGCGACGCGTTCGGCGGAGCGTATGCGCGCATTATAAAGCATCTGCTCCATCCGCACCCGGTGGTCGGCGGTTGAAAGCAGGGTGTCGAACTCTTTCATGAACGCTGTTTCGCGCGCCGCATCGAGTTTTGCCTCGCGCCAGAATGTGGATACCAGCGCACGCGCCTTGTCTTCCTGCGATAGCGCCAGATGCGCGCGGGCAAGCGCCACCGTTCCCTCAAAGGTTCGGGGCGGCATGTCTCCAAGCAGGGCGACGACCACATTGGGGCGCTGATTCTCGCGATAAAGCGCCCGCTCGCTGTGATCGCGCAGGGTGAGCATGCCGGGCCAGCCGGCGAGGTCGCCGGCAGTCTTGGCAATTTCGGCGCTGGACAGCGTGTCGCTGGCGGAAAGAACCAGAGACCAGCTCAAAATGCGGCGCTCGAGCCCGTTTTCCGTCATGCTGTTGCGCAGGGTGCGCGCCGTTTCGGGATCTCCGGTCGAGATGGCGTCCAGTCCCGCGATCATGGCGCGCATGTCGGTCGACTGACCGGTTTCGCCGTCCACGACATTGGGGCGCACGGTTGCACGGGTCAGCGCGTCAATCACGGCGCTGGGCGCAGTTGCTGCATCGGGACGCGCAAAGGGGATGGGCGCCATTTCGGGCAAAGACTGGGCCTGCACGATTGTCGAAACGGAGAGGAGAAGCAGCGGGACAAGCGCGGCTGATGTCTTCATGCAAAAAGCACCCGAACAGGTCGACCAGAGGTCCGACGATAATGAACCAGCGTGGACGCTGTTTTTTTCGGCGAGACGGGCCCGACCCCGTCCTGCTGAAGCAAACATGCCACTCAGGTCGGATTCTTGCGGGCAAGAGATGGCAAGACTATGGTGCGCCGCGACATCTTCGGCTAGAAGCATCCGTCGGCGGTTCTGGCCGTCATAATTGCATCCAATCTCATTCAGGAGTTCGACATTATGTTCAGGGGGTCTCTCACAGCGCTTGTGACACCGTTTGCCAAAGATGGCAGCCTGGACAAAAAAGCGTTTCGCGAACTCGTTGAATGGCAGATTGCCGAAGGCACGACGGGTCTTGTTCCGGTCGGCACCACGGGCGAAACGCCCACGCTGACGCATGAAGAGCATCGCGAAGTGGTCCAGATCTGCGTCGAGACGGCTGCCGGTCGCGTTCCGGTGATCGCAGGCGCAGGGTCCAATTCCACCCGCGAGGCCGTTGCGCTGGCCAAGTTCGCCGAAGAGGTGAAGGCCGACGCAGCACTGGTGGTCACGCCGTATTACAACAAGCCGACGCAGAACGGTCTCTATGAGCATTTTGCGACGGTGGCGCGTTCGACGAGCCTGCCGATCATCATCTACAACATTCCGCCGCGTTCGGTGATCGACATGTCGCCCGAGACCATGGGCCGGCTGGCGAAGGACTTTGCCAATATTGTCGGTGTGAAGGACGCAACGGCAAAGGTCGACCGGGTTTCAGAGCAGCGTCTCACCTGCGGCAAGGACTTCATCCAGCTCTCCGGCGAAGATGCGTCGGCTCTGGGCTTCAACGCACATGGCGGCGTCGGCTGCATTTCGGTGACGGCCAATGTGGCGCCGCGCCTGTGCGCGGAGTTCCAGGCGGCAACGCTTGCCAATGACAAGGAAAAGGCCCTTGAACTGCAGGACCGGCTGATGCCGCTGCACAAGGCGATCTTCATCGAGCCGGGCCTGTGCGGTGCGAAATATGCGCTGTCGCGTCTCGGCAAGGCCGAAAATCGGGTCCGCCTGCCGCTCGTGCCGATCGAGGCTTCCACCGCGGCGGCCATCGACGCAGCCATGCAGCACGCAGGCCTGCTGAAGTAGAGCATTTTGCAGCCGGGCAAATACGCCCGGCGTCGCACAAATGCGGTGAAACAAACGGGCATTCTTCTGCCCGCTGGAAGGCGGAAGCGCTCATGAGCGCTTCCGGCGCATTTGGGACACATGGCGAAAGACAAGAATCCGAACGTTCAGACGATTGCCGAAAACCGCAAGGCGCGCTTCTCCTATGAAGTGCTGGACACGCTGGAAGCCGGCATTGTTCTGACGGGCACCGAAGTGAAGTCGCTGCGCGAAGGGCATGCGAACATCCAGGAAGCCTATGCCTCGATAGAGGACGGCGAATGCTGGCTGATCAACTCGTATATCCAGGAATATTCCGCCGGCAACCGGTTCAACCATGAGCCGCGGCGCAAGCGCAAACTGCTGATCTCCAAGCGGGAACTCTCAAGGTTCGCCCAGTCAATCGAGCGGGAGGGCATGACCCTCGTGCCTCTCAAGCTCTATTTCAACGAGCGCGGGCTGGCCAAGCTCCAGGTCGCCGTGGCGCGCGGCAAGAAGCTGCACGACAAGCGCGAGACGGCCAAGAAGCGCGACTGGAACCGCGAAAAGGCAAGGCTCCTGAAGCAGAGCGGTTGATCCGCAGACTGCCGCAGAAGCGTTTCGCCATCAGAATCTAATTATCGAGAAATTCGCGTATATCGCGGAAAACGCTGACGAACATGTCTTCGGTCAGGCGACCGGTGTTCGTGTTGTAGCGCGAGCAGTGGTAGCTCGAGAATATGGAGAAGCCGGCGACTTCCTGGCGCGCGCCATGCGCGAACTTGTGTGCCGCGACGCGGCCGCCAAGGGCGCGCACGGTTGACTGATGCGCGATCACGCCGAGCGTCAGAATGGCCTTCATGTTTTTGAAGCGCTTCATCGTGGGGGCGAAAAAGTGTTCGCGGCAGGTGTTTATTTCCGAACCCACGGGCTTGTTTTCCGGCGGCACGCAGCGCACGGCATTAACGATTGCCGCATCGATGAGGGTGAGGCTGTCGTCTGGGCGCGCCTCATACTCTCCTTCGGCGAAACCAAAGCGTTTCAGCGTGCTGTAGAGGAGGTCGCCGGCGTAATCGCCGGTGAAGGGGCGGCCGGATTTGTTCGCGCCGCGCAGGCCCGGTGCGAGGCCGACAATCAGAAGCGAGACATTGTCGTCGCCGCCTTTGGGAAGAAAAGCCGGGACCGGCGCGTTGTGCCACTCGGGCTCCTTGACGCGCCAGTCTGCGATGAACTGGTGCAGGCGCGGACAAAGCGCGCAATCACGCGGCGGCTCGGTGGCCTGCGCCGGAACAGTGCTCATAGATCGTCGAACGTCTCGTCATCTTCAGGATCAGCCTTGCGGGAAGGCCGCTCGCTTGTCGCACGGCCAACTTCGTCGCGCAATGAGGAGAGATCGATGAAATTGTCCGCCTGACGGCGAAGATCGTCAGCGATCATCGGCGGCTGGGACTGGATGGTGGAAACGACGCTGACCTTGCGGCCCTTGCGCTGAAGAGCCTCGACCAGCGTGCGGAAGTCACCATCACCGGAGAAGATCACGTAATGATCGACCACGTCGCACAGCTCGAGCGCATCGATTGCCAGCTCGATGTCCATGTTGCCCTTGATCTTGCGGCGACCTGCGGAGTCGGTGAACTCCTTGGCCGGCTTGGTAACGACCTTGTAGCCATTGTAATCCAGCCAGTCGATCAGCGGGCGAATGGACGAATACTCCTGATCCTCCACCAGAGCGGTGTAGTAGTAGGCGCGCAGCAGGTAGCCGCGTTCCTTGAAGCTGCTCAGGAGCTTGCGGTAATCGATGTCGAACCCTAATGCCCGCGATGTGGCATACAAATTTGCGCCATCAATGAAGAGCGCTATCTTTTCCCGTGGATCGAACATCGTCAAATTTCCTGTTTCAAAAAAGGTTGGCGCACAAAACGAAAGCGTCGCGCCGGAAGGTGCCCAAAAAGCTATCTCTTATGAGGAAATAGCGCTGAACTATGATAGTTCCAACCAATATATAAATTCGTCATAATTACAAGCTGTGGGCTGGCGCGCCGGCTGCCATCACCGCGCCGCAATTGCGTGTTGATCGGAAAGCAAGCGTTGCGTCTCGGCCTTGAATTTTTCGGGCTGGCAGGGTATTGACGCGCTGGATTTCCTTGCAGATTTACGCATGAAAGGGGCACTGAATGGCCCGTGTGACCGTTGAAGACTGTATCGACAAGGTCGATAACCGCTTTGATCTCGTGCTCCTGGCGAGCCACCGCGCCCGCCAGATTTCGCAGGGCGAAGCAATTACCGTGGACCGCGACAACGACAAGAACCCCGTTGTCGCCCTGCGCGAGATCGCTGACGAGACCCTGTCTCCGGGCGACCTCAAAGAAGATCTGATTCACTCGCTGCAGAAGCATGTCGAGGTTGACGAGCCGGAAGCCGATCTCCCGGAGATCAGCGAGCCGTCCGCCGAGGCCGTGGAAGCAAGCGCAGAGCAGCCGGAGGAGGAGATTTCCTTCGACCGCATGAGCGAAGAAGATCTGCTCGCCGGCATCGAAGGCCTCGTGCCGCCGGAAAAAAGCGACGATTTCTGATCGACACGAATGTTCGGCATGGCAATCTCTTCCTTGCCGGAACATTCCTGCCTATCTTAAACATGCGCCGTGCACCTCGCGGCGCATGTTTTGCTTTGCGTAGACAACAATAAGAACAGAGGAAGCCGCCCATGATGCGTCAATACGAGCTTGTCGAGCGTGTTCAACGCTACAAGCCGGACGTCAATGAGGCGCTACTCAACAAGGCCTATGTCTACGCAATGCAGAAGCACGGTCATCAGCGCCGCGCCTCTGGCGATCCCTATTTTTCGCATCCTCTGGAAGTTGCCGCCATCCTGACCGACATGCATCTGGACGAGGCGACCATTGCTGTCGCCCTCCTGCATGACACAATCGAGGATACGAGCGCCACGCGCGCTGAGATCGATGAACTGTTCGGCCCCGATATCGGCAAGCTCGTCGAGGGTTTGACCAAGCTGAAGCGCCTCGATCTTGTTTCCAAGAAGGCGCATCAGGCAGAAAACCTGCGCAAGCTTCTGCTCGCCATTTCCGACGATGTGCGCGTGCTTCTGGTGAAGCTCGCTGACCGTCTGCACAACATGCGCACGCTCGATCACGTGCCCGAGCACAAGCGGCTCCGGATCGCCGAAGAGACCATGGACATCTATGCGCCGCTGGCCGGCCGCATGGGCATGCAGGACATGCGCGAGGAGCTTGAAGAGCTCGCCTTCCGCCACATCAATCCCGAAGCGTTTCGCGCTGTGACGGAGCGGCTGGCGGAGTTCTTCGAGCGCAATCGCGGGGTCATCAAGGCCATTGAAGAGGCGCTGTCACACCTCTTTACAGAACACCAGATCGAGGCGACGGTGAAGAGCCGCCAGAAGAAGCCCTGGTCGGTGTTCCGCAAGATGGAGACGAAGGCGCTTTCCTTCGAGCAGCTGTCGGACATTTTCGGTTTCCGCGTGCTCGTCGATACGGTCGAAGACTGTTACCGGGCGCTGGGCGTCATCCACTCCACTTGGTCGATGGTGCCGGGGCGCTTCAAGGACTACATCTCCACGCCCAAGCAGAATGACTACCGGTCGATCCATACGACGATTGTCGGGCCGTCGCGCCAGCGCGTGGAACTGCAGATCCGCACCTATGACATGCACGGCATTGCCGAATACGGTGTTGCCGCGCATTCGATCTACAAGGATTTCGGCGGCAAGGTGAACGGCGCGGATCACCGCATCTCGCGCGACACCAATGCCTATGCCTGGCTGCGGCGCACCATCGAGGCGCTGTCTGAGGGCGATACGCCGGAAGACTTCCTCGAAAACACCAAGCTGGAGCTGTTCCAGGACCAGGTTTTCTGCTTCACGCCCAAGGGGCGGCTGATCGCGCTGCCGCGCGGGGCAACGCCCATCGACTTTGCCTATGCGGTCCACACCGAGGTGGGCGACACCTGTGTCGGCGCAAAGGTCAATGGCCGGATCATGCCGCTCATGACCGAGCTGAAGAACGGCGACGAAGTGGAGATCATCCGCTCCAAGGCGCAGGTGCCGCCGGCGGCGTGGGAATCGGTCGTTGTCACCGGCAAGGCGCGCGCCGCCATCCGCCGCGCCACGCGAAACGCGATCCGCAAACAGTATTCCGGTCTCGGCGCGCGCATTCTCGAGCGCGCCTTCGAGCGGGCCGAAAAGACCTTTTCGCGCGATGCGCTGAAGCCGGTGCTGCACCGGCTCGGTCGGCAGGATGTGGAGGATGTTCTGGCTGCGGTCGGGCGCGGGGAGCTTTCCTCGCAGGACGTGGTTCGCGCCGTGTTCCCCGACTACAAGGACGAGCGCGTCACGCAGGCCCCCAAGGAGCGCGAGGAGGGCTGGTTCAACCTGCGCAATGCGGCGGGCATGCTGTTCCAGATCCCCGGCCGCTCTTCGCGCAAGGCCAAGCGCACCACGCGTGATGCTTCGGGCGAAACCCCGCAGGGCAGCGCTGTGCCGATTCGCGGCGTGACGGGCGATCTGCCGGTCAGCTTCGCGCCTGAAGGGGCGGTGCCGGGCGATCGCATTGTCGGCATTCTTCAACCCGGTTCCGGCATCACCATTTATCCGATCCAGTCGCCGGCGCTCACCGCGTTCGACGATCAGCCGGAGCGGTGGATCGATGTGCGCTGGGACATTGACGAGCACATGAAGGAGCGCTTCCCGGTCCGCATGTCCGTCACGGCCATCAACGAGCCCGGTTCGCTGGCCGAGATCGCGCAGGTGGTGGCCTCAAACGATGCCAACATCCACACGCTTGCCATGGAGCGCACCGCGCCCGATTTCACCGAAATGCTGTTCGATCTCGAGGTCTGGGACCTGAAGCATCTCAACCGGCTGATTTCGCAACTCAAGGAAATCACGAGCGTGAGCGATGCGCACCGCGTGAACGGCTGATCGCACGGGTGGGCAAGGCATCACAATGTTGCGGCCCGCTGTCCGATGGTGGTGGGGCATGCGCCAATAGGCGGTTGCGCCGCCCCGACAGTCAGCAAAATGGCCCGCCCGTTCGCAAATTGGTTACTTGCGGCGCGGCCGGGGTGAATTGACCCGACCAGCGCTCATGAACAACGTGCCGAATGCGCTGTTTCTGGCAAGATACGCCTTTGGCGAGACTGGGAGTAGGCGGGGTGATCGCGGTTTTCACCCTGATCGTTTTGCTGTTCTACCCAATGCCTGGGGCCAGCGCACACCCGGCTCCCGAGATGGCAACCGCAAGCGTGATTGCAGTCGCCGCTGATCATGGGCCTGAGGGCGGTGCTCATGATGACGTGGATGCCTCCGCTCAGGATTGCTGCGCTCTTCACTGCATGCCCATGGGGCAGTCCTCTTTCCATGCCATCCGGCCTGTGCGCTTCGCCGCGTGTCTGGCCGCTGATCCGGCAGAAAACATCTGCGCCTTTCAGGCTAAACGATTGCTCAAGCCGCCCCGTCAAAACCTCTCCTGAACATTCTCCCCGCGCGATCTGAACGCCTCACGCATCGCCGTGCGTTCGTCCGGGCGCGGGGAGGAACGCTCCTTCTGTTCAAGAGAGGCTGATATGAAAGCTCTACTGCATTTCGACAGTGGCGGGATCAAGCGCGCCGCCCGGCCGTTCCGCTCCGCCCTTTCAAAGCTGCATCTCGTCGCCCGCCGTGCGGAGCTGACGGGCGCATATCCAGACCGGCAAAGCGCCGTGCGCGCAGCGCCGGGCTGGGCGCTGACCGATTACGATCACGAAGCGGTCGTGCCCGTTGCGCTCGACAAGATGAGCCGGGTCATTGACTGGGATTACCCGATCCTCTTCTGGCTCGAACGGGAGTTGCGCGCACGCAATGGCGCGCCGTTGCGCCTGCTGGATGCCGGTGGGCATGTGGGCACCAAGTTCCGTGCCTTTCGTGACCTTCTGGACCTCTCAAGGGTGCAATGGCAGGTCTATGAACTGCCGGCGATGGTGAAGGCGGGAAGGGATATGGCGGTTTCCGAAGGTCTGGAGGCGCAACTCTCGTTTTGCGATTGCCTTGAGGAAATAGAAGAAGCGGACATCCTGCTTTGCTCGGGGCTGCTGCAATATCTGGATATGCCGTTTCCCGATTTCGTCAAAAGCCTGCCTGCGCGGCCAAGGGTCATCCTTCTCAACAAGGTCGCCTTAAGGGAAGGGCCTTCGGTCTACACGCTGCAGCGTGGCGGGCCGACCTATCTGCCCTACCATATCCGCAACAAGGCCCGCTTTCTGGATGATCTGGAGGCGCTCGGTTATCAGGTCGTCGACAGCTGGCGCATCCAGTATCTGGCGCATCAGGTTGCGAGTCACCCTGAACTCGGCTGGAGCGAAAGCCGCGGCTACATGCTTCAGGACAGGAACATGGCGCGCGTTTCATAGCCGCGCGTCATGCGGTCACTGATTGATCGGCGGCGTCAAAATTCTGCCGTTTCAGGCGCTTAGAACAATTGCGTTTCCGGCCATCTCTTCGGAAGCGCAATTGGTCGAGTGGTTGCCCTTGCCCCATCTGTCTCAGCTTGCCTATATCGATGCACAAACCGGTTTGCGGGAACGCGCCGTTAAGGAGGTCGGTCTTATAGGATCGGAGTGCTGGGGGAGAAGCATGTTGGCATTCGGGGGTGCGGTGTAGTCGCGATGTTGTTTCGACGTAGAAAACCTGCCGATTTATGGGAAAAGACGCGAACCCTCGTTTGGCCGCGTCGGTCTTTCTGGCGATCCGCACAATATTTCGTAAAGCGGGCCCTTCGGCTCACGGCAACGCCGCATGCCATCGCAGCCGGCGTTGCGGCAGGCGTTTTTGCGTCCTTCACGCCCTTCATGGGCTTTCACTTTTTCATCGCCGCCGGTCTGGCCTGGTGCCTGGGCGGAAACCTTGTCGCCTCGGCCATCGGCACCGCCATTGGAAATCCGCTGACATTCCCCTTCATCTGGGGCGCGACGCTCGAGACCGGGCGCATGATCCTCTACGGCGGCGATATTCCTCAGGGAGCGCCCATCCATCTGGGCAAGATGCTGAGCCATCTCGAATTCTCGCAGCTCTGGGAGCCACTCCTGAAGCCCATGTCCATCGGCGCTCTGCCGCTCGGGATCACCTTCGCTCTGGTCTTCTATTTTCTGACACGCTGGGCGGTTTTCGGGTTTCGTGAGCAGCGCCGCAAACGCCTTGCCGAGCGCGCACGCCGCAGGGCGAACCAGCAGGCCTTTGGTGCAGGGACGGCAACAAGTTCATGATTATCGGTATCGGAAGCGACCTGATCGACATTCGGCGCGTCGCAAAAACGCTCGATCGCTACGGCGAACGGTTCACGCAGCGTGTGTTCACGGAGGTGGAGCGCGCGAAGTCTGACAAGCGCCGCGAGCGTGCTGCCTCCTACGCCAAGCGCTTCGCAGCCAAGGAAGCCTGCTCCAAGGCGTTGGGCACGGGCATTTCGCGCGGTGTCTTCTGGCGCGAAATGGGCGTCGTGAACCTGCCGGGCGGCAAGCCGACCATGGAGCTTTCTGGACGCGCGCGCGAGCACGCCATGAACATGACGCCGCCTGGAATGAAAGTGCTTGTCCATTTGACCATTACCGACGACTTTCCGCTGGCTCAGGCATTCGTGATTATCGAGGCGGTTCCCGACACGGGAAACTGAGGCTGAAAACTGCGCAAGGGAGCGTTGTCGCATTGCCGCCGCCTTTCTGGCGCGATAAGACCGTGCCGAAACAGTCGAACCGAGGAAGTAATGAGCGTGGCTGACAAGACGAAGAAGAAATCGGGCGGGGCAGGCGAGACGGTGAGCGTGATCGTCCAGGCGCTTATTCTGGCGCTGGTTATCCGCACTTTCTTTTTTCAGCCATTCTCCATTCCATCGGGTTCGATGCGTCCGACCCTGCTAGAAGGCGACTATTTGTTCGTCACCAAGTGGGCTTACGGTTATTCACGCCATTCGCTGCCGTTCTCGCCGCCGCTGTTCTCCGGCCGTATCTGGGCGTCCGAGCCCGAGCGCGGCGATGTGGTGGTGTTCAAGTTCCCGCCGAACCCGTCCATCGATTACATCAAGCGTGTGGTTGGCCTGCCGGGCGACAAGATCCAGATGCGCGATGGTGTTCTCTTCATCAATGATGAGCCGGTGCAGCGCGAGAAGCTTGGCCAGATCACCGATCCCGACATCACGGAGATGGACCGCCCGGTCGATGTCTATCGCGAGACCCTGCCCAATGGCGTTTCCTACGAGACGCTGGACCTGACGGAGAACGGCGTGGGCGACAACACGCGTGAGTTCGTGGTTCCTGAAGGGCATTACTTCATGATGGGCGACAACCGCGACAACTCCGCCGACAGCCGTTTCTCGGTCGGTTTCGTGCCGGCTGAAAACCTGGTGGGCCGCGCCAATGTGATCTTCTTCTCCATCGCCGGCGGAGCGAGCCCGCTTGAGCTGTGGCGCTGGCCGTCGGAAGTGCGCCCGTCGCGCATTCTCAACTGGGTCGACTGAGCCTTGCCAAAAACCATGGCTGTCAAACGTCTGCGCGGACCCCAGCTCGTCGCTGAGGTGTCCCGGCGCACCGGGTTTGCTTACAAGGACGCCGCGCTGGTCGAGGAAGCGATGACGCATTCCAGCGCGCGCGGTCGCGCGGGCGTGGATTATCAGCGTCTTGAATTTCTCGGCGACCGGGTTCTCGGACTGGCCGTTGCCGAACTGCTTTTCGAAAGCTTTCCCAAAGCGCCGGAAGGCGAACTCTCGGTGCGCCTCAATGCGCTGGTGAATGCCGAGACGCTGGCCGAAGTCGCCGACGAACTGGATATCAGCCCGCTGATCCATATGGGCAGCGATTTGCGTGGGGCTGCGACACGCAAACAGATCAATCTGCGCGCCGATGTGATGGAAGCCCTGATTGCGGTCGTCTTCCTGGAAGCGGGGATCGACGCGGCCCGCACATTCGTTCGCACCCATTGGGGATCGCGCGCGCGGGCCAAGGGCGCTGACCGACGCGATCCCAAGACAGCGCTGCAGGAATGGGCGCATCAGGTTGCTGGCGTCACGCCAGCCTATAGTGTTGACGATCGGCAGGGACCGGATCACGATCCGGTCTTCTCGGTCGCCGTAAAGATCAAGGGTTATGACCCCGCATTCGGCAAGGGACGCTCCAAGCGCGAAGCCGAGCAGGCGGCGGCCACGACCATGCTGGAGCGCGAAGGCGTCTGGCATAGAAACGAGAACGTATCATGAGTGAAGACATATCGATTGACAGCCCGCAGGGTGAAACCCGCTCCGGCTTCGTGGCGCTGATCGGCGCGCCGAATGCCGGCAAATCGACGCTGCTCAATCAGCTCGTGGGCGCAAAAGTGTCCATCGTCACCCATAAGGTGCAGACGACCCGCGCCATCGTGCGCGGCATCGCCACCCATGAGAGTGCGCAGATCGTGTTCATCGACACGCCGGGCATCTTCAACCCGCGCCGCACGCTCGACCGCGCCATGGTCACCACCGCCTGGGGTGGGGCCAAGGACGCCGATGTGGTGGCGTTCCTCATCGATGCCGAACGCGGCATCAAGGGAGATGCGGCAGCCATTCTTGAAAAGCTCAAGGACGTCGCTCAGCCCAAGATCCTCATCCTCAACAAGGTCGACCGCGTGAAGCGCGAAACCCTTCTTGAGCTGGCGGCAAAGGCCAATGAGGCGGTGGCGTTCGAGCGCACCTTCATGGTCTCGGCGCTGCAGGGCTCGGGCTGCGATGACCTGCTTTCCTATTTCGCTGAAACGCTGCCGGTCGGTCCCTGGTACTATCCGGAAGACCAGATTTCGGATCTGCCGATGCGCCAGCTCGCTGCCGAGATCACGCGCGAGAAGCTGTTCCTGCGGCTGCATCAGGAAGTGCCTTACGCCATCCATGTGGAGACGGAGAAATGGGAGGAGCGCAAGGACGGGTCCGTGCGCATCGACCAGGTCGTCTATGTGGAGCGCGACAGCCAGAAGAAAATCGTGCTCGGCCACAAGGGCTCGGCCATCCGTGCCGTCGGACAGGCCGCGCGTGAGGAAATCGCCGATATTCTCGAGCAGAAGGTTCATCTCTTCCTGTTCGTCAAGGTGCGCGAAGGCTGGGGCAATGACCCCGAGCGCTACCGCGAGATGGGGCTTGAATTCCCGTCCTGACGGGAGGACAGTGGCCGCATGGAATGGCGCGACGAAGGGATCATTCTGGGCGTCAGAAAGTATGGCGAGACGAGCGTCGTCCTTGAAACGATGACGGCGGCGCATGGCCGTCATCTGGGGTTGGTGAAGGGTGGCCGGTCACGCCGCATGCAGCCACTCTTGCAGCCGGGCAATCGTGTTGATCTCGTCTGGCGCGCCCGGCTTGAAGAGCATCTCGGCGCGTTTCAGGTTGAACCTCTCGAGCTCAACGCCGCGCGATTGCTCGCCTCGGCCGTCGCCATTCACGGCATCCAGCTTCTGGCTGCACATCTGCGGCTCATGCCCGAGCGCGACGCGCATGCCGGGCTCTACGAAACACTCAAGGTCATCACGGCGCATCTGGACGATCCCGAGATTGCCGGGCCTCTGATGGTGCGCTTCGAGCTGGCGCTTCTGGATGAGCTGGGTTTCGGGCTCGACCTTGGAAAATGCGCGCTAACGGGAAGCCGTGAAGGGCTGGCCTATGTCTCTCCCAAATCGGGACGTGCGGTGACGCAGGAGGCCGGAACGCCGTGGCGCGACAAGCTTTTGCCATTGCCTGCATTCCTGACCACGCGGAACATGGCGGAGACGACGCGCGAAGCGCTGGACGACGCTTATCGTCTGACCGGCTTCTTCTTTCACCGCAATGTCTACGAGCCGCGCGGCATGGAAGAGCCTGATGCGCGCGGCGGTTTCCTTCTGGCGCTGGCCCGCTGCGCCGGGCGCGCCACGGACTGATCTTCGCTTACTCTGCCGGCGCGAGAGACGGGCGCGTCACGGCGGCTTCCCGGATCGGCATGTGAACAACGGCGGCGAACAGGCCGAGCAGCACGCCAAGCCACCACACGGGATCGTAGCTGCCGAAAACGTCGTAGAGATAGCCGCCCAGCCAGACGCCCAGGAAAGAGCCGACCTGGTGGGAGAAGAACACGATCCCGCCCAGAAGCCCCAGATGGCCCGTGCCGAACATGATCGCCACCAGACCGTTCGTCGGGGGCACGGTGGAGAGCCATAAAAGCCCCATGACGATGGCGAAGATGATGACGCTTGTGGGTGTCTGGGGCAGGAGCAGGAAGGCCGTCACCGCGATGGAGCGCGCGATATAGATCAGCGACAGGAAGCCCGGCTTTGAATAGCGTTGACCGATATAGCCGGACGCCAGAGAGCCGATAATGTTGAAAAAGCCGATCAGCGCCAGCGCGATTACCGCATAGCGCGCATCAATGCCGATATCGCCGATATAGGCGGGGAAGTGCGCGGTGATGAAGGCGACCTGAAAACCGCAGACGAAGAAGCCCGCAACCAGCAGAAGAAAACTGCGATGGCCGAAAGCCTCACGCAACGCTTCGCCGATGGTCTGCTTGAAGATCTCGGCGCTGTTTCTGGCGGTGGCGGCATTGCCGACGAGCGGGATTGCCAGAAGCGGCACCACCAGCATGGCTATGCTCATATAGACAAGCGTGTCCGACCAGCCGAATGCATCAATCAGCCCCTGACTGATCGGGGCGAAGACGAACATGCCGGCCGAGCCGGCGGCAGTCGCCAGACCGAAGATCAGGCTGCGCTTGTTGGCAGGCGTGCTGCGCGCGAAGGCCGCAAGAATGATGCCGAAGGAGCCGCCCGCGACGCCGAGCCCCACAAGCACGCCACCGCCGATATGCAGCATGGCTTCGCTGGTGGGCATCGACATCATCAGAAGACCGGCAGCGTAGATCACCGCAGAAAGCGCCAGAACCCGCCAGGTTCCAAACCGGTCTGCTATCGCGCCGAAGATCGGCTGACCGACGCCCCAGAGCAGGTTCTGGATCGCCATGGCAAGGCCGAATGTGGTGCGGTCCCAGCCGGTTTCGGCCAGAAGCGGGAGCTGAAAGAAACCCATCGCCGAACGTGGGCCGAAGTTCAGTGCCGCGATCAGGCATCCGCAGACAACCACCAGCCAGGGAAAAGAGGGCTGGCCGGCATCCCGGCTGGTGCTTTGCTGTGTCATGGGAGTTTGCGCCTTGCGGTTCCAGTGTGGGAGGACGTTTCGGCGTGCAACCTAGCTCAGCAGTGCAACTGTTTTAATCGACAAATTGTGCACGAAAGATCAGTTTTTCTCATAATTTAGCTGGCGTCATGGGAATAAACCGGCGGACAGAAGCGTTGATGTAAAAGAAGCATCAGGACCCGTCCGAAAGACGGGCAGGGGGCATGGACGGCAGACGAAAGGCGATTGTCGGCGAGATACCGGGGCTCCGGCGCTATGCGCGCGCGCTCATGCATGATGCCGATGCCGCTGACGATCTCGTGCAGGACTGTCTGGAGCGCGCTTTTCTGCGGCTCGACAACTGGCAGACCGGAACGTCGCCGCGCCGATGGCTCTTTACGCTGATGCACAATCTTTTCGTGGATGGCGTCCGCGCGCGCAAACGGCGTGGCGAGGTGTCCGATCAGGTGGCGTTCGATGCGCCGGATCTGTCGAGCGCGCCGGAACAGAATGGCGTTCTTGATCTGCGCGACGTGCTCGACGCCCTTCAGGACGTGGCGCCCGAGCGGCGCGCCGCCATTCTGCTGGTCGGCGTGGAGGGCATGAGCTACGCCGAGGCTGCACAGGTTCTGGACATCCCGACGGGAACGCTTATGTCGCGCGTGGCGCGCGGGCGGCAGGATCTGCGTGACGTGCTCGATCTTGCGCGGCGGCGGCGCATTCTCAAGGCGGTGGAATGATGACGCAACGCAGCTTTGATGAGAGAGACATCCACCTTGCGCTCGATGGCGAGTTGCCGGCCGAGGACATGGCTGCCTATGAAGCCTGGCTCATGGCGCGACCCGACATGCGGGCGCTCAGCGCGCGCTATGCTTCCGACCGTGCGCTTCTGCGCGAGACGCTCTCGGGGCTTGCCGGTGAGGAGCCGCCGCAGCGATTATCTGATGTGGGGCTGGGAGCCGGTCGACGCAAAAGCCCGGCGCGCCGCCGCAGCATGGTTGCAGCGGCTGCCGCGCTGCTTCTGGCAGTGGGGGTGAGTGCCGGATATTGGGCAGGGCGCACAGGCTTCAATGGTGCTGAAACACTCGCCACGCTTGAAGTCGTGGGGCAGGCGGTTGCGGCGCATCAGGTTTATGCGTCGGAAAAGCTGCATGTGGTCGAGGTTGGGGCGAGCGATCGCAACCATCTGGTCGGCTGGCTTTCAAACCGCGTGGGCACCCAGCTGGTGGCGCCTGATCTGAGGCCGGAGGGTTTCGACCTCATGGGCGGACGGCTTCTGCCTTCGGGCGACAAGACGGCAGCGCAGTTCATGTATGAAGACCCGGAAGGCGAGCGGGTTTCTCTTTATGTCGCGCACTGCCTTCAGGATGAGAAAACAGGCTTCCGCCTGTTCGAGGAGGAGGGTAGCCGCGCCTTCTACTGGCATGAAAACGGGTTTTCCTACACCGTGGCCGGTGCGATCCCGCAAGCGCAGCTGCTGGAGCTGGCGAATGCCACCTATCGCCAGCTGATCGCCGGCAGGTGATGCCGGGTTGGTTGCTCTGAAGAAAAGGCGTTCCACCCATCCTGTGAACGGGTGGAACGGTTTGGTTCAGCCTTTTGCAAGAGCCTTTGTGGCGCCGCCGGAGGCGGGCTTCTTGCTGTCGAGCGGCAGGTAATGCACATCGCGCTGCGGGAAGGGAATGGAAATGCCCTTCTCGTCAAACGCCTGCTTGGCCGCCTTCGTCATGTCGAGGCGCGTCTGCCACCAGTCGGCGGTCGAGGTCCAGTAGCGCAGCGTGACGGCCACGGCGCTGTCGCCAAGTTCGGACACGTAGGTCACCGGTTCCTGATCTTTCAGAATGCGCTCGTCGGCAGCGGCCAGATCCATCATGGTCTGCTGCGCCAGATCGATGTCGTCGCCATAGCCGATGCCGATCACCAGGTCGTTGCGGCGGCGCGAGTTGCGCGAATAATTGGTGACCGAGGTGTTCCACAGCGAGCTGTTGGGCGCGAGAATGTAGAGGCCGTCGACGGTCTTCATTTCCGTGGCGAAGAGGCCAATGGCCTGGATGGTGCCGGAAATGCCGCTGGCTTCCACGAACTCGCCGACCCGGAAGGGTTTCAGGACCAGCAGCATGATGCCGGCCGCCACATTCTGGAGCGTGCCCTGAAGCGCAAGGCCAATGGCGATGCTGGCGGCGCCCAGCGCTGCAATGATGCTGGCGGTTTGCACGCCAAACTGGGCGAGTACCGTGACGCCGACGAGAACCAGAACCGCATAGCGGGCGACCTGGGACAGGAAGCTGGTGAGCGTGGCGTCGAAGGAGCGGAAATGCTCGAGCGTGCGGCGCACCCATTTTTCGACCATGCCCGCGACGATGAAGCCGGCAATGATGAGAATGATGGCGCCGAGAATCGAGAAGGCGTAGGAAACAGCGAATGCGCTGACCTCCGCCCAGGCCGCCTGGGCAGCGGTCGTGATGGTCTCAGTTTTAAATTCCATTGTGGGGGACGTCTCCGTGCCATTGTGGTCGTTTGCGGCGTGCGAGGGCTGGAAGAAACTTGCCCTCCCTTTGTGTGCGGCGCGCCGTGAGCGGCCGACAGGCGCTCGACTGCGAAAGCCGGCGAACACCCGTGTCTAACAAGCCTTGCATCCGGCTGTAAATCCGGCGTGACAGGGAGGAGAATACAAAGCCGGCTGCTCAGCCCTGCCGGCCAAGCTCGATTTCCGCAAAGCGCGCGAGGAAGGCTTCCTGCGCCAGTCTGGGCGGCTGGGGGGCGATTGCGATGCCTTCCGGTGGCATGCCGCGCGGGCGGCCGAAAAACTTCGCCGCTTCGGGAACCTCAAAACCCGCCAGTTGCGTCGCTTCGTAGAAGGCGGCGATCTGGTCGGCGCGTTTGATGGCCTTTTTCAGCTTTTGCGAGAGGTCGGGCGGAAGCGAGAAGCGCAGATGGATGGCTGTCTGAAGCCGCTTCTCGACGGATTTGTAATCATCGCCCAGCGTTGCCTTGAAGGGCGAGATCATGTCGCCGATCACATATTCGGGAGCATCGTGCAGAAGCGCGGCGAGCGCATGGTCCGGCGTGGCGTCGCCCGAAAGCTGGCTGAAGATCTCTTCCACGAGAAGGGAATGCTGCGCGACGGAATAGGCGTGGTCACCCCTTGTCTGCCCGTTCCAGCGCGCGACACGCGCAAGCCCGTGTGCGATGTCGATGATCTCTACATCGAGAGGTGAGGGATCGAGCAGATCGAGGCGGCGGCCGGAAAGCATCCGCTGCCAGGCGCGCATTCCGGTCTTTGCCGTCGGGGGCGCCATCAGCCCGCATCTCCGTCACTGGCCGGAAAGGTGAACGTCGCCCAGGCCGGAATGGCGAGGGTCACTTCGGTTTCGCCTGCGGTGATCGGGTTGCCGGCGTCCATCGCGTCCTTCACCCGGTCGATCCGGGCGATGGCGAGCGCCTGATTGCCGGACACGGTTCCAAGCGCGCCCAGCGGCTTGCCGCCTGCCCTGAGCTCGGTTCCGGCGGCGGGCAGGTCTGCATCGGCCTGAGCGATCAGAAGCCTGCGGCGCGCGGTGCCGCGATGGTGCATGCGCGAGACGACCTCCTGACCGACATAGCAACCCTTCCTGAGGCCGACGCCGCCATTCTGGTCGAAAAGCACATCATGGGGAAAGGCGTCGCCGAGTTCGTAGTCGCTGCCGCTTTCTGCAACGGCATGGGCGATCCGCAGGCGGTCCAGATCCTCGACGCCGGCATCCTGTGCGGGCGCATCTCCATAGTGCCGATAGACCGTGATGGTCTCTGGGAAACGTTGGTCGATTACGGTTGAATCACTGTATGAAGAACCAGAATCACTTTCCCATGAAACAGAGATAACACTCTGTTCAGGCGAGGAAATCTGAGCCTTGGCGCGCAGCTTGTAGAGCGTGAGGCGCTTGACCAGATCTGCTGCAATATCGGCCCGGCATTCGATGCGGAATGCTTCGTCGCCCGCCCTTGAGATCAGGAAATCGAACAGGATCTTGCCCTGCGGCGTCAAAAGCGCCCCGGGGCGACACTCACCGGAGCCAAGCTTTGCGAGGTCCGTGGTGATCACGTTTTGCAGAAAATGTTCGGCCTCGGGGCCCTCAAGCGTGAAGAGCGCGCGATTGTCGAGATGGCAGGTCGGCATGGTTGATCCGGGGAAGATTCTAGATAGGGCCTGCCCTCTAGCTAGGATGCTTTTGCGCTGGCGACAACCCGGCTTCTTTGTCTGAGGCCATGCCCAGGGGCCTGACCCTAGCGCCCGGTCTTTTCACGCAACCGCGCCGCCGCTTCGGCGAGCGTTCTCGCGCTTTTCGCGCTCAGCCCGCCATCCTGATAATCACGGCGGATCGCATCTTCGATTTCATCGGCGATGCTGTCGAGGGAGGGGCCTCTGTCGGTTCCTTGAGCACTTCGGTGATCGAACAGATTGATCCAGTGGTCCGTGTCGCGGCCAAAGCGCATCAGGCGATCCAGATAGATTTCCGCACTGCCATCGCGCGACAGAAGGCCAAACAGGCCCGCAGCCAGCGAGAGCGGGCTCATGACCACGTCGCGAAGACCATCGGCCATCAGCTTGACCTGAAAGAGAACCACGCGGCGCACCAGCCGCGTTCGTTGGCCCGAGCTTTTGGAAGTTGCAAAAGCACCGGCTCGAGGCTTCGCCATCCCGTTCATGCGTTCCTCCCTGAAACTCAATTGGATATGGGGGCGCAGTGCCCGATTGCAAGAAATGCGGTCTTCGCTTGCAGTCAGTCTCCGGCGACGAAGAAGGACCAGCGCCCCTCAGGCGTGATGCCCACACGATAGAAGATGTAAGCGCCGAAGCTCTTCATGTCTTCATAGTCGCCGGCCGTGACGAGCGTGAAGAGTTCCACACGTTGCTTCTTGTCGAGCGTTTCCAGCGGCAGGGCGAAGAAATAGGGCCAGACATACATTTCCTGCGGCGTGCCCTGATCGAGATGCACATAACCCGCCTGCAGAACCTCAAGCAGGATTGCGAGAATTTCCTGACCTTCCTCGTCGCCTGATAACTCCAGAAGATGCTCAAGCGGGTCGCCCTCCAGAAGGCCCAGCGAGAGGCGCGTTCCGGTTTCGCTGTTGCCGATCAACGGGCGCAGCTGTTCGAGATCGCCGCTCTTGGTCGCTTCAACGATCAGGCCATGCATGCGGCGCACGGGTTCGGGCAGCTGCTCCAGATCGTACTGAACCTGAGGGATATTCTTGCCGATCTCGGTGTCAGGACGCACCGTGTCGCGCAGGGGGGTGTCCTTCAGGGGCGTCGCACCCTCTGCGTCGCCGGGCGTATCGCTGTTTCCGGCAGGCATGCGGATGGGCGGGGGAAGCGGAACACGCTCCACGCTGTCGGTGTCTGCTTCTTCTTCCGCTGCCGGTGCCTCATGCAGTTCGCTCAGCGCCAGCGCCGGGGTGGCGGCCCCCATGGTCAGCAGCAGCGCTACCGGTCCGGCCAGAAGTCGCCATCCGGGCCCGGCCAGCGACAGCGGGGTTGCAAGGCTCTGAACGTTCAGGAGATGCCGCATCATTATCAGGTCTCAGTTTCCGTAGCGCTGCACGATTTCTTCGGACAGGCGCGAACCTTCTTCCATATACCGGTCAATGGCGGCCAGAGCCTGCGCCGTGCACTTCTCATAGGTGCCGGCGAAGGAGCGGTAGCCATGATTGAAGCTGGCGATCAGCTTTTCGCGGCGATCCGGCGTCGGCGTTTCCGTTTCGAGAAGCGCTTCCATCTTCTCGCGCCATGCTCCGGATTTCTCGCCGCACAGGTTGCGCAGATAATGGACGGAGCCGATCACCTCCGCGAGCTGCAAAAGCGGCTTCTCATAGCTGGCGTCATTGGCTTGCGCGGCAGGTGTCGCCATCACGATCACGGCCAGAAGCCCTGTTCTTACCGATCCTCTACGCATGCCGTGTTGTCACCCAGCGAGCCCCAGACTGTCAAACCCCGTGCTTTTCCAGAGTATGGCACATGGCCTTGAAGAAAGTGGCAAGATTGAGAGCATTCTCCAGGCCATGTTCAAGAGGCGGCCAGGTGTTGCAGTTCTTCAATGATTTCGCGCGTGCTGTCGGTCAGCGGCATGGCGGCGAACGCATCGGCGGAAAACCAGCCGGCTTCGCTTGCATCGTCACCGGCAACCGGCTCACCGGTCATGACCGTGGCGCAGAAGACGGTGAGCCGATAGATCTTTGCGTCGTCCCCGTTCAGCACGATCTCGCGATAGGGGCTGGCGGTCGTCACGGTCAGTCCGGTTTCCTCCAGAAGCTCGCGGGCCAGCGCCTGTTCGGCGGTTTCGCCCGCCTCCACGCGCCCTCCCGGAAAAGCGAAGTAATCCTTCGCCGGGGCGCGTCCCCGGCGCACCAGAAGAAAGCAACCATTCTTTTGTACTGCGGCCGATACGGCGCGTATTTCCTTTGGTTTAGTCGGCAAAAGCCTTGCATCCTCTCCGTTCATCGCCAAAAGTCCGGCGCTATATTTATGTTCTGATAAGTTGGGGGAACGCAATCATGCAGGCATTGAGGAGCGGAAAACTTGTCGCCGGTCTGGTGGCCATGCTGTCGCTTTCGGCGTGCGCAACGCTAAACGAGACCCAGTGCGAAACGGTAAACTGGAGCGATCTGGGGCGCAGCGATGGCGCTGCCGGCCGCAGCACCTCCTACATCCAGCGGCACCGCGAGGCCTGCGTGAAGTACAATCTGCCGGTCGATGAGAACGCGTGGCGTTCGGGCTGGGAAGACGGCATTCGCCGCTACTGCACGCCTGAAAACGGTTTGAGCGTTGGGCGCGAAGGCCGCAGCTATGCCAATTCGTGCCCGGCGCGAATCGCTCCCGGTTTTGAAAACGCCTATCGGGTTGGCAAGCGCGTACACGACGCCCAGTCTGACTACGACCGGCTGAAGAGTGACCTTGAGCGTCTCTATGACGATCTGGAAGATGCGGCCAAGGGCGAGGAGCGCCGCAAGGTGCGCAACCGGATTTCGCTGAAAGAGTCGGAGCTGTTCCTCGCCGAGGGCCGCCTGCGCGATGCCCAGCGTCTTTATGATCGCTATCTCTATGAGGAAGGCGGCCGGTACTAGGTCGCCGGTGATACCGGTATGTGTGGTCGCTTTGCCCTGACATCGACGCCCGACGCGGTGCAGTCGCTTCTGGCGGTAACGGATTTCGAGCCGTTTCCGCCGCGCTACAACATTGCGCCCACACAGCCGATCCTCATGGCAATGTCGGGTCCGACGCGCGCGCCGGGCTCCAATCTCCCGGCGCGGCAGACCATGCTCGTGCGCTGGGGGCTTATCCCGTCCTGGGCGAAGAACCCCGCCGATCTTTCCCTGCTGTTCAACGCGCGCTCCGAGACGGCGGCTGAAAAGGCGTCGTTTCGCACGGCCATGCGCCATCGCCGTACGCTGGTCCCGGCCAACGGCTTCTATGAATGGCGGCGCGTCGGCAGCAAGAAGGCCGAGCCTTACTGGATCAGGCCGAAGCAGGGCGGGCTGATTGCGTTTGGCGGGCTCATGGAAAGCTGGTCGGAACCGGGCGGAACCGAAATGGACACCGGCGCGATCCTGACCACCGAGGCGAATGAGGACTTGCGCGGCATCCATCACCGCATGCCGGTGGTGATCCAGCCCGAGGATTTCGAGCGCTGGCTCGACTGCCTCAATCAGGAACCGCGCCACGTGGCCGATCTCCTGAAGCCGGCCCAGCCGGATTTCTTCGAGGCAGTGCCCGTTTCAGACCGGGTCAACAAGGTGGCCAATGTCGGCCCGGACCTTCAGGAGCGTGTGGAGCGCCGTGAAGAGGCGCGCTCCGCGCCCAAACCCCGCGACGATGGCGGGCAGCTCGATCTTTTTTAGAGCATCGGCCCGGAAATCGGAATCGATTTTCGGAAAGCACGATGCGCAGGTTCAATAGGTTAGAGCGTCCTTTGTGCATCCGAATGAACGCACAAAGGACGCTCTAAAACACCGTGCGCAGAAGGTGCACTGCCTCGGCGCCATAGCGATAAACGCCCTCGCGCACGCCACGGAAGGACTGCGTCGTCACATCGCTGACGGGCAGGGGCAGTTCGTCGGTGGAGATGCGGCCCAGAATGAGGTCTGCCAGAGACTTGCCGAACACGGTTCCGGGGCCGATGCCGCGACCGTTGTAACCGGAAAAGCCGATCACATTGTCGCCGAGGCGGTGGAATTTTGGCAAATGGTCGGCAGTCATCCCGATATGGCCATACCAGCAGTTTTCAAACCGCGTGCCTTTGAGTTCGGGGAAAAGCCGCGCAATGGCGCGCGCGGCCCAGGCGCGGTGAATGGCCTGTCCGGTGCCTTTCAGGGCACCGACACTGCCAAAGACCAGCCGGCCCTCGCGGTCCCAGCGGAAGGAGGTCAGGATCTGCTTCGTGTCCCACGCGCCCTGACGCCCGGGCAGGATCGTGTCGCGCACGGCCTGCGGCAGCGGCGGGGTGGCGAAGTTGAAATAGGGGAGGTGAACGATCTCCTGCCGGATCTGCGGCCAGGGCGAGTTTGTATAGGCATTGGTGGCGACGATGACATGGCGCGCCGTCAGTGCGCCAGTCGAAGTCTCCAGCCGCCAGTCGCTGCCGCTGCGCTCCGCCTTCGTGACGCGGGAACCGGTGTGAAGGCGTGCGCCGGCATTTTGGGCCGCATGGGCAAGCCCGCGCGCATAGGCAAGTGGCTGGATGGTGCCGGCGCGTTCATCGAGAAGCGCGCCGGAAAAAGCCCGGCTGCCAACCTTCGCGCGCGTTTCTTCGCGATCAAGCAGTCTGACCGGCGCACCGCGCGCCTGCCACTGCCGGGCGCGTTCGCCCAGCTGCGCGAGGCCGCTTTCGCCGACAGCGCAATGAAGCGTGCCGACAGGCATCGCCTCGCAGTCCATGCCGTGCTGCGTCGCCAGGTCGAACACCACGCGCGGCGCATCGCCCAGAAGGTCGAGCAGGCGCTCGCCATAGGTTTCGCCGAGAATGCCGGGCAGATCGTCGGGCATCACCCACATGCCGGCATTGACGAGGCCGACATTGCGTCCCGAGCCGCCGAAGCCGATTTCCTCGGCTTCCAGAAGCACCACGTCCGTGCCGGCTTCCGCCAGAAACAGCGCTGCGGACAGCCCGGTGTAACCGCCGCCGACAATGGCGACCTGCGCCCTGGCGTCGCCAGACAGCGTCTCGGTTTGCGGGGCGGGGGGCGCGGTCTTCTCCCACAGGCCGTGGGAAAGCGGGTCGTTCCTCATGATGCGGGCTCATTCAACGCTTGGATTGCCGCGACACTTCACATGCCGATCGCTGGCGATCCAAGCGAAAAATCCGCATCACTTCATGCGCACGTCGCATTGAAGTGGTCAAAACGCGCTACACACCATCCTCACCACCGTTCTCACGGTGTTCGGAGATTGCGCTGCCCCTTGCCACACGCTCCGGCTGTCGCCGGAACAAAACCTCAGTCGGTCTGCGTGTCGTAGGGGTGCTGACGGGGTGCCGGTGCAGGCTTTTCAGACTTGCACTGCAGAGCGGCATTGATCGCTGCCGGACCAACCGCATGATACTGGCTAAGCAAAAGCTTGTCCTGTTCGGCGGTATACTCTGCTGGCTTGTTCATATCGCGGGGCATAACTCTTCCTTGATTCCGCGTTGTCGTCCCTTCCGAGCAGATGGGGACCGAATCCGACAAAATCTTGACAGACCGCCCAGCCGGAAGAAGCATCTTTAAAATTGCCGCATCAGCCTTAACAATTCCTTCACAATGGCCCTGTGCTTGCAATACCTCTTTAGGGCCGCGAAGTCGGCTTTGCTTCTCATCCCCAGCCTTTTGGCTTTCAGCTTTTAGTCTTGACGCATTTGCTGCCGGCGGCGATAAGAACGCCTATGAAAACGCTGTGCGCCATTATCGGCATTTGCATTATCGGCTAGCGCCAAACCGCTGGTCCGGACGTTTTCGCCCTCCTTTCCCGACGAGAAAAACGCCCAGGCCAGACGGCCGGAGTGAGCCGTGCCCGCAGTGCAGAACCGCACCGGCGCGACGATGGGTTGAAAACGGAAGGCGAGGATGACGAACGGTTTCAAGGGCCTCAGGGTCTACAACACGCTGACGCGGGCCAAAGAGGACTTCGTCCCCATCGATGCGGACAGGGTGCGCATGTATGTGTGCGGGCCGACTGTCTATGACTATGCGCATATCGGCAATGCGCGTCCGGCCATTGTCTTCGACATCCTGTTCCGGCTCCTGCGCCATCTCTATGGCGAGGATCACGTCACCTATGTGCGCAACATCACGGACGTGGATGACAAGATCAACGCACGCGCCCGGCGCGACTATCCCGATCTGCCGCTCAATGAGGCGATCCGCGAAGTCACGCAGAAAACGGCCGACCAGTATCACGCCGATGTGGCGGCCCTTGGCTGCCTGAGGCCGACAATCGAGCCGCGCGCAACCGAGTTCGTTCTGCCCCGCGCCGACGGGCTGACGGACATGGCGAGCCTGATTCAAACTCTCATGGATCGCGGCCATGCCTATGAAGCGAATGGGGAAATCCTTTTCGATACAGCCTCCATGCCGGCCTATGGCGGGCTTTCCAAGCGCAAGCTGGAAGACCAGCAGGCCGGCGCGCGCATCGCCGTCGAGGCGCACAAGAAGAACCCGGCTGACTTCGTCCTCTGGAAGCAGTCCTCTGCGGATGAGCCGGGCTGGGACGCGCAGTTCACCATCGATGGCGAGGCGGTGACGATCCGTGGCCGGCCCGGCTGGCACATCGAGTGCTCGGCCATGTCGGCGGCCTATCTGGGCGAGGAGTTCGACATTCACGGCGGTGGCCTCGACCTGATTTTCCCGCACCATGAAAACGAGATTGCGCAATCATGCTGCGCCCATGGCCGTGATGTCATGGCGCGCTACTGGATGCACAACGGCTTCCTCCAGGTGGAGAGGCGCAAGATGTCCAAGTCGGAAGGCAATTTCGTCACCATCAACCAGCTTCTGGAGACGGAAGTGTTCGGCGGTCGATCATGGCCGGGCGAAGTGCTGCGGCTTGCCATGCTGATGACCCATTATCGCGAGCCGATCGATTTTTCGGTACGCAAGCTGGAAGAGGCCGAAGCGGTGCTCGATGGTTGGTACCGCGCCGTTGGCGATGTTGCGGCGGGTGGTGCTGGATGCGCCGACATGGTGGCCGCGCTCAGCGATGATCTTGGCACGACGGGCGCCATCGCGGCGCTGCACGAATTGCGCAGCGAAGCGGCCAAAGGCAATGATGAAGCGCGGCAGGCGCTCAAGGCGAGCGCCGGCCTTCTCGGGCTGCTGGGGCAGACGGAAAGCGAATGGTTCGCCGCAAAGGTGTCAGACGCGTCCATCGATACGGGCGCTGTTGAGGCCGCCGTCGAGGAGCGGCTCAAGCAGTTGCGCGAAAAGAACTTCGCCGAAGCCGACCGCATCCGCGATGAACTTACGGCGCAGGGGGTGCAGCTGATGGACTACAAGGATCCTGAAAGCGGCGAGCGTCGCACGAAGTGGGAGGTGAAACGGTGATCGATCATATCGGCATACGCACGGCGGATTTCGACCGCGCGAAAGCGTTTTACGACAAGGCAATGGCGCCGCTTGGCGCATCGCTGCTCATGATGGTGCCGCCGGAACATACTGATGGCGTGAAAGTGGGCGGATATGGCCGCGACCGGCCGGTCTACTGGCTGAGCGAAGGCGCGCCGGCGAGCGAGCCAAAACACATCGCCTTCACCGCCAATACGCGCGACGAGGTGGATGCGTTTTACAGGGCGGCGCTGGAAGCCGGCGGTCGTGACAATGGCGCTCCGGGCCCCAGACCGCACTACCACCCCGATTATTACGGGGCCTTCGTGTTCGATCCTGACGGCAACAATGTGGAAGCCGTCTGTCACAGGCCAGTATAGAGCATTTTGCAGTCAGGTGAGATCACCTGACGTCCGCATAAATGCGGAGAAACAAGCAGATGGAGCGGATAAGGGAGGGACAGGAAATGAGCCTCGACAACAAGCCCGTCGATTCCGGCGGTTGCCAGTGCGGTGCGGTTCGTTTCCATGTCGAGGGCGCGCTGGGCGAAGCATCGGTGTGCCACTGCCGCATGTGCCAGAAGGCCAGCGGAAACATCATGCTCCCACTGGTCTCCGTCACCGGGGCAAAACTGAGCTGGACGCGCGGTGAACCGAAGCGCTTCCAGTCTTCCTCCCATGTCCGGCGCGGCTTCTGCGCTGATTGCGGCACCCCGCTTACCTATGAAGCGCCGCACGGTGTCGCGATCACCATCGCCGCCTTCGACCAGCCCGGGGATATCGCTCCGGTGGTGCAGTGGGGCGTGGAGAACAAGCTGCCATACACGGACGGCATACCGGCGCTGCCGGCATACACATCGGACGATGACGAGGAGGCCGCAGAGCTTCTGCGGGGGCTCGTTTCCCATCAGCATCCCGACCACGACACGGAAGAATGGCCGTTGCCCGCAAACGGGCGGAAAGACAAAGAAAATGACTGAATTGCGCACGCTTTATCCCGAGATCGAGCCCTTCGACAGCGGTATGCTGGATGTGGGCGATGGCCATACGATTTACTGGGAGCGTGTGGGAACGCGGGGCGCCAAGCCGGCGGTCTTCCTGCATGGCGGACCGGGGGGCGGCTGCGGGCCGACGCATCGCCGGGCCTTCGATCCCGAAAAATACGACGTGATGCTTTTTGATCAGCGCGGTTGTGGCCGCTCCCTGCCGCATGCGGAACTCGAGGCCAACACCACCTGGCATCTCGTCTCCGACATTGAGCGGCTGCGCGCCATGATGGGCGTGGAGAAATGGCAGGTGTTTGGCGGTTCGTGGGGCTCGACGCTGGCGCTCGCCTATGCCGAGACACATCCCGAACGGGTGTCGGAACTCATCGTGCGCGGCGTCTACACGCTGACCCGCGCCGAGCTCGAATGGTACTACCAGTTCGGCGTGTCGCAGATGTTCCCCGAGAAGTGGGAGCGCTTCCTTGCGCCGATCCCGCAGGCCGAGCGCGGCGACCTGATGGCCGCCTACCGCAAGCGCCTCGTCTCGGAGGATCGTGCTGTCCAGCTTGAAGCGGCCAAGGCCTGGAGCCTGTGGGAAGGGGAGACCATCACCCTTCTGCCCGATCCCTCGCTGACGGAGCAGCATGGCGATGATGATTTCGCCATCGCCTTTGCGCGGATTGAAAACCATTTCTTCGTTCATGGCGGCTGGTTCGAGGAAGGCCAGCTGCTGCGCGACGCGCACAAGCTTGCCGGCATTCCCGGTGTGATCGTTCACGGGCGTTACGACATGCCGTGCCCGGCGCACTATGCCTGGCAGCTCCACAAGGCGTGGCCCGATGCCGAGTTCCACCTGATCGAGGGCGCGGGGCACGCCTTCTCCGAACCGGGCATTCTCGACCGTCTGATCCGGGCAACCGACCAATTCGCAGGCAAATGACCATGGCAGACAAAGAACGCATCTACCTTTTCGACACCACGCTGCGCGATGGTCAGCAGACGCCGGGCGTGGATTTCTCGGTCGAAGACAAGATCGCCGTGGCCAAGCTGCTCGACGATTTCGGCTTCGATTATGTGGAGGGCGGCTATCCGGGCGCAAACCCGACCGACACGGCCTTCTTTTCCAAGAAACGCACCTCGGATGCCGCATTCGTCGCCTTCGGCATGACGAAGCGCGCCGGCGTCTCGGCGTCCAACGATCCGGGCCTTGCAGCGCTTTTGCAGTCGCAGAGCGATGCGATCTGCTTCGTCGCCAAGAGCTGGGATTACCATGTGCGCGTGGCGCTGGGCTGCACCAATGAGGAAAACCTCGAATCGATCACCGCATCGGTCGAGGCCTCCGTCGCCAAAGGCAAGGAAACGCTGCTCGACTGCGAACACTTCTTCGATGGCTACAAGGCCAATCCGGATTATGCGCTTGCCTGCGCCAAAGCCGCTTACGATGCGGGCTGTCGCTGGGTGGTGCTGTGCGACACCAATGGCGGCACGCAGCCGGCTGAAATCCGGGAGATCGTGCAGGCGGTGATAGCGGCCGGCATTCCCGGCGACCATCTGGGCATCCATGCGCATGACGATACGGGCCAGGCGGTGGCGAATTCGCTCGCCGCAGTCGAGGCCGGCGTCAGGCAGGTGCAGGGCACGCTGAACGGCATTGGCGAGCGCTGCGGCAACGCCAATCTGGTGACCATTCTGCCGACGCTTGCGCTCAAGCCTGCCTATGCCGACCGGTTCACCACCGGCATTCCGGCCGAAAAGCTCGCCGATCTTTCGCGGCTGGCGCATGGTTTCGACGAGCTTTTGAACCGCGCGCCGGAGCAGCAGGCGCCCTATGTCGGTGCATCGGCCTTCACCACCAAGGCCGGCATTCATGCCTCCGCGGTGCTGAAAGAGCCGGAAACCTATGAACACGTGCCGCCGGAAAGCGTCGGCAACACGCGCCGCGTGATGGTCTCCGATCAGGGCGGAAAATCAAACTTCATCGCCGAGCTGAAGCGTCGGGGCATTGCGGTCGACAAGGCCGATCCGCGCCTCGATACGCTGATCTCGCTGGTCAAGGACCGTGAGGCGCAGGGCTATGCCTATGAGGGCGCGGATGCGAGTTTCGAGCTTCTGGCACGGCGCACGCTTGGCCGGGTGCCGGAGTTCTTCAAGGTCGATGGTTTCCGCTGCATGGTGGAGCGCCGGTTTGACGCCAATGGCGACCTGAAAACCGTGTCGGAAGCCGTGGTGCGGGTGACCGTGGATGGCGAGACGCTGATGTCGGTTGCCGAAGGGCATGGCCCGGTCAATGCGCTCGATATCGCGCTGCGCAAGGATCTCGGCAAATATCAGAGCGAGATTTCGGATCTGGCGCTGGCCGATTACAAGGTGCGTATTCTAAACGGCGGCACGGAAGCAATCACGCGTGTTCTGATCGAATCCTTCGATGGCAGCGGCGCCCGCTGGTGGACCGTCGGCGTGTCCGACAACATCATCGACGCTTCGTTTCAGGCGCTGATGGACTCCATCATCTACAAGCTGGTCAAGAACCGGGACAGCGACGGAGAGGCGGCTGTCGACGCTGCCTGATTTCTCCTGACGCAACGCTGGACCAATAAAATGAAATGGCGACGGGCGCGCCTGCTGTGACAGGATGCCCGTCCATGGCTTTGGCCGTTGTTTCGTGGAACACTGATGTCTGAGATTGCCGGTAAGCCGCTCGATGAGAGCCGCAATGATGCGCTGCGCGGATTTGTTTTCGCGATGTCGGCCTATGCCATGTGGGGCTTTCTACCGCTCTACATGAAGCTGGTCGCGCATATCCCGGCAACGGAAGTGGTTGCGCACCGTGTTCTGTGGTCGCTGCCGGTGGCGGCGGTGATCCTGCTTGTTCTGGGGCGCACCAGCGATGTGCGAGAGGCGCTTCGCTCGCCGCGCACCCTCATGATGGCAGCGCTCACGGCGGCGATCATCTCGTGCAACTGGGGCATTTATGTCTGGGCCATCGCCACCGACCGCGCGGTCGAAACGGCGCTTGGCTATTACATCAATCCGCTTGTCAGCATCGCCATGGCGGCCATCTTTCTCGGCGAGCGGCTGAACCGCCTTCAGATCGCGGCGGTGTGTCTGGCGGCGGTGGCCGTGGTGGTTCTCACCACCGATGCGGGCGGGCTGCCATGGGTTTCGCTCAGCCTCGCCCTGAGCTTCGCGGCCTATGGAATCCTGCGCAAGACGCTGCCGATCGGACCGAGCCAGGGCTTTTTCCTGGAAGTGCTGATCCTCACCCTGCCGGCAATCGGCTATCTGGGGTGGCTCGCCTTTGCGGGCGAAGCGCATTTCGGCCCGGCAAGCCCCACAGACATGCTGCTTCTCATCGGCTGCGGCCCGGTGACGGCCATCCCGCTCATCCTGTTTGCCTCCGGCGCGAAGCTTCTGCGCTATTCCACCATCGGCATCATGCAGTACACGGCGCCGACCATGATCTTCCTGATTGCCGTGTTCGTGTTCAAGGAGCCGTTCGGCGGTGTGAAGGCGATTGCCTTCGCCCTCATCTGGGCAGCTCTCGCACTCTACAGCTGGTCGATGCTGCGCGAGGCGCGGCAGGCAAAAAAATAGCCGCCCCTGAGGGCGGCAAAAAATCCGATGATGCCGGAAGGGGTGCGGCGGGCATCTTCGGCCAGAGCATCGGGCCGAAAAGCGGGTGCCGCTTTTCGGTTGCCCCGATGCTCCATCAAGAAACCAGATCGCCCTTTGGGCGTAGGGCGATCCAGGGACGTTCACGCGGGACAGGACGAACCGGAGAGCGCTTTGCGGGACGACGCTCCGGCGATGGATGCCTGCATCAGCGATGCACCGCGCACCCTCATGGAAGCAGGCTTGTGTGACAGACGCACTGCAATCCGTTGAACTTCCGGTGACAGTTCGGGCCAGTGAC
Source organism: Nitratireductor sp. PBL-C9 (assembly GCF_050877045.1). NCBI lineage: Bacteria > Pseudomonadati > Pseudomonadota > Alphaproteobacteria > Hyphomicrobiales > Phyllobacteriaceae > Nitratireductor > Nitratireductor sp. PBL-C9. Next base: position 37,125 of record NZ_JBPAXW010000011.1, read on the forward strand.
AGTCCTGACGAACAGCGTTGATAATTGTGGACAGTCAGAGCCTGTCGATGGTTGCCGTGTCGCCTTCGTCGCCCGCCGTGCGCGTTGCCGCAGCTTTCAGGATCGCGGGGACGATGTCCTCGGCCCTGTCCACCACAATGGGGCGCACACGATGATCCGAATGCACGAAACCTTCCTGTTTCATGTGTTCGATCAGTGTGAGAAGCGGGTTCCAGAAACCACCGATATTGGCGAAGACCATCGGCTTTTCATGCCGGGCGAGCTGCGCCCAGGTCATGATTTCGACGATCTCCTCCAGCGTGCCGATGCCGCCGGGCAGGGCCACGAAGGCGTCTGCGCGCTCGAACATGCCGTGCTTGCGCTGGTGCATGTCCTCGGTGATGATCAGCTCGTCCAGTTCCGTCAGCTCGACTTCGTTGGCTTCGCGGCGGATCAGGAATTTGGGGATGATCCCGGTGACCTTGCCGCCGGCATCCATGGTTCCACGGGCGACAGCGCCCATGATGCCCTTGGTGCCTGCGCCGTAAACCAGCCGCAGGCCGGCATCCGCCAGCCCCCGTCCCAGCGTAAGGCCTGCCTGGAAATGACTTTCATCGCGCCCATTGCTCGATCCGCAATAAACGCATACCGACTCGATTGTGTTCATGGAAACCATTGCTTGTCTGGGTTACTGTTGTGGTCAAGAGGGCAAGGGCTTTTTCTTGTAGGCGGAGTGAAAAAGCGTTACAGCCTGTCATAAACGGAAAAACGTGCATTATGGGCTTTACACCATCCAAGGGGCTTCTCTTCGTCTCCGGCGCCGTCATTGCGGGTCTCGGAGCAGCATATGTTCTGGGCGCATTTGATAAGCCGGAGCCGTCGCCGGCTGCCGTTTCAGGGTCTCCCGATGCTGGTGCGCCAGCCACACCGTCTGCAAAACCTGATGACGCGAAGGCCGCAGCCGACACCAAGGAAGCGCGTCTTGAGGAAGCTGCGAGCGCAGACGATGCGAAGGCTTCGGACGCGCTGAGCCCGGCGGAAGAGGTCTTGCCGCCGTCCTTCGACATCGTCCGTGTCGAGCCGAATGGCTCCATGGTGATTGCCGGGCGGGCTACGCCCGATGCGCAGGTCGAGATCATCAACGGGTCTTCCGTTCTCGCCATTGCCACAACAGGCGCTTCAGGGGATTTCGCTGCGGTTCTCGACGAGCCGCTGGAGCCGGGCGACTATCAGATCGTGCTGCGCGCGACGACCGGGGACAATGTGGTCGCGACCTCGCTGGAAACGGCCATCGTGACCGTTCCCGACGACGAGACCGGTCAGGTGCTTGCCCTGGTGGACAAGCCGGGCGCGCCAAGCCGCCTCATCACCGTGCCGGAAGCAAAGGCCCCGCAGGCGGAGACTGCACAGGCGTCCGCTCCCGCAGCAGCGTCCGGGCAGGGGGAAGGCGAGCAGGTTGCCGCTGCTGATGCCGGTGCGCCGGTAGCAAATGCACCGGCACGACAGGATACGACGCAGCCCGCAGCTGAAACTCGGGCGACGGGCGACGAGCCGGTCGAGACAGCCAGCGCCCAGGATGCGCAGCCGGCCGCAACAGGTGAGGCTCCGGCCCAGACGCCGAAAGCGCAGAGCGCGACGTCGCCCTTCATCGAGGCGGTTGAAATCGACGGTGGCGAGGTGTTCGTCGCCGGTGCGGCGCGGGCGGGAAGCACGCTGCGCGTCTACGCAAACCAGATCCTGCTCGGCGAGACGGTCGCCACGCCCAACGGGCGCTTCCTGATCGAAGCGACGCGCGAACTGCCGGTCGGGGACTATATCGTCCGGGCCGACATGCTGTCGGATGACGGCCGCACCGTGATCGGGCGCGCTGCCGTGCCTTTCACACGCTCCGAAGGCGAGCAGATCGCAGCGGTCGCGAAGCCGGAGGGGCAGGCCCCGACGCTGAATGATGCAAGCAATGGCAAGGATGCGCGTCTGCCCGAGGGCAATGGTCAGGCGGCAGACGGGACGGGCGAAAGCACGCCCCAGGGCCAGCAGGCCGTCGCATCTGCCGGCGACAGCGCGTCGGAGAACGGAGCCACCGCTCCCAAGCTCGCGCCTGTGGATGGCTCCGTGATCATTCGTCGTGGCGACACGCTCTGGCACATTTCGCGGCGCGTTTACGGGCAGGGCATCCGCTACACGACGCTTTATCTGGCAAATCAGGACCAGATCGAGGATCCCGACCGCATCTGGCCGGGGCAGGTTTTCGCCGTGCCCGAGACCACGCAGGAAGGCGAGCCGGCCGACATGAAGGCCATCGAAGAGCGCATGGTCACGCCGGAAAATCCGGGTTAGCCAAAAGGAAAATCCGCGTAGCCCTTGAAGAATGGCAGGCTTTCATCGTATATCGCCGATTAACGATGAAAGTTTTGCCATGGCACGCGCCCTGTCGGATGAATGTTGCCCGCACCAGAAGCTGGTGCAGGGCTTCAATGCCCTGTCTCACCCTGCGCGGATCAAGATCCTCAAACACCTGTCGGGGTTTGACGCCTGCTGCTGCAAGGAAGTGGTGCAGCATCTGGATCTCGCCCAGTCCACGGTTTCCCAGCATCTGAAGGTGCTGGTGGAGGCGGGGCTGGTGCAGGTGCGACCGGAGCGTCAGAGCTCCCGCTATGAGGTCGATACCGAAGCGCTTGCCAGCCTTTCCGAAGCTTTGTCGCTGTTGACGCAAACCTGCGTCGACGCGAAAGAAAACAAGAAGTTACGGCTGGAGGCCGAAGCGAATGAGCAATAAGACCGTATCCGCGGAAGGCTCCACCCTCGAGACATTGCGCAATCTCTGGCCCTATATGTGGCCGAGCGACCGGGCGGATCTGAAACGGCGCGTGGTGATCGCGGCCTTCTTCCTGGTGCTGGCGAAGATCATCCTGGTTTTCGTGCCCTATTTCTACAAATGGGCGACCAACACGCTGTCGGGCGAGGGCACGGCGCCGGCTTTCCTGCCGGCCATGCTGGCCGGGCCGATCATGCTGGTCGTTGCCTATAACGTGGTGCGGGTTGTCCAGCTTGGCTTCAACCAGCTGCGCGATGCGCTGTTTGCACGTGTCGGGCAGCATGCTGTCCGGCAGCTTGCCCACCGCACCTTCGTGCACATGCACAATCTCTCGCTGCGCTTTCATCTGGAGCGCCGCACGGGCGGCCTGTCGCGCATCATCGAGCGCGGCACCAAGGGCATCGACACGATTGTCCGCTTCACGATCCTGAACACGATCCCGACGCTCTTGGAATTCCTGCTGGCGGCGGGCATCTTCGCCTTCGCCTATGGCTGGATCTACGTGGCCATCGTCGCTGTCACCGTCTGGCTCTACACCTGGTTCACGGTGAAGGCGAGCGACTGGCGGATCGGTATTCGCCGGCAGATGAACGATTCCGACACGGAAGCCAACACCAAGGCAATCGACTCGCTGCTCAACTTCGAGACCGTCAAATATTTCAACAACGAGGCCATGGAGGCGCGCCGCTTCGACCGTTCCATGGAGCGTTATGAGGATGCGGCGACCCGCACCTGGACCTCGCTTGGCTGGCTGAACTTCGGGCAGGGCGTCATTCTGGGGCTCGGCATGACGGCGGCCATGGGGCTTTCTGCCTATGAGGTGATGCAGGGTACGCAGACCGTGGGCGATTTCGTCTTCATCAACGCCATGCTGATGCAGCTCTCCATCCCGCTCAACTTCATCGGCTTCGTCTATCGCGAAATCCGTCAGGGCCTGACAGACATCGAGCAGATGTTCGACCTGCTGGATGTGAGCGCGGAAGTGACCGACAAGCCGGATGCAAGGCCGCTCGAGGTCGATCAGGGCACGGTCCGCTTCCACGATGTGCGCTTTTCCTACGATCCCGAGCGTCCGATCCTCAAGGGCGTCGATTTCGAGATCCCGGCTGGCAACACCGTTGCCGTTGTCGGGCCTTCGGGCGCCGGAAAGTCCACCATCTCGCGTCTTCTTTTCCGCTTCTATGACGCGCAGAGCGGCGAGATCACCATTGATGGTCAGAACGTCAAGGATGTGACGCAGAAGAGCCTGCGTGCGGCCATTGGCATGGTTCCGCAGGACACGGTCCTGTTCAACGACACGATCGCCTACAACATCCGCTATGGCCGGCCAGACGCCACGGATGAAGAGGTGCGCAAGGCCGCCGAGATGGCGCAGATCGGGGCTTTCATCGAAAGCCTGCCGGAAGGCTATGACACGATGGTCGGCGAGCGCGGGCTGAAGCTCTCGGGTGGCGAGAAGCAGCGCGTCGCGATTGCGCGCACCATCCTCAAGGCCCCGCCCATTCTGCTGCTCGATGAGGCGACCTCTGCGCTCGACACGCATACGGAGCAGGAAATTCAGGCCGCGCTCGACACGGTCAGCCGTGGGCGCACCACGCTGGTCATCGCGCACCGCCTGTCCACCGTCATCAATGCCGACGAGATCATCGTGCTCAAGGGCGGCGAAATCGCCGAACGCGGCCGCCATCTCGCACTGCTTGATGCGGGCGGTCTTTATGCGGAGATGTGGAACCGTCAGCGCGAGGCCACGGAAGCCGAAGAGGCCCTGCGCAAGGCGCGCGAAACGGACGAGATGGGCGTGGTCGTGCGCCGCGAGCCTGCCTACTGACGGACCGGTGGATTGTTTCGGGTTCGACTGGATGTCGGACCCGGAAAATCTTCCGAAACAAGAACTTGTCGGCGGATATACTGGTTCCGACATTTGCCTTCATTGCCCTCGCATTGCACATGCAGGTGTTGGAAACCAACCGCTGATCAGGCCAGATCGCCGTGCGTCCGTTCGGACGCACAAAGGACGATCGAAATAATGGATGGAGCATCGGATTAACCGAAAACCGGTTTCCACTTTTCGGTCCGATGCTCTAACGCGTTGCGGGACAACCCGGATTCCGTTACGAAGGCCGCTAATTCATTCGATTTGAAAGTGGCCTTTCATGAGCCTTGTTGACACGATCCGCAAAACCTTCGTGCCGATACACCGGGAGGGGTATCCCTTTATCGCAGCCTTTGCCGGCGCCACCATCATTCTCGGCTTTATCTGGGAACCGCTGTTCTGGATCGGCCTGATCCTGACCGCCTGGTGCGTGTATTTCTATCGTGACCCCGAGCGCGTAACGCCCGTCGACGACGACCTGGTCATCGCGCCCGCCGATGGCGTCATTTCCTTTGTCGGTCCCGCCGTTCCGCCCGCCGAACTCGGCATGGGCGAAGGGGAGATGACCCGCATCTCCGTCTTCATGAATGTCTTCTCCTGCCACATCAACCGCGCGCCGGTGCGCGGCCGCATCTCGCTGATCGAGCATCGGCCGGGCCGCTTCCTCAATGCCGAGCTCGACAAGGCCAGCGCCGAGAACGAGCGCAATGGCCTCGTGATCGAAAGCCCGCATGGCCCGATCCCGGTGGTGCAGATTGCCGGTCTCGTGGCGCGGCGCATCGTGTGCTGGGCGGAAGCGCCGGGCGAGATCGCCGTTGGTGAGCGCTTCGGCCTGATCCGCTTCGGGTCGCGCGTTGATGTCTATCTGCCGGCAGGAGCCGTTCCGCGCGTCGCCATCGGCCAGACTTCCGTTGGCGGCGAGACCGTTCTTGCAGCGTTCGACAGTGCGCTGAAACAGCCCATCGTGCGGGTTTCCTGATGGCCGGGCCCTTTCCACCATTTGAGCCGCACGGCGGGGGCGGGCCGAAGCTGAGTGAAATTCCCCTGCGCATGCTGGTGCCGAACGTGATTACCGTTCTGGCCATCTGCGCGGGGCTTTCGGGCATCCGGCTCGCCTTTGAGGGGCGGGTCGAGATCGCCGTTGTGATGGTCCTCATCGCCGCGTTTCTGGACGCCGTGGACGGGCGTGTTGCGCGCATGCTCAAGGCGTCGTCCAATTTCGGCGCGCAGATGGATTCGCTGGCCGACATCGTCAATTTCGGTGTTGCGCCGCCGCTGGTGCTTTATGCCTATGTGCTGGATCAGGCGGGCGCGCTGGGCTGGATTGCGGCGCTGCTCTTCGCCATCGCGTGCTGCCTGCGTCTTGCCCGCTTCAACGTGATGCTGGATGATCCGAACCGTCCTGCATGGCACACGGACTATTTCGTCGGCGTGCCGGCTCCGGCCGGGGCGGCACTGGTTCTGTTACCCGTTTATCTGGGCTTTCTCGGCATCGCGCCGGACATGACCATGGCGCTTGCAGCCTCTGCCTACACGGTGCTGATCGGCTTCCTGCTCGTCAGCCGCCTGCCGGTCTATTCCGGAAAAAGCTCCGGCAGCCGCGTCCCGCGTGAATATGTGCTGCCGCTGATTCTGGGACTTGCGCTCTATGTGCTGCTTCTGACGAGCTATACCTGGCTCACGCTGACGGTTTCCGCCGGCTGCTACCTGATCTTCCTCATCTTCAGCATGCGCGCCTATTCGCGTCGTGCCGAGCGGGAAGAGCAGAAGGCTGCGGAAGCCGCTGCCAAGGTAGAAGACAAGGAAGCGTAAGGCCGGAGGGCCTTGCGCTCGCCAGACATCCGCTCAGAGCAATTCCAGGAAAAGCGGAAACGCTCCAAGTGCGGAAAGGTGGGGGATCGGTTGGGAAGGCGTTCCGTGAAGCGCTGAACCGCCCCAGAGCATTTCACGTCCCTTTGGAGCGTTTTGCGCGGGGCTTCGGCCCTCACTCGTCGGCTGCCGCCGCCGGCGCACCGCGCACTTCGATCATCCGTTCAAACAGGGCTTCGGAAGCACGCATGTTCTCGCGCGACGAACGCGCAATCAGTTCCTCGATTGTCATCGGTTCCAGCGTGCGCACGTGGCGCGCAGGCACAAATCCGCGCCGTTCCATATAGACGGGAACCACCCGGGCCTCGGCCTTCAGCGCGATGCGGGCTACGGCGCGGAACAGGCGGAAGGTCTTGGTGTCGGGATTGACGTCGTTGGGCATGTAGACGGCGAGGCGGCCATTGCCGCGCAGACGGCGCACCAGCCGGCGGCTCACAAACACATGATGTGCGTTAAAGGCAATGGTGCGGGCAAGCGCGCGCCACGGCTCCAGAAACGGAGACTTTGCGGAAAACTCATCCAGAATGTGCAGTGTGTCGTCGGGCAGGAGAGCGAGCATGGCCGCCGGGTCGAGGCTCGACTGGTGCCACACCACATAGATCACCGGAGTATCCGCCTTGCGCGCCGTATCGACCCCGCGGTCGCTGATGCGCAGAAGGAGCTTCAGCGGCGCGTGCAGGGCCGCCTGGTGGAAGCTGACGCCGCGTCGATACTGAACGATGGCTGCCATCGCCGCCCACAGGGCAACAATGAGCAGAACAAGCTCTATGATCAGAATCATGCCGCGTCTCCCAATCGCCGGGGCTCAGGCCGATTGGCGAGAGCGCGCCAGCACTATGATCTACGTTCTGGTTGCATCGCCGGTCGTCGGCGGAACCTGCCGTAGCCCCTCGTGGCGCGGCGTCTTCGTCCGCTGCCGCGTTGAAAGGTAACGAAAGGGGCTGGCAGGTCAATCGCGAAGGCCGGCTGCAGGGCAACCGGCCCATGTCTCATTCCGGCATCTGGTAGCGCGTAAAGGCGTTTTTCTTTACGTCGAAGATCAGGCCGGTCTCGGTCAGCTCGGGGCTGGCGAGCGGCAGGATCTTTGCCGCGACCTCGGAAGGATGGGGCAGGGTGTCGGGATCTTCGCCCGGCATTGCCTGTGCGCGCATGGCGGTGCGGGTTGCGCCCGGATTAACCGCGTTGATGCGCAGCGGCATGTTCTTGGTTTCATCCGCCCAGGAGCGCGCCATGGCCTCCACGGCGGCCTTGGAAGCCGCATAAGGGCCCCAGAACGCGCGTGCGGAGTGTGCCGCACCCGAAGACATGATGATCGCGCGGCCCGCGTCAGAGGCGCGCAGAAGCGGGTCCACGGAGCGGATAAGCCGCCAGGTCGCGGTGACGTTGATGTTCATCACCTTTTCGAAGACCTTGGCCTCCACATGGCCGAGCGGGGCGATGACGCCCAGAATGCCGGCATTGGCGACCATGATGTCGAGCTTGCCCCAGCGTTCGTGGATCGCGCCGCCAATGCGGTCGATGCCGGCCATGTCCGTCAGGTCCAGAGGCACGAGCGTGGCTTCGCCGCCCTGCGCCTTGATCTCGTCATCGAGTTCTTCGAGGCCGCCCACGGTGCGGGCCACGGCAATCACATGAGCCCCGCAGGCCGCCATTTCCTTCGCGAGAAAATAGCCGATGCCGCGCGAAGCGCCGGTGACCAGCGCAAGCCGGCCGCTTAAATCAGGTTTCTTGTATGTCATTGACCGCCTGCTGCGAGGAGAGAAAGCGTGCGCACATTGTCCGTGCTGTCGTGATCGGTCAACCGCGTCGGATAGTCCTTGGTGAAGCAGGCGTCGCAATATTGCGGCTGCTCGGCGTTGCGCGCTGCCTCGCCGACGGCGCGGTAAAGCCCGTCAATGGTCAGGAAGGCGAGTGAGTCGACGCGGATGAAGTCGGCCATTTCCTCGACCGACATGCGCGAGGCGAGGAGTTTTGAGGCTTCCGGCGTGTCGACGCCATAGAAGCAGGGCGAGCGCGTGGGCGGGGAGGCGATGCGCATATGCACTTCGGCTGCGCCGGCGTCGCGCACCATCTGCACGATCTTCTGGCTGGTGGTGCCGCGCACGATGGAGTCATCCACCAGCACCACGCGCTTGCCTTCGATGCAGAGGCGGTTCGCATTGTGCTTCAGCTTCACACCCATATGGCGGATGGAATCGGTCGGCTGGATGAAGGTGCGGCCCACATAGTGGTTGCGGATGATGCCCAGCTCGAACGGCAGATTGGCCGCCTGTGCGTAGCCAATGGCCGCCGGCGTGCCCGAATCGGGAACCGGAACAACGATGTCGGCATCCACCGGCATCTCGCGGGCAAGCTCCGCACCGATTTCCTTGCGCACCTCATAGACATTGCGTCCCTCGACAAGCGAGTCGGGCCGCGCAAAGTAGACATATTCGAAGATGCAGAAGCGGGGCTTCTCCTTGACCTCGAAGGGGAAGTGGCTTTCCACGCCCTTCTCGGTCACGACGATCATTTCGCCGGGCTTCACGTCGCGCACGAAGCGCGCGCCGATGATGTCGAGCGCACAGGTCTCCGAGGCCAGAATGTAGGCCCCGTCGAGATCGCCCAGAACCAGCGGGCGGATGCCCAGCGGATCGCGGCAGCCGATCATCTTCTTAGACGTCAGCGCGACGATGGAGAAGGCGCCCTCGATCTGCTGCACCGCATCGATGAAGCGGGCATTGATGTCCTGCTCCTTGCTGGTGGCGACGAGGTGAAGAACGGTCTCCGTGTCCGATGTGGACGAGAAGATCGAGCCTTCCTTCTGCAGCTTGCGCTGCACGGTCATGGCGTTGGTGATGTTGCCGTTGTGGGCAACGGCAAGGCCGCCATCGGAGAGCTCGGCGAAGAAGGGCTGCACGTTGCGCAGGCCCGAACCGCCGGTCGTCGCGTAACGGGTGTGCCCGATGGCGCGGCTGCCATGCAGCCGGTCGAGCACGGACTGTTTCGTGAACGTGTCGCCGATCAGGCCGATATGGCGTTCGACGTGGAACTGGGTGCCGTCGAAGGAGACTATACCCGCCGCTTCCTGACCGCGATGCTGCAAGGCATGCAGGCCAAGCGTGACGATCGCGGCCGCATCACTGCGACCGAAAATGCCGAACACGCCGCATTCGTCGTGAAAATGGTCGTCCGCTTCGCCTGCGAGAGGCAAATTGTCTTCCAATGCCATTTCTGGCCGCCCTTTCATTGTGACACAGACGGCCCGTGACCGTCAGTTAGCGGTTTCACCTTCGCCGGACACACCGTTGGACAGGCGATCGAAAACCGAGTTGTCCGGATCGTCCGGAAGCAGGCTCTGAATCCACTGGCCCACACCGTCCAGCAGGGGACGGGACTTTGCTTCCGTAACCCATTCCGGCGGGTTTGCACCCATCAGCCAGTTGAGGAACAGAAGCGCCACGGCAACCACCAGGATACCGCGTGCGGCACCATAGAGAAAGCCGAGCGTGCGATCGAGCGCGCCGATGCGCGAATCGATGATGAAGTCCGCGATCTTCATCGTGATGATCGTCACCACGATCAGCGCCACGAAAAACACCGCCGCAGCCGCAACCGCGAGCGCCAGCATCTCGTTGCTGATATAGGGCGCCACATAGGGCAAAACCAGCGGATGCAGGTAGTAAGCCGCGATGGCTGCCGCAACCCAGGAGGCGATGGACAGCACTTCGCGCGAGAAACCGCGCACCATGGCCAGCATGGCCGAAACAAGCGTGAAGCCGACAAGAATTCCGTCAAGCAACGTGATTGGCATTGTCACCCCTACTCCTTTGGCAGTTAGGATGCCCCCGCAAGGTCATGATTGTTGTCTTCCGGGCCACTGTCCGCCAATCGATCCGTTCATACCGTCCCGCTAGGCCGCCTTGGCGCCCGCGATGCGGGCAACCAGTTCGGCAAGCGCTTCGGGCCGCGCCGACCGTGCTGCGATGGCACCCGATCCGTCCTCGTTGCCCGGCGGCATGACCGCTTGGGCGAAACCGAGCTTTTCGGCTTCCTTGAGACGGCTCGCTGCATGCGCAACGGGTCTGACAGCGCCCGAAAGGCTGATTTCGCCGAAATAGACGCAATCGGCTGGCAGGGCAAGCCCGGTGAGGGAGGAGACAAGTGCCGCAGCCACCGCCAGATCGGCCGCCGGCTCCGAAATCCGGTAGCCACCGGCCACATTCAGATAGACATCATGGGTTGCAAAGCGCACCCCGCAATGCGCCTCGAGAACGGCCAAGACCATGGAAAGTCTGGCGGAATCCCATCCCACCACTGCGCGGCGCGGCGTGCCGAGCGGCGAGGGGGCGACAAGCGCCTGGATTTCCACAAGAACCGGTCGCGTGCCCTCCATCCCGGCGAAGACGGCAGCGCCCGGAGCGGCCGCGCTGCGCTCGCCCAGAAAGAGTTCGGACGGGTTGGAGACTTCGCGCAGCCCCTTGTCGCCCATCTCGAACACGCCGATTTCGTCGGTCGGGCCGAAACGGTTCTTCACCGTGCGCAGGATGCGGTAGTGATGGCCGCCTTCACCCTCGAAATAGAGAACGCCATCCACCATGTGCTCCACCACGCGGGGGCCGGCGATCTGGCCTTCCTTGGTCACGTGCCCGACGAGCACGACAGCTGCGCCGGTGGATTTAGCATAGCGGATCATGGCCTGCGCCGAGGCGCGCACCTGTGTCACGGTGCCGGGGGCTGAATCGGCCATGTCGGTCCACAGGGTCTGGATCGAGTCCAGAATGACGAGATCGGGCCGTTTTCCGTCCTCGATGGTCGCCAGAATGTCTTCCACATTGGTCTCGGCGGCCAGTTCCACGGGCTGCTGCGCCACATGGAGACGCTGCGCGCGCAGGCGGATCTGCGCCACCGCTTCTTCGCCCGATACGTAGACGATGCGGTGGCCGCGCTCGGCGAGGGCGGCTGCTGCCTGTGTCAGAAGGGTGGATTTGCCGATGCCCGGATCGCCGCCGACCAGCAGCGCCGAGCCGCGCACGAAGCCGCCGCCGGTCACCCGGTCAAGCTCACCGATGCCGGTGGTGATGCGCGGTGCATCCTCGATGTCGCCGGAAAGCGTGGTGAGCGCCACGGCGCGTCCCTTGCGGGCCTTGCGCGAGGCGGCCTGCGGGCCGGAGCCGATGCCGCTCGACGTGCCTTCCTCGACCAGCGTGTTCCACGCGCCGCATCCGTCGCATTTGCCGGCCCAGCGCGCATGCACCGTGCCGCAGTTCTGGCAGATGAACTGGACGCGTGCGCGGGCCATCAGATACGGTCCCCGCCGTGCACGTAATGCCGCTCATAGCGGCGGCCGAGCGAGGTCAGCAGCTCATAGGAAATCGTGCCGCATGCCATTGCCACGTCGTCGACGGGCATGTTGTGGCCGATGAGCTCGATGAAGTCGCCCACCTGCAACGCATCGGGACCGAGATCGGTCACGTCGAACAGGGTGAGGTCCATGGTGATGCGGCCGATCACCGGCACGCGCTCGCCATCCACAAAGCCGCATGCGCCCTGAGGCACCGCGTTGCGCAGCGGCACGCCCGCACCGGAGCCGGAGCGGTGGTAGCCATCGGCATAGCCGGTTGCGGTGACCGCCAGAAGCGTGTCGCGGGTTACAGGTGTCGCACCGTAACTGACCGTGCCGCCGGCGGGCACCTGACGCAGTTGCGCAATGCGCGCCTGAACCGTGGCCACGGGCTGCATCGGATTTTCCGTATTGTTTACGGGATTGCTACCGTAAAGCGACACGCCCGGGCGCGTTACATCGCACAGGAACTCACCGCCCAGAAAGATGCCGGCGGAGTTCGCCAGACTTGATTCTGCATCTGGGAAAAGTGCGCAAAGTGCCTGAAATGATTCCAGTTGTTTCCGGTTCATCGGATGGTCCGGCGTGTCGGCGCAGGCCAGGTGGCTGAGGATCAGCCGCGGCGTCAGCGCGCCGGTCAGGGCGTTCTCCTGCGCCAGAATGCGGGTTCGCTCCGGCGTCAGGCCGAGCCGGTTCATGCCCGTCTCCACATGCAGCGCACAGGGGCGTGGCGTGTCGCCATCGTCCCAGCCATGGGCTTCCCAGATCGCCAGATCCGTCTGCGAGTTGAGCACCGGGATGAGACGCCCTTCGCGGTAGAAGGAAGCTGCCTCGGGGCTGAACAGGCCGTTGAAGACATAGATCTCGGCATCGGGCGCGGCACCCCGCACGGCAAGCCCCTCTTCGGGCAGGGCGACGAAGAACTTTCGGCAGCCCTCGGCGACCAGCGCCGCGACCACCGGACCTGCGCCCAGCCCATAGGCGTCGGCCTTCACCACGGCGGCTGCTTCCGCCGGGGTCGAGCGTTCGGCCATCTGCCGGTAATTGGCGACCAGTGCATCCAGGTCGACTGTCAGGCGGCCACCGGCAACGCGGGGGTCTGCGCCGCGCATCTGCGGATCGATTGAAGTCATGTCTTTGCTACTCAAAACGTTCGGGCATCCGATCTTCTTCGGCAAGATCGGAGAAGCGGGTGAATTCGCCGTGGAACGCGAGCTGAACCGTGCCTGTCGGACCGTGACGCTGCTTGGCGATGATGACCTCGGCCTTGCCGCGCACCTCGTTCATCTCGGCTTCCCACTGCATGTACTCTTCGGTGCCGGGCTTCGGCTCCTTGTTCTTCAGATAGTACTCGTCACGATAAACGAACAGAACCACGTCGGCGTCCTGCTCGATCGAGCCCGATTCACGAAGGTCGGCGAGCTGCGGGCGCTTGTCGTCACGCGCTTCCACCTGACGGGAGAGCTGTGACAGTGCGATGATCGGCGTCGAAAGCTCCTTGGCCAGCGCCTTCAGGCCGGTGGTGATTTCGGTGATTTCCTGCACGCGGTTCTGCGAGTTCTTGGAAGAACCCTGCATCAGCTGCACATAGTCGATGATGATGATGTCGAGGCCGCGCTGGCGCTTCAGACGGCGCGCACGGGCAGCAAGCTGGGCGATGGAAATACCACCCGTCTGGTCGATGAAGAGCGGGATCTTCTGCATCGTCTGGGCGCAGGCCACAAGCTTCTCGAAATCGGTCTCGGTGATCTCACCGCGGCGGATCTTGGAGGAGGGGATTTCGGTCTGCTCGGAAATGATACGCGTGGCGAGCTGTTCGGACGACATTTCGAGCGAGAAGAAGCCGACCACGCCGCCATTGGCAGCCGCAAAGGAGCCATCGGCCTGCTGCTCTGGCTCATAGGCCGCAGCAATGTTGAAGGCGATGTTGGTCACAAGCGACGTCTTACCCATGGCAGGACGTCCGGCGAGGATAATAAGGTCAGAGGGCTGCAGTCCGCCCATGCGACCGTCAAGGTCGCGCAGGCCCGTCGAAATGCCCGAAAGGTGGCCGTCACGCATGAAGGCAGCGTTGGCCATGTCCACGGCGGTCTTGGTCGCATCGCCGAAGCTCTCGAAGCCGCCATCGTAGCGGCCGGTCTCGGCCAGTTCGAAGAGGCGTCGCTCGGCGTCCTCGATCTGCTTGTTGGGCGCCATGTCCACCGGCGCGTCATAGGCGATGTTGACCATGTCTTCGCCGACCGTGATCAGCGAACGCCGGACCGCCAGATCGTAGATGGCGCGACCATAGTCGGAAGCGTTGATGATCGTCACGGCTTCGGCCGCCAGACGCGCAAGATACTGCGCCACGGTCAGCTCGCCGACCTTCTCCTCGGCAGGGAGAAACGTCTTGATGGTGACGGGGTTGGCCGTCTTGCCCATGCGGATCAGATCGCCGGCGACCTCGAAGATGTTGCGGTGAAGCGGCTCATAGAAATGCTCCGCTTTCAGAAAGTCCGAGACACGGTAAAGGGCATCATTGTTGACCAGGATTGCGCCCAGCAATGCCTGCTCTGCCTCAATGTTGTTCGGTGCTTCGCGATAAAGCTTTGTTTCCGCTGTTTCGAGCTTGCGGACTGCCGCCTCTGCCATCTGAGCTCTTCCGGTGTTTCAGTGTCACTTGGCCCGGACAGACGCAATGCGAAACGTCCAGACCACCCCAATCATATGTCCTAGACGCTGCAGGCTCTGAGGATAAGACCTTGAAGGCTGTTCCAGCCTGCAAATCCCGCTATCCACCGCCAGCCGCGACATGAAAACCACAGCGTCCAGAAATGCCATCCATATTAGATGATTCGCTTGACAGCCACGCATCTATCTTTGGGACGGGAGAGGCGCTTTTTACTCCGCTGCCTGCTTGAATTTTCCGGGCCGCTTGCCGTTGGGGTTCGCGAGCCGCTTCTCCGTCTCTCCGATATAGTCGCGGGTCACCGGCAGCGTTTCCCGCCTCTTGGTCAGCTGGATCTGGAACACCACCATTTCCTGCCAGCGGAATGAGGCCTCGGAGCCTGCCAGATAGAATTCCCACATGCGCGCGAAGCGCTCGTCATAAATCTCCACCGCCCTGGCGCGGTTCTTCTGAAAACGCTCCTGCCAGTGTTTCAGCGTATCCGCATAGTGAATGCGCAGGATCTCCACATCGGTCACGATCAGCCCCGACTTCTCGATCGGGGGGAGCATTTCCGAAAGGGCGGGAATGTAGCCGCCCGGGAAGATGTATTTGCGGATGAAGGCATTGGTGATCGAAGGGCCGGTCGAGCGGCCAATCGTGTGCAGAAGCATCACGCCATCATCGGCCAGAAGCCGCGCGCACTGGTCGAAATAAGTGCGGTAATGGTTGATGCCCACATGTTCGAACATGCCGACCGAGACAATCCGGTCGAACGGACCCGTCAGCGAGCGATAATCGACGATCTCGAACCGGGCCTTGTCTGAAAGCCCCGCTTCTTGTGCGCGCGCGCTCGAAACCCGGTGCTGTTCTTCTGAAAGCGTCACGCCAAGGAGTTGCGCGTCGAACTGGCGGGCAATGTCGAGACCGAGACCGCCCCAGCCGGACCCTATGTCCAGCACCCGGTGGCCGGGCTGTAGCGCGAGCTTCGCCATGATGTGGCGCTTCTTGGCGCGTTGCGCCTCTTCCAGAGAAACCTCCGGCGTCTCGAAATAGGCGCAGGAATACTGCATGTCCTCATCGAGGAAGAGGCGGTAGAGCTCTTCGGAAAGATCGTAATGCCGCCGCACATTGCGCCTGGAGCGCGCCTGTGTGTTGAGTTGATGAAGACGCCGCAACGGGTAGCGAAGCATCTCGCCCAGCCTGAGCAGAAAAGGCTGGGTCTGCGTCTCATCCATATTGGTGTAGACTATTTGCAGAAAGGTCAGGATATCGCCTTCGACGATATCCACGTCGCCTTCCATGTATCGCTCCGGCACGGCAAGCATGGGGTCGAGCGCCATGGCGCGCTCTGCCGCCGCTGTGCGAATAACGATATGGACGGGATTACCTGTCCCGTCACCGAAGACATGCGTTTTGCCGGCCGCGTCGGTTATTGAAAGCGTGCCTTTGCGGACCAGGCGAAAAACGAATTTCTCAAGCAACCAGTTCATCGCAACACCCCCAAAAGTCTCGGGAGGGTGTGATTATGAAACAATTTTATGAGGATTGAAAAGGGCCAGACCTCATCCTGTCTTTAGCCAGTTGATTATTCCTGCCGTCTGTTGACATGAAGCATTCGATTGAGACGAAGCCGACTGATCCCGCAGCATTCGCTGCGAAACAGGCGCTCTGAAACCGGCAAGCAGTCCATCACCGCTTTCAGGCAATAAAAAAGCCGGGCGTTTCCGCCCGGCTTCAAACCGATGAGGCGCGTTGACTTACGAGTTCTCTTCTTCGTCGCCTTCGGCTGCTTCTGCGCCGGCTTCCGAAGCTTCATCATCGTACTCGGCTTCCGGATCGAAGAACTCGTCCGGGCGCGCGGTGTCGTTGATGTCGTCGCCGTAGATGGCTTCAGCGGAATCGAGCGTCTCGCCGCGTGCCTGGCGCTCTGCCTCGTCGCTCGAGCGAGCGATGTTCAGCGTCACGGTTGCCTCGACCTCTGCATGCAGGGCGATGGCGACGTTGACCAGACCGATCGTCTTGATCGGGTGGTTGAGCTCAACCTGGCTGCGGCCGATCTTGAAGCCTTCTTCGGCCAGGAACTCGACGATGTCGCGGGCTGCAACAGAACCGTAAAGCTGACCGGTCTCGGCTGCGGAGCGCACAACCACGAAGGACTTGCCGTCGAGCTGCTCTGCAACGCTTTCGGCTTCCTTCTTCTGCTCAAGGTTGCGGGCTTCGAGCTCAACGCGCTGACCTTCGAACTTCTTGCGGTTGGCAGCGTTGGCGCGAAGAGCCTTGCCGCGCGGCAGCAGGAAGTTGCGTGCGTAACCGTCTTTGACCTTTACCTCGTCGCCCATCTGGCCGAGCTTGGCAATGCGTTCAAGGAGAATGACGTCCATCGTTTCTGTCCTTCTTCATCGGCTTTTGAAGCCGGAAAACAAATCAGGGCAGGTCAGAAACGGAAAATGCCGGTCTGTGCGGCATCTGGGTCGCTGTCCTGCCGGTGGCAGTTAGGGGCAAAGGCCCCAACTCGGGATTTGAAAGAACTCTTCCGCGCCCGCCGCGGAGAGTGGGCGGGCGGATAAACCGCCCGCGCCGAAACTTACTTCACCACGTAGGGGAGAAGGCCCAGGAAACGAGCGCGCTTGATGGCCTTGGCCAGCTCGCGCTGCTTCTTCTGGCTCACCGCGGTGATGCGGGAGGGGACGATCTTGCCGCGCTCGGAAATGTAGCGCTGCAGGAGCTTTACGTCCTTGTAATCGATCTTCGGAGCGTTGGCGCCGGAGAACGGGCAGGTCTTGCGACGACGATGGAACGGGCGCCGCGTCGGGATCTGGTTGATATCGACCATTATTCGGAGCCTTCCTTCTTGTTGTCGCGGTCAAACTCGCGACGGGGACCACGGTCGTCACGGCGCGGGCCGCGCGGGCCACGGTCGTCACGACGCGGGCCACGGTCATCACGGCGCTGCATCATTGCGGACGGGCCTTCCTCGTGTGCTTCGACGCGAACGGTCATGAAGCGGAGGATGTCTTCCGACAGACCCATCTGGCGCTCGACTTCCTTCACGGCTGCGGCCGGGGAGTCGATGTCCATGAGCGTGAAATAAGCCTTGCGGTTCTTCTTGATCCGGTAGGCGAGGGACTTCTGTCCCCAGTTCTCGACCCGGCCGACGGAGCCGCCACCAGCCTCGATGATGCCCTTGAACTGTTCTACAAGAGCGTCAACCTGCTGCGGCGAGAGATCCTGCCGGGCAAGGAACACGTGTTCGTAAAGTGCCATTGTCTTGCCTTTCTTCCTTTTGTGTCACACCGGATCCCAGCGGCTAAAGCCTCAGCGACACCTCTTTGCGGGCAAGCCCGACGAAGAAAGGCGCTTGGACGAGACGGTCGAGAGCGGAGACACGGGAGGCGGAAGGACTTGCCTTCACAACGCACGCACAGGCGCACGGCCCTCCGTTCAGCCCCCAGCTGAAACCGGCAGACCGCGCGCTTATACAGGTTCTGGGCAAAGATGCAAGGCGATTGCCTCAGGCGAGCACATACCAGAAATCGAGGTCCAGACTGGCCGGATCGCACAGATCCAGAAGCGGCTGGCAGACCGGGTGCCCGACATAACCATCGCACAGACGCTTTGTCTTTCCAAGTGAGCGGCCGCTTCGACCCGTTCTTGCCTTCACGTCTTCAGGCGGTAGCCGGTTCTGAAGATCCACCAGATCGCGCCGAGGCACAGAACCAGGAAGAACGAGATCATGCCGATGCTCACGCCGATTCCCACATCCGAGGTCTCGTAGAAGCTCCAGCGGAAGCCGCTGATGAGATAGAGAACAGGGTTGGCGAGCGTCACCTTCTGCCAGAATTCCGGCAGCATCTGGATCGAGTAGAACGAGCCGCCCAGAAACACGAGCGGCGTGATCACCAGCAGCGGAATGAGCTGCAGTTTCTCGAAATTGTCGGCCCAGATGCCGATGATGAAGCCGAACAGGCTGAAGGTCACCGCCGTCATCACCAGAAAGAAGAGCATCCAGAAGGGGTGCCTGATCTCGATGGGCACGAAGAGATGCGCCGTGGCCAGAATGATCAGGCCCAGAATGATCGATTTGGTGGCCGCAGCCCCCACATAGCCGAGGACGATCTCGAAGAACGAAATCGGCGCCGACAGAACCTCATAGATCGTGCCGATGAATTTTGGGAAATAGATGCCGAAGGATGCGTTGGAGATCGAGTTCTGCAACAGTGTGAGCATCATCAGGCCCGGCACGATGAACGCGCCATACTGCACGCCGTCGATCTCCTCGATGCGCGAGCCGATGGCCGCGCCGAAGACGATGAAATAGAGAGAGGTGGAGAGCACCGGCGAGATCACGCTTTGCAGGAGCGTGCGCTTCATGCGCGCCATCTCGAAGAGATAGATGGATTTGACGGCTTCGAAGTTCACTGCTTTTCCTCCACCACCAGGCTCACGAAGATGTCTTCAAGCGAGCGCTGCTGTGTATCGAGATCCTTGACGATGATGTCGGCCTCGCCAAGCGCCGAGAGAAGCGTGGCGATGCCTGTCCGGTTTGCCTGCGTGTCATAGGAATAGATGATCTGCTGGCCGTCGTCGGTCAGCTTCAGATCAAAATGGGAGAGCGTCTCGGGCAGGCTCTCGAGCGGCTTTTGCAGGTCGAGCGTCAGTTGCTTCTGGCCGAGCTTGCGCATCAGTTCGGCCTTGTCCTCGACCAGAAGAAGCTCACCCTTCCGGATGACGCCCACCCGGTCGGCGATTTCTTCCGCCTCCTCGATGTAATGCGTGGTCAGAATGATGGTGACGCCCGTGTCGCGCAGGCGCTTGACCAGCCGCCACATATCCTTGCGCAGCTCCACGTCGACGCCGGCGGTCGGCTCGTCCAGAAAGAGGATGCGCGGCTCATGGGCCAGAGCCTTGGCGATCATGACACGCCGCTTCATGCCGCCTGAAAGCGCGATGATCTGGCTGTCTTTCTTTTCGTAGAGCGAGAGGTCGCGCAAAATCTGCTCGACCAGAGCCGGGTTCGGCTTCTTGCCGAACAGGCCGCGGCTGTAGCTCACCGTGGCCCAGACCGTCTCGAAGGTTTCGGTGTGCAGTTCCTGCGGCACGAGGCCGATCAGCTTTCGCGCCTCGCGGTACTGGCTGACAATGTCATTGCCTTCCACCGTCACCGTGCCGGTGGAAGGGCGCACAAGCCCGCAGATGATGGAGATCATCGTCGTCTTGCCGGCGCCATTGGGGCCGAGCAGGGCGAGGATTTCACCGCGTTCGATGTCGAGATCGACCGATTTGAGCGCGGTGACGCCGCCTTTATAGGTCTTGGATAGATTCTTTATGGAAAGGGCTGTCGTCATGGAAGCGCGTCCGTGAGATCGGAAAAGGGGAGCCGCGCAGATATAGGCAATAAGCCGTCATCATGCCAGCGGACCGCCATGCCCGCTGACAAACCCTGACATCGTCCGGATGGAAAGGTGAGGGGCGAACGCTCCTCGGGACAGACCTAATTGTTTTCCGGGTCCGTCTCCGCCTCGAAGGCGAGCTTTCCGCAGCGCACCATTGCATAAAGCGCCGGCAGGCCGACGATCACTGCAAGCACGATTTCTCCGACCGAGTTGAGGTGCAGAAGACCGGAAAGTCCCCACACGCCCGCAGCTGATGCCACGGCCACTTCGGTGGACACAAAAAGCGTCACCGAAACAAAGCCAAGCATCTGGAGAAGTGTGACCTTGCGCGCCGACACCTTCACCTGCGGCTGTTCAGTTTCAAAAGACATGTCTGAAAATACCCCTGCACGCCACCGGAATTGGGGCGGAGCCCGGCAACTACTCTCCTCAATTGTGGAGTTTTCATGTCAGGGCAGGAGCAGGACCCGAAATGCCCAAAAAGCTTGACGCGCCAGTTGTGTTGCGTCACCAGATGCGCCCGATAACGATGTTATTTTGGAGATTTGGCGATGGGCATCGCTTTCACCTTTCCGGGACAGGGCAGCCAGGCTGTCGGCATGGGACGCGATCTGGCGGATGCGTTTCCGGAAGCACGGGATGTGTTCCACGAGGTCGACGACGCGCTGGAGCAGAAGCTTTCCAGCATCATGTGGGAAGGCCCCGAGGATGAGCTGACGCTCACGGCCAATGCGCAGCCGGCGCTGATGGCGGTTTCCATTGCCGCAATGCGTGTCATGGAAAAGGGTGGTCTGTCGCTGAAGGACAAGGTGTCCTGCGTGGCCGGTCATTCGCTCGGCGAATATTCCGCGCTCTGCGCTGCCGGCATGTTCTCGCTGGCCGATACGGCGCGCCTCCTGCGCATTCGCGGCAACGCCATGCAGGCAGCTGTTCCGGTTGGCGAGGGTGCGATGGCGGCGATCATCGGCCTTGAGGCGGCAGACGTCGAAGAGATCTGCAAGGCGGCCGCCGGGAGCGGCGTATGCCAGATCGCCAATGACAATGGCGGCGGACAGCTGGTGATTTCCGGCGCAAAGGCGGCTGTTGAGCAGGCAGCGGCGTTTGCCACGGAGAAGGGCGCGAAGCGCGCGATCATGCTGCCGGTGTCCGCGCCGTTCCACTCCGCGCTCATGAAGCCGGCCGCAGACGCCATGCGCGAAGCACTGGCCGATGTGAAGAAAAACGCGCCGGTCGTGCCCGTCGTGGCCAATGTCACGGTGTCGTCGCTGAGCGATCCCGAAGAGATTGCCGAGCGGCTGGTCGAGCAGGTGACGGGCCGCGTGCGCTGGCGCGAAACGGTTGGCTGGTTCGGCGAGAATGGCGTCGACACGCTTTACGAGATCGGTTCGGGCAAGGTCCTGTCGGGGCTGGCGCGCCGCATCAACCGCGATCTCAAGGCGGTTCCGGTTAACACGCCGGCCGATATCGAAACGGCAATGGCTGCGCTCGTCTGAGCTGCAGCGCCACGATGGGCAATCGTGCCCAAACAATGAATCAGGTGACTGAAAAGGACAACGTCATGTTTGATCTGAGCGGCCGCAAGGCACTGGTGACGGGCGCCACCGGCGGCATTGGCGAGGCGATTGCGCGCATTCTGCATGCGCAGGGCGCCATTGTCGGCCTGCATGGCACGCGCGTCGAGAAGCTCGAGGCGCTCGCCGCCGATCTGGGCGACCGCGTAAAGCTTCTGCCGGCGAACCTGTCGGATCGCAGTGAAGTCAAGCAGTTGGCCGAGAAGGCGGAATCTGAACTCGAAGGCGTCGACATTCTGGTCAACAATGCGGGCATCACCCGCGACGGCCTGTTCGTGCGCATGAGCGACGAAGACTGGGATTCGGTCCTCGAGATCAATCTCGGCTCGGTTTTCCGTCTGACCCGCGAGCTGACGCACCCGATGATGCGCCGCCGATTCGGCCGCATCATCAACATCACCTCCGTGGTGGGCGTCACCGGCAATCCCGGCCAGGCGAATTACTGCGCCTCCAAGGCGGGCCTGATCGGCTTTTCCAAGTCGCTGGCGCAGGAAATCGCCAGCCGCTCGATCACGGTCAACTGCGTTGCTCCGGGCTTCATCGAATCGGCCATGACCGACAAGCTCAACGACAAGCAGCGTGACGCCATCATGGGCGCCATTCCGATGAAGCGCATGGGCAATGGTGCGGAAGTCGCATCGGCTGTCGCCTATCTCGCATCCAACGAGGCTTCCTACGTGACCGGCCAGACCGTGCACGTGAATGGCGGCATGGCAATGATCTGATCGGTTCACACCGGTCGACACGATGAGCGGGCTCGAGACAAAACGCTTTGTTCTGCGGGATTTCGAGCCCGCCGATGTGGCCGCGCTTGCGGCCTATCAGGCGGATCCGCGTTTCGTTTCCGCACGCCGCAGGGCCGGACAGGCCGCAGGCGATCCGGCAGAGCTTGTTGCGCTCTTTCGCCAGTGGGCAGCGGAGAATCCGCGCAAAAACCACCAGTTTGCAGTGATCTGTCGTAAAACCGGCCGCCTTGTCGGCTGTGCGGGGCTGCGCGCGGCGAATTGTCCACAGGACAGTGGCGAACTCGGAATCGAACTCTCTCCCGACCTCTGGGGACGTTATGGCAGCGCTGCCGAGATCGCATGCGCATTGCTCGATTTCGGCTTCTCAGAGCTCGGCCTGGTGGAAATATTCGGCGACACCACTGCTGAAAATCATCAGGCGGCCCGGCTCGCCTCGTTTCTGGGCGCACAGCCGGAAACCGTCGAAGCAGCCGCAAAGCAAGGTGAGGAAAGCGGTTCAGCGCCTGTCCGATGGCGGTTCTCGCACAAGGCATGGTGGGCACGGGATGGATCGCGTCCGGGGGCTCGTCCAAAGTGGATGTCGGGTGATTAACGCTTGGCTCGCGCAGTTAAATCGTGATATGCGCCCGCCGAAAGCCGTTCCACGAGCCGCGCGTAACCCGTGTATCGAGGACGGAATAACGAAGGCTTCGCGCTGGCCATGTCAGCGGGTTAGTCGTCATTTAGCTTGATTAGCGGCAATCGTGCGGCTAACGAAGATCGGAAATTCAGAAAGTCGAGGGTTCTCTCATGAGCGATACTGCAGAACGCGTTAAGAAAATCGTTGTCGAGCATCTGGGCGTCGAAGGCGACAAGGTGAACGAAGGCGCAAGCTTCATTGATGATCTTGGCGCAGACAGCCTCGACACCGTCGAGCTGGTCATGGCCTTTGAAGAAGAGTTCGGCGTTGAAATCCCGGACGACGCTGCCGAGACGATCCTCACCGTCGGCGACGCCGTGAAGTACATCGACAAGGCGACCGCCTAACGCCTCCGGCGTTATCGCTACAAAAACGTAGTCAAGGCGGATATTCAGCATATGAGACGTGTTGTCGTCACCGGTATGGGGCTTCTTTCACCGTTCGGCCTCGGTGTTGATCATGGGTGGAAGAGCCTGCTTTCGGGCAAGAGTGCGGCCAGCCGCATCGACAGTTTTGAGGTCGATGATCTGCCGTGCAAGATCGCCAATACGATCCCGCGCGAAGGCGAAGGGGCGTTCAACCCCGACGCCTTTCTGGAACCCCGCGAGCAGCGCAAGATCGGTGAGTTCATCACCTACGGCATTGCTGCGGCAGACCAGGCGCTGGAAGATTCCGGCTGGAAGCCGGAAACCGAAGACGACAGATACGCCACCGGCGTTCTGATCGGTTCGGGTATCGGCGGCATCGAAGGCATTGCTGAAAACGCCTTGACGCTGGAGCAGCGCGGTCCGCGCCGCATCAGCCCCTTCTTCATCCCCGGCAACATCATCAACATGGTGTCCGGCCAGGTGTCCATTCGACACGGATTGAAGGGGCCGAACCATGCGGTCGTGACCGCTTGCTCCACCGGCGCGCACGCCATTGGCGATGCCGCGCGCCTCATCATGCTTGGTGACGCCGACGTCATGCTTGCGGGTGGTGCTGAAGCACCGATCACCCGTCTGTCGATCGCCGGCTTCTCCGCATGCAAGGCTCTCTCCACCAGCTTCAACGATACGCCGGAAATCGCTTCCAGGCCCTATGACCGCGACCGCGATGGTTTCGTCATGGGCGAGGGTGCAGGCGTGCTCGTGCTGGAAGAGCTGGAGCATGCAAAGGCGCGTGGCGCCAAGATTTACGCCGAAGTGGTTGGCTATGGCCTGACGGGCGACGCCTATCACATAACGGCGCCGGCGGAAGATGGCGACGGTGCCTATCGCTGCATGAAGGCAGCGTTGAAGCGCGCCGGCATGACACCTGCCGATCTGGACTACATCAACGCACATGGCACTTCGACCATGGCGGACACCATCGAGCTTGGAGCCGTGGAGCGCCTCATGGGCGATGCCGCAGGCAATGTTTCGATGTCGTCCACCAAGTCGGCCATCGGCCATCTGCTTGGTGCCGCGGGTGCAGCAGAAGCGATCTTCTCGGTTCTGGCCATTCGCGACAACATCGTGCCGCCGACCATCAATCTGGACAATCCACAGGTTGAAACGGCCATCGATCTGGTGCCCAACAAGCCGCGCGAACGTCAGGTTGACGTAGCGCTCTCCAACTCCTTTGGCTTTGGCGGCACCAACGCGTCTCTCGTATTCAAGCGTTATGAGGCCTGAACGTTTCCGATAGCGGGCTTGCAGTTTTGCCATTTTCGCAATTCATTCTGTTCAGACACGAATCGAAATGGCGCGCGGCAAGCTCCGGTGACGCAATTTTCGAAACTTGCGTAAACGTTCATAACGCGAACACAGAATAGGACAGGACCGGCGGCAATTGGCGCCGTTCTGAAAGGGAGCGGTCCAAGAAGCATGACAGGGACTTCCGGCGATAATTCCAGCGGCTATGGCCGCCAGCCAGACGAAGAGCGCGGCCGTACTTTCAAACCGGCCAGCCAGACATTACGACCGGAGGCGGGAACCCCGCCGCCGAAGCGCTCCAGGCGCGCGCGCAGCCAGTTCGTGGTGTTCTTCAACTTCGTCTTCTCTTCCATCGTCTTTCTGGTGGTTCTGGCCGGCTTCGCCTTCTATTTCGGCAAGCGCGAATTCCATCAGCCCGGCCCGTCAAGCACGGCCGAGACCGTTCTCATCAAACCGAACACGGGTGTGAACCAGATCGCCAGCCTGCTCGAGCGCGAGGGCGTGATCAGCGATGCGCGCATCTTCTCCATCGGTGTGCGCGCCTATGGTGCCGATTCCGAGCTCAAGGCCGGTGAGTACGCCATCGACGCCCGCGCTTCGATGCATGACGTCATGGAGCTTCTGAAGAGCGGCAAGAGCGTTCTTTACTCGCTCACCATCCCGGAAGGGCGGACCGTCGTCGAGGTGTTCCAGCGTATTCAGGATACCCCGGAACTCTCCGGCAAGCTGCCGGATGAGATGCCGCCGGAAGGCAGTCTTGCAGCCGACACGCTGCGCTTTACGCGCGGCATGGACCGCACGGCGGTCGTCGAGAAGCTCCTTGAGGATCAGCGCGAGCTGGTCGACAGCATCTGGGAGCGCCGCGACGAGGGACTTCCGGTCAAGGACAAGAACGAGTTCGTAACGCTGGCCTCCATCGTGGAGAAGGAAACCGGCATTGCCGACGAGCGCCCGCGCGTTGCAGCCGTCTTCATCAACCGTCTGAACAAGGGCATGCGTCTGCAGTCGGACCCGACCATCATCTATGGTCTGTTTGGCGGCCAGGGCAAACCGGCCGATCGCCCGATCTACCGGTCCGACATCGACAAGAAGACGCCTTACAACACCTATCAGATCGACGGGCTTCCGCCCACACCGATCGCCAATCCGGGCCGTGCGGCGCTTGAGGCCGTGGCAAACCCGTCGCAGACCGACGAACTTTACTTCGTCGCGGACGGTACGGGCGGCCACGCCTTTGCCAAGACGCTCAAAGAGCACAATGAGAACGTCGCACGCTGGCGCAAGCTGGAGCGCGAGCGCCAGACGGAAGACGAGGCCGGCTCCAACTGAGCCGGACCGTCGCGCGAAGAGGGGGACGCATGAGCAGGCTTCAAAGCATGACGGGCTTTGCCCGTGCTTCGCGCGACCATGATGCCGGTGGCATCGCCTGGGAGCTGAAATCGGTAAACGGGCGCAGCCTTGAAACCCGCTTTCGCCTCCCTCCCGGTTTTGAACGGATCGAGCAGGGCGCGCGCCAGCGTCTGCAGAAGCGCTTTTCGCGCGGCAATGTGCAGGCTTCGCTGAATTTTACGCAGAATGGCGCTCTGCGCCGCCCGGTTGTCGATGAAGAGTTCCTGAAAGAGGTCGCAGAGCTGGCCGGTCGCCTGCACGAGCAGTTCGGCGCTGCTCCTGCAACGGCAGACGGGCTGCTGGGCTTGCGCGGTGTGCTCGACTATGCCGATCCCGTGGCGGATGAAGAGGTTCGCGCCTCGCTCGATGAAGCCATTCTTTCGACCTTCGATGAGGCGCTTGTCAGCCTTGAGAGCGCGCGGCGGGATGAGGGCGCGGCGCTCGAACGCATCCTGCTTGACCAGGTGGCGCGCATCGAGACGCTGACCGATCAGGTCGAAAATGATTCCTCCCGCTCGCCCGAGGCCATACGCCAGCGTCTGAGCGAGCAGGTCGCCCGCCTCATGGATGCGACCACCGGCTTCGATGAAGCCCGCCTCCACGCCGAGGCCGCCATCCTTGCAGGCAAGGCGGATATCCGTGAAGAGATCGACCGTTTGCGCGCACATATCGCATCGGCCCGGGCTCTGATCGCCTCCGGCGGCCCCATAGGTCGAAAGCTTGACTTCCTCGGTCAGGAGTTCAACCGCGAATCCAACACGCTTTGCTCAAAGTCCAACGCGACAACCGTCACGGCCATCGGCCTTGAATTAAAGGCCGTCGTCGATCAGTTCCGCGAGCAGGTCCAAAATCTGGAGTAGACCATGTCCTCGCAGACGTCTCCTGCCGTTTCGACCGAAGTCGCGCGCCGCGGCCTTATGCTCGTCCTGTCTTCACCTTCGGGTGCAGGCAAGTCGACCATCGCACGCACGCTTCTGGCCGAGGTGAAGGGGTTTGAACTTTCGGTAAGCGTTACCACGCGCCCCCGCCGCGCCAGCGAAATTGAAGGGGTGCACTACCACTTCAAGACGCAGCGCGAATTCGAGATCATGCGCGACAATGACGAATTGCTGGAGTGGGCCGAGGTTCACGGCAATTTCTACGGTACCCCCCGCGCGCCTGTCGAAAAGGCGCTGACCGAGGGGCGCGACATGCTGTTCGACATCGACTGGCAGGGCGCGGAGCAGCTGCGCGAGAAAATGCGCGGGGATGTGGTCTCCATCTTCATCCTGCCGCCCAGCATGAAGGAGCTGCTTGGCCGTCTCACGCGGCGCGCCGAGGATACGCCCGAGATCATCCAGACGCGTCTGAAGAATGCGCGGACGGAAATCGAGAAATGGCTGGATTACGATTATGTCGTGATCAATGAAGAGCTCGATCACGCCTTTTCGTCGGTGCGCTCCATCGTAGAGGCAGAGCGCCTGCGGCGCGACCGCCGCCCCGGCCTGTTCGATTTCGTTTCGGGCCTGCTCAGCGAAGACGGCAACTGAGCTTCATTTGCATTTCATGGTCGGGCTGCCTTACCCGACCATCTGCAAAATCTGTCAGGATGAACTGGTCTGGGAAGCGTTGGCCAGCGCCACGAATTCGGCCACAGAGAGCGTTTCCGCACGTCGCGTCGCATCGATCCCTGCGCGCGCCAGAAGCGCTTCACCACCCAGCGATTTGACGCTCTGGCGCAGCATCTTGCGGCGTTGGCCAAACGCTGCTTCCGTGATCTTCGCCAGCCTTTTGGGCTCGACCGCCAGCGGCTCGGCGCGCGGCACGATATGCACCACGGACGACGTCACTTTCGGCGGGGGCGTAAAGGCCTGTGGAGGCAGGTCAAAGGCGATCTTGGAGACGGTGCGCCAGCCGGCCAGAACGCCAAGCCGACCATAGGCCTTGTCGCCGGGTTCGGCGACGATGCGCTGCGCCACTTCGCGCTGGAACATCAGCGTCATCGAGGCGTAGAAGGGCGGCCATGCGTCGGGCGTCAGCCAGCGTACGAGAAGCTCCGTTCCGATATTGTAGGGCAGGTTGGCGACAATCCGCACCTTGCCGTGCGCCTCCGGGGCGAGGGCTGCGAAGTCCGTTTCCATGGCGTCGCCATTCACCACGTCGAGCCGGCCCGGATAGTTCGCGGCGATCTCCGCCAGCGCATCGAGACAGCGCTCGTCACGTTCGATGGCGATCACGCGTTCTGCGCCGGCCATCAGCAGGGCGCGCGTCAGACCGCCCGGTCCGGGGCCGACCTCGATCACCGTCGCGCCTTCCAGATCGCCCGCAGCCCGGGCGACCTTGGCCGTCAGGTTCAGATCCAGAAGAAAGTTCTGGCCGAGCGATTTCTTGGCGGCGAGGCCATGCCTGGCGATGACCTCTCTGAGTGGTGGCAGGCCATCGGCCGTCATTTTATGGTGTCCGTATTGTCTGAGAGCCGGCGCGCAAGCCTGATCGCCGCAATCAGGCTGTCGGGCCGGGCGATGCCGCGTCCGGCAATGTCGAATGCCGTGCCGTGATCGGGCGATGTGCGGATGAAGGGAAGGCCGAGCGTGACGTTCACCGTCTCGTCAAAGGCAATGGTCTTCACGGGGATCAGCGCCTGATCGTGATACATGCAAAGTGCGGCGTCATAGCCAGCGCGGGCGCGGGCGTGAAACATCGTGTCGGCGGGCAGGGGGCCGAATGCGTTGATCCCGTCTTCCTGAAGCGCGTGGATCGCCGGCGCGATGACGTCACGGTCTTCCGTGCCCATGGCCCCGCCTTCGCCGGCATGCGGGTTGAGCCCGGCAATGGCAAGGCGCGGTTCTGCTATGCCGAAGCGCTGGCGCAGCTCCCGATCTGTGATCCGCGCGACCTCTTCCACGAGCGCCTGTGTCAGGGTTTCAGGAACCCCTGCCAGCGCCTGATGAACGGTCACCGGAACGGTCCGCAGATCGGGGCCCGCAAGCATCATGACAGGCGTGGCCGGCCTTCCGGTCAGCTCCTCTGCCAGATGGCCCAGAAACTCCGTGTGGCCCGGAAAACGAAAGCCTGCATCATAGAGTGGCTTCTTGGCGATGGGCGCGGTGACCACAGCCGCCGCACGGCTTTCCACCGTGTCCGTCACGGCGCGTGATATGGCCTCGATGACACCCGCCGCATTCACCGTCTCGGGCTGGCCTGCGCTGTCGGTCAGACGGTTTTCGAGCGGTGCGACCGGCAGCCGATTGTCAAAAGCGCTCGCTGCCGCCTCGGGCTCAGCCTCGCACAGCGGTACGTCGAGCCCCAGATGGCGCGCGCGTGCGGCCAGAAGGGCAGGGTCGCCGAGAACATAGAAGGGCGACAGCTTATCCTGGTCGCGCCGAAGCCAGGCCTGAAGAATGACCTCCGGGCCGATTCCGGACGGATCGCCAATGCTGAGCGCGAGCGGGCGCAAGAGCCACCTCGTTGGATCTAGGGTCGAAGAAAGATGAGCCCGGCAAGGCCGGGCTCATGAAGAACAATCAGCGCTTGGTGATGCGCGCGTTCTTGCGCAGCTCGGCGAGATATTCCTGCGAGGCCTTTTCCATGTCCTCGCCGCCCGAGCCTTCACTCTGGAACATCATCTGAGCGACACGGTCGTCGGAAACTTCGCGCGTGCTGCAAACGCCGATGAACTCGACGCCGCGCTCTGTCGTGCGCACGCCGGTCGCGTTTCCGGGAGACGTCTTCTTGATCTGGTCTTTCCAGTCGCCCGGCAGCTCCGGTTCAAGAATACGGCCAAGGTCACGCACGGTCACGTCGATCAGCCCCTTGGCGAACTCACGGGTCGAATCGCAGCCCCGGAAGCGGCCACGCAGCGCCTGTGCCTCGCGCTGGCGCTTGCCAAGTAACTTCGAGCGCTCGGCAGACGGAACGACGAAGATGACCTGCTGAAGCATGTATTCGGTCGCGCTCGGTTTGTTGCCACCCTGCTGAAGCATCTTGGCGACAACATCCTGCTCGCTCATGCCGCCGGAAGAGCTGTTGCGCGCCTGCATGACGCGGCTCCAGCCGATCTGCGAACGGATGAAATCCTTGAAGTGCGCTGCCGTCACGCCCGACTGCGCCATCACCTGGTTCAACTGGCTGGTGGTCATCCGGTTTCCGCTGGCGAAGCGCTGATAGGCCTGATCCACCATCTCTTTGGGGATGTTGATGTTGCGCCGCTGCATTTCCTGCAGCTTGAGCGTCTGCTCGATCATCTGATCGGTGGCTTTCTGGCGCAGATTGCCACCCTCGCGCTGCAGTCGCAGAAATGCGACGCGCCGGTCGATATCGTAGCTGGTCACCGGAAGATTGTTGACCACATAGCGAATTTCGGTCGCCATGGCACTGGTACCGCCGAGAATGGGCATTGCCGTCGCCACGGCCAACGTCAACACGCTCGCGCGCACAATACGCCTGCAATTGCTAAACATCGTCACATTTCTCACTTTTGCACCCCGCAATTGCGTCTGGGATAACAGCAAATGCACTGGAGCTACAGTCCCTTGGACCGTTTTATCCGCCAGCCTGGGGCAAAATCATGACTTTAGGGGAGGTCATGTCCAAATGAGGCCGGAAGCGAAGCTCCCGGCCTGCCTGTTCAAAGGCTCACAGCCTCAGAAGCTTGACCCGAAGTCGCCGCTGCTGGTGCCGAAATCGCCGATGGTGCGCAGCGACACGCGGAAGCCGAACGAATGGTCGGTTTCCTTGGTCACGCGGTTTTCGCTGCGCGAATAGGTCATCGAATAGATGAAGCACTCATCGCCATAGGAGAACCCGTAGTCGTTCTTGACGACCGTCTCGCTCTCGATGTCGTAAGTGCCCGAAGCAAAACCGCTCCAGTTCTCGTCGAACTTGATCCTCGCGACGCCCGTCACTTCCTGTCGGTCGGTTTCAAACCCGTATAGTGGCTGGGCCTCGATATAGGCGTACTGCAACGAACCGGTTACCGCGCCAACGGTGGCGGCGGTCTTCAGGTCGGTACGGCGTACGTCGAAGGTCTCCTCGTCGAACCGTGCACCGGCGGAGAATGCAAAGCCGCCCGGGCTGGCGAAACCGATCATGCCGACAAAGTCGGAGACATCCGTCTCAAGGCCGGAATAGGCGCCGACATTGACCAGATCAGGAGCCGCATAGGGGTTCGCGCCGGCAATCTGGTAGGACTGACCGAAGAGGCCCTGAGCAGTCCAGCCATTGGCGAAACTGCCGGAGTAGCGGATGCCGACATTGGCGCGCGTACCACCCTCAATGCGGTCATAGCCGGAGAACTTGTCACGCTCGAACAGCGTCGTCGCGTCGAACACGAGCGACTGCGCATCTTCGTTCGGAATGCCGAGCTTGTCCTGATAGGGAGCGTCGGGCCGGACGAAGATCTGCGCCACGGGTTCCAGCACGTGGCTGGCGCTCGTGGTGGAGAAAAGGATCGGCCAGCGCGCTTCCAGACCTGCCGTCGCCATGTAGCGATAGTAGGAGGAGCGCATATCGCTGCCGACCGGGGTGCCATTCAGCTCGAAGCTGGTGATGCCATTCACCGTGGTGGCATCGTAATCGGTATAGATCGCGTCGCCACGGGCCTGCAGAAGCGGGGTCACGACGAGACCGCCCGACGTGACGAAAGAGCGCTTCCACTCGGCTTCGGCCGTCATGCGGCTGGCAAGCCCATCCATACCGTCGATGCGTGACGTGTCGTTCGGATTGATGCCGTTGACCTTGTTGAGGCTCAGCTGATCCCGATAGATGTTTTGAACATTGATATCGAGATTTAGCTCGCCGCCAGCCACCGACATGTCCGGTGTATAGGAATAATCGAAGGTTGGCAGAACCCAGGGCTGCTGATCGTCACGCGCACTGGGGGAGGAGTCCAACACGTCTTCCTGAACGTCGAAATGGTAGGCGCGCAGGTCGAAGAAGTTCCGGTCATCAAGGCCGGTCAGATAAAGCTGGGATGTCTGAACCGTGTCCGAGAACCCGTCGATGCCATAGGTGCGCGAGAAGTTCTTGTCGGTCTGCGCAAGCACGTCCCAGCCGAAGGTCCAGCGCGGATTGACGCGGAACTGGCCCTTGGAGCCGATCATACCGCGGCCGTCTTCGCTGCCATTGACCGTGTTCGGGCTCCAGGCCTCGGGGTCCTGCTGCTTGATGCCGGCAATCTTGACGCTGTACTGGCCGTTGTCGAAACGCTGACGCCACTCGGCTTCGCCAAGGAAGCCCTGATTCGTATAGTAGGTGCCTGTTACCGTAAGGTCATACGTAGGCGAGAGCGCGAGGTAATAGGGAACGCTGACGCCGAAGCCGAGCTCGTCATTGTATGAAGCGCTCGGAATCAGGAAGCCCGTTTTGCGCTTCACCGTCGGGTCCGCCACCTCGAGATAGGGGAGGTAGGCAATCGGCATGCCGAAGAATTCGAATCGCGAACGCTCAAAACGAACTGTCTTGGATTCGCCGTTCCAGATAATCTTCTGCGCCTTGATCTGCCAGATCGGCGGTTTGCCGGGTTTGTCACGGCAGGGTTCGCACGCGGTGTAGACACCATTGTTGAAGGTGGTCAGCCGACCGCCTGAGCGTTCGGCGCTCTCGGCAGCGAAATAGGTCTTGTCGACAGTCTCGACGCGCAGCGCATTGACGAAGCCATCGCGGAAATCGTCGGTGACGTCGATCTCGTCTGCGTAAATCTTGTTGCCGTCTTTCTCAATGATCTGCACACGGCCGCGCGCAACAACGCGGGACGTTGCCCGGTCATAGACGACCCGGTCTGCAACGAGATTGTTTCCGGCATACTCGATCTGCACACCGCCGGCGGCAGTGATCGTGCTCTGATCGTTGTCGTAAATGAGATTGTCCGCCGTCAGCAGCATCTGTGCGTCTTGCGGAAGGTCCGATACGTCCAGCCCGCCGGTCTGCGCCAGGGCAGTGCCCTGCGGAAGCAATGCATAGGTGCACAAGGTCGCCAACGCGGTCGCGCCCATCAAATGCGCTAACCGTGCGGACATGCCGGCTCTGTTTGCCGAAACCCCCACTAACCGTCCTCCTTGTACAATAGGAAAGTCACCCCATAGAACATCGCCACGACCACAGGCGTCCAGGCAGCTACAACCGGAGGTACAACTCCGGCGCTACCGAACGCCTTGACCAGGACCGAAACCACATAAAGCAGAAAGCCGGCGAGGATTCCACCCAGAATCACCGTTGCTGACTGTCCCATTCGCGTAAATCTCATGGATACCGTAGCGGCAATCAGCGTCATGGCGACGAGCAGGAGGGGTAATACTACAAGTGAATGAAAATGCGTGGCAAAGGCGTTTGCCTTGAGCCCGAAGGAGCGCGCGACTTCGATCTTTCCAGGCAGTGCATAGATGGATGTCGCTTCAGGGCGCGCAAGCTGCTCGCCAACGAATTCTGGCTGGAGATTCGTTTCGATCTGCAGCGTTGCGATACGTTCTGCCGCAGCGGTACCGCGGCGACGTGACACGTCCTGCAATTCCCAGAAACCATCGCGCAGAAATGCGCGTTCGGCGTCGAGTCGCTCATAGATGCGTCCATCGGCATCGATTCGGAAGAAAGTCGGGCGAATCAGGGTCTGCCCGCCGCTGAGGACAGAGGTGGAACCGATGATGGTTTCCTCATTGCCCGTACGCTGTTTGAGCCACTGTTCGGCTTCGGAATTGGTTGTGCTCTTTGCCCCGCGCACCTCGGCCTCGACAAGCTGCGCCTGGGCAAAGCCGTTGGCTGCCAGCGGGTTCAGCGCAGCAACGGCGATCACGCCGAAAACGAAGGAGCCGAATGCGATGGGCGTGAGGAACTGCCAGGCTGAAACGCCCGCCGCACGCGCCACCACAAGCTCATACTTGCGGTTGAGACTGATGAGCGTGGCCATGGCCGCAATCAGACCGATGAAGGGGATCGCCTGCAAAAGGATGATCGGTGTCTGCAGCGCGGCCAGCGAAAAGGCCCATTGAGGCGTGTAGCCCGGCAATCCCGCCGAGCGGCTCGAAACCTCGGCAAAGGTCACGATGAAGATCAGAAGACCGATGCCGAAAAAGTTCCAGGCTGCAATCGAGGCGTAGCGGCGGAAGAAATAGCCGCCAAGTGTCAGGCCGATCATCCGCGACCTCCTTCGGGCGAGCGCTTGCTGGCCAGCTTGATGCGAAGGCGGGTCATTGCCTCGGTCAGTTTCTGTGTGCGTGCGTTGAGCTTCTCAACCCAGTGTGTGGGCAGTTCCATCACACGATTTGTGAAGATGAAGAACGCGCATACGCCAATCATCAAAAGTGGCGCGGCGTAAAGCACGAAGGAGAAAACGCGCGAGCTTTCGGCCTCGGTGCCCGAATAGAACCCGACCCACCGCACAAGCAGCGCGATCACCATCGTGGTCACCATCGGGTGCAGCCTGGCTTCGCGGAAGGAGCGCGCATCGCCGGCCACGGCCAGTCCGATCATGGCGAAGACCAGCGGGTAGAGCCATTCGGAGAAGCGCATGTGAAGTTCCGCCCGGAAGATCTGTGGCGACTTCTTGTAGAACTGGTCGTCCGGGTCGGGATTCAGGAGGAAGGCGAGGGAACGGTCCTTGGGGTGCAGGGTGGGTTCACCGCCGCCGCTGCTGGAAAACTGCGAGAGGTCGAAGGCGTAGGAATCAAAGCGGATCGTCGAGACGTCGCCATTCGCCGACTGCCGCTGCACCATGCCGTCCTGCATGACCAGAATGGAGCCACCATCGCGTTCAACGGCAGCACCTGTGCGCGCATGATAAATGAGCTTGGTGTTCTCTTCGCGCGAATCGGCGACGAAAATTCCGCCCAGAAGACCGTTGGGAAGGCGTTCCGAGACCTGAACGAAGAGACCGTCATCCACTTTCTGGAAGCTGCCTTCCTGAAGAACCGTGGTGATCAGGTCGGCGCGGGCATTGGCAAGCAGCGTGCGAAAGGCCTGGCGGGACGCGGGCTCAACCGTGTTGTTGATCAGGAAGGATGCAACGCTGGCGCCGATGGCGATGATCAGGATCGGCCGGATGATGGTGGCGCGCGGCGCGCCCGACGCATTGATGACCACCAGTTCCGAATCGGAATTCATGGTGGCGAGCGTCTGCGCCACGGCAATGCCGAGCGCGAAGGGGATCACGATGGGAATGACGGCAGGCAGGACAAGGGCGGCGACCATGAAGAACGTGCCGGCCGACTGGCCGCTATCGGTCACAAGGTCGATGCGGTTCAGGACCTGGGTGGTCCACACCAGCGCGAGCACCCACAGCAACGCGGCTGCGAACAGCGCGAAGGTACGGCGCATGATGTAAAGTTCGATTACCCGCATGGAAATCGGCAATCCGTTTCGTTGGAACAGCCCTCAACCGGCGCGCGCGAACCTAACGGCCCGCTTCCACGTGCACAATGCTCAACTGCCGGCTTTGAAGGGCGGCCCACCATTTCTTGTCACAGGGGTGAAAGTGGGCGGGATTGGTTAGAAAAAGCGAAACAAACGCAGTTAACAGATTGCTTACTGCCCAATAGCCGCACCGCAATCAATGATTGCGCGCGCGAAAAAACAGAATGCGCCTCGGCACAGCCCTTGCCAATCTTCATAAAACCTCCAAGATCGCCGGCATCTCTCAAAACGAGAAATCACGCAAATCTGGGAATTATCATGACCGACAGACCGAGCGTCTCTTTCGCCAAGTTCGCAATGCCCGAAAAGGGCACCGCCATTGTCCTGGCTTCGCAGGGTGGCGGACTGGGAGACAATGCGAAGGCCTGCGATCCGGAAGGCGTTCTGGCGCGCGCCTTCGAGGTGTCCGGCTTTTCCGGGAAACTGGCAAAGAGCGTTGAGGTTCTGGCGCCGGCCGGCTCGCAGCTTGACCGGTTGACCGCGATCGGCGCAGGCAAGACGGACGAACTCGGCGAGGAAAGCTGGGTGAAGATCGGGGGCGCCGCCCTTGCCGCCGCGAAGTCTGCCGATGCTGTCAGCGTTGTCGCCGATCTCGATGGTGCCGAGGTCAGCGCCGAGGATGCCGCCAATATCGCGCTCGGCATGCTGCTGCGCACCTACAGTTTTGACAAATACAAGACGAAGAGCCGTGACAACGGCAATGACAAGCCGTCGAAGAAGCTCAAGATCACCATTCAGTGCGCTGACCCGTCCGCCGCCAAGAAGGCGTTCGTGCGGGCAGAGGCCGTGGCGAACGGCGTTCTTGTCGCCCGCGATCTCGTCAATGAGCCCGCCAATGTGCTGGGACCGGTCGAGTTTGCAGCGAAGGCCAAGGAACTCGAGAAGCTCGGCGCAAAGGTCGAGATCCTCACCGAAAAAGAGATGAAGAAGCTCGGCATGGGCTCGCTGCTCGGCGTTGCGCAGGGTTCCGTGCGTCCGCCGCGTCTGGCGGTCATCGAGTGGAACGGCGGCAAGTCCAAGGACAAGCCGGTCGCCTTCATCGGCAAAGGCGTCGTCTTCGACACAGGCGGCATTTCCATCAAGCCGGCAGGCGGTATGGAAGAGATGAAGGGCGACATGGGCGGTGCGGCTGCCGTTGTCGGCGTCATGCATGCACTGGCCGCCCGCAAGGCGAAGGTCAACGCCATCGGCATGATCGGCCTCGTGGAAAACATGCCCGACGGCAATGCCCAGCGCCCCGGCGACATCGTCACCTCCATGTCCGGTCAAACCATCGAGGTCATCAACACGGACGCGGAAGGCCGTCTCGTGCTCGCTGATGTGCTCTGGTACTGCAATGACCGCTACAAGCCGCAGTTCATGATCGATCTCGCCACGCTGACGGGCGCGATCATGGTGGCGCTCGGTCATCACCGCGCGGGTCTCTTCAGCAATGACGACACGCTGGCCGAACGTCTCTCCGCCGCCGGCGAGACGACGGGCGAGAAGGTGTGGCGCATGCCGCTCGGCGAGGAATACGACAAGCTGATCGATTCGAAGAATGCCGACATGAAGAACTCGTCCGGCCGCATGGCCGGCTCGATCACGGCCGCCCAGTTCCTCCAGCGTTTCGTCAAGGACGGCGCATGGGCGCATCTGGATATCGCCGGAACCGCCATGGGCGCGCCGCTCAGCGAGATCAACCGCTCCTGGGGCTCGGGCTACGGCGTACGTCTGCTCGACCGCCTCGTGGCCGACAGCTACGAATAGGTCGATGGACGTTCTCTTCTATCACCTCACCGAATCGACGCTGGAGGAGGCGCTGCCTCCTCTGGTGGAGAAAAGCCTCGAGAGGGGATGGAGGGTGGCCATCCAGACCGGAAGCCGGGAGCGCTGCGAGGCGCTCGACAACTGGCTTTGGACATGGCGCGAGGAGGCCTTTCTCGCCCATGGCACGGATCGGGATGAGCATCCCGAACACCAGCCCGTGCTTCTGACCGATGTGTCGGCCAACCCAAACGATGCGCAGATCCGCTTTTTCGTGGATGGCGCGGATCCGGGCGCGGTGGATGGTTATGAACGTGCGGTTCTCATGTTCGATGGCCATGATGCCGACCAGCTCAACGCCGCGCGCCAGCACTGGAAGATGCTGAAATCGGCAGGCCACGCCGTGACCTACTGGCAGCAGGGGCCGGATCGGCGCTGGCAGAAGAAGGCCTGAGGCCTCCCGTCCATTTGCCGAACCAATACGAAAAGGGCTGCCTTGCGCAGCCCTTTTTTCGTTTCAGAATGTTCAGCCGGGCTAAGGCATCGGCCGAAAATCGGGGTCGATTTTCGGAAAGCACGATGCGTGGATTCAAGAGGTTAGAGTGCCCTTTGTGCGCCCGAATGGACGCACGGCGCTCTAACCGATCTCCGCGAGCAATTCTTCCAGTTCGCCCAGATGCGCGATCTCGCGAAAGCGCGGCGCGTCTTCCGGCGCTTCCGCATGCTCGTGCGACCAGGTGAGGTCATGCGGCACGAAAACACCCCACGAACCGGCCTCAATGGCGGGAATCACATCGGACTTCAGCGAATTGCCGATCATCATCGCGTGTTCGGGGCCATCGCCATGGGCCGCGAAAACCCGCTCATAGGTCGTGCGTGATTTGTCGCTGACGATCTCGACCGCGTCGAACCAGTCGCCGAGACCCGAAGCCGCCAGCTTGCGCTCCTGATCGAAGAGGTCGCCCTTGGTGATCAGCACCAGCCGGTGCCGACCGACAAGCCGCTCCAGCGCTTCGCGGGCATGGGGCAGGGTCTCGACCGGGTGGTCGAGCATCTCGCGCCCCGCGTCGAGAATGTTTTGAATGGTCGCCGCCGGCACACGGCCCCCGGTCACCTCGATCGCGGTTTCGATCATCGACAGGGTAAAGCCCTTGATGCCGAAACCATACTTTCCGAGATTGCGCTTCTCGGCATCGAGAAGCCGCTCCGTCAGGTGATCGGGATCGGCAAAGTCGCCAAGCAGTTCGGCGAAGCGCGCTTCGGTCATGCGGAAGAAGCGCTCATTCTGCCAGAGCGTGTCATCCGCATCGAAGCCGATGGTAAGCGCGCGCGTCACGAGGCCATTTCCTCCTCATACTCGGTGGAAAGCGTCAGCCAGCGATCTTCATGCTTTGAAAGCATGTCGGCAAGGTCCGAACGCTCCTTGGCGAGCGAAGAGACCTTTTCCGGCTCCTTGTCGTAGAGGCTTGTATCGGCAAGCCGCGCCTCAATGGCTTCGATCCGCTTGCGCGTTCGGTCGATCAGTCCCTCGGTCGCCTTGATCTCCTTGGACAAGGGCTCGAGAGCGGCGCGCTTGCGCGCAGCCTCCTTGCGCTTGTCGGCCTTGGAGGCCTTGTCGCTTTCCCGCTTTTCCCGGTTGCGGCTCGCGCCTCCGGTCATCTGACTGCGGTAATCGTCCATGTCGCCGTCGAAAGGCGATACGGTGCCGCCGCCGACGATCCACAGCCGGTCGGCCGTGGCCTCGATCAGGTGCCGGTCATGGCTGATGAGGATCACCGCGCCCTCGAACATGTTGAGCGCCTCGACCAGCGCTTCACGGCTGTCGATGTCCAGATGGTTGGTCGGTTCGTCGAGGATGAGCAGGTGCGGGGCCTCGAATGTGGCCAGCCCCATCAGCAGCCGCGCCTTCTCGCCACCCGACAGATCGCGCGCCGGCGTCGACATCTTTTCCGTCGTCAGGCCGAACTGCGCGACCCGCGCCCGCACCTTCGCCTCCGGTGCATCCGGCATCAGCCGGCGCAGATGCTGATAGGCGTCTTCATCGGGACGCAGATCGTCGAGCTGGTGCTGCGCGAAGATCGAAACCTTTAGCCCCGGCGCGACGGTCTTGGTGCCCTTTTCGAGCGTGAGCCGGTCGGCGATCAGTTTGGCGAAGGTCGATTTGCCGTTGCCGTTGGAGCCGAGAAGCGCGATCCGGTCATCATTGTCGATGCGCAGCGTGAGCCCGCGCAGAACGGGTTTGCCGGGCGTGTAGCCGACCGTTCCGCCATCAAGGGCGATGATCGGGGAGGCGACGGCCTTCTCCGGATTGGGAAAACGGAAGGGCAACACCGTCTCGTTCAGCACGGCGGCCATGGGCGACATGCGCTCCAGCGCCTTCAGGCGCGACTGCGCCTGGCGCGCTTTCGACGCCTTGTAGCGGAAGCGGTCGACAAAGGCCTGCATGTGCTTGCGCTGGGCGTCCTGCTTGACGCGCATCTTCTCCTGCAGCTCCGCCTTCTCGGCATACTGCTTGGCGAACTGGTCGTAGCCGCCGCGCCAGAACGTCAGCTTCTTGTGTTCCAGATGCACGATGGACGAGACCGCCCGGTTGAGCAGGTCGCGATCATGGCTGATGAGGAGCACGGTATGCGGATAGCGCGAGAGATAGTTCTCGAGCCACAGCGTGCCTTCCAGATCCAGATAGTTGGTCGGTTCGTCGAGCAACAGAAGATCGGGCTGGGTGAAAAGAACCGCCGCCAGCGCCACGCGCATGCGCCAGCCGCCGGAAAACGACGAGGCCGGGCGCTTCTGCGCTTCGGCGTCGAAACCCAGGCCGGAAAGGATCGCGGCTGCCCGCGCTTCCGCCGAGTGGGCGTCGATATCGGTCAGCCGGGTCTGGATCTCGGCGATGCGATGCGCGTCGGTTGCCGTCTGTGCCTCGGCCAGAAGCGCTTCGCGTTCGGTGTCTGCACGCAGAACGATGTCGATCAGCGGCTCTTCCGTCCCCGGCGCTTCCTGCGCAACCTGGCCGATGCGCATGCCCCTGGGCAGGCTGATCGTGCCGGACTCGGAGGCAAGGTCTCCGGTGATGGCGCGGAAAAGGGTCGTCTTGCCGGTGCCATTGCGGCCGACAATACCC
Organism: Nitratireductor sp. PBL-C9; assembly: GCF_050877045.1. Classification (NCBI taxonomy): domain Bacteria; kingdom Pseudomonadati; phylum Pseudomonadota; class Alphaproteobacteria; order Hyphomicrobiales; family Phyllobacteriaceae; genus Nitratireductor; species Nitratireductor sp. PBL-C9. The sequence goes on from NZ_JBPAXW010000011.1 coordinate 77,336, forward strand.
GCCTTGGTGCCAGCGGGGAGGGAGAGCGATGCCTGGTCGATCAGAAGGCGGCCGGCAATGCGCAGCGAAAGGTTTGAAATCGTCAACATGACGGCGTTTTGACGGTTCGCCGTCTGGCTGGCAAGACGTCACTGTAAAAGCAGCTGACTTGACGCAACAGAACCGCCTCAGTGTTGCCAAAAGCAGACAGGTGTGGCCCATGGAATTTAGGCCGCACGCGGAGCCCCTGTTGCAGCCATATTAACGGGTTCTGACCCTAGCGGGCCGCAGCCTGGCGAAGCGCCTTGCACATCTGCACCAGCGCATAATCCCAGGCGTTCGGATCACGCAGAATGCTGACGCAGCGTTTGCGATAGACGGCGATCTGCTGATTGCTCATGCTGCTCAGCGCGCGCTGGCCGATATTGTTGCCGCTGCTGAAAATGCCGGTATTGGTGCTGCCCGGTCGTCCCGCGCGGGGTGTTCCTGTGCCGGGCGTTCCTGTGCCGCCCGGGCCAATGCCGACACCAACGCCAACACCAATCCCGCCACCGCCGCCGCCAATATTGGCGTCGACACCGGCATTCACGCCGCCGGTGCCGCCGAGGGAAGCCGTCGTGCCGGAATCGACCACGCCGCCGCTTCCGCCCACGCTCGTGCTGCTGGAGACGCTCGCCGCGCCGCCGACAGAGGCATTGGCGTCAACGCCTGCCACACTGCCACCGCCCACTGACGCGCCCACACCGGCGCTTGTGCCGCCCTGATCCACACCGACGCTGGCGCCAAGGCCGTTATCCGTATCTACCGATGCGGAGATGCCGCCGACGCTGACATCAATCGCCTGACTTGGGGTGATCATGGCCAATGCAATGACCCCGCTGGCCACGCCTGCGAGAATTCCATTCTGCACTTTGTTCATGGTTCTCCTCCTTGATGGCGGCTTTCGTCCATTCAAGGATGGTAGGGGCAATATGAAAAAGTGAAGGGTACTATTGGGTTGAAGGTTTAATTGTAGAGTCGAAGTTTGTGAAATATATAATCAATTTTATTGCTTTAAGTCTGTAATGAGTGGTCGCTTGTCAGGCGAACCTTGCTCCGTCTTTTGTGCGGTGGAAATATATGAGATCCAGTGACGGTGCTTCCACGCCCAGTATCGACAATGCGGCATGCGCCTGACCGCGATGATGCGTCTGGTGATTGAAGAAATGCACAAGTGCGGGCGCAAGACGCTGTGAAACCGTGCGAACATCCGTAACGGTCACATAGGTAAAACGTCCTGAAAACGCAGCCTCGTCCAGACTATCGATCCATTCCACAATGCGTTTGTCTTCGTCGTCACGGGCAATCCGCAGGGCGGGCAGCGCGCTGTGCAGGATGGTGTCGAGCGCACCGGGGGATGCGCCTTCGCCGGTGAAGCGCTTCATCCAGATCAGGTCGCCCACCAGAATGTGATTGAGGGTTCTGAGCAGCGATTTGAAGTAGAGGCCGATATCGCGATCAAGCGCGTCGGGGTCCAGCGTCTCGGCTGCATCGTAGATCCGGGCGTTGGCCCAGAGATTGTAGGCGGCCAACATTTGGAATTGCTGTTTCATTGCTTTGTCCGGGAGGCTGGAACAAGAGAATCTCGCCCCAGCGTATTGCATGGCGAACGGATTATGAAATCCTCTCGCACCTGACAGCGCCAATCGCAATCGAGAGGACGAGTTGTGACCATTACACTTTATGAACTGGTGGGCGTGGATGCAGCGCGTCCTTTCAGCCCGCATTGCTGGAAAGTGGCGTTTGCTCTGGCGCATAAGGGACTCGATTTCACGACCGTACCGGTGCCCTTCACGCAAATCGGCGCAATCGAGGGCGGGGCCACGAAAACGGTTCCGCTGATCCGGGATGGCGAAACGCTGGTCGGCGATTCCTTCGCCATCGCGCTCCATCTGGAAGAAGCCTATCCGGACCGGCCAAGCCTGTTTGGCGGAGAGGGCGGCGTGGTGCTGTCCCGTTTCATCGAGAAATGGGCCAATGCAACGCTTGTCCCGTTCGTCGGCGCGTCTCTTCTGCCGGAGATACACGCGGCTCTGGAAGAAGATGACCAGGCCTATTTCCGCCAGACCCGCGAGGCGCGCTTCGGTGGTGCGCTCGAGGATGTCGCCCGGGGGCGCGAGGAGCGGCTTGAAGCGTTTCGCGATGCGCTCGTGCCGCTGCGCGCCGTGGTCAAGCGGCAACCATTCCTGGGCGGGGAGGGACCGCTTTTCGCCGACTATATCGTGGCCGGTGTCTTCCAGTGGGCGCGCGTCATATCGCCGTTCCCTTTCATCGTGGAGGACGATCCCGTCGCACACTGGTTCGAGCGGTGTCTGGAACTGCATGACGGTCTGGGCCGTCGCGTGCCGGCTGCATGAGCGGCCTCGGCGCGTTTCGATGAAGGAGAGATGACGGATCGGGTGTGAAAACCGCCGTTCAGCGGGCTGAAATCATGCAAGGCGGCGTTGGCCCTTCCCATGTGGGCTCTGGCCGGTTATAGACCGCGCCATCTTCAAACATGGGCCAAGGCCCTAAATCCAGACAATCGAAGGACAGACCATGGCGATCGAACGCACTTTCTCTATGATCAAGCCGGACGCAACGAAGCGCAACCTGACCGGCGCAATCACCAAGAAGCTCGAGGACGCCGGCCTGCGCGTCGTCGCTTCCAAGCGCGTGTGGATGAGCCGCCGTCAGGCAGAAGGCTTCTACGCCGTTCACAAAGAGCGCCCGTTCTTTGACGAACTGTGCGAGTTCATGTCTTCCGGCCCGACCGTCGTTCAGGTTCTCGAAGGCGAGAACGCAATCCTGAAGAACCGCGAAGTGATGGGCGCCACCAACCCGGCAGACGCTGACGAGGGCACCATCCGCAAGGAATTCGCCACTTCGATCGGCGAAAACTCCGTCCACGGTTCCGATGCTCCGGAAACGGCTGCTGAAGAGATCCGTTACTGGTTCTCCGATCTCGAGATCGTCGGCTAAAGCAATTCCAGGAAAAGTGGGAACCGGTTTCCCGTCCGGAATTGCGCAAGAACAATGAATGAGAGCGTTTTCGCGATTCAACGAAAAGCTGAAATGCTCTAATTCTAAGGGTTCTTCACGAACCACCAGTTTGAAAACCGGGGCTCAGGCCCCGGTTTTTTTATGCGCCCTGCCGGGTGGAGCCGGGAAAGCGCAGAATGGAGGTGGGGTTGCGGTCGAGAACGAACCTGGCAAAGTCCTCGCCCGTCATGGCGCGCCCGTAGAGCCAGCCCTGGAAGAAGGCGCAGCCGGATGCTTTCAGAAGCGCTTCCTGCCGGGCCGTCTGAACATGCTCCGCCACGGCCGAAAGGCCGAGCGTGGAGGCCATGTCGAGCATGCTCTGTACCAGTGCGCGGTTGTTTTCGCTCGCTTCGATATCGGCGATGAAGCTGCCATCCACCTTCAATTCGTCGAAAGGCAGTTTCTTCAGATAGGCGATGGAGGAATAGCCGGTTCCGAAATCGTCCAGCGACAGCCGCACGCCAAGCGCCTTCAGTTCGTTCATGCGGCGCTGGATCTGCATCTGGTCGCTGGTCAGCACACGCTCCGTCATCTCCAGTGTGAGAAGCTGCGGATTGAGCCCATGCTCTTCCAGCCGGTCATGCAGGAAGGCGACGAAATCCGGATCGCGCAGCGATTTGAGGCTGATGTTCACCGCCATGCGCAGCCCTTCCAGCCGCGGGTTCTTCTTCCATTCGGCCAGGGTTCGAACACTGGTTTCGATGACACCGCGGCCCAGAAGCTCCGAGAGACCGTGCTGTTCGGCCAGTCCCACGAAATCGCTTGGCGACAGGGCGCCGTGATCGGCGTGGTTCCAGCGCAACAGCGCCTCGGCCCCCACCACATGCCCCGCCATGTTCACCTGCGGCTGGTAGTGGAGCTCCAGATTGTTCTCCACCAGCGCGCCGCGCATGTCGCTCAGGAGGCGGAAGCGCTTGCGCTCCTTCTGCAGAACGCGCGGGTCGAACAGCGCGACATTGTTCCGGCCCGAACTCTTGGCCTGATACATGGCCATGTCGGCATTCTTCATCAAAACTTCGGGACCGCGCTCGCTGCCATCGAAAACGAGCACGCCAACGCTTGCGGAGGTGCGATGGGTCATCTGCCCAAGCGTAAACTCCTGGCGCAGGGCGGCAAGCACACGGTTGGCCGCCACAATCGCGTTGCGCGTGGCGCTGGCGGCGGTGGTGTCGCTCAGAGAGAGGACGATGACGAACTCGTCGCCGCCGATACGCCCGACCGTGTCGCCCGGGGCGACGGCTGCCTGCAGGCGCGTGGCGACCTGCTTGAGGAAGATGTCGCCGACATCGTGCCCCATCGTGTCATTGAGCGTCTTGAAATTGTCGAGGTCGATGAAGAGGATCGCGCCGCGATTGCCGTTCCTGCTGCATGCCTCCATCTGTTTGCCGACCGCATCGAAAAGGCAGCGGCGGTTGGGCAGTCCCGTTAGCGGATCAAAGAAGGCAAGCCGCTCGATTTCGAGCTCGTTTTTTCTGCGCGCAGACGTGTCTGAGAGGTAGCCGTGCCAGACGATGCCGTCCTCCGTGCTTTCGGGCATCGCGGCGACGCGCAGCCATTTCTCCGAACCATCGACGGCATGCAGGCGGAACTCGCACTCCCAGGCGGAGAGGTTCATGCCCGATTGGCGCAGCGTCTCCAGATACCGTGCGCGGTCTTCAGCATGCACCATATGGAGGATCGAATTGGGGTCGCCGGGCACCGCATTATACTCATAACCGAGCAGATCACGGAAACCGCGCGAGGTGTAGAGTACGGAAAACCGGCCGCCATTGCGCCGCAGCATCTGGAACAGGCCGCCGGGAAGCTGCGATGTCAGCTTCTCGAACATGTCCTGCAGTCGCAGGCGCTTCACGGTTTCGGTGATCTCGCGGACCGATCCTTCATAATAGAGCGGTTTGCCGGTGCGGCGGTCGCGCACGAGACGCGCCGATTCACTGATCCAGATGCGCTCGCGTGTCTTGTGGCGATAGATCTCCGAGATGAAGTTCTCGACCTTGCCGTTCTTCTCCAGCTCCGCGCGAAACGCGTCGCGGCGGGCCGGGTCCACATACCATTCGCTGCCAATATCCGTGACGCCGGCCAGGAGCTCGGCTTCGCTGTCATAGCCATTGAGGCGTACGAGCGCCGGGTTGGCGCTCAGCTGGCGGCCGTTGGGCAGCGAGCGGTAGATGCCCTCGGAAAGATTGTCGATCAGCTCCTGATGGTTCACCTGCTCGTCACGAACCGCGCGATAGAGTGAGCGCATGCGAAACAGGCAATAGGCCAGCGCAAGACAGCCAAGAAGGCCGCCAGCTGCGATCCACCAGGCGAGGCCCGCCTGCGTCGCCAGCATCGTCTGGATATTCTCAGACATTGCTCTCCCACCAAGATAACTCAGGGGAAAGCTATAACCTGTAACGGCTTGCCCAAATGTCTAGGAACGGGAGAAAAGCCGGCTATCGTTAGTGAAGGGTAAAGGGAAGAGGCTTGCTCAGCGCTGCCAGCGTTTCATGTCTTCCAGATCGCCCGCCCTGGCCTCGACCCAGTCTCCGCTGTTTTTCTCGGAAACATGCTCTTTTTTCCAGAAAGGAGCGCGGGATTTCAGGAAATCCATGAGGAAATCGGCAGATTCGAAGGCAGCCCGGCGGTGCGAGGAGGCAGCGACCACGAGCACGATGTTTTCCCCAGGGGCAATGCGGCCAAACCGGTGGATAACCGTCAGGCCGGTCAGGGGCCAGCGCTCGACCGCCTCGGCAGCGATGCGCGCGATCTCGGCCTCGGCCATGCCCGGATAGTGTTCGAGTTCGAGCGCATCAAGCCGCCCGTTCTCATCGCGGCAAAGCCCGGTGAAGCTCACCACCGCGCCCACATCGCGGCGGCCTTCGGTCAGGCGGCGGCTTTCGGCGGCAGGGTCGAAATCCTCTGCCTGAACACGCACCAGAGGCTCGCAAGGCGCAGTCATGGTCAGCCCCCGGTCATGGGCGGAAAGAGTGCCACTTCACCGTTCCGGGGCAGCGCGGCCGTGTGTTCGGCATGCTCCTGATTGATTGCGACGCGGATCACGTCGGACCGCTCAAGGGCGGTTTCGTAGTTTTCGCCACGGGTTTTCAGCCAGGCGAGCAGGTCCGTCACTGTCTTGACGTCGGCGGGCAGGTCAACGGTCTCTTCCGGCAGGCCGATGCGCTCACGAACCCAGGCGAAATAGACGAGTTTCACGGTTATTCCTCCACAATATGCTTCAGCCCGGCGCGGAAGTAGTCATAACCGGTGTAAAGCGTCACGACGGCCGAGATCCAAAGAAGCACAATGCCCATCTCGGTGGTGTAAGGCAGGATCTTGTCACCGGCGGGGCCGGCCAGCAGGAAGGCGATGGCGACCATCTGGATCGTCGTCTTCCATTTGGCGAGCTGCGTCACGGGAACGCTGACCTTGAGTGCGGCGAGATATTCGCGCAGGCCAGAAACGAGAATTTCGCGGCACAGGATGATGATCGCCGCCCACAGTGACCATCCGGCGATGGTGCGGTCGGTATCGGCTGCCAGGAGGAGAAGGCAGGTGGAGACGAGAAGCTTGTCGGCGATGGGATCAAGCATCTTGCCGATATTCGAGGTCTGCTTCCAGATGCGCGCCAGGTAGCCATCGAAGTAATCGGTAATGCTGGCGAGGATGAAGAGCGCCAGCGCCGACCAGCGGGCGAAGTCGCTCGATTGCAGCCGCCCCTCCAGGAAAAAGCACAGCACGATTGCCGGCACCGCAAGAATGCGGCCATAGGTCAGGAGGTTCGGGATGTTGAATGCCGGCGTTCTGCGTCTGGTCATGAAGCGCAATCCTGCTCAGGTCTGCCCCGGAATGTGCGGACACATTCCAACCCATTGATTTTAAAATCACCGCGTCCCAAGCGCGAGGACACGACGAACACACGCCCGTCGGGCTCGACTGGCAAATACCAATCGTTACCTGTCAAATCAGAACCGGGAGCGAACGGCAAGCGCCAACCGGGGTAACCGCGACGAAAGAACGCCGCTTCAGCCGTTTTCGTGGAAATGATTGTAGATCTGGCGGGCAATTGCCTCGGAGATGCCGTCCACGGCGATCAGGTCATCAATGCCGGCGCGGCTGACAGCCTTGGCCGTGCCGAAGTGATGCAGCAATGCGCGCTTGCGGCCGGGGCCGATGCCGCTGATCTCATCAAGCGGGTTCTTCACCATCTCCTTCTTGCGGCGCGCCCGGTGCGAGCCGATGGCGAAACGGTGCGCCTCGTCGCGCAGCCGCTGGATGAAATATAGCACGGGATCACGCACCGGCAGGGTGAACGAGCTTTTGCCGGCCATGAAGAAGCGCTCGCGTCCGGCATCGCGGTCGACGCCCTTGGCGACGCCGATGGCTGTCACCATTTCCGTGATGCCGAGTTCCTCGAGGATCTGCGCGGCGGCCGCCAGCTGTCCCTGACCACCATCGATCAGAATGACATCGGGCCAGGCGGGCATGTCCGCCATCTCGGGGGCGTCGGCCTCGTCATCACCGGTCTTCTGTGCGTCCCCGGCAATCGGGAGACCGTTCTCCTTGATGAGGCGGGAGAAGCGCCTCTGCATCACCTCGCGCATCATGCCGTAGTCATCGCCGGGGGTGATGTCGGTCGAACGGATGTTGAACTTGCGATACTGGTTCTTGGCGAAGCCTTCCGCTCCGGCGACGATCATGCCGCCCACCGCGTTGGTGCCCATGATGTGCGAGTTGTCGTAGACCTCGATGCGGCGCGGGGCTTCTTCCAGTCCGAAGGTTTCGGCAAACCCCTCCATCAGGCGCGCCTGCGAAGAGGTTTCCGCCAGTCGCCGTCCAAGCGCCTCGCGGGCGTTTTGAAGCGCGTGGTCGGTCAAATCCTTCTTCTCGCCGCGCTGCGGGCACAGCACCTGAACCTTGCGGCCGGCGCGGGTGGAAAGCGCCTCGGTGAGAAGCTCCTGCTCTTCGACTTCATGCGACAGGAGCACCATGCGCGGGCAGGGCTTGTCGTCATAGAACTGGGCGAGGAACGCGCCGAGCACCTCATTGGCCTCAAGCGCCGGGTCCGCCTTGGGGAAATAGGCGCGGTTGCCCCAGTTCTGCCCGGTGCGGAAGAAGAAGACCTGGATGCAGTTCTGCCCGCCTTCCTGATGGATGGCGAACACATCGGCTTCCTCAACACCCTGCGGGTTGATGCCCTGATGGCTCTGCACGTGGCTAAGGGCGGAAAGCCGGTCGCGATAGATCGCGGCACGCTCGAAATCGAGCGCCTCGGAGGCTTCCTGCATGGATTTGGCGATCTCCGCCTTCACCCTGCTGGAGCGACCGGAGAGGAAAGCCTTCGCTTCCGAAACAAGTTCGCCGTAATCGGATTCGCTGATTTCGCCGGTGCAGGGGCCGGAGCAACGCTTGATCTGATAGAGCAGGCAGGGGCGGGTACGGCTTTCGAACACGGAATCCGTGCAGGTGCGCAGCAAAAAGGCGCGTTGCAGCGAGTTGATGGTGCGGCTGACGGCGCCGGCGGAGGCGAAGGGGCCGAAATAATCGCCCTTCTTGGAGCGCGCGCCGCGATGCTTGAAGATGCCGGGCGCGGAATGGTCGCCGGTCAGAAGGATATAGGGAAACGATTTGTCGTCGCGCAGCAGCACGTTGAAACGCGGGCGCAGACGCTTGATCAGATTGGCTTCCAGAAGCAGCGCTTCGGTTTCCGTTCGCGTGACCACGAACTCCATCGACGCCGTTTCGCGCACCATCCGGCCAATGCGGTTGGTGTGGCCGCGCCCCTGCGCGTAGTTTGTGACGCGCTTCTTCAGGCTGCGGGCTTTGCCCACATAGAGAACATCGCCCTCGGCGTTCATCATCCGGTAGACGCCGGGTGCGTTCGGTAGCCGCTTGACCGCAGACTGGATGACCTCGATGCCGACCACGCCATCGGTGGTCTCGCCGCTGTCCCAGTCGAGGGCGAGGTTTGCCGGTTCCTTGAGGGCAGTCTCCTTGAGGACGGTTTTGGCGTTCACTCGGGCACTCCCGCCACGTCAGGCGTTTCCCAGGCCAGGTGCTGGCCGCCGTCGAGCGCGATCATCTGGCCGGTGATCGAGCGCGTCTCCCAGAGATAGCGCACCGTGCGGCCGAAATCGTCCAGATCCGGCGCGCGCCCCAGAATGAGGCCGTCGGTCTGACGGTCGAAATCTTCCTGCTGCTGGCGCTGGTTGGGCAGGGTGGGGCCGGGGCCGATGGCGTTGACGCGGATGTTCGGGCCAAGCGCCTGCGCCATGGTGCGTGTCGCGGTCCAGAGCGCGGATTTGGAAAGCGTGTAGCTGAAGAAGCGCGGGTTCAGCCGCCATACGCGCTGGTCGATCATGTTGACGATCAGGGCCTGCGCATCGTCGGGCAAAGCCTGTGTCAGCGCCTGCGCGATCAGCGCAGGGGCTTTGACGTGAAGGTCGAAATGGGCGTCCCAGCCTTCGTCGGTAAAGTCGGAGACTGCATCATCCTCGAAGATCGAGGCATTGTTGATCACGATGGACGGCAGGCCCAGCGCCTCTTCTGTCTGGCCGATCAGCGCCCGTGTCGCCTTGCCGTCGCGCAGGTCGGCCTGCAGAACGGCGGCCCGTCCGCCTGCCTCGATGATTTCGGCAGCGAGCCGGTCGGCAGCGTCGCGCGAATGGCTGCAATGGATGGCGACGGAAAAGCCGTGACGGCCCAGATCGCGCGCGATGGCCGCGCCGATGCGTTTTGCGCCGCCGGTAATCAGTGCCGTTCCATTGGTCTGTGCCATGTCGCTCCCGTCCATGTCAGTCAGCCGCGAATCCTGTGCGTCTGAAAGCTGAATTTCCATGATGTCATTTAGGCCGAATGAGGCGCGTCTCCAACCCCGTAGCCGCGACATGCGTATTCTCCTGACAGAGAGGGCAAAGGCCAGGGATTTTGGTTTTGATGACTAAGAATTATAAGGCTTATTTTCTGTTGTTTACGTATTCGTACATGTAACTGAAATTTCCGAAGAGTGCCAAAATTCGGACAAGATTGGAAATGATGGAGGGCTGTCTTCGGGTTAAGAAGATTGTTTACGTATGTTTTGTTTTATAAACGGGAAAATTTCATGAAATCGAGTTTTATCCTTCGCTTGAGCACCATGGTTGCCGTGTTGGCAGTCGCCATGGGCATTGGTCCGGCCCTGGCTGCCGACCTTTCGGGTTCGAATGCAGCACCGGATCCCGTCATTCAGCTTCCCGGTTGGGAAGGCACCTATCTGGGCGCCACGTCCGGCGTGGTTCGCACACGTGGCGATGAGGACGGGGACGCAAAGACGAGCACTGACTATATCGGTGGCGTGTTCGCTGGCTACAATGCCCAGACAGGCAAAGTTGTTTACGGTGTCGAGGGCGAGCTCGGCTATAACGGCCTGAAGGCTTCCAGCCTGGGCGCTGACATCAAGGGCGGTGTCAATGGTGCGGTTCGCGGACGCCTTGGTTACGCGGTCAATGACCGCCTGCTGATCTACACGGCCGCCGGTCTGGCTGCCGGGCGCTACAGCGTAAAGGACGGCAGTGTGTCGGATTCCAGGATGCTTACCGGCTGGACGGCAGGTGTCGGCGCTGACGTGGCGCTGACGGACAAGGTGTTTGCCCGTGGCGAGTATCGCTACACGAATATCGGCAGCATCGGGAGCAACACCTTCGAGACGGCAGGCGGCCCCGCAAAGCTCTCTGGCGGCATGAACGAGTTTCGCATCGGCCTCGGCGTGCGCTTCTGATCACCCGATCAAAGTCAGGCCAGATGTATTGATCTGGTCCTTAAATAGAGATGAAGCCGGCGCGAGGCCGGCTTCATCATTTTCTTTTCGTCGCTGGACATGCGCGATCCGGAAGGCCGCGATCCGGAAGGCCGCGAACCAGAAGACCGCGATCTAGAACACCGTGGCGATGTATCCGGCGAACGCCGCCAGCATTGCGCCGCCAACCGCCTTTCCGGCGGGCAGGCGCAGGAAACCCAGAAGCGCCAGCGCAAGGCTCGCGCCCAGCATTACCCACATGTCGACGGAAATGATGCGCGGATCGACTGCGACCGGTGTGATCAGCGCCGTCAGTCCCATGATGCATGCGATGTTGAAGATGTTCGAGCCGACAATGTTGCCCAGCGCCATCGTCGACTGACGCTTGATTGCTGCGGCCACGCTGGTTGCGAGCTCGGGCAGCGAAGTGCCGATGGCGACAATGGTCAGGCCGATGGCGGCGTCGCTGACGCCGAAGCTCTCAGCAATCCGCACGGCGCCGGCAACAGTCAGCTGCGCGGCGATGGGGAGGCCGACGACGCCGGCAACAAGATAGATGATGACCCGTTTGCGGTCATGCGGTGCTTCCCCGATATCGTCATGGAAGTCATGGTTTTCCGGAGCCCCGCTGCTTCTCGCATCGTAAATCTGCCAGGCGATGAAGGCGCAAAGACCTGCGAAGAGTGCAGCGCCTTCAAGCCGGGTGATGACGCCCCCCGCAAGCATCCACATGAAAACTGCCGTCGTACCCAGCATGGCGACCAGATTGCGGCGCAGCCCCTTCTCATTGGAGATGACAGGGTAGATGAGCGCTGGCACACCCAGCACCAGAAGCACATTGGCGATGTTGGAGCCAACCACGTTGCCGACGGCAAGGCCAGGCGCGCCGGAAAGCGCAGCCTGCACGGATGTGAAAAGTTCAGGTGCGGAGGTTCCGAACGCCACCACGGTCAAGCCGATGATGAGAGGGGAAATTCCGAGATTCTCGGCAAGGCCGACGGCGCCCTTCACAAAGATGTCGCCTGCGAAGAATAGAAGCGTGACGCCGACTGCCAGTATAAGCAGACTGAAAAGCATGAATGTCCCCATGTGAGCCGCGATTTCTCGCGGTATATAGGTGCTCACCTGTCGGCCCCCAAGGCCCGGAAATAATTCTGTTGCCAAATTGCAACGTCAATTTTCCGCCTCATTGGCGCCCCCGAAAGACCTATTTTTGGGGCACGTTCAGCCTCATTTCACGCCCAGATAAGGGCATGCGACGTCGGGATAGCTTCCTCCCAAGGTTCCTGGCCTCGCCAGCGTGGTGCGTTTTACGGGCATGATGCTCAAGAGGGACGACCACAGCTTTGAAAATGCTAGTGGCTTAAGGAGTATGGACCATGAAAGCCCATAAGAACGTCATTCTGTCGACGGCCGCAGCCGTTGGTTTTGTCGCAGTCGCAGGCGTTGCCAATGCAGCCGATGCGGTCATCGAGCAGCCGCCGGCACCGCCCGCAGCGCCGGTGATCTCCACCCCGATCAACAATTGGGAAGGCGGCTACGCCGGTATCGCACTCGGCTACGGCTTCTCTGGCGAAACCTCCGCCAACCAGCCGGTCGTCGGCAACGACATCGGCACCGATGGCTTCGTCGGCAACGGCTTTGCCGGTTGGAACTTCCAGTCCGGTAGCTTTGTCTACGGTGTCGAAGGTGATGTCGGTTACAACGGCATGAAGGGCACCAATGCCGGTGTCGAATCCAAGGGTGGCGTCGACGGTACGCTGCGCGCACGTCTTGGTGTTGCCGCGACCGACAACATCCTGATCTACGGTACGGCCGGTGGTGCTGCAGAGCGCCTGAAGGTTTCCGATGCAGCCGGTTCCGACACCAACACCATGCTCGGCTGGACGGCCGGCGCAGGTGTCGACGCCAAGCTGACCGAGCGCGTCTTCGGTCGCGTCGAGTATCGCTACACGAAGTTCGGCAGCGAGACGTTCAACACCGGCAGCGGTGCACAGGACGTCAGCGACAGCTCCAACAAGGTCATGTTCGGCCTTGGTATGCAGTTCTAATCGAACTGAAGAGCAATCGGGAAAAGCCGGGCCATGCGCCCGGCTTTTTCTTTATCTGCCGCTTCTTTATCTACCGCGGGCCGGGGGCAGGAGAACGCGCTTGCTGCGGCAGTCCTTGCGGTCCACCGCTTCGCAGGCGCGGAATTCCATGTCCTTCGTCATGCAGATGCGCACCTCGCGCAGATAGCGCCTGTCACAGGTGACCGCGATCGCATCCTTCTCCAGCCCCGGATTGGCGGCAAGGAAAGCCTCCTCCACGGCCTCAGGCGAGACCATCACCGGTTTTTCCAGGTTTCTGAATGCGGGCGGCGTCTCTACGCGCTCACGCGCCTTGCGGGTGAGGGCGAAATAGTCTTCCTGCGCAACGCCCGTGCACATGCCGTGCTTGCGCCACTGGTGCCCCATCAGGCCGGCGGATGGCATGATGTCGCGATAGCGGTCTACCAGCGCGTTGGGCACGCGCTGCGGGCGTTTGGAGCGGCAATACTCCGGATAGCCATCCTCATATTGCGGCCACAGACCGTGGACAACGAAGGCATAGGGACGCTCGCGCCCGCATTGCTGCCGGTTTGCGTCTGCGCCTTCAGCGGCGCAATAGCTGGGCGACCAGCTCAGAGACAAGACGTAGAAGTCGAACACCCCAGTCGGCGCGCCGCGCTCGCCGGCAAGCGCCGGCGCAGCCCCTGACAGAATCAGACAGGCGAAAGCTGCGGCCCGCAGCCGTTTGCCAATGCGCATGGATTGCCCCGGAACTGAATTGCCTATCGCAGAACGCGGCAGCCGCCGTCATAGACGTTCCAGCGGTCGAAGCCGGAAACGCAAAACTCCACATTGTTGCCGAGGCCGGCGAAGCCCTGACCGTATTCGACCAGATACCAGATGGCGCGGTCGCGTCCGTCGGACAGGCGCGCCGTCGCACGGCAATAGCGCCGCTCGATGGGGCTGTCTGCCGAAGACGGGTTGTAGCGGGTCTGATAGGCGCCGTGGAAATCGACGATGTCGACATTCGGCAGATTCGGTACGTGGGTGACCTGATAGCGAAAACGCTTCTGGATCGTCGACTGGACGCCTGCATCCGCGCAGACATCACCGGTCGCGCCATATGCGCCAACCGGATCGGCCGCTTGCGCCTGCATTGGAATGAATGCGGTGGCGAAAATTGCGGCGAGGCTGGCTGCCAGAGCCTTGAAGCGCGCCATGAGACTGTCTCCCGGATGAGTGTTACCGTGTAATGCGTAGAGTTTTGCGCCAGCCCGTCTTCGGGGTCAAGCACGGGCGGGTCATTCTGCCGCCAGCCTTTCGATGCTCCAGCGTCCCTTGCCATTGTCGCCGAGTATGCGGGCGAGCGGCGGCAGGACGGTTTCCATTTCCTTCTGCAGCACGAAGGGCGGGTTGACGATGATCATTCCCGTGCCGTCGAGGCGCGGTTCGGATGAGGGTGCGCGCAGCTCCAGCCGGATGTCGATCACATCGGCGATGCCGCTGTCGGCAAGCGTCTTGCGGAAGGCGTCGACCGCCCTGTGGTCCTTGATCGGGTACCAGATGGCATAGATGCCGCCCGGCCAACGCGCATGTGCTTTCTGAAGCCTGGCCGCGATGCGTGTGAACTCGCCTTCCTGCTCGAAGGGCGGGTCAATGAGGACCAGTCCACGCTTCTCCTTGGGCGGCAGATGCGCGCCGAGCGCCAGCCAGCCGTCTAGCTCGATCACGCGCGTCTGGAAATCGCCGGCGAATTCCTCTTTCAGACGGGCGGCGTCCTGCGGGTGCAGCTCGACGGCGGTCAGGCGGTCCTGTTTGCGCAGGAGGTGGCGTGTGACGCGGGGCGAGCCCGGATAGCGCTGGATGCCGCCTTCCTGATTCACTGCGTGAACGGCATCGAGCAAGGGATTCAAAAGGCTGGCGGTTTCAGCGTCGAGCGAAGCCTCCATCAGCCGTCCGATGCCGCCCTGCCATTCACCCGTCTTCTGCGCCTCCTCGGAAGAAAGGTCATAGAGGCCGATGCCGGCATGGGTGTCGATGACGCGAAAGGCTTTGTCCTTGCGCTTCAGATATTCGACGATGCGCGCCAGCACTGCGTGTTTGACCACATCCGCAAAGTTTCCGGCGTGATAGACGTGACGATAGTTCATGTTTCCCGCTTCGGTGGCGTTTGCACCTGATTTTCTGAAAACTGGCTCTACGCGTGTGCAGAGAAAATCGCTAGTGTCCCCGCCATGAACACACACGCAAACATCCATATCGGACATTCGGCCTGCCCGCATGACTGCCCCTCGACCTGTGCGCTCGACGTTGAGGTGAAGGACGGTCGCATCGGTCGCGTTTATGGCGCGAAGGACAATAGCTACACCGCCGGCGTGATCTGCGCCAAGGTGGCGCGCTATTCGGAGCGCATCCATCACCCGGACCGGCTTTTGAAGCCACGGGTGCGTTCGGGCGCGAAGGGTGAGGGCAACTGGAAGGAAGCGAGTTGGGACGCCGCGCTCGATCTGGTGGCGGAAGCCTTCCTCAAGGCCGAGGAAAAGCATGGAAGCGAGGCCATCTGGCCTTACTACTATGCCGGGACGATGGGGCTTGTGCAGCGCGACTCCATCGACAGGCTGCGCCACGCCAAGCGCTATTCGGGCTTCTTCGGCACGGTCTGCACCAATGCGGCATGGACGGGTTTCGTGATGGGGGCGGGCGATCTGCGTGGTCCCGATCCGCGCGAGATGGCCAAATCCGACTGCGTGGTGATCTGGGGCACCAATGCGGTTGCCACACAGGTCAATGTGATGACGCACGCGATCCGCGCGCGCAAGGAGCGCGGCGCGAAGATCGTGGTGATCGACGTCTACGACAACGCCACGATGAAACAGGCGGATATCGGCCTCGTCCTTAAGCCGGGAACGGACGCCGCGCTTGCCTGCGCGACGATGCATGTTCTCTTCCGTGAAGGGCTGGCGGACCGGGCATTTCTCGCAAAATACACGGATGACCCCGCCGGGCTCGAGGCGCATCTTGCAACGCGCACGCCCGAATGGGCGTCCGCCATCACCGGCCTTTCGGTGGCGGAAATCGAGACCTTCGCACGGCTGGTGGGCGAGACGAAGCGCACCTTCTTCCGCCTCGGCTACGGCTTTACGCGCAATCGCAACGGCGTGGTGAACATGCACGCGGCCCTGTCTGTCGCCGCCGTCACCGGCTGCTGGCAATATGAGGGTGGTGGCGCGTTTCACTCCAATTCATCGATCTTTCGGCTGGACAAGTCGCTGATCGAGGGCGAGGCGCTGCGCGATCCCGCGATCCGCTCGCTCGATCAATCGCAGATCGGCCGCATTCTCACCAATGATGAAGAGGCGCTGCGTGGCGGCCCGCCGGTCACCGCGCTTCTGATCCAGAACACCAATCCGGCCAACATCGCGCCGGAGCAACGGCTGGTGAAAGAGGGCTTCCTGCGCGAAGATCTCTTCACCTGTGTGCACGAGCAGTTCATGACCGACACGGCGAAGCTTGCCGATGTGGTTCTGCCGGCCACCATGTTCCTGGAGCATGACGACATTTATCGCGGCGGCGGCCACCAGCACATCGTGCTTGGGCCCAAACTGGTGGATGCGCCGGGCGAGGCGCGCGAGAACATCTTTGTCATCGAAGAACTGGCAAAACGCCTCGGCGTTGCCGATCAGCCTGGCTTTGGGCTCTCCGCGCGTGCGCATGTGGACTGGATGCTGGAGCGCCGTGGCCTCGGTGATTTCGACAGTCTCAAGGAAGAGCGCTGGGCCGATGTGCAGCCGGATTTCGACACGGCGCATTTCGTCAACGGGTTCGGTCATCCGGATGGCAAGTTCCGTTTCCGCCCGGACTGGACCGGCACGCCCGCGCCCAATCGTCCACCCGCATCCATCGGATTGCAGGGGCCGCATCAGCGTATGCCGGAATTCCCTGACCATATGGATTTCATTGAGACGGCCGATCCCGGGCATCCCTTCAGGCTCGCCACCTCGCCCGCGCGCACCTTCCTGAATTCGAGCTTTACGGAGACGCCGGGCTCGATTAAACGGGAAGGACGCCCGGAACTGATGCTGCATCCCGACGACGCTGCCGGGCTTGGGCTTTCTGTCGGAGACCGCGTGGAAATCGGCAATCAGCGCGGCGAGGTGGTGCTTCACGTCAAGCTGTTTGATGGCGTGCGGCGCGGCGTGGTGATCGCCGAAGGCATCTGGCCGAACACCGCTCATGAACGCGGTGAGGGCATCAACGTGCTGACGGGAGCCGATTCCATCGCACCTTACGGCGGTGCCGCGTTCCATGACACGAAGGTCTGGGTGCGGGCCGTCTGAAGCGTTTTTCAGACCTGTCAGAAAGGACGAAGCCTCTCAATGCACTGGCTTCGTCCGTGTTTCTGGGTGGTCCGGCGCCCATTCAGACGCCACGCGCACAACATCTCATGGCATGAACGTGGTGCGTGGTTCGACAGGCTCACCATGAATCAAGTGGTGGCTGGGAGGCAAGTGGTGGCTGGGAGGGAAGTGGTGGCTGGCGGAGAGCCTCGAACAAAGGCGTTGCGCCGGGTTTGACAAGCAACGCCCTCCCTCGTTCAACAAGCAACACACGCCCTCATGGTGAGCCTGTCGAACCACGCACAGCTTGAACGTCAGGAGCGCTTCTGGTGATAGGTCAATGCCAAGGCAAGACAATGGCTTAGGGCGTCTTCCGGAATCACTTCGTCAGGCCGGAAGAGCAGTGCGCGGTTGCCTTCGAAAGTGAAGCGGTCGGGATAGTGCTCGCGGAATTGCCGGATGAGCGATGTCTGGCAGTGGACGAAAAGCGCCCAGCCATCTGACGGAGATTTGGGAATGCCCAGCCGGATCGTGCTGCCGGACCTGGTCTCCGGCGTCAGATAGGCGGGTTGACCCCATTTCAGCGTCTCCTCAATCCGGCCAATGCCTGCGGTGCGGCGGGCTGTCTCGAAGATCAGTTCACGGGCGCGAAGCAATTGCGGCCGAACGGCATCGGGAAAGGCTGCAAAGGCAGCCGCGATGGCAGGCGAAGGGAAGGGAGGCTCGGTTGCGCTCAACCTGCCGCCCTCAGTCCCGGCGCTGACCGGGGGACACGATGGCGAGATCGCCGCGTTCCTCGTCGACGCCGGAGAATACGGCTGCGCCGCCGGACATGCGCACCTTGCCTTCAACGAGGTAGCGAAGCGCCAGCGGATAGAGACGGTGCTCCACCTTGAGCACGCGCGCGCCCAGCGTTTCCTCGGTGTCGTTGCTCAGAACCGGCACGGCTGCCTGCGCGATGATCGGTCCCTCATCCATTTCCGGCGTGACGAAATGAACGGTGCAGCCATGAACGCGCACGCCATTTGCGAGCGCCCGGGCATGGGTGTCGAGCCCGCGGAAACTGGGCAGAAGGGCCGGGTGGATGTTGATCATCCGGCCTTTCCACTTCTGAACGAATTCCGGTGTCAGAAGGCGCATGTAACCGGCAAGGCAGACGATTTCGGCCTTCAGTTCGGTCAGCGCCTCGTGGATTGCCGCGTCATGCGCTGCACGACCGTCATACTCGCGCGAAGGCACAACCCTGGTGGGGATGCTGTGGGTCTCGGCGATCTCGAGGCCGCGCGCATCGGCGCGGTTGGAGATGACACCAACGATCTCGGCTGGAAAGGCAGGGTCGATGGCAGCGGCAACCAGCGCCGCCATGTTCGAACCACGGCCGGAGATGAGGATCGCAACCCGTTTGCGCGCGCGCCTGGTCATAGGTCGAGTTCACCGCGATAGGTGACGCCGGCTGCCTGACGCGGCACGATCTGGCCGAGCATGGTGACGCTCTCGCCCGCTTCCTGAAGCAGGGCTGCGATCTGGGCGGCCTCATCGGCAGCCACGGCAACAACCATGCCGATGCCGCAGTTGAAGGTGGAAAGCATCTCGCGCTCGGCAACGCCGCCTGTCCCGGCAAGCCAGGAGAACACCGGCGGCACGTCGATCGCATCGAGGTCGATCTCCGCTGCCAGATGATCAGGCAGAACGCGCGGCAGGTTTTCAGGGAACCCGCCACCGGTGATATGGGCAAGCGCCTTGATGCCCCAGGCGGCTTTCAGCGTCGCGAGCAGGGATTTGACGTAGATGCGCGTCGGCTCCAGCAGCGCCTCGCCGAGCGTCTGCCCGGGGGCGAAGGGGGCCTTGTCGCTCCATTCGAGCCCGGCATCGGAAACGATGCGGCGCACAAGCGAGAAACCGTTGGAATGGACACCGGAGGAGGCGAGGCCGAGCAGAACGTCGCCCTCGGCAATGTCGCCGGTGGGCAGAAGCCTGCCACGCTCGGCCGCGCCCACGGCGAAGCCGGCGAGGTCGTAATCATCACCGTGATACATGCCGGGCATTTCCGCCGTTTCGCCGCCGATCAGCGCACAGCCGGCCTGCTTGCAGCCTTCCGCAATGCCCGAAACGATGGCCGCGCCCTGATCGGGATCGAGCTTGCCGGTGGCGAAATAGTCGAGGAAGAAGAGGGGTTCTGCGCCCTGAACGACCAGATCGTTCACGCACATGGCCACAAGGTCGATGCCGACCGTATCGTGCTTGTCCGCTTCGATGGCAATCTTGAGCTTGGTGCCGACGCCATCATTGGCAGCCACCAGCACCGGGTCGGTAAAGCCCGCCGCCTTCAGGTCGAACAGGCCGCCAAAGCCGCCGATCTCGCTGTCAGCGCCCGGACGGCGCGTCGCGCGCACCATGGGCTTGATCTTGTCCACCAGCCGGCTGCCCGCATCGATGTCGACGCCCGCATCCGCGTAGGTAAGGCCGTTCTTGGGTTCCTGAGCCATATCGTTCTCGCCGCCGCGTTTTTCTGGGCTTCTTGCATGAAGGCGGCGCTTCCGCAAGGCGCGAGATATCAACAAGCTGGCCTATTGAAAGCGCGGGGCTCTCCCACAATCTGAGAAAGCCTGCGATAAGTGTGCGCCGAAACGTGGTCTGGCCGCAATGGTCCGATAGGAGGCGCGAGACGGGCGCGAGGCTGGAGTAGGAACCATGACGATACCCAACGTCATAACATTGATGCGCTTTATTCTGGTGCCGGGTGTGGTGTTTGCGCTTCTGACCGGTGACAATGGCTGGGCGTTTGCCGGGTTCCTGATCGCCGGCATTTCCGATGGCGTGGACGGTTTCATTGCGCGCCATTTCAACCAGCGCACGGAACTGGGCGCTTATCTGGACCCGATTGCCGACAAGCTGCTGCTGGTCAGCGTCTTTGTCGTGCTGGGCTACATGATGGAACTGCCCCTGTGGCTGGTGATCGCCGTGGTGTCGCGCGATGCGCTCATCATTGGCGGCGTGCTGTTGGCCAATGTGATGGGGCATCCCGTGGCCATGAAGCCGCTGTTCGTCTCCAAGGCCAACACGCTGGCGCAGATATTGCTGGCGCTTCTCGTGCTGGCCGAACTTGCCTTTGGATATAGTTCCGGTGCCGTGCGACTGTGGCTGATCGTGGCCACCGGCCTCTTGACCGTGGCTTCCGGAGCGGCCTATCTCATCGCCTGGATCAAGCACATGAGTGGATACGCAGAAAGTGACGCCGAAGGACACTGACAGCAACGCTGGGCCTGCGGTCGCCCGCTCGCCCCAACGCCCGCCATTGATACGCAACATTGCCTTCTGGCTGTTGGCGGCGCTGGCGCTTGTGCTGTTCCTCTACGTGTTCAGCTCGATCCTGCTGCCTTTCCTCGCCGGCATGGTTCTGGCCTATTTTCTGGACCCGGTCGCCGACCGGCTGGAGCGCATGGGCCAGTCGCGCACCTCGGCCACGGTGGTGATCCTGATCGGCTTCGTGGTCGTTTTGGCGGTCGGGCTGATGATTGTGGTGCCGGTGCTTGGCAAGCAGCTTGCGGATTTCGCCAGCCGCCTGCCGGAATATCTCACACGCCTTCATGAGCTGATGATCCGGCTGGAGCCGAAATGGGTCGACAGCCTGCTGAACGGCGAGACGGAAGCGCTGCGCGAAAACCTGACCTCCATCCTGGCGCAGGGCACAAGCTTCTTGGGCACGCTGTTCAAATCCGTATGGAGTTCGGGTGTCGCCATCGTCAACGTGGCGAGCCTTTTCGTGGTCACGCCGGTGGTTGCCTTCTACATGCTGCTCGACTGGGACCGCATGGTGGAAAAGGTGGACAGCTGGGTGCCGCGCGACCATGTGGAGACGGTGCGCCAGATCGCCCGCGACATCAATGTGGCGACGGCAGGGTTCGTGCGCGGGCAGGGCACGCTGTGCCTTATCCTCGGCGTCTTCTATGCGGTCGGCCTTTCGCTGGTCGGGCTCAATTTCGGCCTGCTGATCGGTCTGTTCGCCGGCCTTATCAGCTTCATTCCCTATGTCGGCTCGCTGGTCGGCTTCGGCCTGTCCATCGGCATTGCCGTGGTGCAGTTCTGGCCGGAATGGTGGTGGGTGCTGGCGGTGGCCGCAATCTTCTTCTCCGGCCAGTTTCTCGAAGGCAACATCCTGCAGCCCAAACTGGTGGGCAAGAGCGTGGGCCTGCATCCTGTCTGGCTGATGTTCGCGCTGTTCGCCTTTGGTTATCTGTTCGGCTTTGCAGGCCTTCTGATCGCCGTTCCTGCGGCTGCGGCGGTGGCCGTGCTCGTGCGTTTTGCGATCAAGCAATATCTCGCTTCGCCGCTCTATAGCGGGCATCAGAAGCCGGGCAATACGCCCGAATCCTAGGACGACAAGAAATGCCTTCCCGCCAGCTTCCGCTAGACCTGCCTTCCGGAGAAGCGCTGACACGCGATGATCTCGTGGTGACGCCCGCCAATGCGCGCGCGGCGGCGCTGATCGAGAACTGGCCGTCCTGGCCCGCGCCGGTGGTGATCCTTGCAGGCCCCGCCGGCAGCGGAAAATCGCATCTGGCGGCTATCTGGTGCGAGGAGGCGGATGCCGCCGTCATCGCGTCCGATGGCATTGGCGCGGAGGCCATCGAGCTGGCCGGGGAGCGGCCGATCCTGATCGACAACGCCGATCGTGGCCCGGTGGACGAGAACGGTCTTTTTCACCTGATCAATGCGGCGCGCGCCGGCGGACAGCCCATGCTTCTCACTGCGCGCAGCTTTCCCGGCGCGTGGGGCGTGAAGCTGCCGGATCTTCTGTCGCGTTTGAAGGCGGCTGCGACCGTCGAGATCGACGAGCCCGACGACATGCTGCTTGCCGGCGTCATCACCAAGCTCTTCGCCGACCGGCAGGTGGATGTGGAGCCGCATGTGGTGCAGTTTCTGGTGCGCCGCATCGAGCGCTCGCTTTCGAGCGCGATCAGCGCCGTCGACGCCATCGACCGCGCCGCACTGGAGCGCAAGACGCGCATCACAAGGCCGCTGGCAGCCGAGGTGATCAACGCGCTTGAGGCAAAGGCTTCCTGAAGCCGGACCATTTGCGCCCCACGTGGAAACCGGCCTCCTGGTGACAGCGCTATCCCATCAAGGGATTTGCGCGCCGCGCAGCCAGCGTCGGAACCATTTGCGTCTCTGTCGGTTTGTTTCCCCGAAGCGAACCAACACGCGAAGGAGCGCCAGATGGACCATGAACAGAAAGAACGCACGACCGTTGTGACCACCGGAGGCGGCGGTGGCGGCGGGGCAGGCTGGTTTATCGCCGGTGGCCTGATCGTGGCGCTGATTCTGGGCGGTTTCCTCTTCTTCGGCGGCTTTATCGGCGGCGGCGGAAATGGCGGCATCAACATCGATGTGCCCGAAAAGGTGACCATCGAGACGCCCAAGCCTGCCGAATGATGAATTGTGCGCGGGCGGCGCCCGGGGCTTGCCCCGGAGCTGCCCGCTCTCCAGAGGCTCAGCGCACGATAAAGACCGAAACCGGTGTGTGGGAGGCAAGATAACCGGCGTTTGACGCGAATATGTGATCTGCAAATGTCGGCACGTGCGACGCCATCACGACAAGGTCGGCGCCAATTTCTCCCACGGTGCGCCCCAGAACGTCGTCGAGATCGCGCACGGGATCGTGGCTAACCGCTGTCTTGACCTCTATGCCAACGCCATCGTCATTGCTGCGGGCTTCTGCAAATTGGGTGAGCTTGGCCGCGAAATCCGCTTCGCCATGGGCCACCGAGCTGGGCAGCGCGGTCGTCACACCCACATAGCACAGCGACGCGCCGTAGAGTTTTGCGAGGCCGGATGCGGCATCAAGCGCTTTGTCCAGCTTGTCGGCATGTGCGAGGTCGACGGGAACCATGATTCTCTTGAACATCGATTTTCCTCCTCGTTTCAGGGCAAGACGCCCGGTTTCTCCAACACTTCGAATGTCTGAACCCTGACAGTTCGGGGGCAGGGCGCATTGACCTGAGGCAAATTATCGATTTTGCGCTGCACCCCCTTGCTTTCGATATCTGCAGACCCTAATGAAGCCGGACGTTCGGAGCGTAGCGCAGCCTGGTAGCGCATCTGGTTTGGGACCAGAGGGTCGCAGGTTCGAATCCTGCCGCTCCGACCATCTTTTCGCATGCTGCCCCGTGTGGCATGTTGCTTGTTTCGGCGTTTCGACGCCTGCAGGGAACGAGGTTCAAGACGTGTCTGCGCGCATTTTCAGCCCGGCCAAGACGGCCATGCAGTCCGGCAAGGCCAAAACCGGCCGTTGGGTTCTCGAATTCGATCCGGCAGTACCGCGCAAGATCGATCCGCTGATGGGCTATACTTCTTCGTCCGACATGAAGAGCCAGGTTCGCCTGACTTTCGAGAGCCGGGAAGAGGCGGTCGCCTATGCGGAGCGTAACGGCATTCCTTTCCGTGTGGAAGAACCGCATCAGCCCAAGCGCCGTCAGGTTTCCTACTCTGACAATTTCCGCTATGACCGCAAGACCCCGTGGACGCACTGATTTCTGCTTCCACATCGTGGTCCCGTAGCTCAGTTGGATAGAGCACCGGCCTTCTAAGCCGATGGTCGCAGGTTCGAATCCTGCCGGGATCGCCATATTTTCAGTTTTTTTAGTGACCCCGGCGCTGGCCCTGCAGGGTGCGGCTTGGCAGTTGATCCACCGGCCGACAGGCCCAAGAGACTAGCCTTTCCATGGCGAGTTGCGGATGATGCTGCAGAAATTTCCGCAATGGAAGCCGGGCTCCTTGTCCGCGAGAACATCAGCCTTCACATTGCCGAATGTCGTCTCCGGCTTGTGCCTGATGCCTTCGTAAAAGGCCTGAATGATCTCTTCCTTGAAGTGCGCAGGTCGCGGGAAGGCGTTTGTGATCTTTTCCCGCTCCGCATCGCTATAGGCTTCATAGCCGATGCCCAGAACATCCATCTCCACGCCGGTGGTGACCAGGGCGATGACCGGATGCATGTGTTCAGGGATGCCGGGTGTGGTGTGCAGGGCAATCGCCGTCCAGACCGTGTCCATATCATGTTGCGAAATGCCCTGCCGTCGCAGGAAGGCGCGGGCTGCATTTGCTCCGTCGACTTCGAAGCGGGCTGTTTTGCTGCGATGTGGCTCGGTCAGCCCCATGTCGTGGAACATGGCGGCGGTGTAGAGCAGCTCGGCGTCATAGGTGAGGCCGCGACGCTCGCCCGCCATCGCGCCGAACAGATAGACGCGGCTTGAATGGTTGAACAGGAGTTCGCCGGCGGTGTCGCGGACGATCTCCGTAACCTCGCGCGCCATGCTGCTGTCCGGAATTTTTACTGAGCTGATAGCCATGATTGATGGATCTCCTTCAAAGACAGGGAGAGCCTAGAAAATCTTAGATGCGTCTACTATCGTCGTGAGACGACGAATATGGACAATTGACATGCCTGCAAGACACCCGGCTCGACCTCTGACGATCGGCATCCTCGCTGTCCCGGGTGTACAGATGCTTGATGTTGCCGGTCCGCTGGATGTCTTTGCCGAGGCCAACGCCCAGTCGGGCGCTGAGGTCTACAGAACAAGCGTGATCTCCGGCGTGTCAGGGCCGCTTTCGGCGTCTTCCGGGCTTCGAATACTGGCCGATATGGTTTTCGAAACCGAGCGCTGCAGCCGCTTTGACACATTGCTGGTCGCCGGAGCGCCGCATATGGCGGAAACGGCGTCCGACCCTGCGATGATCGACTGGATCAGGCGCAGCGCGCCTGCCTGTCGCCGGTTCGGCTCGGTGTGCAGCGGCGCGCTGCTTTTGGCCAAGACCGGGCTGCTGGAGGGCAGGCGCGTGACCACGCACTGGTCCGTCGCTGCCACGCTTGAGCGGCGATTTCCCGAAATCACAGTCGAGATTGATGCCCTGCATGTGCGGGATGGCAGGGTGAGGACGGCCGCCGGCGTGACGGCGGGGCTCGATCTCGCGCTGGCGCTTGTGGAGGAGGATCTTGGGAGCGAGGTCGCGAAGCGCGTTGCCGCTCAGCTGGTCATGTTCTTCAAGCGACCGGGCGGTCAGCTTCAGTTCAGCAGGCGAGGCGAAAGCAGCGTTTCCGGTCGCTCGGCGCTCCAGGAGGTTCAGCGCTGGGTGCTTGCAAACCCTGCACAGGATGCCAGAACCGGTACCCTGGCGTGTCGTGCGGGCCTGAGCCCCCGGCATTTTGTCCGTCTTTTCCAGCACGAGATAGGCCAAACCCCGGCGGCATGGGTTGAGGCGGTTCGTGTCGACATTGCGCGGCGCATGCTGGAAGACGGAGATCGCCCGAAGCAGGTCGCTGCGGCCTGCGGTTTCAGCAATGTGGACACTTTTCGGCGCGTGTTCCAGCGTCATGCGGGCATAAGCCCTGCGGAGTATCGACGGCGTTACGAGGCGCCAGGATTTGGCTAGGGTCCTGACCCTAGGCCAAGGGCGCGTTTCGGGAAGCCCGGCCGCTGCGAACTGCAAAAACTATCCGGAGATGCCATGAAAGATGGCGCACCGCACCGGGTGAAGATGACAAATATATCTACGCCATAGCCCTCTAAAATCGGCTTGAAAAAGGGACGAATCCCACTCAGAAGGCGCGCTCAATGGGTGTGCCTGCAACGCGATGTCGATTGTGACGGAGTTGAGATATTCGCTATGCAGGTGACGCCTCTTGATCTTTATAAACGGGGCTGCCGGTCGATGCCGGCTGCACGCGGGCGAAGCTGAGCTCCGCCAGATCGAGTTCATCGACAAAGGCGCTGATCACGCGGACCGGATTGTTCGTATCCACATAGTCTTCAAGACAGGCCGGCAGAAAGCTCGCCTGGTGACGGTCAGCAGCCTCGACAAAACGTCCCATCTGGCACCTCCGAAGCAGTCCCAGACATACCGTAATCAAGGGTTTTCACACAGCCTCGGGCCGATACTACACCCGCCGCTGGCTGGGCAAATCCGGGCGATGGCTGACCTCCCTGTTGGGGATTCATCGCAACCACGGTGAGGGCATGTCAGGCTGTGCCATTCCTACAATAGCCGATCTCGTCTGAGAACGTATCGAACGGGTTTGTTTTTCTTCTCAAGGACCCCTTCTTCAACCAATCGCTTTAACCAGACCTTCGCTTGGATCCTTTCGATCTGAAGTGCGTCAGCGACCTGCGCTTCAACCATCGGTGTGTTTCCTAGACGCTCGATCGACTTGCGCACTGCGCTGAACAACAAATCAGCTGGATTGCCATCGTGTTCCGCAGCCCCGACTGAAGCAATAGAAGGCGCCTCAGTGTTTTTTTCCGAAGTTTCCAACACCATTGGATGTGGAATGTCGGGCGGTAATGCAGCCTGGGTCGTGTCTTCTGCACGTTCGTCGGGATGGAAGTCGAGGCTTCCTTGTGATGGCCCAGCCATGGGTGCACTCAAGACCTCTTCCAAGGCTTGTGGTGTATCGGGCTGGGGCCAAGCAAGCGCACCCTTTCTTCGCAGCTCGGCGAGCCCAGACGATAGTACATCTCCTGACCTGACATAGACTTGTACGAACTTGAGCTTTTCGAGTTGCTCGACCGCACCGGCCCATGTGCCCCCCTTGTTCACATCGGAGCTGACGACCAACGCTGCATCAGCGAGAGCATAGATCAACTTGTTACGCTGCATGGCATTGCCGACGTTGAATCCGGCATTGGGATCATAGGGAGAAACCAATGTGAGCCTCCCTTCAAGAAGCATGCTGCGATGCTCTCGGTTCATCGCTTGCTTTTCGAGGCTGTCAGCCAGAACCCCGCACGCTTGTCCGCCCGCCTCCAAGGCTCCTCTCATGGCAGCCTGATCAATACCTCTAGCACCACCTGAAACGATAGACTTTCCGCTCGAAGCAGCGAGATGCCCAACAGTCATAGTGTAGTCGATCAAGGTTTCATCGACATGGCGGGATCCAACCACCGCCAATCCACCTTCGTCCAGCAAGCGCACTTCTCCGCAGCCGTATAGAACTGCCGGGGCATCTTCACGCAATCGCATTTTCAAGCGACGAGGATAGTCGGCATCCGCACGACTCAACACCCAGATGGCACGGGTTTGCCAACGCTCAACGGCCTGACTGAGTTGAAAGCCTCGCCCCATTAGACGCCGGAGGCGTTCAGAATCGACAGCCGCCTTGCATGCTTCGAGGATTTCAATCGGATTCGAGACAAGAAGGTCAGCGGGCTCACGCTCGATTTCACGCAAGCAGCGGGCAAGTCGCTTATATTCGCCGGCACCAAGCAAGTCGGAGTTTGCCGAGTTCCGCCCTACGATTAGAGGCGCGGTCAGAAGCAGGATCGCTTGGGTGTTAGGGGACAGCGCAATCATCACTCGTTGTGCCCCGTCAATGAGAGAGCGATTGGCCAAACCTCGCCGCTTCCATTCAGGCGCAACAGCCAAGCTGAAACCGTCAGCGTCCAACGGGAATCAACCATATCATCGACTAGAAGAACCGGCCCTGCCGGCATCCCTTCGTCATCGAGCGCAAGCGAGCCATCGATGTTGCGCGCCTGCTGCGTACTGTTGGCCATGGTTTTTTGCTCCGGCCGATTGTCATTTTTCACCAGTACCGCATGAAATGGCAGACCTAGAGCATTCGCCAACCGTTCGGCGAAATCGGGCACTAGCTCGGGATGACGCAAGGACGGCACGCAAGTGACCCAGGTCGGAGCGGGTTCAGGGCTCCATTCGCCGATCATTTCCACACAAGCCTCAACCAGATCGTCCGAGAAATGGCCGTCATGATACTTACCGCGCCGAACGAGTCCGCCCCAGCCAGCATCACCCCAGACGCAAAGGGCCTTGCCTTGCTCGGCCTGAAATTCGACGCTGATACGCCCTTTCAAATCATATTGGGGCAGGCCACCTGCGGGCCATTGCTTACGCGGTTCGATCGGCAAGCTCGTCCGCCTCAGAAATGCGACCGCCTCTCTTACTAACCGATCATCCACAGCTGCTGACAATGGCGGCAACGTCGGGTCCGTAACCTGATTGGGATCACCATCCAACGCATTGATGAGGAAGCCCATATGCTGGCCAAACGGCAGATCGACATAATCCTGCATCTGTTGATATTCGTCCCGTCGCAACGCAGTCAGCCGTTCCGCACGCTCCCAAAAGCCTTCGCCAAGATTCGCTGCGGTGAGCTGCCATTTGCTACCCTGCTTGGCGATCGGTGCAGGGGATTCGAGTGAAAGCAAAGAGATCGCCTTTTCGATACGACCTTTACTCAGATTGACCCTGCCGAGCAATTCCGGAACCGACAATCCTTCCGGTTCAACTTCCAATGCCGAAAGCACTTCCGCCACCTCGTCTCGTGCTGGAAAAGCGCTGCGAATAAACCAGTCGGAAATCTCGACCTCCTCCTGGCCGCTGAGTAGCACGCCATAAGCGGTCTCCAGCGCACGCCCGGCACGGCCGACCTGCTGATAATAGGCAACGGCCGAACCGGGTGTTTGATAGTGAACCACAAACGCCAGGTCCGGTTTGTCATATCCCATTCCCAAAGCCGTGGTGGCGACCAACGCCTTGAGCTGATTGCCGAGCAGAGCTTGCTCCAACTCTTCCCGTCGTTCACCTGTTTCGCCAGTATAGGCCTCCACCTCGAAGCCGCGAGTTTTGAGCCACTCAGCAACCTGGTTCGCATCACGCACGGTAAGCGCATAAATGATCCCATGGCCTTCCAGCGTTTCAAGCTGTTGGGCGAGCCATGCGAGGCGTTCGGCCTGACTGGGTAGCTGAATGGTCTGCAACGTCAGCGATGGACGGTTCAAATCCCCCCGCGAAACGGAAATATCCGGACCGAGAACATCCTTCAGATCATCCATCACCCGATTGTTTGCCGTCGCGGTGGTTGCAAGCAGTCGCACATTTTGAGGTAAGCTTTTGACGATCCGTTCCAGCAGCCGATAGTGCGGCCGGAAATCGTGTCCCCAATCCGAAATACAGTGCGCCTCATCCACCACAAGCAAGGATATTTGGGCCGCTATGCCGGAAAGCACCTGCGTTCGAAAACGTTCATTGGCCAGCCGCTCGGGCGAGATAAGCAAAATGTCGATCTCGCCATTTGCAAGCCTTTTCTCCACATCCGCCCATTCATTCGTGTTGTCGGAGTTTATCGTGGCAGCACGAACGCCCATGCGCTCCGCGGCGCCGATCTGATTCCGCATCAGAGCCAGAAGTGGTGAAATCAGCAGTGCCGGCCCACGCCCAGCTTCGCGCAGCAGCTTGGTGGCGATAAAATAGACGAAACTCTTGCCCCAACCCGTTTTTTGTACGACCAGCAATCGTCCGAGCCCATCGACGATATGTCGAATTGCCTCCTCCTGACCCTCACGAAAAACCGCGTCAGCACGTCCGGAACCGATAGTAAGTAACTGCAGTGCGCGGATTGGGTCGTAGGTCACGTTTTGGCTTTCCACTTCCAACAAAATTCAATCGGTCGATTCGGCTGAGAGTGTATCGGAACAATTGGCATATGGCTTGGAAGACTCAGGCGTTATTTGAACGATGTAAATCTCAATCGAAGTGCATCAAGCAATCCGGTCCCGAAGCAACGTATCGCGATCAGGGTGTCGATCGTTTGCCTCCGGTGGCACCCACCCCCCACTCAGCGTGTCGCCTGTGAAGAATCCGGTTTTGTCAGGCCACGGGCATATTGGCCGCGCTGCTCGGGAACAGGATTGCGGCCAGGATCAACAACAAGAGCTCCCTGACCATGCCTGGAGGAGCCGGAAGTTGTGGTCGATGGCGCAGACCAGGACGTTGATGGCGTCTTCCTCGGCGTCCTTGAAGGCGTTTCGTCGCAACATTTCGCGTCTGATAGCGGGGGAGGCGTTGCCGCGCCTATGGGAAACGTGGACCTCGAGTCCCTCGACCGCAATCACGTGAGAGGAGCCCTATTGCGGTGTGGACGACGCCGATGCCGCGTTTGGCTGAGGAGTATGGGACCAGCGGCAATGGTCTCGCCAACATTTGCGATTGGAAGGATATCCCGTATCTGCCGCGCGGATACCGAATGGGATTCGAACTTTTTCACCGCCAAACACCGCCGCTTCTACGCTTTTCACACACAGGCTATCTCCCGTTCGTTGCACGGGCGTGGTCTCGGCGGCCATAGCGTACTGTAGAGGGCAATCGGCGGAATGTGGCGCACCCGACAGGATTCGAACCTGTGACCTCTGCCTTCGGAGGGCAGCGCTCTATCCAGCTGAGCTACGGGTGCTGGCCGTGGCGGAGGCGGCGAAGCGCCAGCGCGTCGCTTTCATAGCCGAAGCATTCGCATGCATCAACGATGAAATTAATGTTCCGGCAATCCGATTGAAAAGTCGGGGCAGGGCGCGTGGGTTTTCTCAATCCGCGTGGGACGGGCTGACCGACAGTCGTTTCCTCGATGCAGGAAGCAGTGTCAGCATTCTTGTTCGGGCGTTTGAGCGTTGAGCAAGAAATGGAAGCCGGTTTTCGGGCATTCCGGTGTCCGGTTGATCGTTCAACTTGCCCTTGGCGCGCCCAAACGGACGGTGGCGATCTAGCGCTCGGCCTGTTCCATCATCATGAAGTCAACCAGCCGGTCGGGGTCGCAGATGTGGCGGCGCATTTCGGTGGCTGCGCGGGCGCCGTCGCCGGCCTCGATTGCTTCGAGGATCACCGCATGCTCGTTATGCGACTGGCGCATGCGGTCGAGACGGCGCAGAAGCCAGCGGCGGTAGGGGGCGAGCTTGGTGCGAAGCCCCTCCAGCTGCTCCAGCAGATAGGGATTGCCCGCACCGCGATAGATCGCCTGGTGGAACTGGTAGTTCAGCCGGTCGAAACCATCCCGGTCGCCGGCATCCACGATGGCCGTCGTTTCCTCGTGTATGGAGCGCAGCTGCTCGATCTGCTGCTGGTTCATGCGCCGCGCCGCGCATTCGACGGCGAAGGATTCGAGCCCGGACAAAACCTCGAACATCTGCGCCAGGTTCTGCGCCGTCAGCGAGCGCACGATGGCGCTGCGGCGCGGGCGAAGCTCGATCAGACGCTCCACGCCAAGCCTGCGCAGCGCTTCGCGGATCGGCGTGCGCGACACGCCAAAACGCTCCGCAAGCCGGCGCTCGTCCAGCTCGTCGCCCGGCCTGATAACGCCGTCGATGATTTCCTGTTCAAGTTGCCGCGCCAGCCCCTCGGCCAGCGGCTTGTCGTCGGAAACAGTCCTGTGCCTTGCCGTCACCTTGCACCCGCCACCTTGCATCCGCATCCATACCCGGTTTCGAATCTCTTGGCCCTTCTTCCGGCTATTGACAAGCCGGAGCGCCCCAAACTACGTTTTGGTATACCAGATTTAATATCTGGTGTTCAAATGGGAGCGAGAGCCGGGAAACC
Organism: Nitratireductor sp. PBL-C9; assembly: GCF_050877045.1. Lineage (NCBI taxonomy): Bacteria > Pseudomonadati > Pseudomonadota > Alphaproteobacteria > Hyphomicrobiales > Phyllobacteriaceae > Nitratireductor > Nitratireductor sp. PBL-C9. The sequence goes on from NZ_JBPAXW010000011.1 coordinate 108,868, forward strand.
GGCGGGAGGAGATTTATGAACAGATTCATGGCGGCAGCGCTTGCCTGCGCCGCTTCGGTCATCGCCGTGGAGGCGGCGTCGGCCGAAACCGTTCTGCGGCTCAGCCATTCCTACACCGATGGCGACACACGCGATCTGTGGGCCGATCGAATCGCCGAAATCGTGGCCGAGAAGACCGGTGGCGAGGTGAAGGTTGAGGTCTATCCCAACCAGCAGCTCGGCAAGGCGCGGGCGCAGGCCGATTTCGTCGCGCGCGACCGGATCGATATGGCGATCTACCCGCTGCCCTGGCTCTCGGGAAAAGTGCCGATGGCGGAAATCGGCGCACTTCCGGGCCTCGTCGCTTCCCCGCAGGACGGGCTGGTGTGGCGCGAGCGGGCGATCTGGCCGATGCTGGAGGAGGCAGTGTCGGAAGCAGGTCTGGTGTTCGCCGGCGGTGGCTGGGCCATGGGCACGATTGGCAACAAGGGCGAGGCAATCGTCCTGCCCGAGGATCTGAAGGGCCACAAGGTGAGGGGACTTGGCAAGGCCACCGAGATCATGATGAACGGCTATGGCGCGACGATTACATCGCTGCCCGCGTCCGAAATCTACCAGTCGCTGCAGACCGGTGTTCTGAGCGGGGTGCTGACGATCTATGCGTCCTTTGAAGGGTACAATCTGCAGGAGGTGATCGATCACCTGATGGTCGGGCCGGGTTTTGTGGGCGCGATGCATTCGGTGCTTCTGTCGCCGGGCGTGGAAGAAAAGATCGGCGAGACGCATTACGCAGCCCTTCTTGAGGCGATTGCCGAATCCGAGGCCTGGTTCGCCGACCAGACAATCGCGGACAACAGGCAGATTGCCGATGCCTTCCGGGAGGCCGGTGTCAGCGTGCACGAGCTCACGGAAGAGCAGGTGGCGCAGTGGCATGATGCGGCGCGTGAGCACGCCTGGGCCTATTTCCGGGAAAGCGTGCCCGATGGCGATGCCGTTCTGAAGGCGGTGGACCAGCCGCGGCAATGAACGCGCTCGATGAAGCAAAGTCAGATTATGGCGGTGCGCCCGAAGGGGCGCCCGCAGCGCAGTCGCCGTTCCTGAAGCTGCTTTTCAGGGTGCGTGCAGTGCTGCAGCGCATGTCGGCCGCCGCAGCCATGGTGTCGGCGGTCGGCGTCGTGGTGGCGTCCGTGGTCATTACCTGGGCCGTGTTTGCGCGCGGCCTGCTTGGCGTCAACACGATCTGGGAGCTGGAATTCAGCGTCTACCTCCTGATCTATGCGGCCTTCCTGTCGGCCGCCTTTACCGATCGCAGCGGCGGTCAGATCAGCGTCCAGATTCTTGCCGGATATCTGAAGGGTCGCGCCGCGCGGGCGCACACCGCCCTGCTTGAGTTCCTGGCACTCTGTCTTTTCGTGCTGGTCACCTATTCCGGCTGGAACATGTTTCTCCATTCCTGGGAAACCGGCTGGCGCTCGGAAACCCTGTGGGGGCCGCCGCTCTGGGTGCCGCATCTGGCGATCCCGCTCGGCGGAACGCTTCTGGTCCTGTCGCTGGCAGTGGATCTGACGATCCGGCTGTGCGGCGGGCGGCTTGATGTGCCGCAGGGAGGGCATCACTGATGGATCCGGTCACGCTTGCCTTCGTTTCGGTTGGCATTCTTCTTCTTCTCATTCTGGCAGGGCTGCCCATCGGCTATGCGCTGCTGGGCGCTATGGTGGCTTCCTCCGTTATGGTGGGGGAGCCGCGCGAACTGCTCTACATCGCGGAAACCGCCTTCCAGTCGCTCGATTCCATCGAGCTGGTGGCATTGCCCATGTTCATCTTCATGGGCGCGGTGGTGGCGGTCAGTCCGGCCGGCGCGGACATCTATTCCGCCCTGAGCAGGCTCCTGCCCGTGCCGGGCGGTCTTGGCATGTCGACCATTGCCGGCTGCGCCATGTTCTCGGCCATTTCCGGGTCGTCACCGGCCACGGTGGCGGCAATGGGCTCGTCGGGCGTGCCGGAAATGCTGGCGCGGCGCTATCCGCCGGGGCTCGCCTGCGGCATCGTCGTCGGTGGTGGAACGCTGGGCATCCTCATCCCGCCATCCATCGTGCTTCTGCTTTATGGCGTGGTGACGAAAACCTCCATTGGTCAGCTCTTTCTTGCCGGCATTCTGCCGGGGCTGATGCTGGTGGCGCTGTTCTCGCTCTACACCTGGTTCGTCATGTGGCGGCACCTGAAGCGGCTGACGCCCGGGCAGCGTGCAGAATTCGAAGCACTGGGCGCAGAGCGCGCGGCGAATGGCGGGAATGGCAGCTTTGGGCGTGTCGTTCCGTTCTTCGCGCTGATGGCCGGCATCATGCTGGCGCTCTATGGCGGCTGGGCCACGCCTTCCGAAATCGCCGCCGTGGGGGCCACCGCCTCCATCCTCCTGGTTCTGGTGATCTACCGCATCACGAGCTGGTCGGTATGGCGCGAGCTGTTGCTCAAGACGGTGCAGGACACGTCGATGATCCTCATCATCGCCGCCTTCGCCTACACGTTCTCGCAGTTTCTCGCCTTCCACGATGTCGTTTCCGCGATCACCAGCCTGCTGGTCGATGCGTTCGACAATCGCTGGGTGACGCTGTTTGCCCTGTGGTGCGTGATGCTGGTTCTGGGCTGCTTCCTGCCGCCCTTTGCCATCGTCGTGATCGTGGCGCCCATGTTCCTGCCCTTCGTGCTCAGCGCCGGTTTCGACCCGGTCTGGTTCGGCGTCTTCGTGACCCTGAACATGGAGATGGGCTGCATCACACCGCCTCTGGGCATCAATCTGTTCGTGGTCAAGGCCATCGCCCGCAAGGTCGACATGCGCGAGATCATGATGGGTTCGCTGCCCTTCCTGGCGATCCTGGGCATCGGCACGCTGCTGATCACCCTGTTTCCAGAGATCGTCCTTTTCCTACCTTCGCAGATGATGAGATAACCATGTTGCAGTCGCCTTCGGCACAAGCGCGCGCCATCACGCGCATCCAGAGCTACGCTCTCAACATACCAGCCGAGATCACGGCGGCGGGCGTGACCCGCAGTCTCGATCTCTCCGCGGTGGTCTGTACGGTGGAAACCGCCGATGGCCATGTGGGGCACGGATTTACCGCCATCACCGAGGAACGCACCGTCGCCGAGGCCATTCGCGAAGTGGCGGCGCCCGCGCTGGAGGGCATGGACCCGCTGGCGACGGAGGCGATCTGGGAAAAGCTCTTCTGGCTCATGAGCCCGCGCGGCCAGACTGGCTATGCAGCGCATGCGATCTCCGCCGTCGACACGGCGCTGTGGGATCTGAAGGGAAAGATCCTCGGCCAGCCGGTGTGGCGGCTTCTGGGCGGCGCGCGCCGGGACGTGCCGGTCTATGTGACCTGCGGCTTCAATTTCCTCAGCATCGACCAGCTGGTGCAATCGGCGCAGTTCTGGGTGGATGCCGGCTTCAAGCGTCTCAAGATGACGGTGGCGCCCGAGGCGACCCGCCGCCGCGATGTGATCGACGTTGCCGAAATGATTGCGGAGGATGCGCGCCGGGTGGCCGCAGTGCGCGAAGCGGTCGGCCCGGAAGTGCAGCTCTTCATCGACGCAAACTGCAATCTCGATCCGCACAGCGCGTTCAAACTGGCGCAGGCGGTTGCGCCCTACAGGGTCGACTTCTTCGAGGAGCCGCTTTTGAAAAACGACATCGGCTGGCTTGCGGATCTGCGCCGGCGCTGCCCGGTGCCGCTGGCAGGCGGGCAGAATGAAGGGCTTTCCTACCGTTTCCGCGATCTGCTGGTCGAGAAATGCGTCGATGTCTTGCAGCCGAATGTGGTGATCGGCGGTGGCTTTACGCAGGCCCAGAAAATCGCGGCGATGGCCGACGCCTTCGCAACGCCCATCGCCAATGGCGGTGGCTGGCCGTTCCACAATGCGCATCTGCATGCCGGTGTGTCGAATGGCGGGCTGGTCGAGTATCACGTGCCGGCGGTCAATGTGTGCGAGAAGATCTTCACCGGGCTACAGAAGCCGGAACGCGGCAGGATGAGCCTTTCGGAACGCCCGGGCCTCGGCTTCGATCTGAACATGGAGGCCGTCGAGGCGTTCGCTGCGAGACCGTCGGCTGCCGGTCATGGCAAGGGGTGAGGGGATGGGCGGCAAACCGGTAATCGGCATGATCGTTCCACCGGCGGCGGGTGCTGTGCCGCCGGAACCTCTGGCGCTTTATGCGGGACGGGCTGAATTCATCGCCGAGGGGCTGGCGCTGAAGGCGCTCTCGCCGGAAGGCTATGATGCGGTGATCGAGCGGGTGGAGGAATTGTCCGCGCGTCTGGCGGAGCGGGGCGCGCAGGCAATTTCGCTGATGGGCACATCGCTGAGCTTTTATCGTGGCGCTGCATTCAATGCGGAGCTGATCGCGACGATGGAGAAAGCGTCGGGATTGCCCGCAACAACGATGACCGACAGCGTGCTCGAAGCGTTTGCGGCCCTTGGCGTGCGCCGGCTCGCGGTGGCGACTGCCTATCGCAGCGCCGTCAATGACCGCCTGAAGGCCTATCTGGAGGCCGCCGGATTCGAGGTGACGGTTCTGCGCTCACTCGACATCGAGGATGTGGACGCGATTGCATCCGTGACCAGTGAAACGCTGATCGATCTGGGAGCGGAAACCTGCCGGGCGGCGAAAGACGCAGAGGCGCTCTTCATTTCATGCGGCGGTCTGCAAACGCTTCCGGTGACGGAGCCGGTCGAGCAGCGTTGTGGCCTGCCGGTCGTCTCGAGCGCTCTGGCCGGGGCCTGGGGCGCGATGGGGCTTCTTGGCCTTGACCGGCGCGCCGACGGGGCCGGGCGTCTGTTCCAGGTCTAGTTTTTTGCAGAAACGAAAACCGCCCGCGAGGCTCGACCACGCGGGCGGTTTGCAGTCTGAAAAGGCCTGTGCCCAGGGTCCTGACTCTAGAGTGCGTTCACCGCTTCAAGGGCGCGGGCGAGGTCGGCCTGCAGGTCCTCGACATCCTCGAGCCCGATTTGCAGGCGCATGACCGGGCCTTCCTTGGGCGCATGCGCCACGGTGCGGTCGTTGAGCTGCACATGCACGGCGAGGCTCTCATAGCCGCCCCAGGAATAGCCGAGACCGAAATATTGCAGCGCGTCGAGGAAGGCATGGGCTTCCTTCTCGTCTCCGCCATCGAGCACGATGGAGAACAGGCCGCTCGCGCCGGTGAAGTCGCGCTTCCAGATTTCATGGCCCGGATGCGATTCGAGGCCCGGATGCAGCACGCGCGCCACGCCTTTCTGGCCTTCCAGCCAGCGGGCGAGCGTGAGCGCGCTTTTCTGGTGGCGTTCAAGGCGCACGCCCATGGTGCGCAGGCCGCGCAGCACCTGATAGACATCGTCGGGCGCAGCACACATGCCGAGCGCCCCATGCGTGTCCAGAAGCTGCTCCCAGCAGGCTTCATTGGCCGAAACCGTGCCGAGCAGAATGTCCGAATGGCCGCCCGGATATTTGGTGGCTGCCTGGATCGAGATGTCGACACCGTGATCGAGCGGACGGAAGAAGAGGGGGGTGGCCCAGGTGTTGTCCATCATGACGATGGCGCCGCCCTTGTGCGCTGCCTCGACGATTGCCGGGATGTCCTGCATCTCGAACGTGCCGGAGCCGGGCGCTTCCGTCAGAACCACCTTGGTGTTCGACTGCATGACCGAAGTGATGTCGGCCCCCAGATGCGGATCGTAATAGGTGACCTCCACGCCAAGCCGCGCCAGCATCGTGTCGGCGAAATAGCGGGTCGGGTGATAGACCGAATCGACAATCAGCACATGGTCGCCCGCCGAAAGGAAGGCGAGCATGGGCACCGTTACGGCCGCAAGCCCCGTGGGCACGATGACGGTTCCGGCAGATCCTTCAAGCTCGTTCATGGCCGCTGCAAGCGCGTCGCTCGTCGGGGTGCCGCGGGTTCCGTAGGTGTATTTCTGGTTCCGCGTCGCCATGGTGTGTGCGTCGGGGAAGAGCACGGTGGAGGCGTGCACCACCGGCGGATTGACGAAGCCGTGGAAGTCGCGCGGATTGTTGCCCATATGGGCAAGGCGCGTGTTGTCTCCGACTTTAGTATTAGTCTTGTCGTTCATGGAACCCTGTCGCTTGATTGTCTGCGGCGCTTGCCGGAAGGCCAGGAGCGTTGAAATGCGCCGGAAAAGGCGGGCGGATGGAACGCGATTGTGCGCTGCACGTCAACCGCAAACGGGCGTCTCCTTTGCTTCTGGAACAAGCCTCTTTCACACTTGACCCAAAAGAATTTATCGCATTCGATGGCTGCAGTGCGTGGGAGAGGAAGCGCGTGTCCGTTCGCCTTTTGGGTATTGAAGCTCCACTTCTGGAGTATGCTGCCCGAAGAGCCCGGTGTTCGGCATTCGCCTGCTTCCGCACTGAAAAGTGTCAGGGGATAAGCCCAAAAACAGAAAAAGGGTTCTGAATCATGAAGAAATTAGTCAAAGCGTTGCTCGGCTCTGCCGTGGTCGCAGTCATGGCCGCGCCGGCTTCTGCCGCTACGCTCGACGATGTGAAGGCGAAGGGCCATGTGCAGTGCGGTGTGAACACCGGTCTGATCGGCTTCAGCGCGCCCGATGATGATGGCAACTGGACCGGCCTCGATGTCGATTTCTGCCGTGCGCTGGCTGCGGCCATCTTCGACGATCCGGACGCCGTTCAGTTCTCGCCGCTCTCCGCAAAGGACCGTTTCACCGCGCTCCAGTCGGGTGAGGTGGACGTTCTTTCGCGCAACACGACCTGGACCATCAGCCGCGACACCGCGCTGGGTCTCAACTTTGCCGGCGTCACCTATTATGACGGTCAGGGTTTCATGGTGAACGCCAAGAACCTGCCCGACATCAAGTCCGCGCTGCAGCTTTCCGGCGCGACGGTCTGCGTGCAGGCCGGCACCACGACGGAGCTGAACCTCGCCGACTACTTCAAGGCCAACAACATGGAATACAATCCTGTTGTGTTCGAGAAGTTCGAAGAGGTGAATTCGGCCTATGACGCAGGGCGCTGCGACGTCTACACGACCGACCAGTCGGGCCTCTATGCCGTGCGCCTGAACTTGGCCAGCCCGGGTGATCACATCGTGCTTCCCGAGATCATCTCCAAGGAGCCGCTTGGCCCGGCAGTGCGCCATGGCGACGATCAGTGGCTCGATATCGTCAAGTGGACCTACTATGCGCTCGTCAATGCTGAAGAGCTGGGCGTGAACAAGGACAATCTCGAAGAGAAGATGCAGTCCGACAATCCGGAACTGCGTCGTCTTCTGGGCACCGAAGAAGGTGGCAAGCTCGGCACGGATCTCGGCCTGACGAACGACTTCGCTGTCCGGATCGTCAAGCATGTCGGCAACTATGGCGACATCTTCGAGCGCAATGTTGGTGCGGAAAGCCCGCTCAAGATTTCGCGCGGCATCAACGCCCTTTGGACCAAGGGTGGCCTCCAGTACGGCATGCCGATCCGCTGATCGCAGATCGGATACCGTCAACATAATGCGTGAAAGGCGGTACGCACCGCCTTTCACCATTCCTGGTGAGGATAGCCATGGCCACCCAGCACTCAACTGCGGAGGGCGCGGCGCCTCGTGTGCCGCTGCTCTATGATCCGCGCGTTCGAGGAATTGCCTATCAAGTCCTGGTGTTTGTCGGCCTGTTTGCCCTGGTCTACTGGATCGTCGGCAACACGACAGCCAATCTTCAACGCGCCAACATCGCTTCCGGTTTCGATTTCCTCAAGGGACGCGCCGGCTTCGATATCGGCGACAGCCTGATCGAGTATTCATCCGATTCCACTTATGGCCGCGCGCTGTTCGTCGGCTTTCTCAACACGCTGCGTGTTGCGATTGTGGGCATTATTACAGCGACCGTGATCGGTTTCATCATCGGTATCGGGCGTCTTTCGAAAAACTGGCTGATCAACCGGATCTGCCTCGTCTATGTCGAGGTTTTCCGCAACATTCCGCCGCTTCTCGTCATCTTCTTCTGGTATTTTGGCGTTCTTTCGGTGCTGCCGCTGCCGCGTGAGAGCATCGACCTGCCGCTCGGATCCTACATCAACGCACGTGGTCTCTTCGTGCCTGCCTTCCAGTGGGGGCCGGGCGCATGGCTCGTTCTTGTGGCTTTTGCGGTGGCGCTTGTCTTCGTCTTCTTCGTGCGTCGCTGGGCACACAAGAAGCAGATGGCGACCGGCGAACAGTTTCCGGTGTTCTGGACGAGTGTCGGCCTGATCATCGGGCTTCCGGCGCTGGCGTTCATCGTCACCGGTTTCCCGCTGAGCTTCGAGTTCCCCCAGCTGTCGACCTTCAATCTGCGTGGCGGCATGCAGATCAGGCCTGAGTTCCTGTCACTCTATCTGGCGCTGTCGTTCTACACCGCGGCTTTCATTGCGGAGATCGTGCGCGCCGGTGTGGTCGGCGTGAACCGGGGGCAAAGCGAGGCGTCGCATGCGCTGGGCCTGCGCTCGGGCCAGACAATGCGGCTGGTCATCATTCCGCAGGCGCTGAGGATCATCATCCCGCCGCTCACGAGCCAGTATCTCAACCTGACGAAGAACTCTTCGCTGGCGGTGGCCATCGGCTATCCGGATCTGGTTGCAACGGGCGGCACCACGCTCAACCAGACAGGTCAGGCCATCGAGGTCGTCGCGATCTGGCTGATTGTCTATCTCGGACTCAGTCTGGGAACGGCAGGTCTGATGAACTGGTACAATGCGCGCATGGCGCTGGTGGAGCGGTAAGATGCAAGAACACGATCTTTCCTTCGTCCGCGCCGAAATGGTTGCGAACCAGCCACCCCCCGCCTCCAATCAGGGGGTGGGCTCGTGGCTGCGCAAGAACCTGTTCGCCAACCCCGTTGACACGATTTTCACGCTCATCGGCATCATCCTGGTCCTGTTGATCGTGCCACCGATCATCCAGTGGGCGTTCATCAACGCACAATGGACGGGTTCGGACCGTTCCGTCTGCGCCACGGTGGCGCAGGGCGGCGTCCAGCCGGATGGCTGGAAGGGGGCCTGCTGGGCGTTTGTCGACGCCAAGTTCAAGCAGTTCATGTTCGGCCGCTATCCGGTGGATGAACGCTGGCGCGTCTATCTGACGGGCGCGATCTTCATCTCGCTCCTGACGCCCCTTCTGCTTCCCAGCGTGCCGCGCAAGGGGCTGAATGCGCTGCTGCTTTTCGTGGCGTTCCCGATTGTGGGCTTCTTCCTGCTTTCGGGCGGCATCTTCGGGCTGACGCCCGTGCCGACGCCGCTGTGGGGCGGGCTTCTGGTGACGCTGGTGCTGGCCTATGTGGGCATCGCCGTTTCCTTCCCGCTCGGCATTCTGCTGGCGCTCGGGCGACGGTCGAAAATGCCGGTGGTGAAGCTTGTCTGCGTGGTCTTCATCGAGACCATTCGCGGCGTGCCGCTGATCACCATCCTGTTCATGGCGAGTGTCATGCTGCCGCTCTTCCTGCCGCCGGGCACCTCGTTCGACAAGCTGCTTCGCGCACTGGTCGGCGTGGCGCTGTTTGCTTCCGCCTATATGGCCGAGGTGATCCGCGGTGGCCTGCAGGCAATCCCGAAAGGGCAGTATGAAGGTGCGGATGCGCTGGGTCTCAGCTTCTGGAAGAAGATGAACCTCGTCGTTCTTCCACAGGCGATCAAGCTGGTCATTCCCGGCATCGTCAACACGTTCATCGGCCTGTTCAAGGATACGAGCCTGGTCTACATCATCGGCATGTTCGACCTTCTGGGGGCGGTGCGTCAGAACTTTTCGGATGCGAACTGGGCGTCGCCCCAGACGCCGATTACCGGTCTGGTATTTGCCGGTTTCGTGTTCTGGCTGTTCTGCTTCGGCATGTCGCGCTACTCTATCTTTATGGAACGCCGGCTCGATACCGGTCACAAACGCTAGAGAGCAATTCCGGGAAAAGCGGGAACCGGTTTCCCGTCCGGAATTGCGCAAGGACCAATAAATTGGAGCGTTTTCGCGATTCAATAAAAAGCGGAAACGCTCTGGGCCGAGAGCCAAGGGGAATTGAACAAAATGGCATCAGAAAACGCCGTTAAAGCAGACGAGCTCCATGCTGACCGGAGCAAGATGCAGATCTCCGATACCGACGTCGCAATCGATATTGTGGGCATGCACAAATGGTATGGCGATTTCCACGTTCTCAAGGACATCAATCTGCGCGTCATGCGCGGTGAGCGCATCGTCGTGTGCGGTCCTTCGGGTTCTGGCAAGTCGACCATGATCCGCTGCATCAACCGTCTGGAGGAGCATCAGAAGGGCAAGATCGTCGTGGACGGGATCGAGCTCACCAACGATCTGAAAAAGATCGATGAGGTGCGGCGCGAAGTCGGCATGGTGTTCCAGCACTTCAACCTGTTTCCGCATCTGACCATTCTGGAAAACTGCACGCTCGCCCCGATCTGGGTGCGCAAGACGCCCAAAAAAGAGGCCGAGGCGACCGCGATGCACTTTCTGGAGCGGGTCAAGATCCCGGAACAGGCGAACAAGTATCCGGGCCAGCTTTCGGGCGGCCAGCAGCAGCGCGTGGCGATTGCCCGCGCGCTGTGCATGAACCCGCGCATCATGCTGTTCGATGAGCCGACCTCAGCACTTGATCCCGAGATGATCAAGGAGGTGCTCGACACCATGGTCGATCTCGCCGAAGAAGGCATGACGATGATCTGCGTGACCCACGAAATGGGCTTTGCCCGTCAGGTGGCGAACCGCGTGATCTTCATGGATCAGGGACAGATCGTCGAGCAGAACACCCCGGCGGAGTTCTTCGACAACCCGCAGCACGAGCGCACAAAACTGTTCCTGTCGCAGATCCTGCACTGACCGCAGGCGCTCCGGCGCAGACACCAAACGCCGCGTTTCCTCACGGGAGCGCGGCGTTTTGCATTTGGGGGATGAACCGGGAAGAGAGCGGCGGGCAGGGGCTGTCAGCCCGCCTCAGCTTTCAGAAGGCGCTTCTGCGTCGAAACCGTAGAGCCAGTCGAAATCCGCCATCAGCGCTTCCTGGCTGCGTGTCTTGAGCACGGCATCGCGCACAAGCGCCACGGGACCGCTGGCGTGCCAGGTGAAGCGGTTGAACGCGCCGCGTCGGGCGACGCGGCTCACGCGCGGTTTGCGCTGCGCCTCATAGGCCGCAAGCGCCACAGAAGGCGCATCGCGGTGCTTCGCAACAAGATTGGCAAGCACGGTCGCATCTTCAATCGCCATGCCGGCGCCCTGCGCCGCAAAGGGCGGCACCGCATGGGCGGCATCACCGATCAACGCGAGGCCCTCGGGCTTTGTCCAGGCATCGGCCGGGTCCACCTGATGGATGGGCCAGACGGTCCAGGAGGCATGTCTGCTGGCGGCCAGCCGGGCAAGGGCGGGATTGGCGCTGGCGAGCGTCTTTTTCAGCGGCGCGTCGTCAGCATCCTGCGCCCAGGCGTTGAGCGGCACTTCGCCCGGCACAATCGCAACCAGATTGATCGCCCTGCCGCCACTGATCGGATAGGCGACCAGATGGAATTTCGGGTGCATGAATGCCGTAACCCGGTCGGGCTGGATCGCACCGTCGCCGGCAGCCAGCGCCTCTTCGACGGGGACTGTCGCGCGCCAGGCGACGTAACCGGTAAAGCGGCTGCGCACGGCGGTCCGGGCGAGGCGACGCAGATGCGACCAGACCCCGTCTGCCGCGATCAGGAGGGGCGTGTGCACCTCTTCACTTTCGCCGTCCCGCAGGATCTGAAGGCGTGGACGACCGGCGTGGAAATCGGCTTTCTCGGCCAGCGCGCCGGTGACGATCTCGATCAGCGGTTGCTGGCGCGCACGGTTCAGAAGGGCTGCCTGCAGATCGGCGCGGTGCACCACAAGATAAGGTGCGCCCCAGCGGGCCTGTGCGGCCGCACCGAGCGGAACATGGGTGAGGGGGGCGAGTGTCGCAGCCTTCTTGAGAACGACGGCCTGCGGCTCCACGGCCGAAGCGCGCAGTTCCTCAAGCACACCCAGCCTGTCGAGCAGGCGGGTCGCGTTGGGCGAAAGCTGAAGGCCGGCCCCCACTTCGTGGAGTTCCGGCGCACGCTCATAGATGCGCGAGGCAAGACCATGCCGCGCCAGGGCAAGTGCTGCCGTCAGCCCGGCAACGCCTGCGCCGACGATGATTGCTGCTGGTTCGTCCGTCATCGGCCTGCGGGCCGATCAGGCCGCTTCGTCGTAAATGCAGCCCTCGGGCTTCGTGTCCGTCGCCTTCAGCGCCGGATTGTAGCGGTAAAGCGTCGAGCAATAGGGGCAGACCCGCTCGTTCTCATCGCCCATGTCGATGAACACATGCGGATGATCGAAGGGCGGATTCGCACCGACGCACATGAATTCCTTCACGCCGATTTCGATTGCCTGGTGTCCGTTGGTGTTCTGGAAATGGGGAATGGCTGATCCGGCCATCATCTTCTCCCGCTTGGAATGCGTTGGAAAGTCGCTTGCGTTTGTAGCATAAACTGCGTCTTTGCAAGCCTCTGATATGAAACTGTCATAAAACCATGTCACGAGGTACACTGGGCCACCAGTAGACAACGGCCCGTGCTGTGGAAATCAAGGGGCGCAGGCAGGATCATGAACCAGTTGAAGCCGGTCACGAAAGAATTCTCCGTTGATGGCGGACCGACTGGGCAGATCGCCGCCGTGGGGCCGGACCGTTTCGTCAATCGCGAATTCTCCTGGCTACAGTTCAATCGCCGTGTTCTCGGCGAGGCGCAGAACGAAAACCATCCGCTGCTCGAGCGGCTGCGTTTCCTGTCGATCTCGGCCGACAATCTCGATGAGTTCTTCATGGTGCGCGTCGCCGGTCTTGCCGGTCAGGTGCGCGAGCACATCGCCACGCGCAGCGCCGATGGCCGCACGCCGGAAGAGCAGCTTGAGCATGTGCTGCGTGAGGTGGCCGGGCTGCAGAACGACCAGCACGCCAGCCTGAATGCATTGCTTGACCTTCTGCGCAAGGAAGGCATTGAGCTGGTGCGCGCCGATGCGCTGAACCCAGTCGACATGCAATGGCTGGAAGATCACTTCATGGAAGCGATTTTCCCGGTTCTGACGCCGCTTTCCATCGACCCGGCGCACCCGTTCCCGTTCATCCCGAATCTCGGCTTCTCCATTGCGCTCGAACTCCAGCATGAGGGCGAACTGGAGCCGATGACGGCGCTTCTGCGCCTTCCGGTGGCGCTCAAGCGCTTCATCCAGCTTCCGGTGCACAATGGCACGGTGCGTTTCATCACGCTGGAAGATGTGGTCAACCTTTTCATCGGCAAGCTGTTCCCGCGTTACAAGGTTATCGGTTCGGGCACGTTCCGCCTCATTCGCGACAGCGATATCGAGGTGGAGGAAGAGGCCGAGGATCTGGTGCGCCTCTTCGAATCGGCGCTCAAGCGCCGCCGCCGCGGCTCGGTGATCCGGATCGAGTTCGACGACGAGATGCCCGAAGGCCTGCGCGACTTCGTCGCCAGCGAGCTGGGCGTTGCCGAAAACCGCATCACGGTTCTGGAACGGCCGCTGGCGATCAACCAGATTTCCGAGATCGTGAAAGTACCGCGCGAAGACCTGCTCTTCTCGCCTTACAATCCGCGTTTCCCGGAGCGCATTCGCGAGCATAATGGCGACTGTTTCGCCGCCATCCGCGAGAAGGACCTTATCGTCCACCACCCGTATGAATCCTTCGATGTCGTGGTGCAGTTCCTGCGCCAGGCGTCGCTGGACCCGGAAGTGGTGGCCATCAAGCAGACGCTTTACCGCACCTCCAATGACAGCCCCATCGTGCGGGCGCTCATCGAGGCGTCGGAGGCCGGCAAGTCGGTCACGGCGCTGGTGGAGCTGAAAGCCCGCTTCGACGAGGAAGCAAACATCCGCTGGGCGCGCGATCTGGAGCGTGCCGGCGTGCAGGTCGTGTTCGGCTTCCTCGAACTGAAAACCCACGCCAAGATGTCGCTCGTGGTGCGCCGCGAGGAAGGCAAGCTGCGCAATTACTGCCATCTGGGCACGGGCAACTACCACCCGATCACCGCACGCATCTATACGGATCTGTCCTATTTCACGGATGATCCGGAAATCGCGCGCGACGTGGCGCAGGTGTTCAATTTCATCACCGGCTACGCCGAGCCCGATGGCGAAATGCGCATTGCCGTGTCGCCATTCTCGCTGCGCAACCGATTACTGGACCACATTCAGGCAGAGATCGAGCATGCCCGGTCGGGCCGTCCGGCGCAGATCTGGATGAAGATGAACTCGCTGGTTGATCCGCTGGTGATCGATGCGCTCTATGAAGCAGGGCAGGCGGGTGTCGAGGTGGATCTCGTGGTGCGCGGCATTTGCTGCCTGCGCCCGCAGGTGCCGGGGCTGTCCGAGCGCATTCGCGTGAAATCCATTGTCGGCCGCTTTCTGGAGCACAGCCGGATCTACTGTTTCGGCAATGGCCACGGCCTGCCGTCGGATGAGGCGATCGTCTACATCTCGTCCGCCGACATCATGCCCCGCAATCTGGATCGGCGGGTAGAAACCATGGTGCCGATCACCAACCCCACCGTGCATGAGCAGGTCATCGGGCAAATTATGCTCGGAAACATCATGGACAATCAGCAAAGCTTTGAAGTATTGCCGGATGGAACTTCGCGGCGCATTATGCCCGACGAGGGAGAAGAACCGTTCAACGCTCAGGAATATTTCATGACGAATCCGAGCCTATCCGGTCGCGGCAATGCCTTGAAGTCCCATGCGCCGAAGCGGATCACCGCTTTCAGAAAGCGCAGGAAAGCGGACGTCGGGCCCGGTTCACCAACGGACTGACGAGCGCTTACTCTTGGGCATAGCTAATTCTCAGGGCCGGCTTCAGGACCGGCGTCCCGTTTCGGTCATCGATATCGGGTCAAACTCGATTCGCCTCGTGATCTATGAGGGAATCGCGCGCTCTCCGAGTGTGTTGTTCAACGAAAAAATGCTTGCCGGCCTCGGCAAGAGCATCGTCACGACCGGGGAACTGGATCCCGAAGGCGTGACAAGGGCTGTTGGCGAATTCCGCCGTTTTCGCGCGCTGTCCGAGCAGGCCGGCGCGCAGTCTCTCCATGTGCTCGCCACCGCGGCTGCGCGTGAGGCGAAGAACGGTCCGGACTTCATTCATCGGGCCGAAGAAATCCTGGGCACGGACATTCGCGTGCTCACGGGCCGCGAAGAGGCGAAATACTCCGCCTACGGCATCATGTCTGGCTTCCACAAGCCAAGCGGCATTGTCGGCGATCTGGGCGGCGGCAGTCTCGAACTGGTGGATGTCGAGGGCTATGACCTGGAAGACGGCATCACATTGCCGCTGGGCGGCCTCCGGCTCAAGGAGATGTCCGACAACTCCGTCGCCAAAGCGGCGCGTATCGCCCGCGATGAACTGGCCCGCGCCCCGTGGATGAAAGACGGGGCCGGGCGACCCTTCTACTGCGTGGGCGGAACCTGGCGAAATCTCGCCCGCCTGCACATGCTGGAGACCGGCTATCCGCTCGAGGTGATGCACCACTATGAGATGGACATCGAGCAGTCGGTCGATTTCCTCAAACGCGTTGCCGGCGGTGTGGACCGTTTTGCCGGCATCAGCCACATCTCCAAGAACCGCCGCGCGCTTCTGCCTTATGGCGCAACGGTGTTGCAGGAGATCATCCGGTCCTCAGAGCCTTCCAAAATCGTTTTCTCCGCGCTCGGCGTGCGCGAGGGGTATCTCTATTCGCTTCTCGAAAAGGAAGACCGCAAGCGCGATCCGCTGCTTTCGGCGGCCGAGGAGCTGGCGGTGCTGCGTTCGCGCTCTGTCACGCATGCACGGGAGCTCGCGGAGTGGAGCGGACCGGCGATGAAGGCGCTCGGCATCGAAGAAACCGAGGAAGAGGCGCGCTACCGCAGGGCCGCCTGTCTTCTGGCCGATATTGGCTGGCGCGCGCACCCCGAATATCGCGGCACCCAGTCGCTGAACATCATCGCCCACGGCTCCTTCATCGGCATCGATCATCCGGGCCGGGCCTTCATCGCGCTCGCCAATCTGTTCCGGCATGAGGGGCTTTTTGACGATGCGCTGTCACCGCGCATGCGCCAGCTTGCAACGCCGCTTTATGTGGAGCGTGCGCGCATTCTGGGCGGCCTGCTGCGGGTGGTCTATCTGCTCACGGCCTCGATGCCGGGCATCATGCCCAAGCTGAAATGGGAAAAGCGCGATGACGGCACGACCGTGCTTCTCATCCCGCATTCGCACAGGGCGCTGATGGGTGAGCGCCCGGTGGGCCGCATGGCGCATCTGGCCAGGGTGACGGGGCTCAAGCTGGCGCTGGAAGTGGCCGAAAGCTAGAGTTTTTGCAGTCAGACGGTTTTGCCTGAAATCTGCATAAATCCGGAAAATCAAAAAGATAGAGCGGAGAGCTGAATCAACTCTCCGCTCGCAATATTCCTTGGGACAGGACGTCCGTTGAGGTGCCTGGACTATTCAGCCGGTTCGCGCTGAGCCCCCGCCGCAGGCTCGAATATCTCGATCTTGCGCCTGTTGAAGCGCAGGGCGAGTTCGCCGCGCACCAGTTTCAGTGCTTCATCGCCGAACACTTCGCGCCGCCAGCCGGACATGGCCGGAACGTCGGCATCCTCGCCATCGGCCGCAATGCGGTCGATATCGTCGCTGGAGGCCAGCATCTTCGCGGCAACGCCCTGACGGTCGGCGACAAGCTTCAGGAAGACTTTCAGGAGCTCTGCTGCGGCTGCGGCGCCTTCCGGCGCCTGCGGTGGGCGCGGCAGGCGGGGAAGCTCTTCCTTCGGCAGCGCCATGGCCTTGGCGACCGCGCCCAGAAGACCAGCGGCAGCGCCCGAGCGCTCCCAGCCTCTGGGGATCGTGCGAAGCCGGCCGAGCGCTTCCGCATCACGCGGCTGCTGCTGTGCCACTTCATAGAGCGCATCGTCCTTCACGACACGGCCGCGCGGCACATTGCGTTCGCGCGCTTCGCGTTCGCGCCAGGCCGCAACGTGCTGGAGAATGGCCAGCTCGATGGGTTTCTTGACGCGCAGCTTCAGGCGACGCCAGGCGTCGTCCGGATGCGGATCGTAAGTCTCGCGGGCGGTCAATACGGCCATCTCCTCATTGAGCCAGTGGGCGCGGCCCTCGCGCTCCAGCTGCCCCTTGAGGTGCTGATAGACATCAATCAGATGCGTGACGTCGGCCAGCGCATAGCTGAGCTGCTTGTCGGAGAGGGGGCGTCTACGCCAGTCGGTGAAGCGCGACGACTTGTCGATGCGCGCACCGGTGATCTTGGCGACGAGCTGATCGTAGGAAACGCTGTCGCCGAAACCGCAGACGGATGCCGCCACCTGCGTGTCGAACAGCGGGTGCGGGATCAGCTTGCCCAGATGGTAGACGATCTCCACATCCTGACGCGCGGCGTGGAACACCTTGACGATGTTCTCGTTGGCCATCAGCTCGAAGAAGGGTTTCAGATCCAGCCCGTCGGCAAGCGGATCCACCAGCGCCGTGACACCGGGTGCGGCCATCTGGATCAGGCAAAGCTCTGGCCAGAAAGTCGATTCGCGAATGAATTCGGTGTCGACGGTGACGAAATCGGACTGCTTGAGCGCGGTGATCGCGGCTTCGAGGTCTTTTTGCGTAGTAATCAGCTGCATTCTGCTTCTTTAGGTCATGCGGAGGAAAAAGGAAAGAAAACGCTGTGCAACACGGCTTATCCGTCGTTCGCAGGGCGGGAGTTCCGGCTGCGCCGGGCCATGCGCATGAAAACGGGCGAGGTGCGCAGGAGCGCTGCAAAGCGCGGGCGATGCGCTCTCGGCACGGCCGGGCGGGCGCGCATCCGGTAGATCGTGACGGCGATGAGAACCGCATAGATGAGGGCGGTATAGGCAAACAATGCATGCGGGCCGAAACGCTGCATGAGAAGCGAGGCGAGCAGCGGGCCGGCCATGGCGCCGACCGAATAGAAGAAGAGCAGTCCGGCCGCCAGCTGCACGAACTGGTCCTTCTTGGCGTGATCGTTGGCATGGGCCACGGACAGCGAATAGAGCGACATGGCGAACGCGCCGAACAGGAAGACGAGCAGCATGTTCGCCGTGCGGTCATCGCCCGCAAACCAGACGATGATGAGCGCGGAGATCAGCGCACCAATGGTGGTTCCCAGCAGGATCTGCCGCCGGTCGCGCCGGTCTGAGAGCGCGCCCAGCGGATATTGCATCACCGCGCCGCCGATGATGCCCGCGCTCATGAAAGTGGCGATCTCCGACACGCTCAGGCCGATGGACTGGCCGTAAATCGGGCCGACGATGCGGAAGGCGCTGTTGGTGAGACCGACGGAAAGGCAGCCAAAGGCGGCCAGGGGCGAGATGCGCCAGACGGCCGGCAGGTTCAGGCTGAACTCGGCCGGGGGCTTGGGGTTGGAGCGGTCGGCCATGGAGACCGGCACCAGCGAAAGGGTGATCATCATGGCCATCACCGCGAAGACCGTGAACCCCTCGATGCCGAGCGCGGGAAGCATGTATTGCGAGCCGGTCACAGCACCGATGTCGATGATGCGATAGACGGCCAGAAGGCGGGCGCGGTTGCTGTTGCTCGCAGCCGAGTTGAGCCAGCTCTCGATGGTGGTGAAAAGGCTCGAAAAGCAGATCCCCGAGAGAAAACGTATGGCGATCCACGCGATGGGATCGACGAACAGAATGAGAAGCAGGGAGCCTGCCGCTCCCATCGCCGCGAGCGCCGCAAAGGCGCGGATATGACCGACGGCCCGCAACAGGCGCGGCACGCACAGGCAGCCAATCAGGAAACCGGCGAAATAGGCGCTGCCCATAAGGCCGATCAGCGTTTCGGAAAAGCCTTCTTCCGCTCCGCGCAGCGCGATCAAAGTGCCCTGAAGCCCGTTGCCCGCCAGCAGGATGCCTGCAGCGATGAGAAGCGGGATCAGCGGGCGAAGGCTGGACATGGCGGAAGGCCCGGTATTGGCGGCGCGGCCGGTCGCGCCCTTCATGATCGAGCTATAGGCCGGGCTGTACCAATTCTCTTGAGCCAGGCGGGTGGGCCGATCATCCCAGCCGCCTCATTCGCGTCAAACGTCGCCGTGCGTCGTCGGACGTCAGTCGTCGTCGGCGTCCGCCAGCATGCCGTCCACCAGATGGATGCGCCGGTCCATGCGCGCCGCCATGTCCAGATCGTGTGTCACAGCCACGACCGTCTTGCCGCGCTCGGAAACGAGGTCGCGCAGGGTCTGGAACACCTGTTCGGAGCTTTTCGAATCGAGGCTGCCTGTCGGTTCGTCGGCGAAAACCATGGGCGGATCATTGGCGAGCGCCCGGGCGACGGCGACACGCTGCCGCTGGCCGCCGGAGAGCTGGTAGGGTTTCTTGTCGCAATGATCGGCAAGGCCGAGCATGGCAAGCAGATCGCCGGCACGGTCGCGCATCTGCCGCCGCGAGAGCCTGCCGAGCTTGCGCATCGGGATCTCGACATTCTGACGGGCGGTGAACTCGGGCAGAAGGAAGTGGAACTGGAAGACGAAACCGAGCATCTCCAACCGTGTGCGGGCAAGCTCGGCATCGTTCATGGGACCGGTGTCGCGGCCCTCGATGATGAGCGTGCCGCTGGTTGGCCGGTCGAGCAGGCCAAGCAGATAGAGAAGCGAGGATTTGCCAGAGCCGGAGGGGCCGGTAATGGCCACGAATTCGCGCTCGGCAACGGTTAGCGAGACATCCCTGACCAGTGTGACCGGGATGGTTTCCGGCAGGATGCGGGTCAGATTGCGGGCTTCCAGAAGCGCGGTCATGAGGCCCCCCGAATGATGTCGACCGGATGAAGCCTTGCCGCCTTGCGCGCTGGCAGATAGCCGGCAATCGCAGCCGAGCCCAGCGCGAAGGCCGAGGCGATGGCATAGTGCAGGGCGCTCCAGGCTATCGGCAGCTCGGTCATCTCCTGACCGCCGGCATCAAGTTCGAAGCGAATGGAGGAGAGGGCGTAGGTGAGGGCAAAGCCCAGAACCCAGCCCAGAATGGAGCCGGCAGCGCCAATGGCGATGCCCTCGATCACGAACATGCGCTGCATGTCGCTGCGGCTGAAGCCGAGGGATTTCATGATGGCGATGTCGCGCGCCTTCTCATGGGTGATGGTGGAGACGATGTTGAAGATGCCGAAACCGGCCACCAGCAGGATTGCCGCCACCACCGCATACATGATGACATTGCGCACCACGAAAGCCTCCATGATGGCCTCGTTCGCCTCCTGCCAGGAAACGGCCTTGTAGCCGAGTTCCGCCTCAATGCGCTGGGCGGCTGTGGAGGCGGCGTAGGGATCGCGCAGTTTGATGCGAATGTCGTTGATGGCGTTGGTCCGCTCGGAAAGGATCTGCGCATTCTTCAGGAGGAGATAGGCCTCGCCCTCGTCGCGGGCCGTGGTGCCGGTGTGAAACAGGCCGGTGATGCGGAAATTGCGCGTCAGGCCCGAAGACGAAACCGCCGTGACCGTGTCGCCGAGATCCGCCCCCAGCTTGTCGGCCATGCGGTCGCCCATGACGATGTTGTTGCCGCCTTCGGACAGGGTGGCGAAGCTGCCACGGGTGAAATCCTCGACAATGGGCGAGATGGTGCGTTCCGTTTCCGGTTCGACCCCGACAAGGGCGGCGCCCGCCTCGCGGCCCTGATAGCGCACCACGCCCTGTGTTCTGAGGCTCTGCGCGACATTCCCGGGCACCCAGCCTTCCAGCCAGGCCAGCGCCGCAGTGGGGTTGATGATGCCGCGCCGGTCGTCGGGCGGGCGCAGGCCGGATATCGCGGCCGCATCGAACGCATCTTCGGCCGGCTGGCGGCGGGCGCTGCGGCGCTCGTCGGTGATCTGCACATGCGGCATGGTGTCGATGAGCTGTTCGACGAAATCGTCCTGGCCACCCTGCATGAGCGCCGCCATGGCGATGGAAAAGCCGACACCGACCGCCACACCGATCACCGCCACGAGCGTCTGTCGCCCGCGACCGACGATGTGGGTCATCGCGATGTCGAGGATGAGGCGCATGTTATTCGGCCTCTATGGCGACGGGCGTTCCGTCTTCCAGCGTGTCGGGGTAGGGGGTGATGATCTGCGCCCCGGCATCGAGGCCGGAGAGGATCTCGATCCGCTCGGTCCCGCGAATGCCGGTCTCGACCGTCACCCGCTTCGCTGCGTCATTCTCGACGATGAAAAGGTCATTGCCATGGAGCGTCAGCGCCGGCACGAGAAGCGTGTCCTTCACCACGCGGGTGATGATGTTGGCGTCGACGGACATGCCGATCATGAGCGGCGTGTCGTCCGGCAGGGCGAGGCGCACGCGATAGGTGCGGGTAACGGGGTCGCCCTTGGGGGTAATGCTGTCGACTATCGCTTCCAGTTCGCGGCCCGGAAAGGCGTCCGAGCGGATCAGCACGTCCTGATCGGGCTCGATGCTCGGAATATCCTCCTCATTGACCTCGGCCACCACAATGCGCGGCGTCAGCCGTCCGACCCAGAACAGGACATGGCCGGGCTCGGCAATCTCGCCGATTTCCACGTCCTGACGCAGAACCATGCCGTTGCTTGGTGCGCGCAGCGTGTAGTCCTCAAGACGCGCGGTCTGGCCGGCGATCAGCGCTTCCACCTGACTTACTTCCGCGCTGGCGCGTTCCAGCGCCGTCACGCTGGTGACATTGCGTTCCACGAGCAGGGTCAGCCGGTCGCGCTCATCCACCGCCAGCTTGTAGCGGGCCTTCAGTTCGGTGAGGATGGCTTCGGCCTCGGTGGCGTCGAGCCGCGCCAGAATGTCACCGGTCTCAACGCGCTCGCCCTCGCAATTGCAGACTTCGACGATGCGTTCGCGCACCAGCGAGGTTACCTTGGCCCAGTTGCGCGGCTCCACCACGCCGGAAGCGAACACGATGTCGGCGGCGCTGCCCCTTTCAGGACCGGTCACTGCGACAGGAGCGGGCTGGTTGTGATACCAGAAAGCCGCACCGGCAGCCGCGGCAAGCAGAATGGCTGCTAGAAAGAGGCGGAGGAATGTCACGTCGTTCTCCCTGACAGCCGCAGGAGGCGGCAAAATAAATACGATGCATATCTGTATCGAAATTATTTCGGTCGTACAATTGCCTTTCTCATGCTGAGAGAGGCTTCGCTTTGATCTGACGCAACGATGGAGAAGAACCCTGTCCGGCGACACGCAAAATTCGCAGGGTAAGGCACGCGGCCCGGGCCGCCCCCGCGATCCGCAGACCGACGCGGCCATACTCGATGCCGCGCTCGGGCTTTTCGTGGCCAACGGGCTCGATGGCGCGAGTTTTGAGAAGATCGCGCGCGAGGCCGGTGTAACCCGCGCCACCATCTATCGGCGCTGGTCGACGCGCGAAACGCTGATCGCCGATGCGCTGGGGCGGCTGAAGGAAAATGCCGAGCAGGATTTTGGCGAATGGCGGGCGCTGCCGCTGGAGGTGCTGGTCGGCATGATGATCGATTACGGGCCGAAGGGGTGGGTGGAGCACGATGCGCGTCGGCTTCTCGCCCGCATCATCGGTTCCGTGCCGGATGCGCCCGACCTGCTCGGCGTCTTCTGGGAGGTTTATCTCGCGCCACGCCGCGCCGCCTTCAATGTGGTCGTGGAGCGCGCACGTGCCGAAGGCGCGCTGCCGGCCGACACGGATGTGGATATGTTTCAGGACATGTTCAGCGGCGCACTGATGTATGAGCTTCTCTTGAAACCCGGGGCGAAGACGGAGGAGGGGCTGCGAAGCTACTTCATCCGCCTTCTCAATGAACTCGGTCTGGGCGATGCGGTCGCCCGCCATCTGGCGAACGCACAAAGTGCTTAAAGCGCACCCTCATTCACCATCGACATGACCTCGGAGACGATGCCGCGCGACACCAGACAGCGCCATGGCGCGCGATTGGGGCCGACGCCGACCATGACCAGCGTGTTCGCTTCGGAGAATTCCGAGCTCAGCACCGTCGCCGTGTTGTTGGTCTGTTGAGCCACGGCGGCGAGGCAGGCCTGCTCGTCCTGCGGGCTGCCGGTGCGCATGGCCGCAGCCGTGCTGCCCGACATTGATGTGCTTTCGGATTGTGTCGTCTGGTTGCATCCGGCAAGCCCCGCAGCCAGTGCTGCGAGCGCGGCTACTCTTTGGAGTGCGTGCATTGTCCCGGTCCCTTCATCGCTTGTTGTTGAAGTCTCTCCTCAAGGACACGGGGGCAAGTGTCGCATGGGGGCAGGGGACCGGCAATTCCTGCATTCGTAGGATGCAGGCTCCGGCGGGGAAGCGGAATGGCGCGGGCGGCAGAGGTTTTGTGAGCGGGTTTTTGGCCGGCGCAGTGCCCGCGCGGGCGCGACACCTTGACAAATCGCACCTCCCATGCGCTTTTCCCGCCGACCTTCTGGCCCTTTTTCCACGGGGCCTGAGCAAGAATTCCAAGACACGGATGATATGACCATGCATCGCTACCGCAGCCATTCCTGCGCCCAACTGAGAAAATCCGATGTCGGCGCCAATGTGCGCCTGTCCGGCTGGGTCCATCGTGTGCGCGACCATGGCGGCCTGCTGTTCATCGACCTGCGCGACCATTACGGCATCACCCAGATCGTCGCCGATCCCGATTCTCCGTCTTTCCAGGTGGCCGAGACCGTGCGTGGCGAGTGGGTCATTCGCGTCGACGGCGAGGTGAAGGCCCGCACGGACGAGACCATCAACGCGAATCTCCCCACCGGTGAAGTCGAAATCTTCGCCCGTGAGATCGAGATTCTGTCCTCGGCCAAGGAACTGCCGCTGCCGGTGTTCGGCGAGCCGGACTATCCGGAAGACATCCGCCTCAAATACCGCTTCCTCGATCTGCGCCGCGAAACGCTGCACAGGAACATCGTGCAGCGCACGAAGATCATCGCCGAGATGCGTCGCGCCATGGGCGAGGTCGGCTTCACCGAATATTCGACGCCGATCCTGACGGCATCCTCGCCGGAAGGCGCGCGCGACTTCCTCGTGCCGTCGCGTCTGCATGAGGGCCAGTTCTACGCGCTGCCGCAGGCGCCGCAGCAGTACAAGCAGCTCATCATGATGTCGGGCTTCGACCGCTATTTCCAGATCGCGCCGTGCTTCCGCGATGAGGACCCGCGCGCCGACCGCCTGCCGGGCGAGTTCTACCAGCTCGACCTGGAAATGAGCTTCGTCGAGCAGGAAGATGTGTTCCAGACGATGGAGCCCGTCATGCGCGGCATCTTCGAGACGTTTGCCAATGGCAAGCCGGTCACGGATGTCTTCCCGCGCATTCCCTACGACGAGGCCATGCGCAAATATGGTTCCGACAAGCCGGACCTGCGCAACCCCATCGAGATGGAAGACGTTTCCGAGCATTTCCGCGGATCGGGCTTCAAGGTGTTCGCCAACATTCTGGCCAATGACGAAAAGGCCGAAGTTTGGGCCATCCCGGCCAAGACCGGCGGCAGCCGCGCTTTCTGCGACCGCATGAACTCCTGGGCGCAGGGCGAGGGCCAGCCGGGTCTGGGCTACATCTTCTGGCGCAAGGAAGGCGAGGGCCTTGAAGGCGCTGGTCCGATTGCCAAGAACATCGGCCCGGAGCGCACCGAGGCGATCCGCACCCAGCTTGGTCTGGAAGACGGTGACGCCTGCTTCTTCGCCGCTGGCGATCCGCGCAAATTCGCCGGCTTTGCGGGCGCTGCGCGTACGCGCGCCGGTGAGGAGCTCGATCTGGTCGACCGCGAGCGTTTCGCCCTTGCATGGATCGTGGATTTCCCCTTCTACGAATGGAACGAAGACGAGGACAAGCTCGACTTCGGCCACAACCCCTTCACCATGCCGCAGGGCGGCCTTGAAGGGCTGGAAGGCGATGACCCGCTGTCGCTCAAGGCCTGGCAGTACGACCTCGTCTGCAACGGCTTCGAGATCGCATCGGGCGGCATCCGCAACCATCTGCCGGAAGTCATGGTCAAGGCGTTCGAGAAGGTCGGTTTTGATCAGCAGGAAGTGGAGGAGCGCTTTGGCGGTCTCTACCGCGCGTTCCAGTATGGCGCACCGCCCCATGGCGGCATGGCCGCCGGCATCGACCGCATCGTGATGCTGCTTCTGGGCGCGAAGAACCTGCGTGAGATCACCATGTTCCCGATGAACCAGCAGGCGCAGGATCTCCTGATGGGCGCGCCTTCCGAGGCAACGCCGGCGCAGCTGCGCGAGCTGAACCTGCGTCTCGCTCCGGTCAAGAAGGACTGACGCGCAGCGCGCTAAACCGGCCTCCCAAACATCTTGAAAACGGCCTCGCCTTCACTGGCGGGGCCGTTTTCGTTTCCGCCCTGCTTCGGCTGCAGGCACAAAAAAGCCAGGCAGCTTGCGCTGCCTGGCCCGTTGGAGCGCCGATGCGCCAGGCGGTGAGACGCCTCTTACTGGTTCGCCAGAACCTGCAGGCCAACCTGCTTGGCGAGTGCTTCCGGTGAGCCCATGGCGGTGCCCATCAGAACGGCGAACGGCATCGGCTCTTCCGGCGCGATGCTGATCGTGAGGTTGCGCGGGTCATCAAGATAGGTGGTGACCGCTTTCGCGAGGCTCTGGGTCAGGTCCGGGCCGAGATACTGGCCGGCCATGAGCGGCACGATGGCCTTTGCCTGATTGGCAACGTCCTCCGGCTTGACACCCTGCTGCGCGGCCACATAGGCGATCAGCTTGCCGGTCAGCGATGCATCGGAAAAGCGGATGGACGCGCCATGCAGGTTGAGCTGCTGCATGAGGCCGAGCATTGCGAGGCCCTGTGCCTGCTGCTGCTCTTCCGTGCCGTTCTCCATCTTCTCTTGCATTTCCTGCAGTGCGCGCAGGAATTGCGGCGTGTAGCCGCTGATGTCGGCGGTGATGGCCAGTGTGCCGGCATTGTCGAGCTTCAGGTCGTAGCGGCTGACCTGCATGCGGCCGTCGTCCAGCGTCCAGCTGCCAGCCATGTCGACGCGGCCGGAAAGCTGCTCGTAGCCATATTCCTTGAGCTGCTCGTGGGCTTCCCTGCTGTCGGTGAGTTTCGACAGATCAAGCGAGAAGCTTTCTGCCGAGCCCTCGAACGACATTTTGTTGGCGCCGTCGCCGAGATCCGTGTCGGCCACCAGATTGCCGAGCGTGAAGATCGGTTCATCGCCATTCTTGCCCACGCGGGCGCTTTCCAGCGCGAAGCGGCGATACTGCATCAGGCCGCCATAGGGAGCGTCTTCCGCTTCCTTGGGCAGAATCAGCCCCTCGATGGACACGCCCTTCAGTGCGATGTCGAAATCATCCTCGGATTGCTGGAAATTATCAACGGCGACGCGGCCGATCTCGTAGACGGTGTCGGTTTCGCTGACGTCTTCAAGAACCAGATCGCCAAGGTTCGCCTTTTTGTCGACGTCGGCGACACCGAACGACGCGCCCTCAAGCACAATCGAATCGCCGTCCTTGCGTGCGGCGGTCCATTCCGCCTCGACGCCCTGATCGCCGAGCAGCGTCTTGTAGCGCGCGGCAACCTCATTCGCTTCCCAGGCCTGGGCGGACTGCAGCGCCGTGGCCGAAAGCAGGGCGGCGAGCGAGAGGGTCTTCAGCTTGGTTGCATGGCTGAGCATGGGCAATTTCCTTAAAGTAACGTAAGATAACGGTTATCTGCTGGCATGGAGGCCGAGAATTACGGTCGGAGGATGGCCTTTGGGTAAACCTGTGTCAATTTTCACAGGCCAGTATTGCGTGTTATCCATGACGCTATGGTTGCTGAACCCTTGGAAAACGGGAGAGAGGTTGGGAATGCGGGCATTCGGGCATTTTGGGGCGAGCGCCTTTCTTTTGATTCTCTTCTCGTTCGCAGCGCAGGCGGTGGAGCTCCATGAAGGCATCACCTACCGCAGTGGCCTGAAACTCGACATTCACGCACCCGACACACCCGGCCGGACCTCCCAGGCCGGCGTGGTGCGCATGAACCTGTTCTCCTTCGGCAGCCCCAAGGTTCCCGTGGTGATCTACGCCCATGGCGGCGGCTGGGTGAAGGGCTCGCGCAAGAAGGTCTATTCGCTTCCCGAATGGCTCACCCAGCGCGGCTACATGCTGGTCGCCATCGACTATCGAAAAGTGCCGCAGACCAACATTGACGGGCAGGTCAACGATCTGTCGGCGGCCATCTCCTGGGTGCGCTCCAACATTTCACGCTATGGCGGTGATCCGTCGCGCATCGTGCTGATGGGCCATTCCGCCGGCGCGCATCTGGTGGCGATGGCGGCGGCGCGCAATGTCGCCGGCGATGTGCGCGGTGTGATTCCCAACGACGTGCAGGCCTATGACATGGTGGCCTATGCCGGCATGCGGGGTTCGCTCGGCTATCCCTATATCAATGCCTTCGGCTCGGACCCGAACGACTGGGTGCGCTGGTCTCCGGTCACCTATGCGCGCCGCGGCTCGGGCTTTCCGCCGCATCTCTTCCTTCACTCGGGTTCCAATGGCGAAAGACGCAGGGCGCTGACCAATGGTTACGCCAATCTGCTCAAGGCGCGCGGGGCGCGGGCGGCGGTTTTCGACGGCGGGCGCTACACGCACGGGTCGATTGCACGCAAGCTTGGCGGTCAGGGCGATCCGGCGACGGTGACGATCGAGCGCTTCCTGGCGCAGGTCACGCGCTGACATACACGTAAAGCAGGTCGCCGTGCATGCATAAGGAAGACCTGCGCTTTTAATGGAGCACCGGAACAGACCGAAAACCGGTTTCCACTTTTCTGTCCTGTGGTCTAGCCACAGCCCTTTTGCCATAAAGGCTTGCCGCGAATCACCCGCTGGTCTAACCGGAAACCATGGGAAAAGATATGCTTCCGCCCGGTGGCGACGGTGGTGATGCCGTAGAGCCGGTCGATCTGAAAAAAGCGCTCGAAGAGCGCTACCTCGCCTATGCGCTGTCGACGATCATGCATCGTGCGCTGCCGGATGTGCGCGACGGGCTGAAGCCCGTGCATCGGCGCATCGTCCACACCATGCGTCTTCTGCGCCTCAGTCCCGATCAGGGTTTTGCCAAATGCGCCCGCATCGTCGGCGACGTGATGGGCAAGTTCCATCCGCATGGCGACCAGTCGATCTACGACGCGCTGGTGCGTCTCGCGCAGCCTTTCGCCATGCGTTATCCGCTGGTCGACGGGCAGGGCAATTTCGGCAATATCGACGGCGATAACGCGGCTGCCATGCGCTACACCGAAGCGCGCATGACCGAGGTTGCCTCGGAGATCCTGACGGGCATCACCGAGGATGCCGTCGATTTCCGTCTGACCTACAATGAGGAAGACGAGGAGCCCATCGTGCTCCCCGGCGCGTTCCCGAACCTGCTCTGCAATGGTTCTTCGGGCATCGCCGTGGGCATGGCGACCTCGATCCCGCCGCACAATGCGGCAGAAGTCTGCGATGCGGCGCTCGCCATCATCGACAATCCGGATGTCGATCCCGAGCGTCTGCTCGATTTCGTCAAGGGGCCGGATTTCCCGACTGGCGGCATCATCGTCGAGGGGCCGGATTCCATCCGCGAGGCCTATGCGACCGGACGCGGCGGTTTCCGCGTTCGCGCCCGCTGGCACAAGGAAGAACAGAGCCGCGGCGCATGGACGGCCGTGGTCACCGAAATTCCCTATGGCGTGCAGAAATCGCGGCTGATCGAGAAGATCGCCGAACTGATCATCTCGCGCCGCCTGCCGCTGCTGGAAGACATTCGCGACGAAAGCGCGGAGGATATCCGCGTCGTTCTGGTGCCCAAGAGCCGCGCCGTCGCGCCGGAATTGCTGATGGAATCGGTCTTCAAGCTGACCGATCTGGAGAGCCGTTTCCCGCTCAACATGAACGTGCTGTCGCGCGGCAAGGTGCCGGGCGTCCTGTCGCTCAAGCAGGTTCTGCGCGAATGGCTCGACCATCGCCGCGATGTGCTCCTGCGCCGCTCGCGCCACCGGCTGGCGGAAATCGAGAAGCGGCTGGAAATCCTTGCCGGCTATCTCGTCGCCTATCTGAACATCGACGAGGTCATCCGCATCATCCGCGAGGAGGATGAGCCGAAGAAGGTGATGATCGCGCGCTTCGAGCTGACGGACACGCAGGCCGAGGCGATCCTCAACATGCGGCTGCGCGCCCTGCGCAAGCTCGAGGAATTTGAGATCCGCAAGGAGTTCGACAAACTTTCCGAGGAAAAGGAAGGCATCGAAGCGCTGCTCGCCTCCTCCGAGCGCCAGTGGAAGACCGTGCGCTGGGAAGTCGCCAAGGTGCGCCAGACCTTCGACCCGGAGAAGAACCCGGGTCTTGGCGCGCGCCGCACCACCTTTGCCGAAGCGCCAGAGCACGATCTGGAAGACGTCCACGAGGCGCTGATCGAGCGCGAACCCATCACGGTGGTCCTGTCCGAAAAGGGCTGGCTGCGCGCCATGAAGGGGCATCTGGCCGACTTCTCCTCGCTCTCCTTCAAGGAGGGCGACAGCCTCAAGATCGCCTTCCACGCCCAGACGACCGACAAGATCCTGCTCTTCACCACGGGCGGCAAGGTCTTCACGCTTGGCGCGGACCGTCTGCCCGGCGGGCGCGGCCATGGCGAGCCGGTGCGTATCATGGTCGACATGGACAATGATCAGGCCATCGTCACCGCCTTCGCGCATGATCCCGAGCGCAGGCTCCTGGTCGCATCGCATGCGGGCAATGGCTTCGTGGTCGCCGAGAAGGAAATCATCGCCAACACCCGCAAGGGCAAGCAGGTGATGAATGTGAAGGCTCCGGACGAGATGAAGCTCTGTCTGCCGGTTTCGGGCGATCACGTGGCCGTGGTCGGCCAGAACCGCAAGCTGCTCGTCTTCCCGCTTTCCGAAGTGCCGGAGATGACACGCGGCAAGGGCGTGCGCCTGCAGCGCTACAAGGATGGCGGCGTTTCCGACATCAAGACCTTCGCCATGGAGGAGGGGCTTTCGTGGAAGGATTCCGCTGATCGCACCTTCGTCAAATCGCGCGAAGAACTGCTTGAATGGATGGGTAACCGGGCGGCCGCGGGTCGCATGGCGCCGAAAGGATTTCCACGCACCGGAAAATTTGGGTAAGCGCCGCAACACAGGCGTGAAGGCCAGGGTGCAAGCAGAGGAGGGGTGATATGCTGCACTGGAATGGAACGGGCCTTCGGGCCGCAACGCTGGCGCTGGCCGGATTTGTCGGGCTGGCGCAGCCGTCTTCGGCTGAAGACCGGCTGTTGAGCGACGCGGTCGAGTTTTCCGGTCAGATCCTCTATCTGCAGACCGATGTGCCCGGTCTTGTGATCGGCGCGGTGCGCAATGGCGAGACCGCCGTTTTCGGCTTTGGCGAAACCGCCAAGGGAAGCGGCAAGACGCCGGACGGCGACACGCTGATGCGGGTCGGCTCCGTGACCAAGGTGTTCACCGGCGCGGTTCTGGCGAGCCTCGTCGCCGATGGCTCGGTGAAGTTCACAGATCATTTGCAGGAGCGCATTGGCTGGGATGTGACCGTTCCGGCGCTGGACGGCAAGCCAATCCGGCTGATTGACCTCGCCACACACACGTCCGGTCTGCCGCGCGAAGTCGACCGCGAGCCCGGTCCGGAGAATGATCCTTTCTCCACGCTGACGAAAGAGACCTACGAAAAGGCCTTCACCAGCGATGTGCAGCTCTTCCCGGCGGGCACGGGCGGGCTCTACTCCAATTTCGGCTTCGACATGCTGGCCGTTGCGCTGGGCTCTGCCGCAGGCAAACCCTATGACGCACTGCTTGCCGAGCGGGTTCTTGAACCCATTGGCCTCAAGGACACGACCTTTGCGCCGGCCGAGGCCGACCGCGACCGGCTGATGCAGGGCCACAGTTTCGATGGATCGCCGCTGCCGGACGTGCCCAACACGCCGGTCATGTCGGGCGCGAGCGGGCTTTATTCCACCGCCAACGACATGGTGACCTGGCTGCAATGGCATCTTGACCGCTTCTCGCCGGACATGGCCGAGATGCGGCTCCTCGACCACGCCTCCTATGTGCAGCGCGATGCGCTCGATCCCACTTATGGCTTTGACGAATCCGGTCATATGGATTCCATGGGGCTTGGCTGGATCGTCATGCAGCCCGAGGGTGACCGTCCGCTGATCCTGCAGAAGGCTGGCGGCCTGCAGGGCATGTTCGTCTACCACGCCTTCGCCCCGACGCGCGGCGTTGGCGTGTTCGTCGCCATCAACGAGTTCGATTTCTCGGCTTCCATGCTGATGGCCGAAGTGGTGAACGGCCTGATCTCCGACCTCGCTCCGCGTTAAGGGGCGAGGGGGCTGTCGGTGCAGGGTGCGCGCTGCATTTGCCCCTTGGTCTTGTGCGGCGCGCGGGAGCGCTGTGCGTCCTTCGACAAGCTCAGGATGAGGGGTGTTAGGCTCATGATGAGGGATGTTGAGAATGACGGGGAGGGCACGCAGAGTTGTACTCGCTCTCCTCGGCCTTGAAGGGTTGGTTGTAGGCTTTTTGCCTGCTTCGCTGAGATCTGTGCGCATCTCCCCACTCTGAGAAGCTGCCTTCCTTGCAGTGAGCGCATGTGTGTTCTCCCGAGCACCCAGACACTCTATCCCATACACCTGACCCGAAATCCGGCTACCCACCTCCCTCATCCTGAGCTTGTCGAAGGACGCACAGCGCTCCCGCTCGCCAATCCCCGCCTCACGCCCCCACCAACTCACCTTGATCACGCCCGCGACTGTGGAAAAGCCACTCTTGTGAGCGGCAGGGGGCGGCGAATGACACTATCTTCGCCGGGTTCACAGATTCAGGAATTCGCATGTCAGCTGACGTCAAACGCATCGCCGCCCTTATTGCCACCGAGATCACCGCCCGGCCGGAGCAGGCTCAGGCGGCCATTGGTCTTCTGGATGAAGGGGCGACCGTTCCGTTCATCGCGCGCTACCGCAAGGAAGTCACCGGCGGCCTTGATGACACGCAGTTGCGCACGCTCGCCGAGCGGCTCTCCTATCTGCGCGAGCTCGATCAGCGCCGTGACACGATCCTCGGTTCGATCCGCGAGCAGGGCAAGCTCACGCCGGATCTGGAGACCAAGATCGTCACCGCCGCCACCAAGGCGGAGCTGGAAGACATCTACCTGCCATACAAGCCCAAGCGGCGCACCAAGGCGCAGATCGCCCGTGAGCGCGGGCTCGGGCCGCTGGCCGAGGCCATTCTGGCGGATCGCTCCAAAGTGCCGGCCGATCTGGCGAAGGATTATCTCGGCGAAGAAGTCGCAGACGAGAAGGCCGCGCTCGACGGCGCGCGCGACATTCTTGCCGAGCAGTTCGCCGAAAACGCCGATCTGGTCGGAAAACTGCGCAATCACATGAAGGAACGCGCCGTCCTGCGCGCCCGCGTTGTCGAGGGCAAGGAGGAGGCAGGCGCGAAGTTCTCCGACTATTTCGACCACTCCGAGCAGTGGTCGGGCGTTCCGAGCCATCGCGCGCTTGCCATGCTGCGCGGCCGCAACGAGGACGTGCTGGCGCTCGACCTGGAAGTGGATGCGGACGACACCAGCCCGCTCAAGCCCGCGGTGCGCATGATCGCGGCTGCCTATGAGATCGGCGGCCAGCGTCCCGGTGACCAGTGGCTGATGGAGGTTGCCGGCTGGACATGGCGCGTAAAGCTCTTCCTGCACCTCAACCTCGATCTGATGCGCGATCTGCGTGAGCGGGCCGAGGAAGAGGCGATCAATGTGTTCGCGCGCAATCTGAAGGATCTGCTTCTGGCGGCACCCGCCGGCACGCGGGCAACGCTCGGGCTCGATCCGGGCATTCGCACCGGGGTCAAGGTGGCCGTGGTCGACGCCACGGGCAAGCTGCTCGACACCTCCACGGTGTACCCGTTCCCACCGCGCAACGATCTGCGTGGCAGCCAGGCCGAGCTGTCGGCGCTGATCCGCAAGCACGGCGTCGAGCTGATCGCCATCGGCAACGGCACGGGAAGCCGCGAGACCGAAAAGCTCGTGGCCGACATGCTGTCGGATATGCCGGCGCCCAAGCCGCTCAAGGTCGTGGTTTCCGAGGCCGGCGCATCGGTTTATTCGGCGTCGCCCACGGCGGCGGCCGAGTTCCCCAATCTTGACGTCTCGCTGCGCGGGGCTGTCTCCATCGCGCGCCGCCTGCAGGACCCGCTGGCGGAGCTGGTGAAGATCGAGCCGAAGTCCATCGGCGTCGGCCAGTATCAGCACGATGTGGATCAATACCGTCTGGCAAAGGCGCTCGACGCCGTGGTGGAAGACGCGGTGAACGCGGTCGGCGTGGACCTGAACACGGCATCCTCATCGCTTCTGGCGCGCGTTTCGGGCCTTGGCGCGTCGATTGCCGAGGCCATTGTGGCGCATCGCGACGCCAATGGCGCGTTCTCCAGCCGCAAGCAGCTTCTGGAGGTGGCGCGGCTTGGCCAGCGCACCTTCGAGCAGTGCGCCGGCTTCCTGCGCATCCCGAACGGCACGGAGCCGCTGGACGCTTCGTCAGTTCACCCGGAGGCCTATGGCGTGGCGCGCAAGATCGTCTCGTCCTGCGGGCGCGATGTGCGCTCGCTGATGGGCGACGCTGGCGCGCTCAAGGCGCTCGACCCGCGCGTCTTCGTGGATGAGCGTTTTGGTCTGCCCACGGTGCGCGACATCATTGCCGAACTTGAGAAGCCGGGCCGCGACCCGCGCCCGGCCTTCCGCACGGCCACCTTTGCCGAGGGCATCGACGACATCAAGGATCTGAAGCCCGGCATGAGCCTTGAAGGCACGGTGACCAATGTTGCCGCCTTCGGCGCGTTCGTGGATATCGGTGTTCATCAGGACGGGCTGGTGCATGTCTCCCAGCTTGCCGACCGCTTCGTGAAGGACGCGCATGAGGTGGTGAAGGCCGGCGATGTGGTGAAGGTGCGGGTGCTTGAGGTCGACATCAAGCGCAAGCGCATCAGCCTCTCCATGCGCAAGGATGCCGGCGGAGCCAGTGGTGGCGCAGATGCCGGTGCGGGCGCTGGCCGTCCGCGCGATGGCGGCAAGCCGTTCCGTGGCGGGCAGCAGCGCAATGGCGGTGGCAAGCCGGGCGGGCGCAGCAGCGAACCGCAGGGCGCACTCGCCGCCGCACTGGCTCAGGCCATGAAGAAGAAATAGGCGCGTTCTTTACCCAGCCGCCATGGTGAGCGCCTGAGCTTGTCGAAGGGCGAACCACGGGGGCGGTGATGACGTGCGCTTCTCACCCTACACCGGATGGCGCAGCGCGGCCTGTGCGCGCCGCCGCCTGCGCCCGGAATGAAGCTGCCAGAGCGAGTGGGCGACCAGCGTGACGATCAGGATCGTGCCGCCGATCAGCGTCGCGCGGCTCGGCACTTCCGAGAAAATCAACCACACCCAGACGGGCGCAAGCACGGTTTCCAGAAGATAGAACATCGCCACTTCCGGGCCTGAAATGTATTTCGGGCCGTTGGAGAGGCAGAAGAACGATATCGGCATGATCACCGCGCCGTTGAGGATGATCCACCAGGGAGCCTCGATGCGGTAGCCGGTCTTGGCGGTCATGATCACGGCCACGATGAAGGGTAATATGACGGCGACCAGCGCCGTAAAGCCCATGTCGCGCCCGCTGCCGCGCGTGATGGTGATGGCGGTCGCCAGCAGGAAGGCAGCGCTCAGCGCCATCACGTCGCCGAACAGATTTCCAGCCCCGATGCCGCCGCCGACAATGATCAGCACGCCGATCAGCATCACCCCCATGGCAATCAGCGTGGCCGGTTTCGGTCGCTCCTTCAGGAACAGCCAGGAGAGCAGCGCTGCGAACATGGAATTGAAGGCGAGGATGAACACCAGATTGGCCGTCGAGGTGTTGTAGACGGCGGTGATGAAACAAAGCGCGGAAAGCGCGTAGAGTGCGGCCACAACGAGGCCGACACGACCGGGCATGAGCGGTGGCGCATTGCGTGAAAAGAGACGCCAGACGAACCAGACGGCGAGCGCCACGGCAACCGTCAGCGCGCTGCGCACCATCAGGATCGGCCAGGGATCACCGTCGGCAAGCCGAATTAAGGGAATGTCGATGGTCAGCGCCATGCCGCCAAACGCGGTCAGTGCGAGGCCTTTTGCATGCGAAGAAGAGGCTGGGTCGGACACGGGCGGCAATCCTCTGAGAAAGGGAATGAAGATGTGCCGTCTTGGCAGACCCTGTCCGGGTGGCGCGCGCTAGTCTACGCGCTCCCACCCCTGCGGGCCGAGATGTTCCTGCGGCTTGAAGCGTACCTTATAGGCCATTTTGCGCGATCCATTGACCCAGTAGCCCAGATAGACATGCGGCAGACCGGCAGCCACGGCGCGGTTGATGTGGTCGAGAATCATGAATGTGCCGAGCGAGCGCTCGGTCAGCGCGGGATTGAAGAAGGAATAAACCATCGACAGCCCGTCACCCATCAAGTCGGTCAGGGCCACGGCCATGAGCTCGCCTTCGCCCTTGCCGGTGATGAAACTGTCCGGGCCGCGGCGGCGATACTCGATCACCTGGGTGCCCACATGGGTGTCCTCAACCATCATCGCATAGTCGAGCACGGTCATGTCCGACATGCCGCCCTTCTTGTGGCGGGCGTCCAGATAGCTGCGGAACAGCGTGTACTGCTCCGTGGAGGGCTCGGCCGCCTGGGCCGTTCCGATCAGGTCCGCATTCTGTCTCAGAATGCGTTTCATGTTCTTCGTCGGCTGAAACTCCTGCGCCAGAATGCGTACGGAAACACAGGCGCGGCAGGTTTCGCAGGCAGGCCGATAGGCGATGTTCTGAGAGCGGCGGAAACCGCCCTGGGTCAGCAAATCGTTCAGTTCGGGCGCCTTGTCCCCGACCAGATGGGTGAAGACCTTACGCTCGAACTGCCCTTCCAGATAAGGGCAGGGCGAAGGCGCGGTCAGAAAGAACTGCGGCGATTGGGCGGGTTGCTGCGTCATGTCGGTAGGGCGTCACTCCTGTCCTGAAGCATCGGACCGAAACGTGGAATCCGGTTTTCGGGATAGTCCGATGCTCCATCAATAATTCAGATCGTCCTTTGTGCGTCAGAATGGGCGCACGCGATCTAAAGCCCATAATACCATGGCCCGACAAACGAAAACGTCAACCAAATTATCGCCACCAGCGGCATGCCGGCCTTCATGAAGTCGCGGAAGGAGTAGTGACCCGGCCCCATGACCATCAGGTTGGTCTGGTAGCCGATGGGGGTGGCGAAGGAACAGTTGGCGGCGAAGATCGTGGCCGCGATGAAGGCTTCCGCCGGCGCGCCGATGGCGGCCGCGATGCCAAGCCCGATGGGTGTGAACAGCACTGCCGTTGCATTGTTGGACAGGAAATTGGTCAGCACGGCCACGACGGCGAAATAGCCCGACAGAATGATGGCGGGGCTCTGACCGTCGAGGAGCGCGACCGCGCTGTCGGCGATCAGGTTTGCGCCGCCCGTGCGTTCCAGCGCCGTGGCGGCGGCAATGGCCGAGCCCACCAGAAGGAATATCTGCCGGTCGAAGGCGCGGCCGGCCTGCGCCAGCGTCAGACAGCCGGTCGCGATCATGGCGAAGGCGCCGGCGATTGCCGTGGCGACGATCGGCGCGATGTCCAGAGCGGCGGTCACCACGATGCCGGCAAAGATGACAAAGGAGATCCAGGCCTTGCGACGCTGCGGCACGGGTTCTGCCGACCATTCGAGAACGAGCAGGTCATGGCTTTCGCGCAGATCCTCGAAGGCGCGGTCGGTGCCGCCGACAAGGATCGTATCGCCGGGCTCCAGCCGGATGTCGGAGACAGGCGTGCGGCCCATGCGGCTCTTGCGCTGGACGCCGAGCATGTGAACGCCGTGCTCGGTCTCAATGCCGGCATTGCGGATGGTGCGCCCTGCATGGCGCGAACCCGGCGGGATCACGGCTTCGGCGATGTGATAGTCCGGACCAACCCGCGCCGCCTCGGTCTGCCCCTCGGCCATGTGGCCGGCCGCCCCATGCGAAAGCGCCTGGGTGAAGGCGCGGCGGGTGGCCGTCACCATCAGCCGGTCGCCTTCGGAAAGCACCACATTCTCGAACGGGGGATGAAAGCTCATGCCGCGCCGTATGATGAGGCGCGGGGTCAGATCGCCGAGCCCCTGAAAGAGACCGGCTTTCGATTCCTTGCCGATGAAGGGGTGGCCGGGCACGATGCGGATTTCACCAATGAACTGCGTGCCCGACTGCACCTGCCGGAAGGTCTTCTCATTGCTCGAATCGCGCAGGATGCGCGGCATCAGAAAGAAGACATAAAGCGCGCCGGCTGCGGCCAGCATAAAGCCCGGCAGGGTGATGTCGAAGAATCCGATTCCAATGCCCGCCTTGGCGGCAACACCGGCAACCAAAAGGTTGGTGGACGAGCCGATCAGCGTTGTCATGCCCCCCAGAATGGTCATGAAGGAAAGCGGCATCAGCGCCTTGGAAACCGGGAAATTGCGCTGCGCGGCAAAGACGATCAGCACCGGAATGAAGATCACCACCACCGGCGTGTTGTTCAAAATGGCGCTGAGCAGGGCCGCTGTCACAAGCGTGATGATGATCGTGCGGGTGCTCGACCCGCCGGCCGATCTGGCGAGAATGCGCGCGGGCTTGTCCAGAGCATCGGTGGCAAACAGTCCCTGACCGACGATCAGGAGCGCGAGAACCGTCGCGAGCGCCGGATTGGCGAATCCTGAAAGAAGTTCTTCGGGCGGCAGGCCGCCGGATGCGTTCTCGTAGGGAATGAAGGCGAAAAGCGCGAGGAACGCCACGAGGCTGCCAAGGGCGACAAGCTCGAGCGTGAAGCGTTCGCTGATATAGGCGGCGACCGTGGCGAAAATGATCGCGTAGGTCGCCCAGAGATGGAAATCGGCCATTCAGCTCCCGCCGCTTGAAACTGTCCCCGCAGGCCATACCCAATGCCTGCCTGCAAGGTCAGGAGAATAAGCACGAGCGGTCGCGCCGCAAGCATGGATTTGCCGATGCCGGCAAAAGGCGGGCAAAGGAAAGGCTTTCGCGTCTTCCGACGGGAAAGGAATTTGCTTGTCGCAGGAGGGCCGAAGCGCGGCATGCGCCGCGTTTCAAAAAGCCGTCGTCAGTCGGTTCTCACCATCACCGTATCGAGCAGCCGGTCATGCACGGTCTGTCTGTGCGACAGAAAGAATGCGGCCAGCAGAATCAGCGGGCTGAAGAGCGTGCAGAGAGCGACTGCTAGCAGGGTATGTGCGGTTGCGTAGCGGGGTGTGATCTCGACGCTGTCGAGCCGTTCCAGTCGCAGACTGAACACGCGCATGCCGAGGGTCGCCTGGTAGCGCCCGCCGAGTGTCGCCCTGATGTAGAGAATGACGGCGACCAGCGTTGCCATTCCGGCCGCGGCCTTGGAAAGCGTATAAAGAGCAGTCGGTATGTCTCCCGGCGTTCGGTCGGGTGCAATCCAGTGCAACACGACATACTCCATGAGCATTGTTGCCAGAACGGACAGAATAACGGCCAGCAATGCATACAGGGCGTAATCCAACAGGAAGGCAAGGCATCGCCGCAAATGCAGCCACGTGCCCTGTCGCACGATGAAATCTGGTTGCCGGTCTCCGGGCGGTGCGGTCAGCTGGGGGCTAAGATCAAATGTATTGGTCATCAAAGTCGCTCGCATAATCAATCAAGGGTTCGAAAACGCCTCACGATAGCGAGCGATCTTGTTTTGATAAATCAGAAGTATATAGCGTCGTTAAAGATGCAACTTTTGCGATAATTTCGATTATCAGCTCGTTCGCACCACAACCGTGCCCAGAAGCAGATCATGGACGGTGCGCTTGTAATCGAGGAACAGGCTTGCGAGCAGGATCAGCGGCGTCAGAACCGCATTGCCGGCCCAGAACAGAACCGTGTGAACCACGGCCAGCATGGAATC
Source organism: Nitratireductor sp. PBL-C9 (assembly GCF_050877045.1). Taxonomy (NCBI): domain Bacteria; kingdom Pseudomonadati; phylum Pseudomonadota; class Alphaproteobacteria; order Hyphomicrobiales; family Phyllobacteriaceae; genus Nitratireductor; species Nitratireductor sp. PBL-C9. Next base: position 147,751 of record NZ_JBPAXW010000011.1, read on the forward strand.
GACGCGCCCGCCATCGAGACGAACAAGTTTGACGTCCATGAACTGCATGCCGAGCGTCGCCTGTCTGCGACCGCCAAGGGTCATCGCGACGTAGAGAAGGGCGGTCAGCGGGGCGAGGATGCCGAACAGGAGCCAGCCCAGTCCCAGCGTCATCACGCCCAGAAGGGCCACGATGATTGCGACGGGAACCATCATCAGCCCGATCAACAGGTAGTCGATGCAGAACGCGAAAATGCGCCGCGTGCGAACGCCGCGGTAAAGATGCCAGTCATCCCGTGCGGGATCGATGATTTCGCCGTCGAGGGGCCTTGTGGCCGTCATGAACGTTCCTTCATTGGTTTGTCGAACAAATGAAAAATGGGTGCGTTCACACGGCACTTCAAGATTTTCCGAGCAAAATCAGAGCAATTCAGCAACTTCGGCGGCAAAATAGGTGAGAATTCCGTCGCAGCCCGCGCGCTTGAAGGAAAGCAGGCTTTCCAGCATGGCGCGCTCGCCGTCGATCCAGCCATTGGCGGCTGCCGCGCGGATCATCGCGTATTCGCCGGACACCTGATAGGCGAAGGTCGGCACGGAGAACGTGTCCTTCAGCTGGCGGACAATGTCGATATAGGGAAGGCCGGGCTTCACGATCAGCATGTCCGCACCTTCCTGAAGATCCTGCTCGGCTTCGCGCAGCGCTTCGTCGGAATTGGCCGGATCGATGTAATAGGTCTTCTTGTCGCCCTTCAGCAGACCGCCCGTGCCGATGGCCTCGCGATAGGGGCCATAGAAGGCCGAGGCGAATTTCGTCGCGTAGGACATGATCGCCACGTTCTGGAAGCCGTTCTGGTCGAGCGCGTCGCGAATGGCGCCGATGCGCCCGTCCATCATGTCGGAGGGGGCGATGATGTCCGCGCCGGCTTCAGCCTGGCCAACGGCCGCAGCCGCGATCTGGGCGACCGTTTCATCATTGATGATCTCGCCATCGCGCAGGATGCCGTCATGGCCATGGCTGGTGAAGGGGTCGAGCGCCACATCGGTGATGATGCCGATCTCCGGCACCGCTTCTTTGATGGCGCGGGTGGCGCGGTTGATCAGATTGTCCGGGTCGAGGCTGTGGGAGCCGGTCTCATCGCGGCGCGCGGGATCGATATTGGGAAAGGTGGCGATGGCCGGAATGCCGAGCTTTGCGGCGTATTCGGCCTGCCGGACCGCATGGTCGACCGTATGGCGCATGACACCGGGCATGGCGGAAAGCGGTTCCTGCCGGTTCTCGCCCTCCATGAGGAACAGCGGCCAGATCAGATCGTCGACCGTCAGATGGTTCTCGCGCACGAGGCGGCGCGACCAGTCGGCCTTGCGCGTGCGGCGCAGGCGGCGGCTGCCGGTGATCTCATCGACGGTGCGGCGTGTGGCGGGGCTGTTCATGGTGCGGGAAAACTTGTTCACGGCTTCGACTCCAGTGTGGCGCCTCTCTATCATGCAGGCCCTGTGGGTCCAAGTGCGGGTCCGGTGTCCTGTGGTCGCAGTTCCTTATAGCATTGACGGGGCGAAAAGCGGCTAATAATCAGCTAGAAAGGCCTGCGCGTGGTTGCAACGTTCTGGGGGGTGGCTGTGAAAGTCGATTTCGGTGGCGCTGAGGAAATCCTGTTCGAACAGGTCGGATGTGCCGGGATCGTGACGCTCAACCGGCCTTCTTCCCTCAATGCGGTCAATCACGGCATGGTGCGGGCGCTCGCCCGCGCGCTTTCCGCCTGGGAGACGGACGACACGGTCAAGCTCGTGATCATTCGCGGGGAGGGGCGCGCCTTCTCCGCCGGCGGCGACATTCTTGATGTTTACAAAGCCGGGCTTGCCGGCGAGGCAAAGCCGGATTTCTTTGCAGACGAGTATCGGCTCAATGCGGCAATTGCCCGTTTCCCCAAACCCTATGTGGCGCTGATCGACGGCATTGTCATGGGCGGCGGCGTTGGCGTCTCCTTCCATGGTTCGCATCGCGTGATGACGGAAAACGCCATCTTCGCCATGCCCGAAGTCGGTATCGGCTTTTTCCCCGATGTCGGCGGCAGTTTCCTGCTTTCGCGCCTGCCGGGCGAATTCGGCATGTATCTGGCGCTCACCGGAAACCGCATTCGCAGGGGTGACGCCTGCGCGACGGGGCTTGCCACGCACGCGGTCGATGCGGCGGAACTGCCGGCATTGACCCAGGCCCTGTGCGAGGGCGGTGATGTGGATGCGACGCTGGCAGCATTTGCCGGAACTGCGGAACGCGAAATGGATGACGGCGCGCTGCATGCGATTGCCAGCCATTTTTCTTTCGGCACGCTTGCGGAGGTCCTGCAGTCGCTTGGCGAGGATCAGGACGAATGGGTGCAGAAGACTGCTGCGACCATCGCCAGGCGTTCGCCCACCAGTCTTCATGTCGCGTTTCGTCAGGTCCGCGCCGGCGCGATGCTGACCATGGACGAGTGCATGCATATGGAATTCCGCATCCTGAACCGCATGCTCACCGGGCACGACTTCTATGAAGGCATCCGCGCGGTTCTGGTGGAGAAGGGAAGCACGCCCCACTGGAAGCCCGATACGCTCGACGGCGTGAAGGATGAGGACATTGACGCCTATTTCGCGCCCCTGCCGGGCAAGGAGCTGGCGCTGTGAAAGTTGAAACGCTCTCGGGTCTGCCTTCGGCGCGGCCCTCCCAGCTTGAAGCAGCCTATTACGCGTTCCACCGTATTGTCGCGCTCGTCTGCCTCGTCATGGGGCTTGTGTACTGGGTGCGGCTGCTCGGTTTTTATCCCGGGCTCATGTGGCGGTTCGACCTGATGCCGATCCACTGGCAGGTGGCGAGCATCGTTCTGGCCGTGCTTTATCCGTTTGCGTCCGTCGGTCTCTGGCTGGTCGCGCCATGGGGAGCGGTCATCTGGTTTCTGTGCGCCGGCACGGAAGTGGCCATGTACGGCTTCATGCCAGAGATGTTCGGGCACAATTATCCGCTGTTGGGTTTTCACCTTCTCGTGGCGATTACCTATGCCGGTTTGCGCATTGCGCGCTACCGCCGCAAGCGGCAGGCGATGCTTTAGGGTCAGGCCCGGTTTCAGGCCACAAGCGGCATCCCCTTAATCTCTAAAGCTTTCATCGAATGTCCACAGGCGGGTTTACTGCCTGTTAGCCGTATTAGCAGCGTTGGCTTTTGTAAGGCGTTGTTAAGGCTAGTGTTTAAGTCGAATTTTAGATGCCTTCGCTAGGTTCGGGTCAAGGTGAGACAAAAAACAAAAATCACCGGCGTCAAACGAGAGGCTTTAGTTATGAATACTTCGCGACCCGCGGCGAAACCTGCCGCTTCGAATGAAGAACGCTCGGATGCACTGCGTTCTCTTTATCTTGAATCCCTTCAGCTTGTGGAGCGCCTGCACCGCCGTCTGCTCGACGTCATCAAGGACGAGTTCGAGCGCAACGGCCGCAGCGACATCAACGCCATTCAGGCGCTGCTGCTCTTCAACATCGGTGACACGGAACTGACGGCAGGCGAGCTGCGCTCGCGCGGCTACTATCTCGGCTCCAATGTTTCCTACAACCTCAAGAAGCTGGTTGATCTCGGCTTCGTCAACCATCAGCGCTCTCGCGTCGACCGTCGTTCGGTGCGCATCAGCCTGACGCCGAAGGGTGTCCAGGTGGCAAAGGTTGTCGAAGGTCTCTACAACCGTCACATCGGCTCCATCGAGCAGGTCGGCGGCATCAGCGCCGATGAGTTCAGCCAGATGAATCGTGCCCTCCAGCGCCTTGATCGCTTCTGGAACGATTCCATCGCCTACCGTATGTAGTCTCGCCTTGATCACCTGACTGCGCGCCGGTGTGCAGTCATTCGAAGGCCGGCGTGGCGGGACGCCGGCCTTCACGCATCCGTTATTTTGCGATAGGTGACTGCTGGTCACGTTAAGGTCATAATCCGGTGGAACCTAAGGCGCAGGAGCCGCTTGGCGTGCGAGCGCCATTTTTGAATAAGGTTCGCGGATTCTTAACGCAGTCGCGGCATGGTCAGGCCGCAACACTGCCCGCAGCCCTCCCGGAGGGGTGCTAGCCACAGAGAGCTCGGACACGCGTATGAAGACGAACCGCCGTATGTTTTTAACCGGTGCCGGTGCTGCCGCTACGGCAGCGATGACCGGAGCCGCCAACGCCCAGGACTTTCTTGACGCGATCATCCGTTCGCCAAGGCGTGGCGCCTGGAACGATCAGTTTGATGCTCGCGCCAGCGCCGGCGGCAAGGTTGCGACCAATCTTCCCATCTTCAGTCAGGAAACCGTTTCCTACCTTCAGCGCGCGATCATGGAATATTCCAACATCGTCTCGCAGGGCGGGTGGCCGCGCGTTCCCGACAACAAAAAGCTTCAGGTCGGTGTGGTCGATCCCAATGTGGAGGTCCTGCGCCGCAGACTGATGGTGTCCGGCGATCTCTCGCCGCGTGCGGGCATGTCGCAGTCGTTCGATTCCTATGTTGAAGCGGCGGTCAAGCGCTTCCAGACCCGCCATGGCCTTCCTGCCGACGGCGTTACCGGACCGCACACCTTTGCGGCGCTCAATGTTCCGGCGGCCATTCGCCTTGGCCAGCTTCAAACCAATCTGGGCCGGCTCACCTCCATGTCGGGCTCCATGGGCAATCGCTATGTGGTGGTGAACATTCCCGCCGCCGAGATCGAGGCCGTGGATACGGGCCGCGTCGTGCTGCGCCACACCGCCATTGTCGGCAAGGTGGACCGCCAGACGCCGATCCTGAATTCCAAGATCAACGAAATCATCATCAATCCCTACTGGAATGCGCCGGTGTCGATTGTCCGCAAGGACATCATTCCGCTGATGCGCAAGAACCCCAGTTACCTGACCGACAACAATATCCGCCTGATCGCGCCCAATGGCAGCGAAGTGGATCCGCTGACGGTCGACTGGTCGACGGATGATGCCGCAAAATACCGGTTCCGGCAGGATCCGGGCCGGATCAACGCCATGGCGTCGATCAAGATCAACTTCCCGAACCCGCATGCGGTCTACATGCATGACACGCCCCAGCAGGGCATGTTCCGCGATCTCGACCGGTTCTATTCGTCGGGCTGTGTTCGCGTGCAGAATGTGCGCGACCTGGTGACCTGGCTCCTGAGCGAGACCGATGGCTGGGGCCGTCGCCGCATCGAGCAGACCATTCAGACCGAAGAGGATGTGCGCGTCGCGCTGTCCAATCCGGTGCCGGTCTATTTCACCTATATCTCCGCCTGGTCGACCGGCGATGGCGCCGTGCATCTGCGCGACGACATCTATGCCCGCGACGGGGCGAGCGAGCTGCAGATCTCGACGGCGCTTTAGCGTGTCGTCGTCGGGCTGCATTGCCTGACGGGCGCATGAGGGTGTCTTCTGAAACGAAGACGGGCCGGTGCGAGTCTGCCGAAAGCGACGGCTCGGCCCGAGCGCAATATCCTACGGTCAATTGCCGCAGCCGCCCGAAACCGGGCGGTTGCTTCGTTTTTGGAGGATAAATTTTCGTCTGCGGGCGTGGTGGCGGCGAGGGAAAAATGCTAGATGCCCGTCTTCCGCATTTGATCCATCATCGAAGGGAATAAACCGCCATGGCACTTGCGACCGCCGCCGCTTCAAGCGAGGCCGATGCCTTCTTCACCCGCCCGCTCGAAGACAGCGACCAGGAAATCTTTGCCGCAATCCGTCAGGAACTGGGCCGTCAGCGTCACGAAATCGAGCTGATCGCCTCGGAAAACATCGTTTCGCGCGCTGTGATGGAAGCGCAGGGTACGGTGCTGACGAACAAATACGCGGAAGGTTATCCGGGCAAGCGGTATTATGGCGGTTGCCAGTATGTCGATATCGTCGAGGAACTGGCGATCGAGCGCGCCAAGAAGCTGTTCGGCTGCGCCTTCGCCAACGTTCAGCCGAATTCCGGTTCGCAGATGAACCAGGCCGTCTTCCTCGCGCTTCTGCAGCCGGGCGACAGCTTCATGGGCCTCGACCTGAATTCCGGTGGACACCTGACGCACGGTTCCCCGGTCAACATGTCCGGCAAGTGGTTCAACCCGATCTCCTACGGCGTTCGCAAGGACGACCACCTGCTCGACATGGACGAGGTGGAGCGTCTTGCAAAGGAACACAAGCCGAAACTGATCCTTGCCGGCGGCACCGCCTATTCGCGCGTGTGGGACTGGAAGCGTTTCCGCGAGATCGCCGACGAGGTTGGCGCATGGCTCATGGTCGACATGGCCCACATTGCAGGTCTCGTGGCCGCTGGAGAGCATCCGTCGCCGCTGCCGCACGCCCATGTGGTCACCACCACCACGCACAAATCGCTGCGCGGCCCGCGTGGCGGCATGATCCTGACCAATGACGAGGCGCTGGCGAAGAAGTTCAACTCCGCCGTCTTCCCGGGTCTTCAGGGCGGCCCCCTGATGCACGTCATCGCAGCCAAGGCAGTTGCTCTGGGCGAGGCGCTTGAGCCTGAGTTCAAGACCTATGCGCGCAACGTCGTCACGAACGCCCGTGCGCTGGCCGAGAGCCTGAAGGACACCGGTCTCGACATCGTGTCCGGCGGCACTGACAACCATCTGATGCTGGTCGACCTGCGCCCGAAGAACGCCACGGGCAAGCGCGCCGAGGCAGCTCTTGGCCGTGCCAACATCACCTGTAACAAGAACGGCATTCCGTTCGACCCTGAAAAGCCCTTCGTCACCTCCGGCATCCGTCTTGGCACGCCGGCCGGCACGACGCGCGGTTTCGGCGCTGCCGAGTTCCGCGAGATCGGCCAGCTGATCGCCGAGGTTCTGGACGGCCTCAAGGTCGCCAATTCCGACGAAGGCAATGCTCAGGTCGAGCAGGCTGTGAAGGACAAGGTGATCGCGCTCACCGAGCGCTTCCCGCTCTACCCCTATCTGGGGTAAGCCTGTCACGAATGGATTCGTGAACAAGGGCCCGATATGCGCTGTCCGTACTGTCAGTCGGAAGACACACAGGTAAAGGATTCCCGCCCCGCAGAAGACGGGGCGGCAATCCGCAGACGGCGCGCCTGTCCCGATTGCGGCGGGCGCTTCACCACATTTGAGCGCATTCAGCTGCGCGATCTGGTGGTGGTCAAGCGGTCGGGCCGCAAGGTGCCGTTTGACCGCGACAAGCTGATGCGTTCCTTCGACATCGCGCTCAGAAAGCGCAATGTCGAGCCGGAGCGCATCGAGCGTGCGGTCACCGGCATCGTGCGCCAGCTGGAAAGCTCCGGCGAGACGGAGATCCCCTCCGATGATATCGGCCTTCTGGTCATTGATGCGCTGAAAGTGCTCGATGACATTGCCTATGTGCGCTTCGCCTCCGTTTATCGCAATTTCCGCGAAGCCAAGGATTTCCAGGACGTTCTTGGCGAGCTGAAAGGCAATGAGGAAAACGAGGGATAGGATGGACACCGGCAGGGCGTCGGCCAGCGATCTCGACCGGCGTTTCATGGCGGCGGCCATCCGGCTTTCACGCCGGCATATGGGCCTTGCCGGAACCAATCCCTCCGTTGGAACACTGATCGTCCGCGACGATGGCGCCGGCCCGCAGATTGTCGGGCGCGGCGTGACGGCCATTGGCGGTCGTCCCCATGCCGAACCGCAGGCGCTGGCGGAGGCGGGCGAGGCTGCACGCGGCGCGACCGCCTATGTCACGCTCGAACCCTGTGCCCATCATGGCCGCACGCCACCCTGCGCCAATGCGCTGGTGAATGCCGGCATTGCCCGCGTTGTGGGCGCTGCCGCCGATCCCGACCCCCGCGTCAGCGGCAATGGCTACGCCATTCTGCGCGAGGCGGGCATTGAGGTTGTGGAGGGCGTTCTGGCCGACGAAGCGGCAGACATGCTGCGCGGCTATCTCATGCGCTCCGAGAAAAAACGCCCGGAAGTGACTCTCAAGCTTGCCTTATCGGCTGACGGCATGATTGGCCGCATGGGGGAGGGGCAGATCGCCATCACCGGTCCCGCTTCGCGCCGGCAGGTGCACATGATGCGGGCCGAAAGCGATGCGATCCTTGTCGGCATCGGCACGGCGCTGGCTGACGATCCGTCTCTGACCTGCCGCCTGCCGGGGCTTCAGGCGCGCTCGCCGCTGCGTATCGTTCTTGATCGCGACATGAAGCTGCCGACAAACTCGGCTCTGGCGCGCACGGCCCGCGAGGTGCCGGTTCTTCTGACAGCCGCCAGTGATTGCCCGAGCGACAAACGCAGGGCGCTGGCCGGGGCGGGCGTCGATTTTCTCGGAGTCGAAGTACATGAAGGCCAGATTGCGCTGCCAGAACTTCTTGAAGACCTGGCGGCGCGCGGCATTGCAACGCTCATGGTCGAGGGCGGTGCCTTCACCGCCAGACGGTTCCTTGAAGAAGGGCTGGTCGACCGGCTTGCGCTCTTTTCTGGGCCATCCGAAATCGGGGCTGGTGGAATTGCCGCGCCAGTCGATTTCGACCATATCCCCGAAGGTTTCGGCCTGCTGCGCGAGGCGCGGTTCGGCGAAGATGTTTACCGCGAATATGTGAAAGGCGGCTGATGTTCACCGGCATTGTCACTGATATCGGCACCGTGCAATCGGTCACCCCGCGTGATGAGGGCGTGCTCCTGCGCATCGAGACGAATTACGATCCGGCGACCATCGACATCGGTGCGTCCATCGCCTGTTCGGGTGTCTGCCTCACCGTGGTGAAACTGCCTGAAGAGGGCGCGAACACCCGCTGGTTCGAGGTGGAAGCCTGGGAAGAGGCGCTGCGGCTGACCACGGTTTCCGACTGGCAGTCCGGCCAGCGCATCAACCTGGAACGCGCGCTCAAGGTGGGCGACGAGCTGGGCGGACATATTGTCTCGGGCCATGTGGACGGCATGGCCGAAATCGTCGAGCGCCGGGATGAGGGCGAAGCGGTCCGTTTTGTGCTGGAAGCGCCGAAAGAACTCGCCAAATTCATCGCGCCGAAAGGCTCGGTGGCGCTGGACGGCACATCCCTCACGGTCAACCGTGTCGAGGGTGTTCGGTTCGATGTTCTCCTCATTCATCACTCGCTTGCGGTCACCACCTGGGGGCAGCGCGCGGTGGGCGACCGGGTGAATATCGAGGTCGATACGATGGCGCGTTACGCCGCACGTCTTGCGGATGCCGCCAAAGAGGCTTAAGGCAGCGCTTCTCTTTCTGAATTGTTTGCCGTGCGGAGAATGACCATGGCCGATGCGCGCCCCCTGAGGCTGCTGATCGTCGAAGCCCGTTTTTACGACCACCTGGCCGATGGCCTGCTGGAAGGCGCGAAAGCCGCGCTTGAGGCAGCCGGTGCCGACTATGATGTGGTGACTGTGCCTGGCGCGCTTGAAGTGCCGGCTGCAATCGCCTTTGCCGCGTCCGGCAATGGTGGCCCTGTCTATCACGGCTATGTGGCGCTTGGCTGCGTCATCCGTGGTGAGACTTATCATTTTGACGTAGTGGCCAACGAGTCGAGCCGTGCGCTGATGGACCTTTCGGTGCAGCAGAACCTTGCCATCGGCAATGGTATCCTGACCGTCGAGAACGAAGCGCAGGCTCTGGCCCGCATCGAACAGAGCGAAGGCACCAGCGGCGAGAGCATGGGCAAGGGACATTTCGCCGCCGAAGCGGCACTGACGATGATTGCGCTCAAACAGCGCCTGGGAGCTTGATGTGACCGTACCGACCGCAGACGGCTTTCGCCCGGCCAACAAACGCGGCGCCGCACGGCTGGCCGCCGTTCAGGCGCTTTACCAGATGGATGTGGCCGGCACCGGCCTTCTGGAAACCACCGCTGAATACGAGCTTTTCCGGCTCGGCAAGGAGATCGACGGCGAGCTTTACCGCGATGCCGATCCGCAGTGGTTCCGCGCCATTCTGGCGGGTGTGGTGGAAGACCAGAAAACCATCGACCCGGTGATCCGCAAATCGCTGACCGAAGACTGGCCGCTGTCACGGCTCGATTCGACCCTGCGCGCCATTCTGCGCGCCGGTGTGTTCGAGCTGACGCGCCGCCGGGATGTGCCGGTCGCGGTGATCGTTTCCGAATATGTGGACATCGCCAAGGCGTTCTACACCGAGGACGAGCCCAAGCTCGTCAATGCCGTGCTCGACCGGGTCGCCCGGCGCAGCCGTGATGAGGGCAGGGGGAAAGACAAGGAATGACTGGAACGCGCGATGACCTGTACCGTGAGGCGAAACGCACTGCATTAATCCTCGCTTCCGCCCAGGCCATCGTCGGCTCCGCTGCCCCGATCGCCATTTCCATGGGCGGCCTCGCGGGCTTCTATCTCCTTGGCAGCGACAAGTCGCTCGCAACCGCGCCCGTCACCGGCTTCAATGTCGGCATCGCGCTTGGCGCGCTTCCCGCCGCTGCACTCATGCGCGCCGTCGGTCGCCGCAATGGCTTCATGGCCGGCGGTCTTGTCACCGCCTGTGGCGGTTTCGTCGCGGCGAGCGCGCTCTTCCAGAGCAGTTTCTGGCTCTTTGCCTTCGGCTTGATGCTTGTCGGCGTCGGCAACGCCTTCCTGCAGCAATACCGCTTCGCAGCCGCAGACAATGCGCCGGCCGATTTCAAGCCGCGCGCCATTTCCTGGGTGCTGGGCGGCGGTGTGTTTGCCGCGATCATCGGACCGCAGACCGTCATCTACACGCGCGACCTGTTCGCGCCGATCATGTTCGCGGGCGCGTTTGCCGCGCTGATCGGTCTTGGTCTTTTAGGCACGGTCATCCTGTCTTTCCTGCGTCTCCCCAAGGAAGCGCCCTCGGCAACGCTTGACGATCATGAGCCGGCAAGGCCGCTGGCGCAGATCCTGTTGCAGCCGCGCTTCCTGGTCTCGCTGTTCTGCGGCGTGGCTTCCTACGCGCTGATGAGCTTCGTCATGACCGGCGCGCCGCTGGCCATGGTTGGCTGCGGCTTTACGCCGGACGAGGCAACGCTGGGCATTTCCTGGCACGTCATGGCGATGTTCGCGCCGAGCTTCATCACCGGCCGGCTGATCGCCCGCTTCGGCAAGGAAACCATTGTCGCGACGGGCCTCGTCACGCTTATCGGCTGCGCCATCGTTGCGCTTTCGGGCATTGAGCTGTGGCAGTTCTGGACGGCCTTGATCCTGCTGGGCATCGGCTGGAACTTCGGTTTCATCGGCGCGACCGCCATGGTTGCCGAGTGCTACCGCTCGTCGGAGAAGAGCAGCGTGCAGGGTGTGCACGACTTCATCCTGTTCTCCACCACTGCTTTCGCCTCCCTGATGTCGGGCCAGATCTACAACGCCTTCGGCTGGAACATGCTTGCCTGGATCGTTATCCCGGTTGCGGCCACATGCCTTGTGGCTCTTGGCATTCTGGCTATGAGCAAGCGCACGAAGCAGGCCGCCTGAGGCCGCTTCAACCGGCGCTGACATCTCCTGGAAAGCATCTGGTCTTTCCGGGAGGTGTGACAATTTATCCCAGCACAACCTTGACGGTGCGTCACGGCTTCGACCAAGCTGCGCGGATTGGGCCGGAGAGGGCGCAAATGCCGCCGGCCTTTCCAGCATGACCCGGGAGGGGGTTCCAACTGCGGGTCGAAATCAAGGGATAGATTGGCAATGAACATGCTTTTCGTGGTCATCGCCTGCGGCGTGCTTTCCGTACTCTATGCCATTTGGGCAACCCGGTCGGTGCTGGCCGCCGACCAGGGCAATGCACGCATGCAGGAAATCGCCGGCGCCATCCGTGAGGGTGCGCAGGCTTATTTGACAAGGCAGTACACCACCGTCGCCATTGTTGGCGTCGTGGTCTTCATTCTCGCATGGTGGCTGCTCACCGGCGTGGCGGCCATCGGCTTCCTCATCGGTGCGGTTCTCTCCGCCGCCGCAGGCTTCATCGGCATGCATGTTTCGGTGCGCGCCAATGTGCGCACGGCGCAGGCCGCATCCAACAGCCTCGCAGCCGGCCTCGACATCGCCTTCAAGTCGGGCGCGATCACCGGCCTTCTGGTCGCCGGTCTCGCACTGCTCGGCGTGTCAGTCTATTTCTGGATACTCACCGGCCCGCTCGGTCACGCACCGACGGACCGCATCGTCATCGACGCTATGGTCGCGCTCGGTTTCGGCGCGTCGCTGATCTCCATTTTCGCGCGTCTCGGCGGCGGCATCTTCACCAAGGGGGCAGATGTCGGCGGCGATCTCGTGGGCAAGGTGGAGGCGGGCATTCCCGAAGATGATCCGCGCAACCCGGCCACCATCGCCGACAATGTGGGCGACAATGTCGGTGACTGCGCCGGCATGGCCGCCGATCTGTTCGAAACCTATGTGGTGACGGTCGTGGCCACCATGGTGCTCGCCTCGATCTTCTTTACGGGCGAGACGGCGCTGACGCTGATGCTCTTCCCGCTGGTGATTGGCGCTGCCTGTGTCGTTACCTCGATCATCGGCACCTTCTTCGTGAAGCTTGGTTCCAACAATTCCATCATGGGCGCGCTTTACAAGGGCTTCTGGGCCACCGCCGGTCTGTCGGTCGTGGCGCTTGCGATCATCATCTGGGGCTGGCTTGGCGGCTCGACCGCGTTCTCGGCCAGCAATGGATCGGAGTTCACCGGCGCATCGCTCTTCTGGTGCGGCGTGGTGGGGCTCGGTGTGACCGGCCTCATCATCTGGATCACCGAATATTATACGGGCGTCGGCTATCGGCCGGTCCGCTCCATCAGCCAGGCGTCGGTGACCGGGCACGGCACCAATGTCATTCAGGGCCTCGCCGTCTCGCTTGAGGCGACGGCGCTGCCGGCCATCGTCATCATTGCCGGCATCATCCTGTCGTTCAATCTGGCGGGCCTGTTCGGCATCGCCATCGCGGTGACGACGATGCTGGCGCTGGCCGGCATGGTGGTGGCGCTCGATGCGTTCGGCCCGGTGACGGACAATGCCGGCGGCATTGCCGAAATGGCGGATCTGCCAAGCGAAGTGCGTCAGACGACCGATGCGCTCGACGCGGTGGGCAACACGACCAAGGCGGTGACCAAGGGCTATGCCATCGGTTCGGCGGGTCTCGGCGCACTGGTTCTGTTCGCGGCCTATACGGAGGATCTCAAATTCTTCGCGGCCAATGCGGAGCCGGGCACCTTCTTTGAAGGCGTCACCGTCGATTTCTCGCTCTCCAATCCATATGTGGTGGTCGGCCTTCTGTTTGGCGGTCTGCTGCCATTCCTGTTCGGTGGCCTCTCCATGACGGCCGTTGGCCGGGCAGGGGGCGCGATCGTACAGGAGGTGCGCCGGCAGTTCCGCGAGAAGCCGGGCATCATGGAAGGCAGGGAGAAGCCCGATTATGGCCGGGCGGTTGACCTTTTGACCAGGGCGGCGATCAAGGAAATGATCATTCCTTCGCTCCTGCCGGTGCTTTCGCCGCTTGTCGCATTCGCCGTGGTCTATGCGATTGCCGGCAAGAACGAGGCCTTCTCGGCGTTGGGCGCAATGCTTCTGGGCGTGATTGTGACCGGTCTCTTCGTGGCGATTTCCATGACCGCCGGCGGCGGTGCCTGGGACAATGCCAAGAAATCCTTCGAGGACGGTTTCGTGGACGCCGATGGCGTGAAGCATGAAAAGGGCTCGGAGGCGCACAAGGCGTCGGTTACCGGCGATACGGTGGGTGATCCCTACAAGGACACCGCAGGCCCGGCCGTGAACCCGATGATCAAGATCACCAACATCATCGCGCTTCTTCTGCTGGCCGTACTGGCGCACTGACAGGGCGCGCTCCGTCCTCGCCGCTCTGCAAAAGGGTGGCGGGGCGAGGAACTTCCGGAGGCGGAAGGAGAGACAAAGAAAAAGCCCGCAGGCAACGCCTGCGGGCTTTTCGATTGAAACCGGGATTCGGATCAGCCGCCGCCGCCGAACATGCCTGCAGGTGGCCCGCCCTTCGATGCGCCGGCGAGAATCTGGCCGATGAAGGTCTGTTCCTTGCCGCCGGTCGGCGTGGTGCGCGAAATGAAGTCGAAGACCCTGCCGTCTTCCATTCCGTAATGGGCGATCTTCGAAACGCGCTCATCATCGCCGAAATAGACGGCGAGAACCTGCTGCTCCACAAGGCGTGCGCGCATGAAGGCTGCGCCGCGAACGCGCTTCTGGGAAATATAGTAGAAGGCCTCGTTGTCGAAGGTCGCCGTGGTGGAGGGCGAACCAAGCGCCAGGAGAACCTGCTCGCGGCTGGAACCCACCGGCACGAGTTCGAGTGCCTGCTGGTCGATCACATAGCCCTGCGTCAACGTTTCGCGCGCATTGAGCGTGTTGGCGACATTACAGCCGGACAGCACAGCCGCCGAACCCACGATCCCGGCCGCCAAAATTGTGCGTCCGACAGGATAGCTGTTGATTTTTTTCACCTGCAACGACATCTCCATAGCGTCCCCGGCGCCAAGGCTTTCAATCGAAAGCCCTTGTTCCCGCCGGCAAAACGGGTAAACCAGCTTAAGCGCCGATGCAACCTGATCCTGTCCCAAACCAGCCCCGAGGGAGGGCAATTCCCATGTTCAAGAAGCTGTTTGGCTTTGGGCAGCGTTCGCGCCTCACCGTCATTGACGGCTTGTATGAACGAATCGTGGCGGCCTCGCGGCAGCCCGTCTTTTACGCAAAGTGGGAAGCGCCGGACACGCCACTTGGCCGTTTCGAGATGATTGCGCTGCACATGATCCTCGTTTTGCGCCGCGTTCGCAACGAAGAGGACCCCAAGGTCCGCGAGACGGCCCAGGAGCTGACCGATCTCTTTTTCAGCGATGTCGAATATGCGATTCGCGAACTGGGAATCGGTGATCTGGGCGTGCCCAAGCGCATCAAGAAGCTGGCGCGCATGTTCTATGGCCGCGCCGCCGCCTATGGCGATGCGCTCGATGCAGGCGATGTCGAGGCGCTGGCAGCCGCCATGCAGCGCAACATCCGCCCCGATGTCGAAAACTGGCAGGGCGCGCGCCCGCTTGCCGATTACGCGGTGGAAGCCGCCGATGCGCTCGATGCGCAGCCGGTGGAAAAGCTGATCGCCGCCGAAATTTCATTCCCTGACGCACAAAGGGAGATCTGAACCATGTCCGCCACCAGGAAATCCCCGGTTTCATTCGAGGTGAATGTCCACCGTCTGCCGCGCAAGGGCATGCCGGTTGAGATCAACGCCGATGAGAACCAGCGCCGCGCGCTGGCTGCCGAACACGACCTTCTTTCCGTTGAGCGTTATGTCGCCGCAATGACCGTTCGCCCCTGGAAGGCCGATGGCGTGCGGATTATCGGAAAGGTGGAAGCTGATATCACACAGTCCTGCGTGGTCACGCTGGAGCCGGTGACGACTCACATTGAGGAAGAGGTCTCGGCCACGCTGGTGCCCGAGGGCTCCCGGCTCGCCCGCAACGACATTGATGGCGGCGAGTTCGTGCTCGATGCGGAGGGGCCGGACATGCCCGAACCCTTCCAGGGCAGCATCATTGATGTGGGCGCGCTGGCCGAGGAATTCTTCGCGCTTGGCATTGACCCCTATCCGCGCAAGCCCGGGGCTGTTATTGACGCTCCCGATGCAGGCGATGATGCACCGAAAGAGGCCGGGCCACTCTATGAAGGCCTGCGCAAGCTCGGGCAAAAAAGCTGAATTGCGTGACCGATGGGCGAAACAAGGTTGTGCCACCGGTCAAAAGCGCTATTTTCGCCGCACATTTGAGCCGATGCCGGCGACCGATCAACGTTTGAGGCAAATCACGCGTGGTACGCATTTCGATTGACGCGATGGGTGGGGATCATGGTCCCGAGGTCACGCTGCGTGGCCTGACCAAGGTCATCGAGCGGCGTCCCGACGCCCGCTTTCTTGTATACGGTCGTGAAGACGCCGTTGTTCCGGTGCTTGATGCGCTGCCGGGCCTTCGCGATGTGAGCGAGTTCACCCATTGCGAAGTCGCGGTGCGGATGGACGACAAGCCCAGCCAGGCACTGCGCCAGGGCCGCTGGAAGTCTTCCATGTGGAAGGCCATCGAAGCGGTGAAGAATGGCGATGCGGATGCCTGCGTTTCCGCCGGCAATACCGGCGCGCTGATGGCCATGTCGAAATTCTGCCTGCGCACCATGGCCGATATCGAACGCCCTGCCATTGCGGCCATCTGGCCGACCATGCGCAGCGAGAGCATCGTGCTCGATGTGGGCGCGACCATTGGCGCAGACGCCCAGCAGCTCGTCGATTTTGCGATTCTGGGCGCTGCCATGGCCAATGCCCTGTTCGACGTGGAGCGTCCGACCGTGGGCCTGCTCAATGTCGGCGTTGAAGAGATCAAGGGTCAGGAAGAAGTGCGCGAAGCCGGTCGCATGCTGCGCGAGGCCGCACTCAAATCCATGCGCTATGAAGGTTTTGTCGAAGGCGACGATATCGGCAAGGGCACGGTCGATGTGGTCGTTTCAGAAGGTTTCGCCGGCAATATCGCGCTGAAGACCGCCGAAGGCACGGCGCGTCAGATTGCCGGTTATCTCCGCGAGGCGATGGGACGCACCATGATGGCGCGCATCGGTTATCTGTTTGCACGCGGCGCTTTCCAGCGCCTCGGCGAAAAGATGGATGTGCGCAAGATCAATGGCGGCGTCTTCCTCGGGCTCAACGGCATCGTGGTGAAAAGCCATGGTGGCGCCGACGCTGAAGGCTTCTCTGCCGCCGTGGAACTTGGATATGAAATGGCGCGCAGTCATCTGCTCGACAAGACGCGCGCCACTCTTGACCTTTATCACGCCCGCCAGCCGCTTCCGGCCGCCGGCGCTGCAGCCGTGAATGAATAGGACGCTGTGATGATTAGATCCGTCGTGCGTGGCATTGGCTCCGCTTTGCCCCGCCGCATCATGAAGAATGCGGAATTCGAGAAGCTCGTCGACACGACTGACGAGTGGATCGTGCAGCGCACGGGTATCCGCCAGCGCCATATCGCTTCGGAAGACGAGACCACGGCGTCGCTGGGCGAGGCGGCTGCGCGCGCAGCGCTCGACAGCGCCGGGCTGACCGCCGACGACATCGACATGATCATTCTGGCCACGTCGACCCCCAACAACACGTTTCCCGCCACGGCCGTCGAGATTCAGGAACGTCTCGGCATGCGCGGCGGTTTCGCGTTCGACATGCAGGCCGTGTGCAGCGGCTTCGTCTATGCCATCACCACCGCCGATCTCTACATTCGCGGTGGTCAGGCAAAGCGCATGCTGGTGATTGGCGCGGAAACCTTCTCGCGCATTCTTGACTGGAACGACCGCACCACCTGCGTGCTCTTCGGCGATGGCGCCGGCGCTGTCGTTCTGGAAGCACAGGAAGGCGAGGGCTCTCTGGATGATCGCGGCATTCTCGCCGCATCCTTACGCTCCGATGGCAGCCAGCGCGACAAGCTCTATGTGGATGGCGGGCCCTCGACCACCTGCACGGTGGGGCATCTGCGCATGCAGGGCCGCGAAGTGTTCAAACATGCCGTTGGCATGATCACCGACGTCATCGAAGACGTGTTTGCCAAAACGGGCATCACTGCCGACGATATCGACTGGTTCGTGCCGCACCAGGCCAACCGCCGCATCATCGACGCCTCCGCCAAGAAGCTCGGCATTGCCGAGGAGAAGGTTGTGATCACCGTCGACAGGCACGGAAACACCTCGGCGGCGTCCGTGCCGCTGGCGCTTTCCGTTGCGGTGGAAAACGGCCAGATCAAGAAGGGCGATCTGGTTCTTCTTGAGGCGATGGGCGGCGGATTCACCTGGGGCGCCGTTCTGGTGCGCTGGTAGCGACAGCAAATCACATGCATCGTCCTTGACCGTTACGAAGCAATTTTTGTAACGTCAGCGCCGCGTATTGAAATCATAAGCATTTTCAAGATTTGGATGGGTAGCCCTATGGGGGGAAAGACACTGACGCGTGCCGAGCTGGCTGAGGCCGTCTATCGGAAAGTCGGACTGTCACGCACCGAGTCCGCCCAGCTTGTCGAAATGGTTCTGCAGGAAGTCTGCGACGCGGTTGTTCGCGGCGAGACCGTTAAGCTCTCTTCCTTCGCCACCTTCCAGGTGCGCGACAAGAACGAGCGCATCGGCCGCAACCCGAAGACCGGCGAGGAAGTACCGATCTCGCCACGTCGCGTCATGACGTTCAAGGCTTCCAACGTCCTCAAGGATCGTATCCTCAAGGCGCATCAGGACAGGCAGCCGCGCGAAAGCGCCTGACCTTTTCCGGCCCCGCAGGGCCACCACGGTGCACAATTGCGCGTGGTGCTTTCGACAGGCTCACGAACTGGTTAAACTCCCGAATCGTCGGGCGTTGGCTGGAAGCTGTTGCGTTTCCCTCCGAGGCCCGCATCGTTCGGCAGGGCTCCGCACGCAGGTCGGAGCCACAGCCCGCAGGAGACGCGTGACCATGGAAAAGAGCCCCGACGCCTTCCGTACCATCAGCGAAGCCGCCGAAGAACTCGATCTGCCGCAGCACGTGCTGCGTTTCTGGGAAACGCGGTTCTCGCAGATCAAGCCTTTGAAGCGGGGCGGTGGACGCCGCTATTACCGGCCGCAGGACATCGACCTGATCAAGGGCATTCGTCACATGCTCTACGATCAGGGTTACACCATCAAGGGCGTACAGAAGCTTCTGCGCGAGAACGGCAACCCGTTCGTCGTCGCCATTGGTCGTGGCGATGTGGCGGCGGTCGAGGCCATCGCCCAGAGCCAGCAGGCGGACGTGGAAAAGACGGTTTCCGAGGAGGAAGTGCTGGTTGGCGCTCCGAAAGCGAAGCCGAGCAAGCGTTTTTTCGGCCTTGGGCGCGGCGAGCAGGAGGGGCCCGTCCCGGCGGATGCGGAGAGCCTTTCGCGTGACAACAGGGCGCTTTTGCAGGAGGCGCTGTTCGATCTCCTGGAGTGCAAGCGCCTTCTCGACCAGGTGCGCTGATCGTTTCGGATCGCCACCGCGCATCCTTGTTGTTGAAAGCCGGCCCCGTTGCCGGCTTTTTGCTGCGGAATGATTTTTAGGCCTTGCGCGCCCCCCTCGGAAACTATATCCCTTGCGCCGGTTCGGAGCGTAGCGCAGCCCGGTAGCGCACTTGACTGGGGGTCAAGGGGTCGTGGGTTCGAATCCCGCCGCTCCGACCATTTTTCTTCCATAATTCAGCATGTTGCAGCGTCGTTCATTTGACGCCGCGACCTGCTGGTTTACAATTTTCTGGCTGGTTTACAGAACGCGTTCCTGTTTCGATCTTTTCCACAGCCGCGCTCGACACCAGATAGTGCTTGCGAATGATGCCTTCGGCGTCCTTTTCCGCGTGCCCGGTGATCTCCGCAATCTCACGAATCGATGCACCGTTTCTGTAGGCGAGGGTTACGAACGTCCCCCTCAGGTCGTGGAATGTCTTGCCCTCGATCCCGGCTGCGGCGACTGTTTTCCTCCACGAAGACTTGAAACCGGAGGTCCATGGCTTGCCGCTGCGATTCGTCAGGATCGTTGCTGCTGGCGTGTCTCGTTTGGCGTTCTCGGCCTTCGCCGCATCCAGAACTGCGCGAAGCTCTCCAGAAACCTTCACGGCGACATGGGCGCCGGTTTTGGACTGCCGAAGCCTGATGGCATTCCCGTCGTAGGCTGACCAGGTGAGGGCGAGCAGATCCCCCTGCCTTTGCCCGGTCCATGCGGCCAGCATCATCGCGCGCACCAGTGGCTCGCGTGCCTTCTCCCGGAACGCCTTTATGTCCATGTCGGTCCAGATGATGTCTCGTCTGGTTCCGTCGCTTACCTTGGTGATGCGCTCCAACGGGTGGCGTTCGATCATCTCACGGTCGAGGGCGAACCAGAACAGACGCTGCAGAACGCTCATGTAGAGGTCGGCCTTGCGGGGATGCGTCTCTGCCATCTCGTCGCGCCACTCGAGAAATAGGGTGCGACTACCAGCTGCGGATATCCGCTCTGCCGTCATGTCGTAGAATTCGCCCTCAATGGCGCGGATTGCCAGGTCATAGCCCTCACGGGTGCTGGGTTTCAGGTCTTTGTAGTGTGGGGATTTGAGGTAACCGCGAATGATCTCGGCCATGCAGCCCTGATAGGGCGCGTCTTCTCGGTCGCGCGTCAGCCGCAGGTATTCCTCAGTGAATTTTCGGTGCTCGGTTTCTGGATCGGCCTTGATGGCCGGGCCCCCTCGCCACGCATAGTGGTAGGTTTTGACCGATCCGTCGGCCAGTCTCTTCTTGACGCTATGAACGCCCACGAGTTTTACCCGCACTGTGTCTGTCCCTCCATGCGCGGAGGGAATTGCCGCCATTCAGAGGCGCGCTGTCAAATCGGTCATTGTGAGTATCGGGGATAAGCGTAATCGCTCCATCCACCTCAAGGCGTACGGTCAGGCCCATATCTCGGGCCACGCGACCGGCGTTCTCGATCTCGGATCGACGGTGACGGAGAGGCTTTGTCATCTCGCCCTCGCATTCACAATGATCTTGATGGCTGCCTCGGTCTCGCCAGTGACGGTGTATAGCGCGTGGGCGATCCTCAAAGGGTCAATCCCTTGCGCGTCCCAGAACGCCTTTTCGTTCATGTCGTGCTGTTCGCGATGCTCTCCGGGCGTCATGGGGACGGTCCAGCAATCGTCTGGCTTCTGGCCCTTGCCGGTTCGCTTCTTCCGGTACATCGGGTCGCCGTAGCGTATATGGCAGGCCTCACACCGGCCGATCTCGCCAGAGATCACGCTTGGCAAGGTTCTGATCCAAGCCAGGTGGCGCTCGTCCTTGATACGGGCCGTGGCCTTGCTCGACGGATCGAGTGCGAAGGCGGTCGGGGCTTTGACGATCTCGAAGGCCATCAGTTGCCCTCCGATTTCAGAGCGATCTCGATCAGGCGCCGGATGGCTTCGGAGCGGGTAGGAACTCGGTTCTCAAAGCGCCAATCGTCAACGGCTTTGATTTCATCCGCTGTAATCACCAAGTTCATCCTTTCGGTCGGGCTTTCACCCAATCTCGGCCTTGCCATCACGCACCGCCTTTCGGGGAGGGGAGCAATGGCTGCATCGAGCCAGTCTCATACGCCTGAGCGATCCGTGGTTTGACGTGCTCAGACACCGAATGGCCGTCGGGCATCTGGATATGAGCGAGAAATGCATCCTCGAAGCTCTCAATGCCGCTTTCGATGCTTTCGAGCTTCGCCTTGATGCAGAGAAACAAGGCTCGCCACCTGGATCGGCAGGCCTGCTCCCATGCCGACAGTGCGGCGTCGGTCGACCGAGTCTTGCCACGAGCGGTCATGACGAACTCTCTATCGCGCTGATTGGGGAGGGGAAGGTGAAAGACGATCCGGCGGCCGGACATCTCAAAGACGAGCATCGCGCGTGTCTGTTCCTCGAACACGCCGAAGCCGGCGGCCTTGTGCTTCCTAAGGAGGCCGTCGATCTCGCCCTTGGTCTTGCTGACCGAGACGCTTGTGGTTGATGCGTAGGCCATCACCGCGCCCTCCGTTGATGCTCCGCGATCTCCGCTTCAACCAGACGCGCCAGTTCAAGGCACATCACGTCGAGGCGAAGCTCATCGGTGCGTAGGTCGAGCGTCTTTCTGGCAATTGCCCGAGCGCCACGGCTGCCCTTCGGAAATGAGCGCGCAACCTCGGCGAGGGTGTCGGCTGAGATGGTCATGCCGCCAGATCCTTCTCCTCGCACCCGACAACGCCGGCAATCGTCGCCCGGCAGTCATCAAGCTCGATTTCATTCCGGCAGCAGGCACGGGCGTAATTGGTGATCGACTTCGCCTTGGACCGCACATCTTCGCTCAGGCCTTCGACAAAGAGCCCCTTGGACTGATTGACGACGACAACCTCATCCTCACCGATGGCGCCGATGATCGCTTTGGCGAACGTTTTGAGCCAATCCGGATCGACGGAAGCCGGCTCGCTTTCGCTCTCTCCCATGTCATGCGAGCCGGCCTCGTCCGCCGTGGCGGGTGAATTGTCGGCAGCGGAGCGATCTGAATTTGTGGCGACGAGCGCCCCGCTGCCGTCACCGGTGGGGCTTTCTGCCGGTGAACTGTGTTCCTGGTGGATTTCCTGACCGCTGGAGAGCCCTTCGGTCTCGCGTGTCACGTTGGCCATGTCGAAACCTTCGCGCGTCTCCTGCGTGTCCCCAGACGGTTTCTGAGCCTGCAAGCGCGACATAAGCGACGGGGGCGTCACGTCCTTGGCGTTGTCAGGCCCGCGGAACTGATCTGCTTCGTCCCGGTCGTAGACGCCGAGGATCACCTCTGGCGTGTGTCGACGGCCCCACGCTCGGGCGGTGTAGTAGCAGTGCTGCTGATCAGGGTCGGACTTCCAAAGCGGGGAGTTCTTCGGAGTGATGTCCTTGAACTTCGGAGAGCGAACCTCGAGCTCTTCGCCGTCTATTTTCCCATAGGCGATGCAGACCCGTTCCGGACCTTCGCCCTCAAAGCGGAACTTCAAGCGTCCCTCGATGCCGGATCGTGTGTTGATAACAGCCATGATGAGCTGGGCTTCATATGCAATCTGGCCGTTGACCGAATAAGACTTCGAAGCAACAGCGAACGGGCTCATCTCCCATTCGAGAGCCTGAAGCGCCACGGCCATGCATGCCCCGGCGTTGCCGCGCAGGTGCTTCGGCAGTGCAATGTCTGCTTTGCACATGACCTCTGCGAAGCGGACGACCTCGCCAAGCGTCTGTGGGGCGATCTTAGAGCCGTTGCCCGATGCGATTCCGACCTGGTTGATTGAGGTGTTTTGCTGCGAGACGAGCTGGTTCATTATGCGGCCTCCTGCTGGGCGAT
The DNA here is from genome assembly GCF_050877045.1 of Nitratireductor sp. PBL-C9. Taxonomy (NCBI): domain Bacteria; kingdom Pseudomonadati; phylum Pseudomonadota; class Alphaproteobacteria; order Hyphomicrobiales; family Phyllobacteriaceae; genus Nitratireductor; species Nitratireductor sp. PBL-C9. The sequence continues at coordinate 170,496 of NZ_JBPAXW010000011.1, forward strand.
CTGGTCTTGATGGTCGAGGAAGTCGTCGAGCCGGGATTTGGCCCACGGCTTCATCTGGATATGCCGCTCGCCGCCTGAGAACGGACGCGCGCCCGGCCAGTCATCGGCATCAAGGCAATGACGGATTGTGTTCAGGCACCAACGGATGACGCGCTCGCCACGGTCGATGTCATGGGCTGAGATTTCGACATGTGCCGTGTCCGGAACATCGTCGTTCAGCACATAGACCAGCACGAACGTCTCAAAGGGGATGCCGAGCGAACGGCAGATCATCCGAGTCATTGCTGCCTGGAGGAAATAGCCAGCGTCGAAGATCTGGCGCTCCAGAAAGTCCTCATCAAACTTCGATGCGGTCTTTAGGTCCGCGAACACACCATCTGCGTTCGGCATCGCATCGGGGCGACTACGCAGCCAGATGCCGGTTTCCTCGTCCTTCCAGAACATCGAGCGCTCAACGCGGCCGTTGAGGACACCCATTTGAATGAGCGGGTATGTCGATGCATCCTCGGCAATGCGCTTGATGCGCTCGATCTGCTCAGCGGTGATGACCGTCAGATTGTTCTCGGACGTATGCTCCAGCCACGCCTTGCAGTCGTTCGCGTTACCGCTCCACTTCCGGCGTTCTTTGGGAGGTAGCTCACCATCGTCGGGCCGGTAGTCCGGCCGAACGGCGAACTTCTCCGAGAATACCTCGTCTCCAAGCAGAAGCGCATGCGCGGCTTTGCCGAAGTCGAGCGCTGACGTGGTTTCCTGCGCGATGTGGTTCGGGTTCCACGACCACCGGCCCCAGAATGCCTTGGGAGAGCCACCGTAAGCCGGCAAGAGCCATTTCAGCGCAGATTTCGAGATAGACGGGCCATCCAGAAGGTCGCGCTTCTGGTGATACTGGTCGAGCGTGATGCCGGAATAAACGCCCGGTTCGGTGATCGTCTTGCCGTTCCACTGTCTTTCTTGGGAAAGGCTTCCGACTATCCGCGAGGCAATGTCACCGATGGACTGCATCGCGTCTGTGTCGAGATCGGTCATGGTTCAATCCTCAGTGGGGCGTTTCAAAGAACCCGACGAGCAGGGCGCTGATGACGATCAGAGCCAGAGCGCGGGCCGTGGGGTGTTCGGGGAATGGGAGGAGGGCGCTAAGCATTGGGCTGGCCCCCGGCGTCTGAGAGCGAGGCAAGAAACTGCTCTGCTTCTTCCTCAACCTTCCGGGCGCGCTCGACACGCTCCCACTGCTGCTTTCCGAGGCCAGACTGGTAGCGAACTGCCTCAAGCATGCGGGTGAGGTCGGTGATCGTCCTGAGAGCCGCGCAGAGATGGCGGTCCATTTCTGGAAGGCGGTTGTCCATCAGAAATCCTCCGGGTAGTCGGGCTCGGGCGAGTTCTCCATGAGCCAGCCCTCGATTTCCTCGCGCTCTTCATCCGTGAACTCGAATTCAGCGGCGTCGGGATCGCCCTTGCGCTTGGCGCTGATGATCTCGATCTCATCCGGCTCGGCTGGATGGCCCGGATAGGTGAGCGATCCATAGTGAGCGGGGAGACCAGCGCGGAATTTGTAGTCGATGCAGATATCGACGCTCGGCTCTTCGCCGCGCTCGATGGTCCATTCGGCGTAGAAGGTGATACCCATCAGAGCTTGCACCCGTCCTGAACGCCGTAGCCGTCGTGGCTGAGCTGCTTGTCAGCCGGCTCCGGATCGGCGTGGAACTCGGACACAGCGAACTCGGGGCGCAGGTAGTCGACCAGACCGGCGAGAACGGCGAATTCCGTCTCGGTGATCGACGACCAGAACCGGCCACCACCATGCACTGCGGTGTTGATGGCCTCGGCCGCATTGCCAAGCGCATGACGCTTGCCGCTGCTGTCCCTGGCAAAGCCTTCCATGGCCCGGTTCATGTCCACTCGGCGGACTGGCGCGCCATTGGTGAAGTTCGACAGCGCACGTCCTAAGTCTGCGCCAGTGATCTCTCGGGTGCTCATGATCTCGTGCTCCATGTTCCCGGGGGAGTGGGCTAGGCGGACGGCATCTGCGGCGGATGGGTGATGCTCTTGTCGCGGCGATCCTTGCTCTGGTCGCCGAAGCTCTTGACGTAGAAGGTCTCGGAGAGGAGCCGGTTCACGGTCTCGTGGAGCTCGCCGCGTAGTTTGTCCTTGAGCGCACCGGCCAGATTGATGACGTGCTGCTTCATTTCGCCTTTGAAGTCGGCGGCAACCAACTGGGTCATCATCCACTCAGCACGGGTCACTTCCGCGCCGTAGCCGCTAGATGGCTTGCCTTGGCGATCAACTGTTGTGTTCCAGTATCCGCTGATCTGCTTCTCAAGCTCGGCGCGGATCGTGGTCTTTTCGCCCTTCTGCTGGCCGAAGCTGTCGACCTTGCAGTATTCGCGCTCAAGTCCGTCAGTGATGGCCAATTCGATCTCGCTACGAAGCCTCTTCTCTGCGACGTCCGTCCAGAGCTTCTCAATCCGGGCGTCGAATGCGTGTCTGGCGCGATCAAACAAGTTCTCATTGCTGATCAGGTCATTTGCCACCTGCTGAATGATCGCGTCTTCGATGCGCTTCTTGTCGATTTCCATCGTTCTCTTCCTCTCCATCGTGTCCGGCAGATCGGCGCGGGGTGCGCTTCTTCGTGCTGGAATATCAAATACGTACGAAATGTACGATTGTTGGTCAAGTACGTTTTGTACGATTTTTTTGACTTCGGCTAATGACGCCCGTACAAATGGCCATGCATCGCGATCGCGCGAGCGGCAGGAATTCAGGGAAAATCAATGAACGACGAGACGGAACTCACGCCGGCCGGGCAATGGTATCGAAACCGGGATGAATGGATCAGGCACGTTTTAGGGCGGGATTACCTGACCGCCGATTGCCAGCGGGTCGGCGTCTTCATCGCCATGCACATGAACCGGCGGGATAACCACACGAAGCACCAGCAGACGACAATCGCGAAGGATCTGGGGCTGGGCGTCGCGACGGTGAAGCGGTCAATCAAGAAGCTTCGAGAGGAAGGGTTGATTGACCTCGAAAAGGTGACGCGGGGTCGAAGGAATAGGGCGGTGAACCACTATTTTCTGATCTTCCCGTGGGCGTCCTAAGTATCACCAGTGATCCCTAGACTGGGTGTCACCAGTGATACCCCTAATAACGGTAGAACATAATAACGGTAGTTTGTGATTAGAGGATATAGGGCTCTGGAGAGGGAGTACTATATCTCTAGAGCCTACCTCTCAAACGTAGAAGGGAAGGGCGCTGTGCAGGATCTGTAGCATTCGAGGCCGTGATCCGGTAAAGCTCGCTGCTGTGCTTATGTCCTTCACGCCCTATGAGCTATTGATCTTCTACGTCGGTGCGCTCGGTTGGCCGTATGCGGTTCTCGCGGCGGCTTTCGCTGTATATCTCGGCGGTTGGGTTGTGAGGAAATGGTTCTACCGGATTGTCCTGTTCGCCTTAGCGGCTCTCCTAGTCTACCCGTCATTTGTTTTCTGGGGACTCTGGAGCTTAGCTAGGTGAACCGGCGGCGCGTTGATCTGGGTGCCGCCGCAGCTGGGGCAGGTATCAGGCGGAAGGTTGCGGCATCGCTTTCGCGAAACTTATTCGTCTTCCTCGTCCAGATCTTCAATCTCGATCAGGCCGGCCTCAATCCCCCAGTCCAGTATGATCGCGTTGACGGCTTCGTCACGGCTCATGTCGTTCACTTTCGCGAACTCGTCAGCCAGATCGGCCACTTCTGAAATCAAGGTGACGTCACCGGTTTTGACAAGCTTGCCTTGAAGTCGGCGCGCCGCCCGCCGCATCAGCACCTGGATCTCGATAGGTGTGAAGTCGTGCAGCGTCTTCGCGGTCTTGAGGAGTTCGTCGGCAAGCTTGTCTGTCATGTTGGGCCTTTGGAAGCGCTAGCAGCCCTTGTTCTTACGCACTGCGTTGATGGCGATCACCTCGCCCTTGTGCTGGGCAACGACGCCTTCCTTGTCGGCGCCGCCCAAGCTGCTCACCGGGACGCCGATGAGGAAAACGCCCACAGCATCGCCCTGCGCAGCCTGACGTTGAGATGCTTCGGCTTGCTGGAGTGCGAGCGAGCTGCGCTGATGTTCGGCAGCCAGCTGGCTGCATGAAAGGCCGCTATAGGCGTTGACGGGCATTGTCGATGGCGCAATTGCCTCTGGATTTTTTGCGCACCCGGTCAGCCCGATGGCCGCAGCCGCAATGATGATTTTCCCCCGCATATTTCCCCTCTCAAACGGTGTCATGAAGCTCCTGCGGAGAAAGCTATTTCCCGCAGAGCGCGCGCATTATCTCAAAGGTTTGTTTTGAGCCAACCGACGTGAAGACACCCTGTTTCTTCTCGGTTCGAAATGGTACGTCGGCACCGCCCGCAGCTTCAAATATCTGGATAATCGATCCTGTGTCTTCGGGAGTCGCGACGAGCCTCTTCCCAAAATGAGGAACCTCGCCGACCGTAAATGTGAAATCCACGGTGCCATCCCCGTGGCGGAATGTCGCCTTCGCACTTTGAGTAAACATCATGAAGCGCTCGGGCTGGAAAAACGACACCAGGTCGCCCGACGAGGCGCATGCGAAAGCGATCAGTGCTTTGTCAAATCCGTCACCGGATTCAGGCATCATCGCGAGCGGCAAAACGGTTTTGTCGAAGGTGTCTTGACGGAACTGAAGGCCCCAGCCTTCCTTCATCTCTTCGCTGATGGCTGTAGTTGTGCATGCTGCGAATAGCGCGCCGGCTAAGATAAGCCGCTTCATTGCAATCCCCCGCATGAAGCCCCCTCTATGCCCTCAGTTCGAGTTGTTCCTGTTTGCTCGCCATGTCGGCGGCGCTTGCCTCTTGCAAGACTTCGGATAGGTTATCGCGACGATGATTTGCCGACGTATCCGTGCTCTGCCATACAGCCTTTGAATACGGCGTCAGATGTTACGGCGCGAACGATTAGCCCGCCTCTCGTCTGGCCGAAGTTTCCGGCCGCTTTCCCTTGGCAGATTTGCTTTGCGCGCTCGAATTTAGCATTGCTACCGTTGCCGGTCCGCTCCCAGTCGCCAGATGTAGTGCTGCAGCCGCTAAGGGCTCCCAATACTGCGATAGCTGCAATCTTCCCCCGCATGTGTTCTCTCCCTGGTGATTTCGGCTCCTAGTGGCAGTGCACCCGCCCGCCATTGCTGTTGTCAGCATGGCAGCATTGTCCAGGTGGTGAGCTTTTGCGGCATCCACCTCCATGAGCATTGGCGGCGCTTGTCATGGCTATCAGTACCAGAGCGACAATTGTGATTGTTCTCTTCATGGTTTCCCCCTCCCTTAAACGTCCGTGATAATCCTCCGGACCCTGCCAAAAACGTACAGATCGCCATTCACCGGGATCGACGTGTGATCCGGGTTTGTGGAGTATGGTTGCAGGCGCTCGGGGTTGCGTCGATAGCGTTTGAACGTAGCTGCGCCGTTCCCGTGCGAGAAGATGTAATAGCGTCCATCAATGAGGCGGTCGTCGGCGCGGTTCACGAGGACAATTGCGCCGTCAGGGGCCACTCTGTCCATAGAGTCGCCTTCGACCGTCAGGGCAATCCATTCACCTTTGGGCATGTCAGCAACGCGCACCCATCGCTCGATGTCGTCGGTCGTGATGGCTGTTTGCTCGCGCAGGTGGCCGGCACTGACCATCGATAGGAGGGGCACATCCATATCGCTCCGGTCTTCTTCGGCTTCTTCGTCAAACAGGATCCATCCAGCGCGTGTCCCAAACAGGCGGGCATACTTTTCAGCGGCCTTCCGAGATATCGGACGATTGCCGTTTAGGTTGCTGGTTAAAGTGTTCTGATTGATCTCGCGAAATGCGCGCGCGGCCTCGGCAGGCGTATTGTAGCCCGCGTCGATCATGGCTTGGCGCAATCTGTCCTTCGGCTCTTCCATTCGTACAGAATGGCCGAAATTCATCGTCCAAGGTGTACGATTATGTCTTGATTTGAGATCGTACGTATTGTACGAAATTGACATGGCACAGGAACCTACATCCATTTCGGCCCTCATCGATGGGTGGAAAACGATTGCTGAGTTCGCGACGGAAGTTGGTTGCGGATACGAGGCTGCAAGGCAGATGCGGAAGCGCGAGAGCATCGCGCCAAGGCATTGGGCCGCAGTCATCGAGGCAAGCTCGAAACAAGGCATTGAGGGCGTGACGTATGAGTGGCTGGCGCGCGCCTGCGCTTCGGCGGAGGTCGCAGCATGAGCGACCTCCAGCCCACCACGTTCAAGCTCCGCGCTTTTGCCGAATGGATCGAAGCACAGGGCGGCAGCGTATTTGCGCCCACGAACGAATGGGAAGTGATCAGATACCGCCTTTCCGAGTGGGGCATTGCGGTAGTCCATCGAAACAAGAAGGGTAATCTGACAATCCCCGGCAAAGTACGTGCGGATTACTGCCGATTTCTCGACCAGACCGGGGCAGGGGGCGAACAGGCCATCCAGAAGATGCGCCGGCAGAACGGCGCGGCTCTGCGCAATTCGATCATCGACCGGCTGGAGCGGGAAACTGGCTACGCCTGCTGCTGCTACTGCGGGCAATTCGTCACGCGTGAAAGCTCTACGCTTGAGCATTTCGTTCCGATCTCGAAGGGCGGGCCGAACCACGAATTCAACCTCGGCATCGCCTGCGAGCCCTGCAACCTGGCAGTCGGAAGCAAGCCCGTTGTCGAGAAGCTGGTTATTCGTGATCAGATCCGGGCTGCGGTTCAAGATGTCGCTCCATGGGATGATTTCGACGCGCGCACCATCATGGGAGCTGCCGCATGACCTCCCACCAGACACAAGAACGCCGCGCTTCTCTCCTCCCCAGCGCGGCTAAAGCCGAGGGGGCTACTCAGTCCCCCCAAGACGCCCCCTCGGCACTCATTCGCGAAGATACGGATTTCCCCGGCCCGCACTCTCCCACGGTATCCGGCGGCATACCGGGCACACCAAGCAGCGATGCTTTGCGGGCGCAAAAATCTGGCGGGACCGGAATTACCGTTAGAGGCCGGGACGCCGAAGGCGCTACCCATCACCGCAAATCGCTGCGCGCCGCCAACGAATTCACTGACTCCCTTGGGTGTGGCGGGGCTTCGGCTTCCAGCACGTTCTTTGGGTGCGAGACGGTATCCAAGGGCCAGCCGGCCGGCATCTCGCGTCCTCTCGATGACAGATTGGAAAATCGAACTGTCCAAGACCGGCCGGCGCACAATCATGTCGAAGGCGTCACCGCATGGCATTTGAACCTCAAATGGACCGTGGCTGATACCGACCTGATGCTTGCGGCTGCGCGGCGCGGTCAGACGCCCACGCATATTGCGAGAACCATCCGGCGCGAAACCGGCAAGCCCTGCGCTCCCCATGAGGTTGAGCGCGTTCTGAGAAACGCTGATGTCCCGTTTGCGGAGCAGTCCGCATGACGATCCTCGCCATCATCCTATACGGGCTTGGCGTCATAGGCGCGATTGCTGCCGTAAAGCGGGAAGCGCCCACGGGCTTCCGTGAATGGGCAGTTTGCGTTGGCTGGCCTCTGGCGGTTGCCACCGCCATTGCCATGAGCCCGTTTAAGCGGGGGCGCAAATGACCCCCGCCAATCTTCAAAGAGCTCAAGCTGCACAGACTGAGGTTGCTGCTTCTGGCTGTGCATTCTGGGTTCCTTTCCTTCCTTTTCCGATCAAACCGTTTGGCTGTGCGGCCTCAACGGACGTGACCAATCTAGGCGGAAAGGAAGGGTCATGTCCGAACCAAGACGGTGCGAATCCGCACCGAAACGGGGTGAAACCATGAGTACGAGTGTTGCTGCGTATGAAGCGTTCGAACTCCTGAACGCTGGCACGAAAGATGTTTGGCGCGGTTGGGGCGATACCCAGACTGCGGCACGCGACAGGGCTGCCGAAGAAGCCGGGATCACACCGGCGCAGGCAGAGAGGCTTTGGAAGCACTGGAAGACGATGAAGTCGGTCAACGGCGATGTCTACCGGTGCCTCCGTAACCGATACGGGCACCTTTGCTCGTGGCTCGAAAACAAAGCCGACGCGATGGAGCGCCAGGCGCAGGCAATCGAGGAAATCAATGCGACTGATCACAGCCCTCTGCCGGCTCTGCAAGGCATGGCGCAGGCGCAGCAGTGCGCGGAAGACAGCGAGGAGAAACTGACATGAGCAAGTCGAAGAAGACCGAGCCCGCCACTGTGGGCCACAACTCCGAACGCGAGCAGTTCCAGGAGCAGCAGTTCCTCAATGCCTACCGGCAGATCAAGGAGCACGACTCCGACATGGCCGGCATCAAAGGGGAGATGTCGGGCATCTATGACCGGATCAAGAACCTGGGTTTCACGAAGGCCGATGTGAAGTGGGCGAAGGAACTCGAAGACAAGGACGCCGGCGATATCATCGCCACGATGCAGCGGCGCATCCGCATCGCTCGCATGTTCGGCCACGGTCTCGCCCGCCAGTTCGACATGTTTGATGAGGACCGCACTCCCATTGAAGAGCGCGCTTATGAAGAAGGTTTGGCAGCCGGCAAGCTCCGCAAGGATGCGACGAACCCATATGGCGCCGACAGCAAGGCAGGGCAGGAGTGGCAGCGTGGTCTGAATGACGGGCACGCATTCGCCAACAAGGATCTGTCGCACGTCCTGAACGAGGGCGATCCCGAGTTTCCCGACGAAGAGCCTGCGGCCGTCGCTGCCGAGTAGCCGTTGCGTGCCCTGCGTCGCGGCTTAGACGGCGCACCCCGATTGAGGCGATGAACCTGCCAGGGATCCAGATGCAGAAGATCAGAAAACCGAAAAAGATGCTCGTAGCCGACCTGCTTTGTGGTGCTGGCGGTTCTTCCACGGGAGCATCGCGCGCCTTGGCTGAACTCGGTCTCGACATGGAACTGGTGTGCGTCAATCACTGGCCAACGGCGATCGACACGCATCAACGCAATCATCCCGAAGCACGGCACTTTGTGCAGGACATTGCGACTGTCCGTCCGCACATTCTCGTGCCCGAAGGCTACCTCGACCTGTTGATGGCATCGCCAACCTGTACCCACCACAGCGTGGCTCGCGGTGGCAAGCCAACCAGCGATCAGCAGCGTTCTGATCCTTGGCACATCATTACCTGGCTCACCGAACTCCGTGTGAAGCGGATTATCATCGAGAACGTCTGGGAGTTCACGAGCTGGGGGCCGGTTGATCGCAGAACCGGTCGCCCGATCAAGAGCCGCAAGGGCGAGTACTTTCATGCTTGGATCGAGACGCTGAAAAGGCTTGGCTTCGATCCGGAGTGGCGAAAGCTCAATGCCGCTGATTTCGGAGATGCCACCACGCGTCAGCGCTTCATTCTGATGGCGCGTTCGGATGGGCGAAAGGTCCACTGGCCGATGCCGACGCATCGCAAGCGGACTGAGGTGAAAGGCGAACTTTTCTCCGACGCGAAGCCATGGCGCCCAGCTCGGGAAATCATCGACTGGTCGATCAAGGGCAAGTCGATTTTCAATCGGAAGAAGGCGCTCGCTCCAAAGACCCTAATGCGCATCTATGCAGGTGCGGTGAAGCACAGGTGGCCCGGGCCGTTCATCGTTGTGCTTCGCAATCACATGGCCGCACAGGGGCTCGAAGCGCCACTTCCGACCATCGCAGCGAACGGGCAGCATATCGCGCTTGCGGAGCCGGTTGTCGTCAATATGAAGGGCAAATCGACAGCGACCGGCGTATCAGAACCATTGCCTACGCAGACCGCGCACGCAGGCCATCTCTACTCCGCAGAGCCGCTGCTGCTGTCACAACACAACAGCGGAGCCGCGCGCTCGGCAAGTGATCCGTTGCCAACCATCACCACCGGTGGTGCCGGGACCGAAGTGCGTCCCGGCTGCGCAAGACCAATGCTGGTCACAGTTGCGCATGGAACGGATGCCCGCGACAAAGACCCATACACTCGACGCGCGCACGATATCGAAGATCCGTTGGGCACCGTGCATGGTGATGGCAGTTCATGTGCAGTCGTTGAGCCGTTCGTGTTGTCGCAAGCATCTGGCGGTTCGCCCCGTGCGGTTTCAGACCCCTTGCCAACGTCCACAACGGGCGGGGCTGGCGGCGCGCACGCTCTGATCTCAGCCTACTATGGAGCAAACTCGACCTGCACGAGCGATGCTGATCCGCTGCCGACTGTGACGACAAAGGATCGTTTCGGCGTCGTCGTTCCGGTCACACACAGCCAGGGTGGGAACGGAAGCCGTTCCGTTGATGAGCCCATCCCCACCATCACGACGGCTAAAGGTGGCGAGTTCGCGCTGGCTGAGGCGTTTGATGGCTACGACATCCTTTTCCGAATGTTGGAGCCGCACGAGCTGGCGTCTGCCATGGGGTTCAATACCGAAGACCAGCAGTACGAGTTCGCCGGCACCAAGACCGACAAGATCAAGCAGATCGGGAACGCGGTTTCTGTTGCGAAAATGAAGGCGTGCGTCAGTGCGATCATGGCCGATGCCGCCCCGAAAGAGATCGCGAAATGTGATGCCGAGTTCATGGAGGCGGCGGAATGACCGAGCGCACCCGTTTCCTGATCATCAACTGGTCCATCGCCATTGCGGGCATTTTCATCTTTGGCGCGGCTATGTGGGGAGGGGAGTGATGCGATTGTTCGACTGGCCATTTGGCGACATCAACCCGCATTCCTTCGATCTGATCATGTGTGATCCTGCTTGGACATTCGAACTGCGTTCGGGGAAGGGCGAAGGCAAGTCTGCGCAGGCGCAATACCGCTGCCAGAGCCTCGATGAGATCAAAGCGTTGCCGGTTCTCGACTTGGCTGCACCGGACGCGCTCCTTTGGCTCTGGGCCACCAATCCAATGCTGCCGCAGGCGCTCGAGGTTCTGAATGCCTGGGGCTTCACCTTCAAGACAGCCGGAGCGTGGGGCAAGACGACGGTCAACGGCAAGCTCGCCTTCGGCACCGGCTACATCTTCCGCAGCGCTCACGAACCCATCCTGATCGGAACGCGGGGTGAGCCGAAGACCACCAAGTCCGTCCGGTCGCTGATCATGGGGCAGGCCAGAGAGCACTCCCGCAAACCGGAAGAAGCTTACCGGGCTGCCGAGCAGTTGATGCCCCGCGCGCGCCGGATCGAGCTTTTCAGCCGCACCAACCGGCCCGGCTGGACGGTCTGGGGCGATGAGGCAGGCAAATTCGGGGAGGCTGTGTGATGGCACTCATTCTCGGACTGGATATCGCCACGACGACTGGCTTCGCCTGGTACGACACAGATGCATCTCTGTCAGCTGTCAGGCCCGGATCGTTCAAGATCGACGGTGAATGCTACGAGGCCCGCGCCGGCGAGATGGGCCAGCGCATCATCAAGATGGTCAAGCAAACCCGCCCGGATTTCGTGGTGATTGAGCGTCCGGCCCGCAACGTCATGCAGCATCGGAAGAAGACGACCGACTTCGCCGGCGAGCATGAAGAGATGACGATCAACGCCGGGACGGCACTCCTTCTGAACCAGCTTACCGGTGCGGCCTCAGCCATCGTTCGGGCCTATCAGATCCCGTTCGAGATCGTTGCGCCGGAAACATGGCGCAAGCAGTTCCTTGGATTTGGACGGCGGCCGGGATGGAACCGGAAGGACTGGAAGAAGGCGGCACGGGATCGCTGCCGGCAGCTTCGTATCACCGTCACCAATGACGATCAGGCAGACGCGGTTGGATTGGCGTTCGCTGGACCGTCCTGCCAGACATTCAAGATGGTTCAGGCGAGCCGGACAGGAGCGGCGGCATGACCGATATCCAGAAGCCACTCCCTCACAACATCGAGCTCGAGCAAGAGCTGCTTGGCTGCATCCTGATGAACAATGACTGCTTCGACCTCGTTGCCCGGTCGCTGCAGCCCGAGCATTTCTATGAGCGGGTTCACCAGATCGTTTTCGAGGCCATGGGGAAGATGATCACCATTGGCCGGAAGGTGAACCCCACCACGCTCAAGAGCTATATGCCGGAAGATGCGAAGATTGCCGACGATCTGAACCTCGGGCAGTACCTGGCACGACTGGCGGTAAACGCTGTATCGCCGGTCATGGCGCGGGAATACGCACTGGGCATTCACGATCTTTGGGTGTCACGGGGTTTGATGGCGGATCTTGAAGAAGCCCGTATGGCGCTTGCCAATCGTGAACCTGATGTCGATCCGTTCGCGGTCATTGCTCCAATCGAGGACCGGATCGCCAAGCTGCGCGGCCAGCGCATTGCGACAGGGGAAGCCAGTCAGCACGGGCAGAGCTATCTCGACAGCATCACGAAGGCGCAGCAGCGCGGGGGCGTCTCTGGCGTCCCGATCTGCCTGCAAGAGATATCCGAGGTGATCTCGTCGCCGGTGTTCGAGGCTGGCAACCTTTATGGCCTTCTGGCATCCAGTGGGGAGGGCAAAAGCTCTCTGACGCTCCAGGTCATCGCCCATGCGCTCAGGAAGGGGCATCCGGTCCTGTTCCTGTCATTCGACCAGAATGCCGATCAGTGCATCCGGCAGATGGTGGCACAGGAGTTCTCAATCGAGGCCCGGCGCCAGCTTTTCGGCGACGTGTCGGAAAAGGAAATGAAGAAGGCCGTCGACTTCGCCACCTGGATTGACCGCCAGTCGTTCAAGGTCATCAAATGCACGGATCAGAGCGCGCCGCAGCTCGTCGGGCTGGCTAGGTCTTTCATCCGCACAAATGGCAACGGTAAGGTGCCTCTGGTCGTTGTGGATCACATCCGGGCGATCAAGGCAGAGGACCGCAGGTCCGACGAGGGCACGAAAGCGCTCCAGATCGGCAACATCCTCAAGGGCGGAGCTGAACAGACGCGCGCCGCTTGGCTGATCCTGAACCAGCGCAACACCTCGGGCATGAGGCGAGACAACCCCCGGCCGATCATCGCTGATCTGTTCGGCGGTGAGGGTGCCTTGGCCCCGTTCGATGCGATCTTCTACCTCTACCGCTTCCTGAAGTTCTATCAGCAGGCCAAATCGACGGCCTCGACCGGATCGGACTGGAAGAAAATCGACAAGGTGTTTCCGTCCGCCGTACGCGAGGAAAACGAGGACATCGCAGAGATTGGCGTCATCAAGAGCCGGTTCGGCAACCCACACATCACAAGCCGGCTGATCTTTGAAGCCACGTTCACTCGCTACAAGTCGGAACGGCAGAACGACGCCGATCTTCAAGAGGCAATGCTATGAACTGTTTTGCAACCCGCGCCAAACGCTCTGGCATGGACTGGATCGGTCAATTCCGAGCAGGGGAGCATGGCGCTTGGCAGACGGTCTGCCAAAAGGGCGAGCCCCAGCCTTTCCCAGATGCCCGGTCAGCAAAGATTGCCGCGCAGGCCGCGCTGATCGCCTACATGAATGGCAACTATGTCAGCGCGAGAGCAAAGGCCGAGCACGAATGGCGCGCTGGCACCATTCATCGCGCCGGCAAACGCCCGGTGGAGGTGGTCAAGGCGTGAGCGATCGCACTCCCTGCATCAACCCGCGTTGCCGGCGCACAGGCCCGGCGGATGAGTTTCCCGGAGAAATGATCTGCGGCAAGTGCTTCCGGTCATTGCCGGAGGGCGTGCGCAGAGAACATCGACGGCTGTGGCGCGAGATCAGGAAGTGGGAGCGACGCATCACGCGCACCAGCGATGAGATGAAGATCGTGAAGTTGCACAACATCGTGACGCGTCTCTCATGGCAACTCAGCAGGCATTGGGACAGGGAGATCAAGCCACTGTTCCTTGCACCTGAGAAGCCCGAAGGTCTCGACGCGTTTCTAGAGGAGATGGGCCTGTGACAGCCATCCCAGCTCATATCCAACGCCTTTGCGATGAATTCGGCATCAAAGTCATCGATGGGCATCGTTATCCCGAAGTGGGAGAAACGCGAGCAGTGGTGACGCTGGATCGGATCTACCGCAAATTTGGAGAGGCCCATGTAAGACTGGTGCTGACCACGATCAGGGAAGCCGGCAACAACCTGCTTTTGATGGATGAGAGCGGCTTCTGGATGGTCTCGGACATGGTGAGGCGGTGTCAGGGCATCATCGAGCGGGATGCAAGCGCATGGCTTGAGACATGGGACATGATCCCCGGCGGTGAACTGCAGTTCGTTGCGCAGGAGCTGAGGAGCGTTGTCCCGACGCGCTTCGCCTTGGGCGGGATGGTCTATGAGCGCCTGTTCCGCCGCTTCGGCCCGAACTCTGATCAACTCGACATGCTGGATGACCGCCGGAGGATGACATGAACATCGAAGAGATCGCAGAGCGCCTTATCAGGGCGGCGGAGATCGAGAGCGTCGGCAACCGCGTGGGACCGGCCCCGCTACGCGCCCAGCAGCTCCCCTACGTCCATTCCGACGACGACATGAGGAATTGGGGTCACAGGCGAGGGGAGCGCCGCAGCCGCGATCCTCTGGCCAATGCCTGCCGCCTTCTCCGTGAGGACGAGGACGCCCATGCGCTCTATCGGCGGGAGTTCTTCGAGAAGACCGAATACACGGCGCGAGACATCTCGGAGGCCGAGGAAGCGCAGGGTTGGTATGCGCTGGTCGACAACGAGGCCAACAGGGCCGCGCTCGCTGCTTGGGTGCGCTGCATGGCTGACCACAAGCGGCTGTTCTTCAAGGACTGGTGCGCCGGTCAGGACATCACGCCGAAGACGGGAAGGGCGCGGAAAAATCGCGCTCTTTCGTCAATTCTTGCACGTCTGGCTCGCAGGAGTGTGCAGAATTGCAATAACTCCGAAAATGAGGGGTTCCCTGTTCCCCCAGAAAACGGGCATATTATGCCCAACATCGAAGACGAGCGCGCTGAGGAAAGAGGCGTCACGTCATGGGCCTCAGACGAGGCGTTCACCAGCTACTTCTCAAACGATCCGGCGGACTTCTCTTGGTCTGATCGGCGCAACGAGCGCCGGCGGCAGAGGGAAGCCAAGAAGCGGAAGCAGGAGGCGGCTTAGACCAAACTTGGAACAATCGAACGGCTCACGACTTGCCCCCACATTCGTGGAGAGATGTGGAGGAGAGAATGAGCTATGTCCGCTTCGGCGCAATGATCGCCACCTCGACGCTCGTCATGTTCGGGCTCATGTACCTCAACACGTATGCTGTCGATCATATCTGGTTCAGCCAAACACGTGCTTGGATGGCCCTCCTGATGGGGGCAACCATGGCCGTGGTGATGCTCTCGTTCATGTGGGCGATGTACAGCAGCCGAACTGCAAACATCGGTATTTTGGCAGCCGGCGCTGTCGCGTTTGCCTTGTCGCTCTGGCTGGTGCGGAGTCAGGAGACGGTCGATGACGTCTCCTACATGAAGGCGATGATCCCGCATCACTCCATCGCCATTCTGACGAGTGAGAGGGCGCACATCAAAGACCCGCGCGTTCGCGAACTGGCCGATGAGATCATCGAGGCACAGGTGCGCGAGATCGGTGAGATGAAGGCGTTGATCGCTGATCTTGAGAAGAACCCTGTGCCGGATGGTGCGCCCGATCTGCCGCCGCGGTCAACAGACGAGGGATTGGCTTCAACAGCACCGTAGAGCAGTGGTAGCTCGCTAGGCTCATAACCTGGAGGTCGCGCGTTCGATCCGCGCCGGTGCAACCACCGATCACAACTTGGAACCAGGCACTCCGCGATACGTTTTCAGTGCAGCACACCAACCACCACAGGAGGTGATGATGCGCACTCGAACGTATATGACAGGGATGCTCGCGCTTCCGATCAACGCCATGCTCTTCGGAGCGGGTGCCGTGCTGGTTCTCTCAGTCCCGGCGCTGTTCTCGATGGCTGAATATCTGCTGCCGGCTGTGATCGTGACAAGTATCGCATTGACCGTTCCGCTGGCGTGGTGGCTCGCCCCCATGCTGAGGTCTCGCAATCACTATCCCGAGTTCAATCGGAAATGGTAGCTGGCGACCTCTGGCGGGAGTGGTAGGGGTCAGTAGGTGTCTCGTTCCCGCTCCCGTGAGCCCTGCAGCCACAGGGCATAGAAGATCAGCGGCGCGGATATGATTGTGATCAGGATGGATCGCACGAGTGTCGCAGCCATCGTGTGATGGTCTTCGAAAAGCATGACGGTGATCGCCGCCGCAACGTGTGCCAGAGCGGCGATCAGAAAGCCGAGGACAAGTGCCCTCCATGCAAGCAACAGCATGAGTTTATGTCCGGTTGTTTATTGGTCTCGCGCAAACGGACCTAATAAACGGCGAACAAATGGCCGCACGCTGCGACAAATGCTCACGGTGGTGATCGTTGCTTCAGAAGAGAATGGATCAGAACGCCCCGGCCATGCGCTGGGGCTTCTCGTATGTGGAGAGGTGGGAAGCTACTTATGCAACACTTCAAACTGGAGCTGATCAAGCTCCTCATGAGGAACTAGCCTATCCTCCCTTGCGCACTTCCTAGCCTCCGCAATGAAATCTGCATCAACCGGATCATCCCCCATGAGGTTAACCTCGATAGGGTAGGAGGCCAGCACCTTTCCGGTGCGGTTTTTCACTTCAACTTTTCGATGCACTGCAGCATCCCTCTCACTTAGACCGGACCTAGACGCAGCGATGGCCAAAGCAAAACTCTCCGATGAGGTGAAAACCTTCATCGTCCAAGCCCTCGCATGCTTCGACAGTCCATCTGCTGTTGCGGGTTCGGTCAAGAAAGAATTCCAAATTGAGGTGAGCCGCCAACTGGTGGAAAGCCACGATCCGAACAAAAAGGCGTCGGTCGGCCTAGCCACCAAGTGGCGTATCCTATTTGAGGAAACCCGCAAGGCTTTCCTCGAGGATATGGCGGAGATTGCTATAAGCCATCGGGCGGTTCGACTGCGAGCGCTGCAACGCATGGCCGAGAAGGCTGAGGAGCGGGGCAAATTGCCGCTGGCAGCATCTTTGTTGGAGCAGGCGGCCAAGGAAGTCGGTGAGGCCTACACAAATCGACATAAGCACGAGCACACCGGTCGGGACGGCGGTCCGATCCAGACCGAAACCAAGACCTGGCGCGAGGTGCTGAGGGAAGAGGGTGGCGAGTGAATGTGCATGTCGCTCTCACAAACCCGGCCCTTTATGATTTCTGGGAGCAGGTATTCCTAGGGCAGGCCGACACCGCCGTTCTTCATGGTGGCCGGTCCAGCTCCAAGACCAGAGACACGGCCTGTCAGCTCGTCCGGCTGGTTGATCATATCCCGGTTCGGATGCGCGTGATGTGTGTCCGGCGCTATCAGAACCGCATTCAGGAATCGGTCTACACCGAGTTGAAATGGGCGATCAGCCACCTCGGATTGAATGACGCATTCGACATCCAGAAGACGACGATCATCCACCGGGCGACCGGTTCGGAGTTCATCTTCTACGGGATCGAGCGCAACATTGATGAGATCAAAGGCACCTCTGATATCGACATCCTCTGGGTCGAAGAGGCGGAAAAGCTCACCGAGGAACAGTGGGTGATCATCGGCCCCACTATCCGAAAGGAAGACAGCCTCGCGATCCTGCTCTTCAACCCGAAGCTGGTCACGGACTACGTCTGGAAGAACTTCGTCGTAAAATCGCCCCCTCACTGCGTGGTGCGTAGGATCAACTATACGGAGAACCCGTTCCTTTCGAAGAAGGCCCTTCGCGACATCGCGACGATGAAGGAAGACGATCCGGAGATGTTCGAGCACGTCTATCTGGGCGTGCCTCTGGGTGATGGCGAGCTCTCGATCTTCAAACGTCGCTGGCTGGATGCCTGTGTCGATGCGCACAAGGTTCTTGGCCTCGATCTAGTTGGCCGGAACGTCATCGGTTTCGATCCGGCAGATGACGGCGAAGACAAGTGCGCCACGGCCGACAAGATCAATGGCGTGTTCGAAGATGCCGAGGATTGGGCGTCCGGCAAGGACGAACTGGTCCAGAACGCCAAGAAGGTGTGGGCGAAGGCGAAGCACCGTAACGCGCTGGTCTCATACGACACCATTGGCGTGGGTGCCTTTGTCGGCGGCTACATCGATGAGCAAAACGAGGTCAACGGCGCCGATGTGCAGCACTTCGCCTTTCATGCAGGCGGTGGCGTCATGGATGGTGACAGGCCGAGCGATCCACAGAACAGCAACAGCCCGCTGAACAAAGACGAATATCTGAACCTTAAGGCGCAGGCGTGGGCGAACACGGCCCGCAAGGCGATGCTGACGTTCAATGCGGTCACGCGTGGCCAGTCGGTCAAGCCAGAGGATGTCTTGTCGTTCTCGTCCGAAATGGGGGAGGCGAAGCTGGACGCCCTGTTTACCGAGCTTTGCGTGCCCTGGTGGGTGGAGAGCGAAGGAAAGAAGCGCGTCGTGCCCAAGATCAAGCTCAAGAAAGAATTGGGCGTGAAGTCTCACAACCTCGCCGACGCTGTGATTGCGGCAGACAACGTGAATATCGTTCAGATCGGCTACACCCTCGCACAAATGCGGAAGGCATTCACATGACTGACAAGCCCCGCATCAGGGTAGACCAGAAGGGCGCGATCAAGGCGGTCGATGGCGTTGTATTTGCCGACGGCATGGCGAACGTCATCACCGGTCTGGGCCACGCAAACATGAAGTCTGCGGCCACGCGCTATGTGCCGGAGTTCGATGGACACGAGCGCGACAACGCCTATCGGGCATCAACCTGGTATCGCAAGATCGTCAACATCCCTGCTGCCGACGCTGTGCGCGAATGGCGCGCATGGCAGGCGGAGAAGGAACAGATCGAGGCTATCGAGGCCGAGGAACAGCGCCTTGGTGTGCGTCAGGTCGTCTATCAGGCGCTCCTTACGGCCCGTCATGCCGGTGGTGCCGTCATTCTGGTGGGCGGCTTGCCCGGGCAGACCATGCAGCCGCTCAATATTGACCGTATCGGGCGGGGCGCTATCCGCTATCTGACGGTCCTCGGGCGCGATGACATCACGCCGGGGCAGATCATCCGCGACCCCATGTCGGATTGGTTCGGCCAGCCAGAGAAATGGACGCTGACAACCGACGGAACATCCTTGGATATCCATCCATCCCGCGTGGTGTTCGTCAACGGCCGCACAGTGCCAGGGGCAGTGCGAAGGACCGGCGAAGTGTGGGGCGACAGTATCTGGGTGCAGATGGCGGACTCCATCCGCGCAGCTGACAACTCGGCCGGCGTGATCGACGCTCTGCTGCATGAAGCCAAGATCGACATTGTGCGCATCAAGGACATGGTGTCCCAGATGGCGTCGGGCGCCTCGGAGCAGGACTACATCAAGCGCTGGACCATGGTTGCCGCGCTCAAGAGCATCAGCAACGTCTTGATGCTGGATGGCGAAGACGAATGGAGCCAGAAGCAGGTCAGCTGGTCGGGCCTGCCAGATATTGCCCGGACGCTCATCATCATCATGGCGGGTGCCGCAGACATTCCGGTGACGCGCCTTCTCATGGAGCAGCAGAAGGGCCTCTCTGGCAACGACAACGGGTCGCTGCGCCATTACTACGACAGCATCCGCACAATTCAGGAGCTGGAGTATACCCCGGCTCTGCGCCCACTGGACGAAATGGTGATCCGCTCGGCGCTCGGCCAGCGCGATCCTGCGATCTGGTACAGCTGGCGGCCCCTGTGGACGCTGGATGAGAAGGATCAGGCCGAAGTGGATAAGCTGGAGGCCGAGGCCGCAGAGATCTATGGCCGGTCTGGTCTGGTGCCGCAGGATGCCCTTGGCGAGATGGTGCAGAACCGTCTGATCGAGAGCGAAAGCTGGCCCGGAGCCGACACCGCCTATGATGCAGCCAAGGAAGCGCTGGAGCTGCCGGAGGTTGGTGAGGATGAAGACGATCCTTCTGCGATAGCGCCTGAGGAAGCTTGATGCGCATCGATCTAGCCGCGCAGGCCCGCGCTGCCGGTGTGAGGCGGGATCGCATCGAAATGCGCGAGATCACGCCCACGCAGGCGCAGCAAAGCGATCTGGCGCGGCTCTACGTCGCTGTTGTGCGTGTCTGGGCCATTAGGGCGCGTGAGCGCGTCTTGCCCGCCTACAAGCGCTCTCTGTCCGAACAGCGGGCATCCGATAGCCTGACCATCGATAGGGCAGGTGAGGTGGAAGTCGAGATCGAGGCAGTTGAAGGTGAGGCGGTTCGCTCGATCTTCACCTTCCGGGGGCTGTTTCAGGCATGGGCCGACGCAATGCAGCGTTGGCACATGGGCAAGGTGATCAGCCAGTTGCGCTATGCGGCTGACGTTGACCTGTCCACGCAGATTCATGCCGGCGACGTGCAGGAGACCATGGAAGACATTCTCGCGCGGAATGTCGCGCTGGTCCGCAACGTGAGCGATCAGACGCGGGGCCGCATCGCAGACATCGTTTTCCGGGGCTTGCAGAGCCGGACACCAGCCCGCGAGGTCGCCAAGGAGATCAACGCGGCGCTGCAGCTGGGTCGGAAACGGTCACTGCGTATCGCCATGGACCAGACGCAAAAGCTGTCTGCATCGCTCGACCGCGACCGGCAATTGCAGCTTGGCATGAAGAAATTCGAGTGGGTTCACAGCGGCAAGATCCATTACCGCCCTGAGCATCTGGCCCGCAACGGGAAGGTGATCCCGTGGAACAGTGAGATCGGCAAGAAAGACCCGCCAGGCTTCCAGCCCTTCTGCGGCTGCAAGGCCAAGGGGGTGCTGGAGCTTTAGAATGGCGAAGATCACCGGGGCCGACAAACACGCCAAGCGCCTCAAGAACATGGCGAAGTCGTCAAAGCAGATTGTCGCCGCGCTCTATGCCGCTGGGCAAGAGATTGAGATCGACGCCGAACACTCCATCACGGAAGGCTCCATCAGTGGGGCAGGGCACGTGCCTTCACGGCCCGGTCAGCCGCCGAACCGGGACACGGGCGATCTCGATAAGAACATCGAGACGACTGTGGAGGCGCAAAACCCTCCGACGGTTCATGTGACCAGCCATATGCCCTACAGCGCCGCTCTCGAATACGGCACGAGCAAGATGGCCGCTCGCCCGTTCATGCGGCCGGCCACTGAGAAGAACCGCAAGAAGGTCGGCCAGAAGGTCACCAACGCGGTGCGCATCGCTGTCCGAAAGGGATAGACACCATGAAATTCTTAGACACTGCGTCTGTCGCGGGAACGCGGCGGACCGCTGACGGCTATCTTGTGGCAGAGGTTCGCACCGCCCGCACTGGCATTCAGGATTATGCCGGATGGGAGGTCGGGAAGCCGGAAAAGCAGGTTGTGCGCGTTTACCGCCCTGCGGAACAGGTCTTTGCCAAGGACAGCCTCGCCTCCTATGCGCATCGCCCGGTGACGAACGATCATCCTGATGAGGCGGTCAGCGCAGAGAACTGGAAGGATTTCGCGGTCGGCCAGATCGGTGATGAGGTGGCCCGAGACGGCGAGTTCGTGCGCATCCCGCTGATCGTCATGGATGCAGCGGCCATCAAGGACGTTGAGGCAGGAAAGCGCGAGCTTTCGGCTGGCTATACCTGCGATCTCGCCTTTGAGCCCGGCACCACACCAGACGGCCAGTCTTACGACGCCATCCAGAAGAACATCAAGATCAACCACGTGGCTATCGTCTCTAGCGGCCGCGCTGGTTCTCAGGCGCGCATTGGAGACGATGCCGCCAACAGTTGGGGCGTTCGCCCTGCACCGGGCCACGCGCCCATCACCCCGAGCAAAAAGGAAGACACAATGTCTGACGCTCTCAAGACGGTGGTTCTGGGCGACAAAGCCGTCCAGGTCGCCGTCGCTGACGTAGTCGCCATTGAGAAGTTCAAGGCGGACAGCGCGAAGGCTCTGGCCGACGCGGAGGCCGCCCATACCGAAGCCATCACGGCCAAGGATACCGAGATCGGAACGCTCAAGGCGGATCTCAAGAAGGCGCAGGATGCCGCCCTCAAGCCCGAGGATGTGTCCAAGCTCGTTGCAGATCGTGTCGCGCTGGAAAGCACCGTGAAGGCGATTTCTGCCGACATCACGACCGACGGCAAGACCGATGCGGATCTCCGCAAGGAAGCGGTCGCCAAGGCCCTCGGTGATGAGATGGTCAAGGATGCATCGGACGCCGAAATCTCCGGCATGTTCAAGGCCGTGGCGAAGGACACGGCCGCCGGCGATCAGGTCCGCGACACCCTCACCAACCTCAAGCCCGTCAACGACGCCAACAAGGCCCAGCAGTCCTACGTGGACCGCATGACCGGTCGCGGCGGCTCGAAGTAACCAGCGGCAAGAAAGGAGAACCACACCATGGCTCTTATGCCCGCTCCCAAGACCAAGCCCGTGGCCGGCCTGCCGGGCCAGTTCCAGAATATGGAAGAGTGGAACGCCTTCACCGCGTTCGCTTCCGATACCGCAACCAAGGCCATCGGCTTCGGCCATCCCGTTTCCATTGCCGGCCAGTCCGGTGAGGGCACGGCGACCGTCAAGGCCCTCGCAACTGGCGAAGTGTTCGCAGGCATCACCCGCGAAAACATCACGACCGGCAATCGCGATGACCAGACCGTCTATGCCGACAACGATGTGATCGGCGTGGCGGATGAAGGCGTGATCTTCGTTCTGGCTGGTGGCGATGTCACCAAGGGCCAGAAGGCATTCTTCAATCCGGCGGACAACAAGTTCTATGGCGCGTCGGCCACCGGCTATCTGCCGCTCCCGAACTGCGAGTTCGACCAGGGTGGCGCTGCCGATCAGGCTGTCCCGCTCCGCCTCCGCATTGTTCCGGGCGGCACCGCCGTCACGGCTGCGACCTAACCAGTCCCTGAAAGGAGACATTCTGCGATGAACATGCAGATCACTGATGCACAGGGGCTGGCCTTCCTCCGCCAGCAGACCCATGTGCTTTCCAATCGGGCCTTTGAGCAGGAATACGACCTGATCAACTGGCGCGAGCTTGTGCCGATCAACACCGACTATCCCGAGTGGGCGTCCGGCGTTGATTTCCAGATCGGGGACATGACCGGCGCCGCACAGTGGCAGTCTGGCTACTCCAAGGACGTGCCTCTGGCTGACGTTCGCCTGATCTCCGTCGGCATCGACTTCGCCATGTACGCGGTCGGCTACCGCTATAACGTCGAGGAAGTCGGCAAGGCTCAGTTCGCTGGCTATCCGCTCACCGCCCGCAAGGCCATCGCTGCCCGACAGGCAGCGGACATCTTCTGCGCTGAAACTGCGCTCTATGGTGGCGGTCATCCGGGTTGGTCCGGCCTCACCAACATGACCGGCGTCACCCCGACTGCCTCGCCCGACAATGGCACCGGCTCGGCCCGCAATTGGGTTGATGCCAATGGCGTCGGTCAGAAAACCGCAGAGCAGATCGTTGCGGAACTGAACCGCCTGCTGATGGGGCCTGCCTCGGCAACCGGTATCATGACCAGCCTGATCGGCAACACGATCCTGCTGCCGCCGCTGGCCTACCAGTACATCGCCACCACGCCCTATGGTGTCACGTCGCCCGACAAGACGATCCTCCAGTACTTCGAGGCGAACAACATCTACACCAGCCGCACGGGCCAGCCGGTCGTGGTGCGTGAGCAGCCGTTCCTTGCAGGCGCGGCAACGCTGGACACGCCCAATCTGGCGGGGCAGGGTCGTGCGGTCGGCTATCGCAACAGCCCGGATGCGCTGGAGCTCCCGATGCCGATGACCTATCGCTTCCTCGATGTGCATCAGGATGGACCGCTCCAGTGGGCAATTCCTGGCATCGGTCGCGTTGGTCAGCTCGTCCAGATCCGCGACACGATCCGCTACGTAGATGGTGTGTCTCCGGCTCCGCCGGCGGCCTAATCGGCAGAACAACAACGGGCCTCGGCAATCGCGCCGGGGCCTTTTTCATGGATGGAGCGACACATGCAGCGCATCAAGAACCTCACCAACAGCCCGCATGACGTGCTGAACGCCAAGGGCAAGAAGGTCCGTCTTCCTGCGCGCGGCGAGATCGACGTTGATATTCACCCGCTGCATTTGCCGTTGTATCGCGCGCTCGGCTATTTCGAGATCACGGAAGGCAAGGCGGCCACGGCTGCTACTGCCCAGCCCGTAGGTGGCGCGGGGGCGGGCGACGATGATTTGGCCAAGCTGCGGGCAGACTATCAGGAGGTCGTCGGCAAGCGCGCCTATCACGGATGGGGTGCGGAGGAACTGCAGAAGCGTATTGATGCAGCGCTAGAGGCTTGAGCCATGGCATGCACTCCGATCACGCCGGCGCGCTTCAAAGAGATGAAGCCGCAGTTCGCGGCGGTCGATGACGCAATCATTGACGGCTACATCGCTCTCGGCGGGCTGTGGGTGGATGGCTCGTGGCCGGATCGGCTCTGTGAGGCGGCGCAGTCGGCAATTGTCTGCCATCTGATGACACTGGATGGCCTTGGTTCGGACGCAGAGAGCCAGGGACAGGCTTCCGGCTCCGCGCAATACCAAAGCGTGAAATCCGGCGAACTGACGCTCACTCGCTTCCAGAAGACGGCGGGCGCCATGTCTCACATGGACTGGCTCTTCCAGACCAAGTGCGGCGCGTTCTTCGCCCAGCTTCTGAGTATGGCCAAGGGCGGGCCACGGATCGCCATGGGCGGCGTCGGCGGGTGCCATAGCGGGTACGCAAAAGACTGGCCCCTTGGCACTGGCGGTTATCGCGATGGGCCGCTGTCATGAGCCTGCTCGACACAGACGCCATCAAGAACATCATGGGCGCGGCCTTCACCCCGATCTTCGGCACAGGCGAGCTTATCCGCGTCAACATGGTCTGGCAGTCTGGGGTCGGCCTGCCGGTAGAGGACGCCCCTGTCGCCATCTCGGTGCAAACAGATCGCTGTGATGAGGCCATGCGACAGTCACCCGGCTATACCGCCGAGGATAGCAAGCTGATCATCCTTCAGGCGGGCATCACCGGTCGCGAGCCAAACACCGACGATGTGATCGTGGCGCGCGGGCAGCGCTGGAAGGTCAAAAGCGTGCGGTCTGATCCGGCTCAGAGCCATTGGATCATCCACGCGACGAAGGAGGTAACGGATGGCACGTAAACCCAAGGCTGCACCCGCGCCGCACAAGGCAAGGTGGTTTCGCGTTACCGGGCCGCGCTTCGATTGGAGGCCTACGCCGCGCACCATGATCTCGTTCCCTCATGGCACCATCGGCTACCGCCCGCAGGCATGCATTGACGCAGGTCTGGCGGCGGGTGTGATCGAAGTCATCGAGAAGCCGGAAGGCGCTCGTGTCGGGAAAGACGGGCAGGTGAGCTTTGGCGACTGACCTTTCCCGCCCCCTCAAAGCGGCGATTGTCGATCATCTGGCCGCTGATGCCGGTGTGACGGCCCTTGTGCCCGCCGCGCGCATCTACGCCATGACACCGCCTGCCACCCCGCAGTGGCCTTTCATTCGCTACGGGAGCCCCATCAGCACCGCATGGGAAGCTACCTGCTGGTCGGGCAGCTCCACCCGTGTCACGCTCCACGCTTTCGCGGAGACCACAAGCACCTACGCCGGAGAAGACAGGGCGCTGGATATTGCTGCGGCCATTGTCGAGGCCATGGCTGCCTTCCAGCCGGCCAACATGGGCATCGTGGAATGCGAATGGATCGGAACACAATGTGTCAGGGATAGCGACGAGGCCGCGCAATGGCATGCCTTTGCTGAGTTCCTGATCACCGTCGAACAGTAATCCCTCAACATCAACCACCGTGAACGCTGGCCCCGTGGTCCGGCGCGTTTTCACATGGAAAGGACAGATCATGGCACAGGCCAAGACTATTCGTTTCGCCGGCCAGCTTCTCATGCTGGGCGATGGAGCGACACCGACTGAAGTGTTCGCCGCACCCTGTGGCTTCACCTCCCTCAACCTAACGGTCAATATCGAGACCAACAGCACCAACGTGCCGGACTGTCTCGATCCCGATCTGCCGGCATGGCTGGAATCGGATGAGGTATCCAAGCAGATGACCGTCGGCGGCTCTGGCGTGATCGACCGGGATGCCATTCAGGTCTGGCGCGCTTGGCTGATGGACGGTGGCGAGAAGAACGTGCGCTGGATGACGGCTGGAACCGCTGCTGAGGGCGGCGGGCATTGGGAGGCTCCGGGCATTCTCTCCACCTATGAAGAGACGGGCGAGCGCGGGCAGCGCTGGCAGCTCAACATCGGCATCACGCTCAATGGCGCTCCGACTTGGGTGGATGCCGTCTGATGGGCAATCTCAAGGCAGAGGTGGTGCTCGAATGGGGCGACGGCGAATATGCCTTCGCCCTCAAGGGCGCCCAGATCGAGGAACTTGAGCAGGTGTGCGGTAAGGTCGGTTTCGGCGTGATCTTCCAGCGCGTCATGCTCGGCACCTGGTTCTGGGCAGACATCTATCAGACCGTGCGCCTCGGCCTTATTGGCGGAGGTATGGGGGCGGTCGAGGCCAAGCGTCTCACCGACACCTATATCGGGAGGGAAAAGCCCAATGTCCCGCTGGCGGCAGGCCCCAATAACCCGGAGAGCGTTGCCCGCGCAGTTCTGGGTGCCGCAATGCATGGGTTCGAGGATATCCCGTCGGGGGAAGCAGTGGCCGGGGAGACTCGGCCGACCGAATAGATTTCGCCGGCTATCGGGCATCGTTTCTGGAATGCGGGGTAGATCCGCGAGCGATTGAAACGATGTCCCTTTATGAGATCGTCTCGATGATCCGGGCGATGGAAAAGCGCAGCAAGAAGACCGGCGACGGCGAGACAATGAGCGATGTAGACTTCGACGCGCTCAAAGATGCTGTGCGGGCGATGAACCTGCCGGATGTGAGGTTGGATTGATGACGAAAGATGATTTTGCAGAAGTCGAATTTCATGCTCTCCCACCGGGTGAGGGGATAGGAGCCTGGTGCAATGGGAAGTATTTGGGACTGGTGATCTCTGAAGGTAAAGGCGTACTCGTTCACCTCCATTACAAAACAGTCCGCGCAGCGGGGCGGCGAAGTCGATCAGCCTCCACCTCCTGCCTTCAAAGCGGTGTAGAGCATAGTGAGGGCAGCACTGGCGGCTTGGGCGACGGTGGCCTTCCCGACATCTGACGCGGCTTGCTTTGTCCATGTCGCGAGCGTCTTCCCTATTGCCTCATCGGGGCGCAATGGGTTTGGCTTCTGCATGACATCCCAGGAGGCGGGCGTTAGCTGGAGATAGAACTGCTCATCCTGATGCAAGAATCCGCCTCTAACCAGATAGTTGGAGGTGCCATCAAAAAGATCAACAATCTCGTCGGTGAGACGGTCTTCTTGAATGAACGCATCCGCATCGTTTGGCAGTTCCGAGGGGTGAACATCGTACAGGCGGCCGAGAATCGTCCCGACCATCTCCTTAAACTCTCGAATATTCTGTGGTTCTTCGCCCATGTTCCCCTCCCTTTGGTCGCACCCGCATCAAATCAGGAGCGCAACCGGGAGTCGAGATGGGGAGGGGCTTAGGTCGCCCTTTTCATCACCGGTACTTTGGGAAGGTCATAGATAGCCAAGCTCCCGGCAGTTGCGCGCTATTCTCTTGCGGCGGTCATCCTGCACCCCGTTGGCGACACTTTCACAGAAGAAGCGAACTTGATCGACTTGATGAGGCTCGGCCTTCGCCAGTGCGAAAATCTCTTCCCTGGCTTGATCTGCGCGCTCGGCGGCCTGCTGAACTTGTCTATTCGCGCTGAACCCGCCCCACAGGGCATATCCACCGCCCGCGATCACAACGACGCACGCCGCTGAAATCAGCGCTTTCAACCAGTTCTCCATAAGGCTCCCTCCGATGGCTATTACCGCTGACAAAGTCGTAACCATACTTGAGGCGAAGACGGAAGCCTACGACGCGAAGATCTCCAACTCTGCGAAGCAGTTCGAAGCGAAGATCGCGCAGATTTCTGCAGCAGCAGAGCGAGCCGGAAAGGCTACGTCTCTGATCGGAGTTCATCCGGCCTTCGATAAGTTCGGTAAGCAGCTTGGGCAGGGTGCTGATGGCCTTCATCGCATAGGCACTGAGGGGCGTATGGCGCAGATGCAGATGCGCAACCTCGCGTTCCAGTTCCAGGATATCGGGACGATGCTCGCCGCCGGCCAGTCGCCTTTTATGCTTCTGGCGCAGCAGTTGCCGCAGGTGACGATGTACGGCGGCTCCATGAATGGGGTGATGGGCGCGCTGCGTGGAACGATCGCAAGCTTGTTCTCGCCTCTGGGGCTGGCAACCACCGCGTTTGTCCTCTTGGGGAGTACGGCAATCTCGTATTTCACCAGCGCAAAAGACTCTGCGGAGGGCGTCAACGAGTTCCTTGAGGCACAGCGGAAGCGGATCGATGACCTCATCGAGGGGTATGAGCGTGCGGGTGAGGCGGCCCAGAGATACCGCAAGGATGCGGGTGCCCGACCTGCCGAGGAAGTTCAGTTCGAGGTCGGTCAAGAACGGTCCGCCTTGGTTGACCGCTACAATGCTTCGATCACAGCCCTGCGCGACAACATTCGACAGCTTCAGGAATACGTTCTTGTCTATGCAAGGGGGACGGAATTCGAACAGACCGCTTTGCAGCAGGCTAAGGCGTTGGAAGAAATACAGAGCGCCGCAGATGCCGCTGAGCCCGATCTCGACGCCATCATTCTGCAGCTGAAGCAGTTCATCGCAAACGATCCCTACGATGTCTTGGAAGGCATCGCCAAGGCCATGCTCGATGCCGCTACGCAGGCTCGTGACTATGGCGCGGCAATCGGTGAGATCGATGCTTCAACGCCGCACATCAATGCTGCCGAGGAAGCGTTCCGACGCCTTCGCTCGGCTGTAGACGAGATTGACAGCAGCAAAGCACGCGGGGAGATAGAAGACCTCGTCAGTAAGTTCGAAGAAGGTGAGATCAGTGTTGAGGACTTGAGAGGGGCGCTGGAGCTCATCTCTGGCTTCGCCCCCGACCTCTCTGCGGCGATCTCGAACATCAACCAACTCGCAGATGCCGCCGACACAGCAAGGTTGGCCGTCTCCGGTATTGACCCGAATATCAATCCCGCGCGTTTCGGATATTCGGAACTCCCTCAGAACGCACCTACGCCAACGGCGCGACCCAATGATTTCACTGTGCAGGAGATATTGGATGACCAGCAGCGTGCTGCTGCAAGGGCCGCGCGAGGTCGCCGTGGGGGTGCTGGAAGGCGGGAGAATTCCTATGAACGTCTCACCCAGCAAATCCAGGCTAGGGCAAATGCGCTGCGCGCTGAAACAGAGGCGCAAGCTGAACTCAATCCTCTGGTCAGTGATTACGGATATGCAGCGGAAAAGGCCCGCATCGAAGCTCAGTTACTGACTGCTGCTGAGAACGCCAAAGTATCGATCACCCCTGAGTTGCAGGCGGCTATTGAAGAAACCTCAGTGAAATATGCGTCTGCTTCTGCAGCTGCCAAGCGACTGGCTGAGGAACAAAAGAATGCCCAGCAAGCGGCCGAAGAACTGCAGGAACTCGGTAAAGACGTGCTTGGCGGCTTTATCGATGACCTCCGCAATGGTGTGAGCGCATCAGAGGCGTTGGCAAATGCGCTTCAGAAGGTAGCCGACAAGCTGCTGGATATGGCGCTGAACAACCTTTTATCCGGGCTCCTAGGTGGAGCAATTGGCGGCGGTGGCTTGCTTGGCGGTGCGATCATTCCGGGCATCCTCCATAGCGGCGGCGTTGCCGGGCGGGATGGCTACGGCCATGGACGAACCGTTTCACCGTCTGTTTTTACTGGGGCTAAGCGTTATCACCAGGGCGGCATTGCAGGACTGCGCCCCGGGGAGGTCCCCGCAATCTTGCAAAAGGGCGAAGTTGTCATCCCGAATGGACAATCCATCAGCCCCCGGGCAACTTCATCTAACGTTACTTCCATCAGCATGCCGATCACAATCGATGCGCGGGACGCAAATGCGCCGGCGCTTGCCCGTGTGAATGAGCAGCTGAAGGAAATGCAGCGCAGCCTGCCCAAGCAGATCGACAACCGCATCAGCACCCGTGACGTTCGTGGAACGAGGCCCTAATGGTTAGACTGCTTTCATGGCCGAACGGTTTGCGCACGAACATGCGTGAGCCGCTTTCCGGCCCGCGCACGATCGGTGCATCGCAGACGCAATCCATCAGCGGGTTTCTCCAGACCACGGCGAGCCCGTTCGGGCTTTGGCGTTGGCGTTTTGGCTTCCCAGGCAATCTGCGGGGGCGGTTGTTCCGGCGTTACCGTGGCCTCGTCACGGCCCTGCATGGCGGGGCCAATGCGGTTGCCGTGCCGTTTTGCGACTGGGATGGGCTGACGCGCTCGGAAATGGGCGTTTCCGCATCGGCGCAAGAATGGCGTGACGGGCAGCCGTGGTCGAACGGGCAGCCATGGAGCAATGGCCATAACTGGGGCTCGACCCCGCCCGTGGTGGCGGTATCGGCTGCGATGTCGAAGGGCGGCACGGTTGTCTCCCTCGATAGCGCGTTCTGGGGCCACGGCCTCGACATTGGCGACATGTTCGGGTTCTTCCCGTTCCATCTCGGGAAATACATGGTCACCGAAGTTCTTGCGCCCGGTCAGTATCGCGTCTGGCCGCCGCTGCGGAAAGACATCTCGCCTGATGACTTTGCCACCCTTCGCCCCGTGATCGCGATGCGTCTGGAAGGCGAGGAAGCAGCGACGGCCGCCCGTGATGCCGCATTCGGCATCAACCTCTCCATGACGCTCGTCGAAGTGCTCGATTACGACGTGCGCAGATATTTCGCGGATTGATTAATGGCAGAGTTCACGCAAGCGGATATGGACTGGCTGTCCGGTCCTCATGTCACGCGCGCCTGGTTCGGCGAGTTCGATCTCCCGACCGGTATTCGTTACCTGCACAATG
Organism: Nitratireductor sp. PBL-C9; assembly: GCF_050877045.1. Lineage (NCBI taxonomy): Bacteria > Pseudomonadati > Pseudomonadota > Alphaproteobacteria > Hyphomicrobiales > Phyllobacteriaceae > Nitratireductor > Nitratireductor sp. PBL-C9. The sequence continues at coordinate 201,287 of NZ_JBPAXW010000011.1, forward strand.
GTGTGGGTGAGGTCGAGGTCGAGGGGCAGACCTATGTGGGGGTGACTGATCCTGTCGGCGGCCTGCTGGCCGGTATTTCCGCCGTCGAGGATCCGCGCTTCGGGCAGGCGGCCAAGGTCGACATCATCCTGAGCGGCGTCAATGTCGAGTTCTTCAAGAGCGTGAAGCGGGATGCGCGGGCCATCGAAGGCAGATCGGCCACGCTGCGCTTCGGGGCGTTCGATCCGGAGACGGGGCAGATCAAGCTCTTCAAGAGCATGTTCCCCGGCAAGATGTCTGCGCCGACGCTGCACCGGCAGGGCGTGGGCACCCGCTATGTGGGGCTGACGGTCGAGTCCTTCTGGGAGGCGCAGAACTTTCCCTTTGGCGGGAAATGGAACGATGCCGACCAGCGCCGGCGCTATCCCGGCGACAAGGGGCTCCAGTTCGTCGGCGTGAAGGTGGCCGAGAAATGGAACTGACCATGAGCCGCGCAAACCGCCTGCGGGCTTTCCTGACGCGCTTTGAGGGCGCTCCGGTGGTCTGGGGCGAAAGTGACTGTTCTGCCGCTCCTGCACTGTGGTGGTCGGAAGAAACGGGCAGAAAAATCGATCTGCCGCGATACGCTTCGAGAGATGAAGCGCACGCAATCATCGAGCGCATGGGCGGGCTCCTGGCGGTATGGGATGACATCGCCGCGCAGGTGGGCGGCATGGAGCGCATCGGCGAGCCGGAAATCGGCGATGTGGGCATTATCGAGACGCGCCTTCACGGCCAGATCGGCGGCATTATCGGCGCCGGCCGCATCCTCATCATTCGCAAGGACAATGGCAGCTGGCACCCCTTCGGGCCGGTGCGCCAGTTTCTGAGGGTCTACGAGACACCATGAAGCTCTGGAAATTCCTTCTCAGCGCCGGTGGATCCTATCTGGCGATGACGGCGCACGCCTTCGCGGACCCGATCAGCATCGGCTTCTTTCTGTTCGCCGGCCCGCTTGGCGCTGCCTTCTCGTTCGGTGCGCTGGTGACGGCCGCGCAGATCGGTCTCTACGCCATCGGTATCGGCGCTTCGCTTCTGGTTTCGTCGGCCCTGTCCAAGAGCCAGAAGATTGATCCGGGCCAATACAAGAACACGTTTGAAAACTCGCCTGAAGGATCGGAGATCAACGCCATTGGCCGCTGCCGCCTCGGCGGTGTCCGGACCTTCGGCAACACGAGGAACCGGGACAGGTATCGCCTGACCTGCCATGCCAAGGGGCCGATGGTCGCCATCGAGGAATACCTCCTTGGCGGTCGTGAAGTTGTGGTGGATAGCGACACGGGCTATGTGTCGTCTCCGCCGTTTGCTAAGTCTGGCGACTCCTGGGTGACGTTCAAGACGAAGACGGGGACCGGGGCCGAAACGGCGTGGCCTGAACTGGTCAGTGCTTTCCCGACCACGTGGTCTTCTGCGCACCGCGTTCGTGGCATCGCGCAGTCTCTGGTCAAATACGTCTCCCCCGGCATCTACACCGAAAAGTTCGGGCAACTCTACAATCAGGGTGAACCGGAAAGCGCAGTTACCGCCCGGTGGAATGTCGTCTATGACCCGCGAGAGGCAGGGGCGGACAAATACAACGATGCCACATGGGTGTGGTCGATGAACGGGCCGCTCTGCGCTGCCCGCATCATGCTTTCCTATCCTGATATGACGGTCGACAGCTTCGACTGGGATTTCATCGGGGCTGAAGCTGACAAGGCCGACACGATGGTTCCCACGCTGACCGGAACGGAACCGCGTTCGCAATGCTCTGGCGTTTGGCTTTCTGAGGCCAAGCGCGGGGACACCATGAAGCAGGTGCTGGAAAGCCTCGGGTGTGAGGTGACGCTGAGCGATGCGGGGCTGGTGCGTATCGGGCTCATCGATGACGCCCCCACCGCCGACATGACGCTGACCGACGATCACATCACCAGCTATTCGTGGCGGTCAGGCCCAGAAGCTGCCGAGCGCCCGAACATCTGCCGCATCTCCTACTACTCGCCCGAGCGTGGGTATGAGATGGGCGAGATCGACATGACCGGCATAGCGTGGGCGCGCGTGCAGGATGAGATCGATCGGTATGGCGAGAAGATTCACGATATCGAACTTCCGTTCTGCCCGTCGGCCAGCCAGGCGCAGCGCATTGCGCGCCGTCTCTTCCTGCAGGCGCGCGGCGACACCGGTGTTGTGCAGACCAACATGGCGGGGCTTGCACTGTGGGGCAGGGACTACGCCAACATCACGCTCTCCGACATCGAGGAGACCCCGGTCTGCAAGATCGCCCCGCCTCGCGTTGATGATGAACGCGGGCAGGTGGATATTCCGTTCACGGTCTGGCCGCAGGAGCTGATTGACAGCCCTTGGAACCCGGCCACGATGGAAGCCGCAGCACCGGAGCAGCTTCCGAACCTGCAATATGAAAGCGATCTGGACACGCCCAGCGTGGCGTCCACGGCTGTGGTGCAGTATCCGGGCGGTGCGTATGAGACCCGCATGCGCTTCTCCAGTGTTGCGGGCGGCAGCACCGCAGAGGCGAATTACAGGACCTATACAGGCGGGCTTCCCGATACCTGGCAGGGCATGACCGAATACAGCGCCAACGGCCAGTTCGCCTACGCGGCTGCGAACACCATTGGCAAGGAAGCCGAATTCCGTGTCCGCTGGTTCAACGGAGACGGCGAGGCGTCCTACTTCTCGGATGTCGTGAACGTGCCGGACATGCAGATCGACAATTCTGTGCCGGCCGAGCCTTATCTCGATGTGCAGGTCACGAACAACGGCGTGGGTGATTACACCTTCGAGGTGGTGGCGTATTCGACGGCGATGAATGCCGTGCGTTTTGTGCTCGCTTCCAGTCATGCCGAGATCACACCCGGCTATGACGGCGATACCCGACCGGGGCTTGGTTACACCGCCGATGGGACAATTTCGAACGGGCCGGCAGCGATCAACGTGACGATCACGGCCACGGTCTACACCTCGAACGGCACCCCGAGCCCGGTTGCGACCTTCACCTATGTGATCCCGCAGGATCCGAACACCAACCCGTAATTCCTGATCCCTGACCCAGCCACCGCGGCCTGCGCGCCTCGGACGGCGAAGCCTATCCAAAAATCGGAGACTCCCATGAACGTCTGGACCAAGCGTGGCTATGACATCTTTAATCCCGTGGACGCCGCAGGCAATCCGCGCAAGGTCATCAATGGCGAAGTGCAGGTTTGGGCGACCGAGGTTGAGCGCCTGTTCAAGGCGGGCTCGTTCAATTCGGTTGATGCCGTCGGACTCTATGCTGACCGATCGACCTATGACGGTGAAGCCGAAGGCTTTGTCTATCTCAGCATCGATGGCGATGGTGCCGGATCCAGTTCCACAGTCGCCTTCATCAAGGAGAGTACTGCAAGTGGCGACTGGTCGCCTCCCGTTCCGTTCCAGGGCGACAAGGGCTGGTCTCCGCTCTTCCGCGTCGTTAACGATGGCGCGCGGCGGTTGCTGGAGGTCTTTGACTGGATCGGCGGTGACGGCGAGAAACCGGCCCTGATCGGGTATATCGGCGCGGCTGGCCTCACTGCGAACATTGCTGAAGCTGTCGATATCCGTGGTCCGCAGGGGGTGTCTGGTTCCGGGCTGTCGTGGAGCTTCGAAGCCGGAACCGCAGACGAAGATCCCGGCGCCGGCAAGCTGCGAGCCAATGCGGCCGACCTCTCGGCGGCAACTGAGCTGTTCGTCTCCAAGGTCTCTGCTGGCGGCGATTCTGTCGCATCGTTCCTTGCAGGGCTGACGAACAGCACAAGCACGCATAAGGGCTATCTGATCCTCACCGAGCCGTCGAGCGGGGCGCAGGTCACCTATGATGTGACCGGAACAACGGACGCCGCCGGCTATGTGAAGATTGCAGTGTCGGGGCATTCGGGGGCAGCGGCGTTGACCAATGCTGCGCTGCTGTCTGTTGTGTTCTCCCGTACGGGCAATGCTGGTGACCTGAATGGGGTCAATCCGGGAACCGCCGGACTTGCTGTGCTTGAAGCGGAGACAAAGGAAGCCGCGAGAGACGCGCTTAGTATCGAGGATTTCGATACCAAAGCGGAAGCTTCTGCGAGTAGCTTCGATATCGCGCCTGACTGGGTTTCTACAGCCGGCGCCAGTTCTGTGGCTGATGGTGACGGGGCGCTCTACAAGAAGTCGGGGGCTGAGCCGACAGGAACAACGTACACCACGTACATGCAGGGTTCTAATCTACGTGCCGATGGAAGCGCCATCGGTAACATGACCGCTGGTGGCGGCCTTTCTGCCGCGTTTGACGACGTTTTGAACGAAGTGATGGCTAACACCGCGCGCGGGCCTAGCACCATCTCGCGCTATGTTGGCAGAACTCTTAGCGCCCCTACGCGGGTCTTTAATGTCCTCGTTTATCCATCCAGTGATGAAGGATTTCTTCAGTCTGCGAACGCAACTGTGACGCTTGATTTGTATGCAACGACTGGCGCGGCTCCCGGCTCGACAACTGATGGCACGCTGCTTGGCTCGGCCAGCTTCACAGACCAAACGGGTGGCCCCCCGCGCTATATTCCCGTCTCTGGTGCGAACATTGATACTGAGTGGGATCATGTTTGGGTCACGGTCACAGGCGATGGATCAAACAATGTCGGCATCGCCGAATTGCAGATCTATGAAGCGACCAGTGTGGATACCGCCACAACGCCTGACAAACTGAGTATGGTGACGACCGGCGAGGGCACGGTCTGGTTCGATGGCAAATTTCCCTCGCATGGTCATTCGGTGGCGTTCGGGCGGACTGGCGATACCGCAGAGCTGATCACTACACTCTTTGTTGGCGAGGCTACCGCCAACAGTCTGCGTCAAGTCGTCTACAGCCTGCCTGTCGTCGTGGAAACGGGCGACCTTTTGGAGGTGACGGCGGAAGCCGAATTTTCGTCTAATGAAGGTGGGGCAGGTGCCAATATCGGCGTTTGGTCACAGTTGATTTTGGTCTCTGGTCCTGCGACCACCGTTGCGGGCACCGGTTATGAAATCACAGAAGCAAACGGGCGCAATATCACTCCAAACATGCACCATGATACGCATGTTCATGCGGGCTCGATTGTTGCCCCGGCATCTGGCCTCTATTACGTGAATCTGATTGCATGGGCCGCGAGTGCTTTGGCGATGACCGATGTTGATGTGGAACAGGATTACGGTCACCTGAGCGTAAAGCGTACGCGCGGTCCAATCGCATCACTTATCAGTTAAGCAAGTCCACGATCTCTGTGACTTGGGTGAGCGCCTTGCCTCGGTTGATTGAGTCTAGAACCTTTTGCGGCTCTTCAAACTCAAGGCCTTCTCCCTGGAACTTTTCATTGTTGGCAAGCCATGTCATTGCGATCTCCGATATCCGGCCATTCAGTTCATCGTTCTGGTACGCAGATGTCTCGGCGAGATAGCGAAGAGCAACGATATGCTGCATGTGGTAGAAGTTCTTCCCGTTCGCTTTTGAGAAGTTGGTTGGGTATCCGCAAATCAGCTCCTTGTCGTCCAGTGAGATTTGGGCAACTTCACGCCCGTCAATCTCGCCGGACACAATGGTTTGCCACTCTCCTGATGCATCGGGGGATGCTCGGGATGGTGAATAGCCTCCGTCACGGATCATCACAGAGAACGCAGCGTCTGAAGTCAGGTAAGTGTCGAAAAGCGAACTGCATGTCAGCGACATGGTAATCTTGCCATTGTCAGCGTTGACTGCATTGACCCTTACGTCAAAGCCGGAATAACGGTTCTCGAGATCGAGAACAGGCTCGATTTCGTAGCTTTTCAGCCTGGCGTCTTTGGGTTTGTAGACCGCTGTGAATTCCTGCCCTGCTTCTTCCGGTGTTACTACGAGACGGTGTGGGGACGTGTCTGAATAGCGCGTTATGAAGCGCTCCTGATCGTACCAAGCATCGTGATTGTCCGCGAAGAACTCCAGGTTCTGTTCGACATAGCTGGCGACCTGCGCATCGTTCATCAAGATTGCGTAATCATTGAGATGGAGCAGTGAATGGAGCCATCCATTCAGGATGATCTCCGGGTTGGAGCGAAAGAGCGGAAGCTCCAACTGGGCTACGCCCAGATCAACCCCACCTTGGTCATGTGGGAAAAAGAGGGCATCTCGAACCTTGCCTAGCATTTCGGCAGTTTCGTCCGACTGCAGCTCTTGGTGAAGGCGCAGGAAACCCGCGAGTACTTCGCTCTGGCTGATTGCGCTGTAGACGAGGTCAGGCCCGCGCATTCGGTTCAGAGGGTAATGGTTCGGATAGTAGAATGCAGTACCCCCATTGGGCAGTTCGACGCCTACCTTGCCGACAATCTCTTTCCAGTTCTGTTGGAAATCCTCGTCGTCAGCGGAGTTGAACACGTAGCGTCCGAACACCATGGGGTGAAAGACGTATTTCTTGTCATCCTCAAGTTGCCAGTATTGCGCGAATGGAACGCCCTCCACGAGGATCGTCTTTTGTCCATTCCCGTACATTTCGAAATCAAAGCCGGTTTCGCCTACATCGAAAATCCTACTCGCAAAGTTCATTTGCTCTTCGGTCGGTTGGAACGGAGCAATTGGTTTGCAGTTATCTCGGTCGCACATTTCAGATGCCATTGCGCTTGTCGAAATGAGAGACGCGGCGATGAGCGAAGTGATCTTCATGTGTAGCCTTCGAGAGATTGAGGGGCGATGTGCCTTCCACCTAGACGCTTTCTCGATCTGCATCAATGTGTGAAAGGGGAAGCGCTCTGACGGGAAAGTGCGTTCTAATTCACGTCTCGAGGCTTGCAGCGCTGGAACATACGGCGTCGCTCTTTAAGTGCTTCGCGGCGCGCCTTGTTGACCTTTGCTCGACGTTTGGATGGGGTTGTTTGTGGCGCAGGTTTTTCTTGGGCTTGCTGTGTGTGTGGTGCCTCACGATGGCTTTCCTCATCAGCATCCAGATCGAGATGATCAGGGATGTGCAAGTGCTCAACAGTTTGCTGCTCCAACAGAACGCGTTGCTGTTCCAGCACATCAAGTGCGTCCTTGTAGAAGTCCCCGGATGCTTGGCTGTCCAGTTTCTGGAGTTCTAGGCTCTCGCGTGCCAGGTCGTTGTTCTGTCGCTGAAGATCAGTCTGAACGTGTGCGTAGTACAGTGCGACCAGTGACAATAGTGCGGTCAATGTTGTCAGGCCGACCGAGAGGTATTCGGCCATGAGTTTGCCCATTGCCGGATTGATCTCTGTTGCTTCGGTGACGGCCTGCTGAGGCGTTAGCGTGCCTTGCTTCGTGCGCTTGACGATACCATAGAGCTGTTCGAGAACTGCGCTTGTGATTGGTGGCCCAGCTACCAGTTCAAGCTTGCCTACCCTCGCATTGAACGTCCCATCGACCAATCGAGCAAGCTTGCCGCATTTCGGGCAGGTCATTCGATTGCCGGAGAGAGTGACGCCCAAGCTGTTTTCGATATGTATTCCGCCTAGACCTTCGAATATGTGGCCGCAATGCGTACAGTAACCCGGAATGGCCGCCATCTGAATCCCCCATTTGGTGGCGGAGTATTTATGAAACGGTATCTCGCATCAATCTCAGAAGAGCAAATGCTTGGGTCGATATCCGGTGCCTGTGGGAGGGCATTCGCGCATTGGCCCATCACAAGAATGGTACTGCGGTGGACAAGCGTGACGACTGTCAGCGTCCTTTGCTCACAATGCCCTTCTAATGCGACCATTCGGTCAGTAGGCGGTTACCTCGGTGCCATTTCGAAAAGCTGCAACAATCTTCATTGTTTCCTGATCGACAACGTGTGCCCAATTGGGTGCCAGATCATCCGCGGTATTCGCGCGAGCAAACTCCACGGCCTCGCGCAGATTGCTTAGATCTGCTAGGAAATCGTCCCAGCCACCAGAAGGTTGGGCCGCATCTCCTGCAAACACAAGATAACGTTTCGACATTTGGTCCTCCCCAAAAGAACCACTAACCCCAATATGTTGGTTGGCTATTCGTCTGGGTCGTCCCGCCCAATTACTCTTGATAGAAACGCTACGACTGCCGCTGAAATCAGCAGATAGGCGATGAATAACACCGGATAGACGAAGTATCCCGCTTCCATAGCCAACCCTCCCTTTGTGATTCTGCAACAGTTATGGGTCGGGTTGAAAATGGCGCGATCACGCTATTCTGGGCTTCGTTTCTGTGGCTTTGACGCAGGGATTGAGGGTGCCGTGCGCGCCCTTTAGATGCCTCTTCGAGTGAGCTGCCCGAATGTGTGGGAGGGGGAGCCGACGAGCGAGGGCGTTCTAATTCACGTCTCCAAGCTAAGGGCTTCAAGGGC
>NZ_JBPAXW010000012.1:0-121998 GCF_050877045.1 Nitratireductor sp. PBL-C9
GACAGGCTCACCATGAGGAAGGGCATTGGCGGTCAAACCTGCGGTAATGCCTTTGATCAGGATTCACTGCCGGGCGCGACTTCCCTCATGGTGAGCCTGTCGAACCACGCACCGGGTCTATGCAGCAGGGCGTTGCGCCCCGCTGTGTCCGAATGGACGCGCGGCTATCTAGCTTCCACCAAACATCTTGTAGAGCACGGCGGAGATCTCGCTTTCGAGCGGGAATGACAGCATGCCCATCACCGAATAGCCGAGCAGCCAGGGCATGAGATAGAACCGGATCATGAAGAAGAACCACGCCACATAGATCGGCACCAGCGGTTCCAGCAGAAAACGGGGCGTGATGGGGCGAAAGAATTTCAGGATCGGGTTCGTCGCACGGACGAAAAAGCGCATGAAGAAGAAACTGGAATCTTCCGGCAGGAAAATGCTCATGGCGGCGCGGCCGATCAGCGTCCACATGACGACGCCGAGAATGTAATCCAGCGCCAGCACCCAGATCGGGAATGCGGCCATCGTTTCCTGTATGGCGACCGTTTCCTGCATGCAGTATCTCCCCCGCGTGATTCAGGGGCGGGAGAACCCGCCCCTGACTTCGAAACCCTAGAGCATCGGATCGAAAAGTGGAATCCGGTTTTCGGCTGTTCCGGTGCTCGATCAATTGTTTAGATCGCCGTGCGTTCGAATGGATGCACGGCGATCTGGCACTGTTCAGTGCTGGTCGGAAAGAATGGACGGGCCTGTCGGCACGCGGGTTTCTTCCACCATGCGCTGGATTTCCTCATCCGGAGCCGGTGTCAGCAGGGTGACCACCACCATGGAGACCAGGCTCACCGCCATGCCCACAATGCCGAAGCGCAGATGGTCGAGACCGAACCATGGCGTTCCGCCGGTGTAGACATAGTAGAGGTAGAGCGTGCCGGCGGTGAAGCCGGCGGCCATGCCGGCGACTGCGCCTGCACGGTTTGCCCGTTTCCACCACACTCCCAGACAGAGCGGGAAGAAGAGGCCGGATGCCGCGAAGCAGAACGCCCACGCGACTGCACCGAGAATGCCGGTGAGCTGCAGCGATGCGATCAGGGCCGCCAGTGCGCCGATGCCCAGAAGCAGGATGCGGGCGACGACGAGTCGGACGGCAGTGTCTGCCTTCGGGTCGATCATCTTGTAGTAGAGATCGTGGCTGAGTGCGTTTGCGATGGCCAGCAGAAGGCCGTCGGCAGTCGACATGGCTGCCGCCATGCCGCCAGCGGCGACCAGGCCGGAAATCACATAGGGAAGACCCGCGATTTCAGGGGTTGCCAGCACCACGATGTCCGGCCGCATGAAGAACTCGTTCAGCTGCAGGATACCGTCGCCATTCTGGTCGGCGATGGCCAGGAAGCCCACGCTTGCCCAGTTCTGAATCCACGCAAGCGACGCCACTTCTTCAAACGGCTTGCCGATGATTGCCGTCGGCAGGCTGGGATCGAGAAGCTGCAGCTTCGTCAGCGTGGCGAGAGCCGGCGCCGTGAAGTACAGCAGGAAGATGAAGAGCAGCGACCAGGCGACCGATTTACGCGCAGCGCGCACGGTCGGCGTGGTGAAGTAGCGCATCAGGATATGGGGCAGGGATGCCGTGCCGCACATCATGACGAGTGCGAGCGTGATGAACCTCCACTCCGCGTAATCGCCCACCGGTCCGGTATGCGGGGTGGTGAGCACCGAGAGACCCGGAATGGCCTCGGCTGGCGGGTTGAGTCCGAACTGCGCTTCGAGTTGCGCCATGGTGGAGGCTGCATCGCCATAGGTGAAGTGCGGGATCAGGCCAAAACCCTGCACGTTGGACATCCAGATCACCGGCACCAGATAGGCGACGATGAGAACGATGTACTGTGCGACCTGCGTCCATGTCACGGCGCGCATGCCGCCGAGCATCGAGCATAAGAGAATGCCCAGAAGGCCGAACCAGACACCCCAGGAGAACGGAATGTGAAGTGCGCGGGCAGCGATGGTGCCGGTGGCGTTGATCTGCGCCGTCACATAGGTAAAGGACGCGACCACAAGCACGATCACGGCGCACAGACGGGCAAGATTGCCGCCATAGCGCGTGCCGATGAAGTCTGGAACCGTGTAGCAGCCGAACTTGCGCAGATAGGGCGCCATCAGCGAGTTGACGAGCACGTAACCGCCGGTCCAGCCGACGATGAAGGCCATGTAGCCATAACCGCCGAAATAGACACCGCCGGCCAGAGCCACGAAAGATGCGCCCGACATCCAGTCGGCCGCTGTCGCCATGCCGTTATAGACGGCAGGAACCTGTCGGCCGGCGACATAGTAGGCGTCGACCTCCATTGTGCGCGATAACCAGCCGATGAGAGCATAGATGCCGATGGTGAAGGCCACGAACAGAATGCCGATCGTGTCGGCGCCCACGCCGAATTGCTCCAACAGCGCCATCAAGAGGATGAATGCTAGAAAACCGCCGGTGTAGAGCGTGTACACCCGGCCGATATTATCAATGAACCGTCCCTGTAATAAGGCCATGCCGGTTCCTCCCTATTCGTCTTCTTCGCCGAAGCCGAACTCGTCATCGATTGCATCCTGGCGCCAGTTCTGCACCCAGATGATGATGACAAAGGCCAGCAGAGAACCCTGGGCGATCATGTAGTAACCGAGTGGGAAGCCCAGGAACGTGTATTGATCCAGCGTCGAAACCATGGCTGGCACGACAAGCGCGAAGAATGCCCAGAGCGTCAGAACCACAATCGTCAGATTTCTGGTCTTTGCCCAGTAGCGATCCCTCACATCATCTGCGTTATTAGCGGACATGGTGTCCTCCTCCCTAAAAACGTCAGCGACGAAAGTCGTTGGATGTCACCATTGCGGTTCTGTGGAATTGGAATCACAATGGAATGCCTCAAGCATTGGGCATCTCAAGTTCAATGAAAATCGAGACATTGGTCGTATGTAACGGGAAGCACGCAATGGGTGTTGAGTGGTCGAAAGGCATTTTATTCTTGCGGGAAGCCGCAGCACGTATGCGTTTCCGGCGTGAAAATACAGCGATCAATACTGTCGGGATCATGTGCGACTTTGTTTGCACACGTTCATCTTTCGTCGCACAGAAGAAGCTCTATGGATACCTGAAGGCGCGCATGGGCACGCGCTATCCATCCATGTTCGAGGATGATGTCTTTGTTGAATCCATCAACATCGCCAAGCTGCATGTGTTTGCCGCCTGTCTCTCGGATCTGACGGTTCATGCCGTTGCCAGGGTGGCCTCTGGCGGCGCGCTGGAGGGGGAAGAGGCACGCACGCTGGCGCTTCATTGCCACGAGGCCGGACTTGCGGACAATGGCGATGTGCTGCCCGATGCCGGTACGGTGGAGGCCTGGCGCAGCGCTTTCGTGAAGCGTATTGCGGATGTTCACTGGCAGAATGCGGCGCTGGCCGCCGATTGCTTTACCGAAAGCCCAAAGGCGCTCTTCAAATGGGCGCCGATTGCTGACGAACTCAAGCGGTATGACCGTGAGATCGTGGAGAACTCGATCCGTTTCGCCTTCGGTGAAGTGACGCGCTCGTTCCGCGAACGCGCAGAGCTTCCTGAACTGGCGCAGGAATGGCGGGCGCAGTCGGTCACTTGAGCACGCCGCAATAAAAAAGGGCCCCGTCCGAAGACGGAGCCCTGATCGCCCCAACAGTAGCGATCAAACGGAATAGTACATGTCGAACTCGACCGGGTGCGGCGTCATCTCGTAACGCAGCACTTCCGACATCTTCAGCTCGATATAGGCGTCGATCTGATCGTCGTCGAACACGCCGCCGGCCTTCAGGAAGCCGCGGTCCTTGTCGAGCGCCATGAGTGCTTCGCGCAGCGAACCGCAGACGGTCGGCACCTTCTTGAGCTCCTTCGGCGGCAGGTCGTAGAGATCCTTGTCCATGGCCTGGCCAGGATGGATCTTGTTCTTGATGCCGTCGAGGCCGGCCATCAGCAGCGCTGCGAATGCGAGGTAGGGGTTTGCGCCCGGATCGGGGAAGCGAACCTCGACGCGCTTTGCCTTCGGCGAGGAGCCGAACGGAATGCGGCAGGATGCCGAACGGTTGCGCGCCGAATAGGCGAGCAGGACCGGGGCTTCAAAACCGGGCACAAGACGCTTGTAGGAGTTGGTGATCGGGTTGGTGAAGGCGTTGATCGCCTTGGCGTGCTTGATGACGCCGCCGATATAGTAGAGGCAGCTCTCGGACAGACCGGCATATTCATTGCCGGCAAAGGTCGGCTTGCCGTCTTTCCAGATCGACTGGTGGACGTGCATGCCCGATCCGTTGTCGCCATAGATCGGCTTCGGCATGAAGGTTGCGGTCTTGCCATAGGCATTGGCGACCTGGTGAACGCCGTATTTGAACTTCTGAACGCTGTCGGCGCTCTTCAGGAGCGTCTCGAACTTGATGCCGAGTTCGTGCTGCGCAGCACCCACCTCGTGGTGGTGCTTTTCAACGATCACGCCCATTTCGGACAGGACCGTGAGCATCTCGGAGCGCATGTCCTGCGCGGAGTCGATCGGCGGAACCGGGAAATAGCCGCCCTTCATGCGCGGACGGTGACCCAGATTGCCGGTCTCGTAGTCGGCGTCGTCGTTGGACGGCAGTTCGCTGCAGTCGAGCTTGAAGCCGGTGTTGTAGGGATCGGCCTTGTACTTCACGTCGTCAAAGACGAAGAATTCCGGCTCCGGGCCCACATAGACGGTGTCGCCAAAGCCTTCGGCCTTGAGGAAGGCTTCTGCCTTCTTGGCGGTGCCGCGCGGGTCACGGTTGTAGGCCTCGCCGGAGATCGGGTCGAGAATGTCGCAGACGATGGCCATCGTGGACTGGGCGAAGAACGGGTCCATATGCGCCGTGTCGGGCTCCGGCATCAGAACCATGTCGGACTCGTTGATCGCCTTCCAGCCGGCAATGGACGAGCCGTCGAACATGACGCCATCGGCGAACATGTCCTCATCCACGGCCGTGACATCCATCGTGACATGGTGAAGCTTGCCTCTTGGATCCGTGAAGCGAAGATCGACGAACTTTACGTCGTTTTCCTTGATCTGCTTCATGATGTCTTGTGCTGTGGTCATATTCGCTTTCCTGTTTGCGATGAGCTTGCCTGATGATCCGGACCGGGTCCGGGAACTGGTGGTTGGGGTCAGACTGCGTCTGCGCCGGTCTCGCCGGTGCGGATGCGGATGACCTCTTCAACATTGGTGACGAAGATCTTGCCGTCGCCGATGCGGCCTGTCTGGGCTGCCTTGCGGATCGCCTCGATGGCGGCGTCGACGGTTTCGTCCGGCAGGACGACCTCGATCTTCACCTTGGGGAGGAAGTCGACGACATATTCCGCCCCGCGATAGAGCTCGGTGTGGCCTTTCTGGCGTCCGAAACCCTTCGCCTCGATGACGGTGATGCCCTGAAGGCCGATTTCCTGAAGGGCCTCCTTCACCTCATCGAGCTTGAAGGGTTTGATGATCGCTTCGACCTTTTTCATGCCTCGGTGGCCTCCAAATGGGTTCGGGGACGGATGGTCCGCATCCCTTATTGCTCCGGTTCGGTTGAAGCACGAAACATGCCAACTCGTGACAGAGCCTTGCATGTTGCGTGCCAAACGCTGCATTCTGCGTTTGAGAATTGGCGCGACGCGGTTTTCTCCGGCTTTGGCATGCTAGGCGAGCGCCCCCGGATAGCAAGATGGGAACCATGCGGTGCGGTTCGCAGTTTGAGACTTGCTTAAAAAATATGCAATGAGCCGAAGAAAGCGGCAGCTTGTTATGCGTATGGTTGTTCTGACACCTGAAGAAATGGGCAATGTGGATCGCGCGGCCATCGCAGCCGGCCCTCATGACGGGTACGGGCTGATGCGCAATGCCGGCGCGGCGGTGGCTGATCTTATCCTCGAGCGGTTTTCCGGCGCTGCTGGCGTCGCGGTTCTCTGCGGACCGGGCAACAATGGCGGTGACGGCTATGTCATTGCGCGGCTTCTGGCCGAGCGCGGCGTCAATGTTCGCCTGTTCGCCGATGCTGCGCCGCGGGAAGACAGCGATGCCGCCAGGGCGCGCGAGGACTGTTTTGTAACGCCCGAGGCTTTGGCCGATTTTCGCCCCGAAGCCGGCTGGCTGGTGGTTGACGCGCTCTATGGCGCCGGGCTTTCAAAGCCAATCGCGGGCATCGAGGCCGAACTCATCGAGCGGGTTGCGGCTGCGGGCGTCCCGGTGGTTGCCGTCGATCTTCCGTCCGGTCTTTCGGGTCTCACGGGCAAGCCCCTCGGCAGCTGCTTCAATGCGGACCTGACCGTCACGTTTTTCCGCAAAAAGCCGGGGCATCTGCTCATGCCCGGTCGACGCCTGTGTGGCGAGCTGGTCGTGGCCGATATCGGCATTGCCGAGACGGCGCTTGCATCAATGGATATCGCCCTCTGGGAGAATGGTCCGGCGCTCTGGCGCGACGCCGTGCCGGCGGTGGAGATCGATGCGCACAAATATGTGCGTGGTCATGTGGCGGTTGTTTCGGGCGGTGGCGCATCCACTGGTGCTGCGCGGCTTGCCGCGCGTGGCGCGGCGCGCGCCGGGGCAGGGGCCGTGACGGTGCTTTCGCCTGCAAACGCCCTGTCGGTGAACGCGATGCACCTGACCTCAATCATGCTGCGCAAGGCGGAGGCAGTGGATGAACTCATCGCCTTCCTCGATGAGCGAAAACCGACAGCCGCTGTTCTCGGCCCGGCAGCCGGCACAGGCGAGCGCACGCGCAGCTTCGCGCTGGGTTTTCTGGAGCGCGATGAAGGGCTGAAAGGGCTGGTGCTGGATGCCGACGCCATCACCGCCTTTGCCGATGCGCCCGATACGCTCTTCGAGGCCGTGAGAAGCTCCGCCTTAGCGACCGTGCTGACGCCGCATGACGGTGAATTCGCGCGCCTCTTCGGCGATCTCGCGGCTGACGCTTCCATGTCCAAGGTGGAGCGTGCGCGCGCAGCGGCAGAGCGCTCAGGAGCGGTGATCATCCTGAAGGGGGCGGACACGGTCGTCGCCTGCCCGGACGGGCGCGCCGCGATCAACACCAACGGATCGCGTTTCCTGGCGACGGCGGGCTCTGGCGATGTTCTGTGCGGGATTGTGGCCAGCCTTCTGGCGCAGGGCATGCCGGTCTTCGAAGCGGCATCGGCCGGCGTGTGGCTGCATGCAGAGGCTGGCGGGATGTTTGGCCGGGGCCTGATTGCGGAAGACCTCCCCGAGATGCTTCCGCATGTCTTCCAGGCGCTCTTCCCGGACGATGTTGGCTGAACCGACGCGGAGCTTGAAAAGAGCGCGCATTCTGGATGCCGGATGGCATCGGAGCCGGGGCATGCCTGAAGCCGCCCCGGATAGTCTTAAACTCAGTAGCGGCGCATCAGGCCGACGAGGCGACCCTGCACCTTGACGCGGTCGGGGCCGAAGATACGGGTTTCGTAAGCCGGATTGGCGGCTTCAAGGGCAATCGATGCGCCCTTGCGGCGGAAGCGCTTCAGCGTTGCCTCTTCCTGATCCACCAGCGCCACGACGATCTCGCCGGGATTGGCGGTCTGCGTCTCGCGGATGATCACCGTGTCGCCATCGAAAATGCCCGCATCGATCATCGAGTCGCCCTTGACCTCAAGCGCGTAGTGATCGCCACCGGTAAGCATGTCCGGCGGAACCGCGATGGAATGGGTCTGGTGCTGAATGGCGTCGATGGGGACACCGGCAGCGATGCGGCCCATCACAGGCACGGAAACGACGCCGGAAAGCGCGTCATCATTGCTGGCGGCAGGCTTGGAGGCCGCTGGCGCGGGCGTCTTGCCGAGGCTGCCCTCGATGACGCTTGGCGAAAAGCCGCGCGCGGCGGAATTGAGGCCCGGCGCGATGGAATCGGGAAGCCGCAGAACCTCCAGCGCACGCGCCCTGTTCGGGAGCCGGCGAATGAAGCCGCGCTCCTCCAGAGCCGTGATCAGCCGGTGAATGCCGGACTTGGAGGCGAGGTCGAGCGCCTCCTTCATTTCATCGAAGGAGGGCGGGATTCCGGTCTCCTTCAGTCGTTCATGGATGAACAGAAGAAGTTCGTGCTGCTTGCGGGTCAGCATGGGCGCCACCGAGAATCAGTTAAAAACAAAACCAGAACATACTCTATATGTTCCAGTTGTGTTCCGCAACCGTCCGGTTGCAGCGCCTATGGCGCAGCGAAAAGCGCCTTGGCTCCGTCTGCCACGAACTGGACCGCGAGGGCTGCCAGAATGACGCCCAGGAGGCGCGTCAGGATGGAGCGTCCCGTTTCGCCCAGAAAGCGGTCCACGCGCTCCGCCAGCGTGAAAACGGCATAGGTGAGGAGGATCGTTCCAAGCAGGATGCCGAGCAGCGCGATGGTGCCAAGAATCGAATTGAACTCGCCCGAAAGAAGCACGGTGGCCGAGATGGCGCCGGGACCCGCGATCAGCGGAATGGCCAGCGGGAAGGCGGCGATGTTGCGGATCATGTCGCGCGTGATCGCGCGCTCGGCACTCTTTTCGTGGCGCTCCTGGCGGCGCTCGAAGATCATCTCGAAGGCGATGAAGAACAGAAGCAGGCCGCCTGCCACACGGAAGGCGGGAAGCGTGATGCCGAACACGGCCAGAATGGCGCTGCCAGCGACGCCGAACAGGGCCAGAACGGCGAATCCGATGATGGCTGCGCGCACGGCCACCTGATTGCGCTCCGAGCGGTTCATGCCCGCTGTCAGCGCCAGAAAGAGCGGCGCAAGCCCTGGCGGATCGACGGTTACCAGCAATGTGACGAAGGCGTTGAAAACGGTATCGTAACCAGGCATCGGGTTCTCCTTGCGGCCTCTCTAGCCCAGCTTGGATGCGAGGGAAAAGCCCTCATTCTTCACGCAGGCTCGCTTCCTGCGGCAATTTGTCAAGGCGCTCATCCCCAGGAGGTTCGTATGCGCCTGAAATTGCGTTGGATTTCCGTCATCAAAAACGGATGCTCAATTGGAGAATCGCTGACGGCTCATATATAAAGAGTATGTGATTCCTCATTAAGAATGTGACACGTTTTGACTGACCAGACGACGCCGAACGGATCGGGCGAGCCCGACGAAATCGAGCCGATTTCCATTGTCGAGGAGATGCAGCGCTCTTATCTCGATTATGCGATGAGCGTGATCGTGAGCCGCGCCCTGCCGGATGCACGCGATGGTCTGAAGCCGGTGCATCGGCGCATTCTCTATGCATCCCATGAGAGCGGTTACCACTGGAACCGCAAATATGTGAAATCGGCCCGCCCCGTTGCCGACGTGATGGGTAAATACCACCCGCACGGCGATGCCGCCATCTACGACGCCTTGGTGCGTATGGCGCAGAACTGGTCCATGCGCCTGCCGCTGGTCGACGGGCAGGGCAATTTCGGCTCCATCGACGGCGATCCGCCGGCGGCAATGCGTTACACCGAGTCGCGTCTCACCAAGGGCGCGCATGAGCTTCTGGAAGACATCGACAAGGACACGGTCGATTTTCAGGACACCTATGACGGCTCCTCCAGCGAGCCGCGCGTGCTTCCGGCGCGCTATCCGAACCTTCTGGTCAATGGTTCGGGTGGTATCGCCGTCGGCATGGCGACGAACATTCCGCCGCACAATCTGGTCGAAGTCATCAATGGCTGCGTGGCGCTGATCGAGAACCCCGCACTCGGCCTGCCGCAGTTGCAGGAGATCATTCCCGGTCCCGATTTCCCGACCGGCGGCCTGATTCTCGGCCGTTCAGGTATCCGCAGCGCCTATGAGACGGGCCGCGGCTCGATCCTCATGCGCGGCAAGGTCTCGATCGAGCCGGCGCGCAATGATCGCGAAGCCATCATCATCACCGAAGTTCCCTATCAGGTGAACAAGGCGTCGATGATCGAAAAGATGGCCGAGCTGGTCCGCGACAAGCGCATTGAAGGCATTTCCGACATTCGCGACGAGAGTGACCGTCAGGGTTACCGCGTCGTGGTCGAGCTGAAGCGCGACGCCGTTGCCGATGTGGTGCTGAACCAGCTTTACCGCTTCACGCCGCTTCAGACCTCCTTTGGCGCCAACATGGTGGCGCTCAACGGCGGCAAGCCGGAACAGATGAACCTGCTTGATCTGCTCCAGGCCTTTGTCTACTTCCGCGAGGAAGTGGTCAGCCGGCGCACCAAGTACCTGCTGCGCAAGGCGCGCGAGCGCGCGCACGTCCTGGTTGGCCTTGCGATTGCCGTTGCCAATATCGACGAGGTGATCAAGCTCATCCGTCACGCGCCCGATCCGCAGACCGCGCGCGAGCAGTTGATGGAGCGCCGCTGGCCGGCCTCCGATGTGGAAGCGCTGATCCTGCTGATCGATGATCCGCGTCACCGCATCAACGAGGATGGCACCTACAATCTCTCCGAAGAACAGGCGCGTTCGATCCTCGAGCTGCGTCTCCAGCGCCTCACCGCGCTCGGACGCGACGAGATCGCCGACGAATTGAACAAGATCGGTGTGGAGATCGCGGATTTCCTCGAGATTCTGTCTTCGCGCGCCCGCATTCAGCAGATCGTCAAGGACGAGCTCATCGGCGTGCGCGACGAGTTCGGCACGCCGCGCCGCACCGAGATCACCGAAGGTGGCGCAGATCTCGACGATGAGGACCTGATCCAGCGTGAAGACATGGTCGTCACGGTCACGCGCAAGGGCTACATCAAGCGCGTGCCGCTTTCGATCTACCGGGCGCAGGCGCGTGGCGGCAAGGGCCGCTCGGGCATGTCGACCAAGGACGAGGATTTCGTCACCCAGCTCTTCGTCGCCAACACCCACACGCCGATCCTGTTCTTCTCCTCGCGTGGCATTGTCTACAAGGAGAAGGTCTGGCGTCTGCCGGTCGGTACGCCGCAATCGGTCGGCAAGTTCCTGCGCAACATGCTGCCGCTCGAAGAGGGCGAGAGCATCACCACGATCATGCCGCTTCCGGAGGATGAAGAGAGCTGGGGCGCGCTCGACGTCATGTTCGCCACCACGCGCGGCACGGTGCGGCGCAACAAGCTGTCGGATTTCGTTCAGGTCAACCGCAATGGCAAGATCGCCATGAAGCTGGATGACCCGAGCGACGAGATCCTCGGCGTCTTCACCTGTACCGAAGACGACGACGTTCTGCTGACGGCGGCTTCGGGCCAGTGCATCCGCTTCTGCGTCACCGATGTACGCGTATTCGCCGGACGCAACTCGATCGGTGTGCGCGGCATCAATCTGGCCGAGGGCGACCGGGTCATCTCCATGGCCATTCTGGCCCATGTGGAGGCAAGCCCGGCCGAACGCGCTGCCTATCTCAAGCAGGCCGCCGCCGAGCGGCGTCAGGCTTCGGGTGAAGAAGAGGAAGTGGCGCTCACCAACGAGGATGTCGGTGAGGAGGAAAGCCTGTCCACGGAGCGCTTCGAAGAGCTTCAGGCGCGCGAGCAGATGGTGCTGACCGTCAGCGAGTTCGGCTATGGCAAGCGCTCGTCCAGCTACGACTTCCGTGTCACCGGACGTGGCGGCAAGGGCATTCGCGCCACCGATGTCTCCAAAACCGGCGAGATCGGTCCGCTCATCGCGGCGTTCCCGGTCGAGCAGGAAGACCAGATCATGCTGGTTTCCAATGCCGGTCAGGTCATCCGCGTTCCGGTCGGTGGCATCCGCATCGCAAGCCGCGCCACCAAGGGCGTGACCATCTTCAACACGGCCAAGGGCGAGAAGGTGGTTTCGGTTGAGCGTATTTCCGATACGCAGGCCGAAGAAGAAGAGATGGAAGCGCTGGACGGAGAAGCCGCAGCCGAGGCGGGGGAAGCTCCTGCGGCCAACGCGGATACGCCTGACACTGGTGCCGACAATGGCGCTGGCGAAGACGGTGCTTCTGGCGGCGAGGGCGCTGCCGAATAATCTGCAGCCTTCTTCCAAACGTAAGGGGCAGGGATTCGTTCCTGCCCTTTAACGCAGGCGGCGATGGCCCGTGTTGCGGCCCGTGTTGCGCACGCGGTTTTCCAGCTTGATGCGGTTGGCCTCTTCATGAAGGCCGACCGCCGTTGCGATCAGCATGGCGACGGTCATTGCGGCAGCGAGCGTAAAGATAAGCATGGCTTGTCTCCTTTGGCCTGTTAACGAAGAGAGACGCCATTTGGTTTCATGGCTGGCGCTCTCCCTGCCATTGGTGTCCTGACTAGCCCAACTGGTTCGAACCGTTCTTGAATGCGGCGTTCATGCCTCGTTCATGCGCTCTGCGGCCTTGTGCCCGACGGGGCTGCCGTGGCGTGATTGCTGAATTGCCATCGCCCGGCAAGACGGATAAAAGCACGCCATGACCGAACGAACAGCCTTTTATGCCGGGTCCTTCGATCCACTGACAAAT
Organism: Nitratireductor sp. PBL-C9; assembly: GCF_050877045.1. Classification (NCBI taxonomy): domain Bacteria; kingdom Pseudomonadati; phylum Pseudomonadota; class Alphaproteobacteria; order Hyphomicrobiales; family Phyllobacteriaceae; genus Nitratireductor; species Nitratireductor sp. PBL-C9. Next base: position 12,377 of record NZ_JBPAXW010000012.1, read on the forward strand.
GGCCACCTGGATGTGCTCAAGGGCGCGCTCACGGTATCTGACCGCATTGTCGTCGGGATCGGCCTTCACCCGGGCAAGAAGCCGCTTTTTTCCTACGAGGAGCGCGTCGCATTGATCCAGCGCTCTGCGCTGGCCGAGCTTGGTGACGATGCCGGGCGCATCGAGGTTGTCGCGTTTGACGGGCTGGTCATCGATGCGGCGCGCGAGCATGGCGCATCGATCATGATCCGCGGCCTGCGCGATGGCACTGATCTTGATTATGAAATGCAGATGGCGGGCATGAATGAAACCATGGCGCCCGACCTGCAGACTGTTTTTTTGCCGGCAAGTCCTTCCGTGCGCACAATTACCGCCACACTTGTACGGCAGATCGCTTCCATGGGCGGAAATATAGCGCCATTCGTTCCTTCCGTTGTTCTGGAAGCGCTCAAAGCCAAATTCCCCGCCTGAAACCAAAAGGAGAGTTTCATGCAGCTTCGCAAGCTTGCCTCGTCTGCGCTCGTGGCCGGTGCACTCATGATCGGTCTTGGCGTTGCTACTGCAGCCGAACCCGAAAACACGGTGATTCTCACGCTCAAGAACGGCGATGTCACCATCGGGCTGCGGCCTGACCTGGCTCCCAAGCATGTCGAACAGATCAAGGCTCTGGTGGCCGAAGGCGCTTACGACAATGTCGCGTTCCACCGCGTGATCGATGGCTTCATGGCGCAGACCGGCGATGTGCAGTTCGGCGATGTGGAAGATGGTTTCGATGCGCGTCTGGTTGGCACCGGCGGTTCGGAAAAGCCCGATCTCCCCGCTGAGTTCTCCGATGCAGACTTTGCGCGCGGCACGGTCGGCATGGCCCGCTCGCAGGATCCGAATTCCGCAAATTCCCAGTTCTTCATCATGTTTGCCCCCGCCTCGCACCTCAACGGCCAATATACCGTGATCGGCGAGGTCGAATCGGGCATGGAGCTGGTCGACAAGATCAAGAAGGGTGATTCCGCAAGAAACGGCATGGTGCAGAACCCGGACAAGGTTCTGAAAGCACGCATGGCGAGCGACAGCGCGAATTAAAGCGGTTCCAGGAAAAGCGGGAACATTTTTCCGTCCGGAACTGCGCAAAACCAATGCATTAGAGCGTTTTCCCGATTCACCGAAAAGCGCAAACGCTCTAACCGCGTCGATACAAGAAAGGTACAAAAATGGCTGATATCAAGGATCCGGAAAACGCGATCGTGATGGAGACGACCAAGGGCAAGGTCGTGATCCAGCTCTTCCCGGACGTTGCGCCCGAGCATGTGAAGCGCATCAAGGAACTGGCCCGTGAGAACTTCTACGATGGCATCGTGTTCCACCGCGTGATCGACGGTTTCATGGCGCAGACCGGCGACCCGACGGGCACCGGCATGGGCGGTTCCGACAAGCCGGACCTCAAGGCCGAGTTCTCCAACACGGCGCATGAGCGCGGCACCTGCTCGATGGCCCGTTCGCAGAACCCGAATTCCGCCAACTCGCAGTTCTTCATCTGCTTCGACAAGGCTCCGTGGCTTGACCGTCAGTACTCGGCCTGGGGCCAGGTGGTCGAAGGCATGGACAGCATCGACAAGATCAAGCGCGGTGAGCCGGTTTCGGAGCCCGATTCCATCATCACCATGCGTGTTGCGGCTGACGTCGCTTAAATTCCTGACACCGGGCGGCAGTCGCCGCCCGGTCTCTTTCCGGCCTTACCTGCCATGCGCGTAGACATTTTCGATTTCGATCTCCCCGAAGAGCGCATTGCGCTGCGGCCTGTCAGTCCGCGCGATTGCGCGCGCATGCTTCTGGTTCGCGATGACACGCTTGAAGATCGCGTGGTCCGCGACCTGCCGTCGCTGCTTCAGCCCGGCGACGCACTCGTTTTTAATGATACCAAGGTCATTCCGGCCCGGCTTTCCGGCATCCGCCGCCGTGGCGAGGCTCAGGCCCGCATCGAGGCCACGCTGCATATGCGCGAAGGCCCGGACCGCTGGCGCGCCTTCCTGAAACCCGCAAAGCGGGTGAAGCAGGGCGAACGCATCCAGTTCGGCCATGATGGCGAAAGCTGCTTTCTGGGAACGCTGGAAGCAACCGTCGCCGAAAAGGGCGAGGGCGGCGAAGCCCTGCTGGTGTTCGATTTTTCCGGTCCGGTTCTGGATGAGGCGATTGCGGCTGCGGGCCACATGCCCCTGCCGCCCTACATTGCCGGAAAGCGCGCCGAAGATGCGCGCGACGATACCGATTATCAGACGGTCTACGCCCGCGAGGAAGGTGCGGTGGCTGCGCCCACGGCCGGGCTCCACTTCACGCCGGAACTCATGCAGGCGCTGGATGCGGCCGGCATTGAGCGGCACTTCGTGACGCTGCATGTGGGGGCGGGCACCTTTCTGCCCGTGAAGGTCGACGATACGGACGACCACAAGATGCATTTTGAGCGTGGCGAGGTGAGCGCGCAGACCGCTGCCGCGCTGAACGCGGTGCGGGCGCGGGGTGGCAGGATCGTCTCGGTCGGCACCACATCGCTCAGGCTTCTGGAAAGTGCGGCGCAACGAACGGGCGCGCTTGAAGCCTGGTCCGGCGCGACCGACATCTTCATCACGCCCGGCTATCGCTTCCGCACCGTCGATGTGCTGATGACGAATTTTCACCTGCCGCGCTCGACGCTGTTCATGCTGGTTTCGGCCTTCTGCGGCACGGAACGCATGAAGCGCGCCTATGAGCACGCGATCAGCAATGAGTACCGCTTTTATTCCTATGGCGATTCCAGCCTGCTTTTCAGGGATGACCAACCGTGAGTGACCGGTTCACCTTTCGCCTTCTCGCTTCGGACGGAAAGGCCCGCCGTGGCGAGATCACCATGCCGCGCGGCACGATCCGCACACCGGCTTTCATGCCGGTGGGAACGGCGGGCACCGTCAAGGCCATGTATATGGACCAGGTGCGCGATCTGGGGGCCGACATCATCCTCGGCAACACCTATCACCTGATGCTTCGGCCGGGTGCGGAGCGCATGGCGCGGCTGGGCGGACTGCACGAATTCGCGCGCTGGCCCTATCCGATCCTCACGGATTCAGGCGGATTTCAGGTGATGTCGCTGTCGGAACTGCGCAAGATCACCGAGAAGGGCGTCACCTTCCGCTCGCATGTGGACGGCCAGGTGTTCGAGATGCCGCCGGAGCGCTCCATCGAAATTCAGGGGCTGCTCGGATCCGATATCCAGATGCAGCTCGACGAATGCGTTGCGCTGCCGGCGGAAGAAAAAGAGATCGAGCGCGCGATGGAGCTTTCGCTGCGCTGGGCCGAGCGCTGCAAGACCGCCTTTGGCGATCAGCCGGGCAAGGCCATGTTCGGCATCGTGCAGGGCGGCGACAAACCGCATCTGCGCGAGCGTTCCGCCTCAGCACTCGCCGCAATGGACCTGAAGGGCTATGCGGTTGGCGGTCTGGCCGTGGGCGAGCCGCAGGCGGTGATGCTTGAGATGCTGGAAGCCACTTGCCCTGTTCTGCCGGTCGAAAAGCCGCGCTATCTCATGGGCGTCGGCACGCCTGACGACATTCTGAAATCGGTGGCGCGCGGGATCGACATGTTCGACTGCGTGATGCCGACGCGCGCCGGCCGGCACGGCCTTGCCTACACGCGCCGGGGCAAGATCAATCTGAAGAATGCCCGCCATGCGGAAGATCTGCGCCCGCTGGATGAAGAGAGCGATTGCCCGGCAGCCCGTGATTATTCGCGCGCCTATCTGCATCATCTGGTGAAGTCGGGCGAGTCGCTCGCAGGCATGCTTCTGACCTGGAACAATCTCGCCTATTACCAGTCTCTGATGCAGGATATTCGCGACGCCATCGAGGCCGGCCGCTTTGCCGGGCGCGCTGCCGAAATCACCGCTGCCTGGGAAAAAGGCGACCTGCCGCCGCTCTGACCGGCCGCGCCGTGATCGCTGCTCAAGAGGCCAGCGCGGGGCCAGCGCAGGGCCAGCGCAGGGCCAGCGCAGTGCCCGGATCATGCGCAGAACGCGCCCAATCCGGGCGCGTTTTCGGTAAGTTATAGAAACGACTTGCTTTTTGGCTGTATCCCCGTTGAAATGCTCGTGAGAGGAGCATTTCTTGACGCCATTCGACGAGATGCGCCTGGGGGGCCAGGCACGAGATCCCTACGAAGATTATCAGCGCTGGTTCGACCGGCAGGATCCCAAACGCCTCAAGAAGAAGGCCGACGACGCGGAGCGCGTGTTTCGCAGAACGGGCATCACCTTCGCGGTCTATGGCGAGCAGGAAGCGGCTGAGCGTCTCATTCCCTTCGACATCGTTCCGCGCATCATTTCCGGCAAGGAGTGGCGCAGGCTCGTTCAGGGCATCGAGCAGCGGGTACAGGCGCTCAACGCCTTTCTGGACGACATCTATCACCGGCAGGAAATCCTGCGGGCAGGGCGCATTCCCAGGGAGATCATTTCCAACAATGAGGCCTTCCTGCCCGAGATGATCGGCGTGCGGCCGCCGGGCGGTGTCTACACGCACATCACCGGTGTCGACATCGTGCGCACCGGCGAGGATGATTTCTTCGTGCTGGAGGACAATGCGCGCACGCCGTCGGGCGTCTCCTACATGCTGGAGAACCGCGAGACGATGATGCAGCTCTTTCCGGAGCTGTTTCAGCAGGTGAAGGTGCTGCCGGTGGAGCATTACCCCCGGCTCCTGCGCCAGTCGCTCAATGCGGTGAAGCCGCAGAACTGCGAAGGCGCGCCGACGGTTGCCGTTCTCACGCCGGGCAGCTTCAACTCCGCCTATTTCGAACACGCTTTTCTGGCCGACCAGATGGGCGTGGAGCTGGTCGAAGGGCCGGATCTGCGGGTGGTGGACGGGCACGTCGCCATGCGCACCACACAGGGCTACAAGCGTATCGACGTCCTCTATCGGCGCATCGATGACGACTATCTCGACCCGCTGACCTTCCGGTCCGATTCCGTGCTGGGCGTGCCGGGCATCATGGATGTCTACCGCGCCGGCAACATCACCATCGCCAACGCGCCCGGAACCGGCATTTCCGATGACAAGGCGATCTATTCCTACATGCCGGAAATCGTCGAGTTCTACACGGGCAGCAAGGCCATCCTGCCCAATGTGCCCACCTGGCGCTGCTCGGAGCCCGACAGTCTTGCCTATGTGCTCGACCATCTGGACGAACTGGTGGTGAAGGAGGTGCACGGCTCGGGCGGTTACGGCATGCTTGTGGGTCCCGCAGCCTCGAAGAAGGAGCTTTCGGCCTTCGCCGCAAAGCTCAGGGCGCGGCCGAAGAACTATATCGCACAACCGACGCTTTCGCTTTCCACCTGCCCGATCATGACCGGCAAGGGGCTGGCGCCGCGGCATGTCGATCTGCGCCCCTTCGTTCTGGTCTCCGACCGCATCCGCATCGTGCCGGGCGGGCTGACGCGGGTGGCGCTCAAGAAGGGATCTCTGGTGGTGAATTCCTCACAGGGCGGCGGCACCAAGGACACATGGGTCCTCGATGACTGAGGGGTGCTCGATGACTGAGGGGTGCTCGATGATTAAGGGCTGTGCGATGAGTGGAAGGAGCAAGGGCTGACATGCTTTTGGGGCGCTCTGCGAACGGTCTCTACTGGATGGCGCGCTATATCGAGCGGGCGGAGAATATGGCGCGTCTGGCCGATACGGGGCTGCGGCTGGCGCTGACCCAGAGCAATGCAGCCTCCGATGAATGGGCCTCGGTTCTCACCAGCGCCGGCGTGCGCGATCTGTTCGAAGAGACGAACGACAATTTCGATACGGCGACGGTGACGAACTTCCTGCTCCGCGATACGGACAATCCCTCCAGCGTCCTCTCCTCCATCGACACAGCGCGCATGAACGCGCGGATGGTGCGCACGGCGCTGACGCGCGAGACCTGGGAAAGCGTCAACGAAGCATGGATGGCGCTTCATCGCATGCTCAGGCACCGCGTGGACGAGCCCGATCTGCCGGCCGTTCTCGATGCGGTGAAGCGGGAGACGGCGCTTATTCGCGGGGCGTTTCAGGGCACCATGCTGCGCAACGAGGTTTTCGACTTCGCGCAGATCGGCACGCTGATCGAGCGGGCCGACAACACGGCGCGCATTCTCGACGTGAAGTACTATGTTCTTCTGCCTTCGGCCGCCTGGGTCGGTTCATCGCTCGACAACAGCCAGTGGCAGACCATTCTGCGCTCGGTTTCGGCGCTGCGGTCCTATCGCTGGACCTATGACGGCGATTTCAATCCATCGAAGATCGCCGATTTTCTGATCCTCAATCGACGCATGCCGCGCTCGCTGGCCTTTTCCTATCGCGGCATTTGCGATTCCCTCGATTATCTGGCCGACGAGTATGGAGAGCGCCAGCCCTGCCACGAACTCGCGCATGCCCGCCTGACCCGGCTGAAATCAGCCGACATTGCGGATGTCTTCGATGACGGGCTGCACGAGTTTCTGAGCGACTTCATCCGTGACAATGCGGCGCTGGGCAACCAGATCGCGGCAGACTTCCGCTTTTATTGAGGAGGGTCGCATGCGCCTCAGGATCACGCATCATTCAGAATATCGCTACGACGCCCCGCTCGCCTACGCGCTGCAGCGTCTCCGCCTTGTTCCCCGCAGTGGCCCGACGCAGGAGGTGATCGAATGGTCGCTTCGAACCGATGGCGCAGCGCAGGAAGTGCAGTTCATCGACGGGTTTGGAAACGACACGCGCCTTATCAGCATTGATGGCGAACCCCATACGATCGTGATCGAGGCTTCGGGCATCGTGGAGACCCGTGACACCGCCGGCGTGACCGGCCGGCATCAGGGGCTCGCGCCGCTCTGGCTGTTTCAGCAGGAAACCACGCTTTGCAGCGCGGGTGACGGCATATCCGCGCTGGCAAAGCGAGCAGAAGGCGAAACGGACGTCGAGCGCCTGCACAGCCTGATGGCGCTGGTGCGCGATCAGGTGGCCTACCGGATCGGAACAACGGATGCGGGAACGCCTGCCGAAGAGGCGCTCACAAACGGCGAGGGCGTGTGTCAGGATCACACGCATATCTTTCTCACGGCGGCGCGCCTGATGGGTTTTCCCGCGCGCTATGTGAGTGGCTATCTGCGCATGGACGATACGGACGAACAGGCGGCGAGCCATGCCTGGGCGGAGGCGCATCTCGACGGTCTCGGCTGGGTCGCATTCGACTGCTCCAACGGGATATCGGCGGACGACCGCTATGTGCGTGTGGCGACCGGCCGCGATTACCGCGACGCCATGCCGATTATGGGGATCAGGATCGGCATGGCGCAGGAAGAGCTTGCGGTTCAGATCACTGTCGAGCAGTAATCTATCCAGACGAAACTGAAGAGGCACAGTCCGCATGACCTATTGCGTCGGGCTGAAAACCCATGAGGGGCTGGTGTTCATGTCCGATACGCGGACGAATGCCGGCGTCGACAACATCTCCGTTTTCCGCAAGATGCATTGCTGGCAGAAAGAGGACGAGCGGGTTCTGGTTCTTTTATCGGCGGGTAATCTCGCGACCACGCAGGCTGTTGTCAGCCTGCTGGAAGAGCGGACCAAGGCCCCCGACGAGCGCACGCCATCCATGCTCGAGACGCCGTCCATGTATCAGGCCGCACGCCTGGTCGGCGATACGGTGAAGGAGGTCATTCGCCAGTCCGCGCCAGCGGGTCAGAGCGCTGACGCTTTCGGAGCCTCGTTCATTCTGGGTGGACAGATCCGCGGGATGGAGCCGCGTCTGTTCATGATCTACCCGGAAGGCAATTTCATCGAGGCGAGCGCGGATACGCCGTTCTTCCAGATCGGCGAGACAAAATACGGCAAGCCCATTCTGGTGCGCGCATTCGATCCCGCAATGAGTTTTGAGGAGACGGTGAAGCTGCTTCTCGTCTCCTTCGATTCCACGCTTCGCTCCAACCTGTCGGTCGCGCCGCCCATAGACCTTCTCTATTACGAACAGGACAGTTTCCGCATCGGATATGAGAAGCGCATAGAGGCGGAAGATCCTTATATGCGCACGATTTCAGAGGGTTGGTCGCAAGCGCTGAAGTCTGCGTTCAAGAGCCTTCCCGACTTCACGCGCTGAACGAACCTGACCATGAGCCGGATCAGATCGCGAGCGACGCCGCTTCCCTGAGGCTCACGCCGGTGATGCGGAACGTGCCGTCTGCCTGTCGCTTCAGCGTGTAGACGGCTTCGTAGTTCCTGCCATTCGGTGCAGTTGTCAGAACACGCTGCATGATGGTTTCGCCGGAAAGCTCCACAGCCTTGTCGAATGCAAGACTGCGCGGGCGGTAGACAGGCTGATAGCCCTGCCTGACCATCGCCATGAAGCGCTCCAGTGTCGGGAACATGCGCTTGATGTTGGGGGCGGCATAGGAATAGGCGCGGGCGTCGTCGCCGGCGATGAACGCCTCGATCTGCCCCTTGATGGATGATTGCGCCGCGCGGATTTCTGCCTCACCTGCAAAAGCGAAAACGGGTGTCAGGCAGATAAGGATGGTCAGTAACAGTCGTTGCATGATCGCTCCTCCACTTGAACGGCGGCCACTTGAACGGCGGTACACAATCACGGCTCTTTTCAAAGGCAGCCGCGCCGCCTGTCTTTCAGCTACGTAAGAAAATAGGGGATGGTTTCGTTCTTGCCAGCTTAGGGGTGCGCTTGCTCAATGTTCGTTTTTAGTTTTGAATACCTAAAACGAACATTGGAGTGGGCATGAACAACACTTTTCTGACACCGCGACTTTCCGAGATACTCGATCTGGCGAAGGAGCAGGGCCGCGTTCTTGTCGACGATCTGGCTGCCCATTTCGATGTCACGCCGCAGACCATTCGCCGGGATTTGAATGAACTCTGCGAAAAACGTTTCCTGACCCGCATCCATGGCGGCGCACTGATACCGTCCGGCATCGAGAACATGGAATATGAGGCACGGCGCAAGATTGCGGCCGATGAGAAGCGCGCCATCGGCCAGGCCGCCGCCCGTCTGATCCCCGACAAGGCGTCCCTCTTCGTGAATATCGGCACGACGACCGAGGCCGTCAGTGATGCACTTCTGGATCATGAAGGGCTTCTGGTCATCACGAACAATATCAATGTTGCCAACAGGATGCGGGTTTATCCTACACTGGAGGTTATCATTGCTGGCGGTGTTGTGCGCGGATCAGATGGCGGTGTTGTCGGTGAAGCGGCGGTGGACTTCATCCGTCAGTTCAAGGTCGATTATGCGGTGATCGGTGTTTCTTCCATCGATCAGGATGGCGCGTTGTGCGACTTCGATTTTCGCGAAGTGAAAGTGGCGCAGGCGATCATCGCCAATGCCCGTCATGTGATCCTGGTTTCGGATTCCACCAAGTTCGAGCGTAGCGCGCCGGTGCGCATCGGGCATTTGTCTCAGGTGCACACCTTTATCACCGACCGCTGCGCCGCACCGTCCATGCGCGGGCTCTGCAAGGAAGCAGGTGTGCAATTGATCGAGACCGGTGTGTAACCGGAGTTTCATTTTCGTTTGACATTCGTTATGCTTTCAAAATAATTCCTTTTTGAATTGGCAATTGCTGATTACCCAGAGTTTTGAAGGAGAAGAACGTGTCCACTTCCCAAACCGATCCGTCCGCGATCTACGACGTTTTCGTTGTTGGCGGCGGGATCAATGGTTGCGGGATCGCGCGCGACGCCGTCGGGCGGGGCTATTCCGTATTTCTGGCGGAGATGAACGATCTGGCCAGCGGCACGTCTTCCGGTTCCACCAAGCTCATTCATGGCGGTCTGCGCTATCTCGAGCATTATGAGTTCCGCCTCGTGCGCGAGGCGCTCATGGAGCGCGAGGTGCTTTGGCGCAACGCGCCGCACATCATCTGGCCGATGCGCTTCGTCCTGCCCGTGCACAAGGGGTTGCGTCCGGCTTGGCTCGTGCGGCTCGGGCTCTGGCTCTACGACCATATTGGCGGCCGCAAGCTTCTGCCCAAGACCGCGACACTGGACATGCGCACCGATCCGGCGGGAAAGCCGCTCAAGGCCGATTACCGCCGCGCATTTGAATATTCGGACTGTTGGGTGAATGATGCCCGCTTTGTCGTGCTCAATGCGCGCGACGCGGCTGATCGCGGCGCCGAGGTGCGGGTGCGCACCAAAGTCATGCGCGCCGAAGACGAGAACGGCGTCTGGAAGGTGCAGATCGAGGATCTGCGGACCGGTGAGCAGGAGACCGTGCGTGCGCGCTATCTGGTGAACGCCGCCGGCCCCTGGGTGGATCACATCATCTCCGGCGTTCTTCGCCAGAACGATGTTCACAATGTGCGTCTGGTCAAGGGCAGCCACATCGTCACGAAGAAGAAGTTCGACGATCCGCGCGCCTACTTCTTCCAGAACGCCGACGGGCGGATCATCTTCGCCATTCCCTATGAGGAAGACTTCACCCTCATCGGCACCACCGATCAGGACTATGACGGTGATCCGAAGGATGTCGCCATCAGCGATCAGGAAACCGATTATCTGTGCGCCTGCGCCAGCGAGTATTTCGCAGAACCCGTCACGCGTGACGATATCGTCTGGTCTTATTCCGGCGTGCGACCGCTCTATGATGACGGCGCGTCAAAGGCGCAGGAAGCAACCCGCGACTATGTGCTGAAGGACGAGGCCGGCAAGGCCGGCGCTCCGATGCTTCACGTGTTCGGCGGCAAGATCACGACCTATCGCAAGCTCGCCGAATCTGCGCTGCAGAAGATTTCTGACACGATTGGCGCAAAGGGACGTCCGTGGACGCATGCCGAAGCGCTGCCGGGTGGCGAGTTCCCTGCCGACGGATATGACGCGCAGGTGGACAGGCTCGTGGCGGACTATCCGTTCCTTGAGCGCGGCCATGCCGCACGCCTCGTCAGGCTTTACGGTCTGCGCGCCTGGAACATGCTTGGCAAGGCAGAATCGACGGAAGATCTGGGCCGGCATTTCGGTCACGATCTCTATGAGGCCGAACTGCGCTATCTGGTCGAGCATGAATGGGCGGTCAGCGGTGAGGATGTGCTCTGGCGGCGCACCAAGCGCGGCCTGCACATTTCTGCAGAAGAAGCAGCGGCCGTCGACGGTTTTATGCAGACGCTTTGCGAAGCGCAGAAGGCCGGCTGAACCGAATTGCCAGCGCGCCGATGAATTGCGCCAGCTGGACAGGAGCCAGACCTTGACGGATCAAGGCGCGGTCGTGTCTGGATGAGGATGGCCTGCGCCAGTTTTGATGCGCCGGTTTCAAGTCGCCAGTTGCAAGGCGCACGACAGTTACACCCGGAGGAACCATGAGCGGCTACATACTGGCAATCGACCAGGGAACCACATCCAGCAGGTCGATCGTTTTCGACAGGGCCATGAAAGCCGTGGCGACCGGGCAGAAGGAATTCCCTCAGCACTTCCCGAAATCAGGCTGGGTGGAGCATGATCCCGAAGACATCTGGGACAGTGTCGTCTCCACCGTGCATGATGCGCTGGAAGAAGCGGCGCTGACTGCCGGCGACATCGCCGCAATCGGCATCACCAATCAGCGCGAAACCATCGTGGTCTGGGAGCGCGACACGGGCAAACCGATCCACCGGGCCATTGTCTGGCAGGACCGCCGCACCGCGCCGCTGTGCGAAACGCTGAAAAAGAAGGGACTGGAAGAGACCTTCACGGCCAAGACGGGGCTTCTGCTCGATCCTTATTTCTCCGGGACCAAGCTTTCCTGGATCCTCGATCATGTGGAAGGCGCGCGGGAGCGGGCGCGGAACGGTGAATTGCTCGCCGGGACCATCGACACGTTCCTGATCTGGCGGCTGACCGGGGGCAGGGCGCATGTAACCGACGCCACCAACGCCTCACGCACGCTTCTGTTCAACATCGAGACCAATCGCTGGGACGACGAACTGCTCGAAATCCTCGATGTGCCGAAAGCGCTTCTGCCGGAGGTGAAGGACAGCGCCGATGATTTCGGCGTGACCGAGAAATCGCTTTTCGGTGCCGAAATCCCGATACTCGGCGTTGCCGGCGATCAGCAGGCAGCCGTGATCGGTCAGGCCTGTTTCGAGCCCGGCATGCTCAAGGCCACCTATGGCACCGGCTGCTTCGCGGTCCTCAACACCGGCGAGACGATGGTGACCTCGAAGAACCGTCTTCTGACGACCATTGCCTATCGGCTGAACGGCAAGACCACCTATGCGCTGGAAGGCTCGATCTTCGTGGCCGGTGCGGCGGTTCAGTGGCTGCGCGATGGTTTGAAGGTGATCGATCAGGCAGCCGATTCGGGTGCGCTTGCCGCCGAGGCCGATCCAACCCAGAACCTCTACCTCGTGCCTGCCTTTGTGGGGCTGGGGGCTCCCTATTGGGATGCCGAAGCGCGCGGCGCGATCTATGGCCTCACGCGCAACTCCGGTCCGGCGGAATTCGCCAGGGCAACGCTCGAATCGGTGGCCTATCAGACGCGCGATCTTCTCGACGCCATGCGCAAGGACTGGCAGGACGACAGCGCCGAACACACGGTTCTGCGCGTGGACGGGGGCATGGTTGCCAGCGACTGGACGCTGCAATGCATCGCCGACATGCTTGATGCGCCGGTGGACCGGCCAACCCAGCTTGAGACGACGGCGCTCGGGGCCGCCTGGCTTGCCGGATCGCGGGCCGGGGTCTGGCCTGATTCTGAGGCCTTCGCCAAAGGATGGGAGCTCGACCGGCAGTTTCAGCCCAAAATGGCCGAATCCGAACGCGCGGAGAAGCTGAAAGGCTGGCGCGATGCGGTGCGGCGCACGCTGAGCACCACCTGAAACCCTTGCAGACAGGGCGGTTTCGGGCCCGGTGAAAAAAGTCGGGAGATAGACGCTTTTTTCCGGTTGACCATGGATAAGCGTCTATCTATGTTCCGCCCACTTTCCGGGGTTCGCCAGAACCCGCACGGGAGCGCGTAGCTCAGTTGGTAGAGCAACTGACTTTTAATCAGTAGGTCCAGGGTTCGAGCCCCTGCGCGCTCACCACCATTCTCCAACAGATCACCGTTCTCCTTTGGGCAAGTTTTTGCCCTTGCCGCATGTTCGTTTGGGCGTCGACGCGCTTGATTGTCTGCGGCTTCCTGCCACGATCGGGCAATCGGATTGACTGCTCGGGAGTGAGGGCATGCATATTCGCAAGCAGATATTGAACCGCGATGGCGAGATTGTGCACAATGAGACGTTGAAGCAGACCGCCCAGACCCGTGAAGCTGCAATCGACAAGGTTTGACGGTTTCCCACAACCACCCATTTCATCAGCAGATCCAGGCGCTGAACGCTGAACGCTCATGACCATGCTTCACAACATCAACACGCGTCTTCGGTGCATCGCTGCCGCATTGTCTTTCCGCATGGGGCGACCCTATGCCACGGAAAGGTGATTGGCCTCATCCATCGCGCCTGCCTATATGGGCTCCATTGTTTTTGCGCGCGCATGAGCGTGCTGTCATTGTTGTATTGAGATTGAAGCATGGCGATTGATGTCGGATATTTGAGTGCGGCCGGTGCGGGAGCGCTGTCGTTTTTATCTCCCTGCGTTCTGCCGCTTGTGCCGCCTTATCTCTGCTACATGGCCGGCGTTTCCGTTGAGCAGTTTCAGGGCGAGGCCGAAGGCAAGCCGGCAGGAAGCTCCGGTGGCGCAACGCGCTTTGCACTCTTCACCGCTTCGCTTTCCTTCGTGCTCGGCTTCACCACCGTGTTCGTGATGCTGGGTGCAGGCGCTTCGACCATCGGCGCCGTCCTGCGCGCCTGGCAGCAGGAACTTGCCATAGCCGCCGGCATTGTCATCATCATCATGGGGCTCAACTTTCTGGGTCTGGTGCGCATTCCCTTTCTGTCGCGCGAGGCGCGTTTTCAGTCCGGCGGAAAGCCCGCCACGAGGCTTGGCGCATATATCATGGGGCTGGCCTTCGCCTTTGGGTGGACGCCCTGCATCGGGCCGGTTCTGGGGCCGATCCTCACACTGGCCGGTGGACGCGAGACGGTTGGCGATGGCGCACTGCTTCTTGCCGTCTATTCGCTTGGCCTTGGCGTCCCCTTTCTTCTCGCTGCACTGTTTTCGGGCAGTTTCATGCGCTTCCTGTCGCGTTTCCGCATGCATCTCGGCCGCGTCGAGAAGGTCATGGGCGCGCTTCTCGTTCTTGCCGGCGTGCTCTTCCTGACGGGCGGTATGCAGTCCATGGCCTTCTGGCTGCTCGAAACCTTCCCGGCGCTGGGTAAACTCGGCTAACCCTCCATTGGTGCCGCGCTGACGGGATGCTAAGAGAAAGCGAATCGTCAGAAGCAGAACGGGTTTCCAGTCCATGAGCGAACGCACCTGCCTTTCCGTCATTCTCGCAGCCGGCGAGGGGACGCGGATGAAGAGCGCCACACCGAAGGTGCTGCACAAGATTGCCGGGCTGGAGATGCTCGGTCACGTGACCCGGGCGCTGGACGCCGCTGGTGCCGGCGACAAGGCGCTGGTCGTGGGCCATGGGGCGGAAGCCGTGTCGCGTGCTGCTGAAGGCTTTGCGCCGGGCGCGGAAACCTTCATTCAGGCAGAGCGGCTCGGCACCGGCCACGCGGTTCTGGCGGCCCGCGCGGCCATTGCCCGCGGTTATGACGATGTTCTGGTCACATTCGGCGATACGCCGCTCATCTCACTCGACGCGCTTGCCGCGCTGCGCGCAGGGCTTGCCGCCGGCGCGGATGTGGTCGTGATGGGTTTCCGTACCGAGCGCCCCACCGGCTATGGCCGCCTGATCGAGGACGGCGATGCGCTTGTCGCCATCCGTGAGGAAAAGGACTGTTCCGACGAAGAGCGCAGGATCACCTTCTGCAATGGCGGCGCGATGGCGATTGCTGGCAACAGCGCGCTTGAGCTGCTCGACGCCATCGGCAATGACAACGCCAAGGGCGAATATTATCTGACGGATGTCGTGGAGATTGCCGCCGGTCGCGGCCTGACCGTGCGCGCCATCGAGGCCGATTACGAGAGCGCGCTTGGCATCAACAACCGCGCCGAACTCGCCGGTGCCGAGACCATCTGGCAGAACCGCCGACGGCGCGCCGTGATGCTCGACGGCGTGACGATGATTGACCCGCAGACCGTCTATTTCTCCCATGACACGGTCATTGGCCGCGACACGGTGATCGAGCCCAACGTGTTCTTCGGTCCGGGCGTGACGGTCGGCGAGAATGTAACGATCAGGGCCAGCTCGCATCTGGAAGAAGCGCGTGTCGATGAAGGCGCATCCGTTGGTCCGTTCGCACGGCTGCGGCCGGGGGCGGAGATTATGGAAGGCGCGAAGATCGGCAATTTCGTCGAGATCAAGAAGACGCGCGTCGAGCCGGGTGCGAAGGTTCCGCATCTCTCCTATGTGGGCGATGCGCGTGTCGGTGCGAAGGCCAATCTGGGCGCCGGCACCATCACCTGCAATTATGATGGCTTCTCCAAGCATTTTACCGATATCGAGCCGGGCGCTTTCATTGGCACCAACTCGGCGCTCGTCGCGCCGCTCACCATTGGCGCGGGCGCCTATGTGGCCTCCGGCAGCGTCATCACGGAATCGGTGCCTGCCGATGCACTGGCCTTCGGGCGTGCCCGCCAGTCCAATCGCGCCGGGCTCGGAAAGCGCCTGCGCGACCGTCTGGCAGCGATCAAGGCGCGGCGTGGATAAGCCTGACATGCGGGCGTCGCAGACCCAGATTAGGCTTGATACGAATTGAAAGACTTGTTGATTTTCATCCAGTTCCCGGGCGTTCTAAAACGCCTGCGTGAATCGGGGTTTTAGGTTTGGTGGGAGGCTGAGAAGCCATATGTGTGGAATTGTAGGCATTGTCGGGCAGACGCCGGTTGCGCCGCTCATCGTCGACGCTCTGAAGCGGCTCGAATATCGCGGCTATGACTCTGCGGGCGTTGCGACGCTCGACCACGGTCAGCTCGACCGCCGCCGCGCCGAGGGCAAGCTGGTCAATCTGGAAAAGCGCCTGGGCGAAGAGCCGCTCGGCGGCATGATCGGCATCGGCCACACGCGCTGGGCCACGCATGGCGTTCCCAATGAGGCCAATGCGCACCCGCATTTTGCCGAGGATGTGGCTGTCGTTCACAATGGCATCATCGAGAATTTTGCCGAGCTGCGCGAAGAACTGAAGCGCGACGGCTTCGTTTTCGCTTCGCAGACCGACACCGAGGTGGTCGCCCATCTCGTAGCGCGCGAAGTAAAAAACGGCGCATCGCCGAAGGATGCGGCCTTTGCTGCGCTCAAGCGTCTGCGCGGCGCATTCGCGCTCGCCATCATGTTCCGCGGCGATGAAGACCTGATCGTTGGTGCGCGCAATGGTCCGCCGCTTGCCGTTGGCCATGGCGAGGGCGAGATGTATCTCGGCTCTGACGCCATCGCTCTTGCGCCCTTCACCAACGCCATCACCTATCTGGAGGATGGCGACTGGGTGGTGCTGCGCCGCAACGGGATGGAGATCTTCGACATGGCCGGCCAGCCGGTCGAGCGTGCCCGCCAGCAGTCGGTCGGCACCAGCCTTCTGGTCGACAAGGGCAACCACCGGCACTTCATGGAAAAGGAAATCCATGAACAGCCGGAAGTCATCTCCCACACGCTTGCCAACTACCTGAACTTTGCCGAAGGCACGGTTGCCGATTTCGATCTGCCGTTCGATTTCGCAAAGATCGAGCGTCTGGCGATCTCGGCCTGCGGCACCGCCTATCTGGCCGGCCTCATCGGGAAATACTGGCTCGAGCGTTATGCCCGCCTGCCGGTCGATATCGATATCGCCTCGGAGTTCCGCTACCGCGAGATGCCGCTGCCGAAGAACAGCGCCGCTCTGTTCATCTCACAGTCCGGAGAGACCGCCGACACGCTGGCGTCGCTGCGCTATTGCCGTGAAGAGGGCATCCCGATCTCGGCAATCGTCAATGTGCGCGAATCGACCATCGCCCGAGAGAGCGACGGCATTTTCCCGACACTGGCCGGGCCCGAGATCGGCGTTGCCTCGACCAAGGCCTTCACCTGCCAGTTGAGCGTGCTTGCAGCGCTGACGCTGAAGGCCGCCAAGGCGCGCGGAACGATTTCACCGGAGGAGGAACAGGCGCTGGTGCGTGAGCTTTCCGAAGCACCGCGTTACGCGTCTCAGGCGCTCAAGCTCAGCGCCAGCATCGAGAAGGTCGCGCGCGAGCTCTCCCATGTGCGCCACGTGCTTTATCTCGGCCGCGACACGAACTATCCGCTGGCTCTGGAAGGCGCGCTGAAGCTCAAGGAGATCTCCTACATTCACGCCGAAGGCTATGCCGCCGGTGAGCTGAAGCATGGTCCCATCGCACTGATCGACGAGCAGATGCCGGTGATCGTGATCGCGCCGCATGACCGTATTTTCGAGAAGACGGTCTCGAACATGCAGGAAGTCGCCGCGCGCGGTGGCCGCATCGTTCTGATTACGGATGAGAAGGGCGCACAGAACGCCACGCTCGAAACGCTCGAGACCATCGTTCTGCCGGATGTTCCCGAGTTCGTCGCGCCGATCATCTATGCACTGCCGATCCAGATGCTGGCCTATCACACGGCAGTCATCATGGGCACGGATGTCGATCAGCCGCGAAATTTGGCGAAGTCGGTTACCGTAGAATAACGAAAGGAGGGCTGTCATACGGCGGCCCTAATTTCTATTCTAATGTTCAGCCTGGTGGCGTAGTGTCCACCGGGCTGCTTCCCGTTAATTCGCCACTCTTGAGGCCCGTTCCCACATCATGATGACTCGCCTGCGCAACTATTTTCTTACGGGTTTCATTGTCACTGCGCCGCTCGCAATCACGGCCTATCTGGCCTGGTCGATGATCGGATGGGTGGATTCATGGGTCAAACCCTACATTCCCTTCCGCTACAATCCCGACAATTACCTGCCATTCGCCCTTCCGGGCTTCGGTCTGATCGTGGCGCTTGTCGTGATCACGCTGATCGGTTTTCTGACAGCGAATTTCATCGGTCGCACCATCGTCAACACCGGTGAAAACATTCTCGGGCGCATGCCGCTGGTGCGCAGCGTCTATCGCGGTCTGAAACAGATCCTCGAAACGGTTCTTTCCGAGCGCTCGGACACGTTCAAGAAGGTCGGTCTGATCGAATATCCGCGCAAGGGGCTCTGGGCGCTGGTCTTCGTTGCCACAGAGACGCGCGGCGAGGTGCAGGCAAAGGTGGATGACGATGCAGGCCAGACCATCGCCGTGTTCCTGCCGACAACGCCGAACCCGACATCCGGCTACCTGCTGTTCGTCCCGAAGCAGGATGTGATCGAGCTCAAGATGACCGTGGAAGAGGGCGCAAAGCTCGTGATCTCCGCCGGTCTGGTTGCGCCTGAATATCAGCAGCAGACGGCAGCGCTGGCCGCCGAGGCGATGAACGAAGACAGTCAGCCGGCGCGCAAGAGCCGCACCGCCTCATCCCGACCGAACAAATAAAGAAGCAGCCTCAGCGCTTCACCGCGCGGGGTCTGTAGCTCCGGGTCGCGCGACAGGATAAGCCGCGCATCGTCACGCGCGGCCTGTAGCAGGTCCACATGCGCCTCGATGCGGGCCACCCGGAAACCGGGCGTGCCCGACTGTTTGGTGCCGAGAAGGTCACCTTCGCCACGCAGTTTCAGGTCTTCCTCGGCGATGACGAAGCCGTCTTCGGTTTCGCGCATCACTTCCAGCCGCCGGGTGGCGGTCTGGCCGAGCGGGCCTTTGTAGACGAGCACACAGGACGAGGCGAGGGCGCCGCGCCCCACGCGTCCGCGAAGCTGGTGCAGCTGCGCCAGACCGAAGCGCTCGGCATGTTCGATCACGATAATGGTGGCGTCGGGCACATCGACGCCGACCTCCACCACTGTGGTGCCAACCAGAATGCGCGTTTCGCCTGCCTTGAAGGCGCGCATCGCCTCGTCCTTCTCGGCAGCCTTCATGCGACCGTGAATGAGGCCGACCGCGCTGCCGAAGACCTTTTGCAGCGAAGCATGCCGGTCCTCCGCCGACATCAGCGGCAATTCCTCCGATTCATCGACAAGCGGGCAGATCCAGTAGACCTTCTGGCCTTCGTCCAGCGCCTTGCGCAGCCGGTCGACCAGTTGCGGCAGGCGCTCCACCGGCAGCGTTACCGTGCGGATGGGCTGGCGTCCCGCCGGTTTCTCGGTCAGGCGCGAAACATCCATGTCGCCGAATGCCGAAAGCACCAGCGTGCGCGGAATGGGCGTCGCCGTCATGACCAGCATGTCGGGCGCATCGCCCTTCGCGGTCATGGCCAGCCGCTGGTGCACGCCGAAACGATGCTGCTCGTCCACCACGGCCAGCGCCAGATCCCTGAACTGCACGGTTTCCTGAAAAAGCGCATGGGTGCCGATCACGAAGTCGACTGCGCCCGATGCGATATCATCAAGAATGCGCTGGCGCTCCTTGCCCTTTTCCCGGCCCGTCAGAACGGCAACGGAGAGGCCTGCCGCCTGCGCCAGCGGCGTGATCGTCGCGGCGTGCTGCCGGGCGAGGATTTCCGTCGGAGCCATGAGGGATGACTGTCCGCCGGCTTCGGCGGCGCGTGCCATGGCAAGCAGTGCAACAACGGTCTTGCCCGCACCCACATCGCCCTGAAGCAGCCGCACCATGCGCTCTGCGCTGCCCAGATCCGCATGAATGTCCTTGACGGCCTCCTCCTGCGCGCCCGTGAGCGTATAGGGAAGCGCCGCACGGATCTTGCGCTCAAGGCGTCCATCGCCCGTCAACGGCCGGCCGGAAAGGCGCTTCACCTTCGCCCGCACAAGCGCCAGGGAGAGCTGCCCTGCCAGAAATTCGTCATAGGCGATGCGCCGCCAGAACGGGCTTTCAGGCTGCACGTCTTCGGGCGTCTGCGGATCGTGAAGCCGCTTCAGCGCGTCTGCGAAGGGCGGCATCCCGTTGCGCGACAGGAATGCGGCATCCTGCCATTCGGGCATGTCTGGAAGGCGTTCAAGCGACTGGCCGATGGCGCGCCGCAGCACCTTTGCCGAAAGGCCGGCCGTCAGTGGATAGACCGGTTCGAGCGCCGGCAGCGTGTGCGCTTCGGAAAGCGGCACGATGAAATCCGGGTGCACCATCGATGCGCGCCCGTTGAACCATTCCATCCGGCCACTCACCAGAACCTTCTCGCCCTCCGGCAGGATCTTTTCGATCCATGGCGCGCGGGCATGGAAGAAGGTGAGCGTGATCTCGCCCGTGTCATCGAACGCGAAGACCCGGTAGGGCACGTTCCTGCGCCCCTGCGGCGAAGGATGATGGCGGCCCACTGTCACTTCAAGCGTGACGATTGAGCCCTCGGGTGCATTGGCGATGCCCGGCCGGTTGCGCCGGTCGATCAGCGAGTGCGGCAGAACGAAGATCAGGTCGCCGACGCGCAGCTCACGGCCAGCGGCGTCGTCCGGCACGATATTGGCCAGAAGATCGGCAACCTTGGTCCCGACGCCATCGAGCGTCGTGACAGGGGCGAACAGGGGATCGAGAAGTGAAGGGCGCATGGTGTCATGATTAAAGCCCAAATTCGGCGACGCAAGGCTGACAGACGCTCATGCACACGCTATATCCGCCCGGGCGACCGACCGCCGCAGACCATGAAGGCCAGACCATGACAGGCACCACCCGTTCCAGCCACGATCTCGACCCCCGCCGCCGCCGCGCCCTGGTGCGCTCCTGGCGTCGCGGAACGCGCGAGATGGATCTCGTTCTCGGCGGTTTCGCCGATGCGGAAATCGACCGTCTCCGCGATCAGGAAATGGACGAGCTGGAAACCATTCTGGACGTGCCGGACACCCAGCTTTTCAAATGGGTAACGGGCGAAACGCCGGTGCCGTCGGAGTATGACACACCACTCTGGAGGCGCATTCTCGCCTCGCGGAGCCGCTGAGGCACGACGCTGATGAGCCTGATGACTGCTTTGAAACTGCCGCGCGAGGGCATTGGCGCGGTCACGGTGGACGGTGTTGCCGACGGCTTTGAAGCCTTCGCACTGGCAACGGTCGCGCGTGAGATCGCCCCCAATGGGCCGGTGATCTTCGTTCTGCGCGATGGCCAGCGTCTGCCAGCACTCATCGACACGCTGCGCTTTGCCGATCCGGGCCTGCCCGTGCTAGATCTGCCGGCCTGGGACTGTTTGCCCTATGACCGCGTGTCGCCGGGCGGCGATGCGGCTGCGCGCCGGCTTGCAGCCATGAACGCCATGGCGGATCTGCGCAAGAACCCGCACCGCGCCATTGTCATCGTCAGCGCGAACGCGCTCTTGCAGCGCATGCCGCCGGCAGATCAGATCGGCGCGCAGGGCTTTTTCGCCAAACCCGGCAATCAGGTGGACATGACCGCGCTTACGGGCCGGCTTGAAACCAGCGGTTTCGAGCGCGTTTCCACCGTGCGCGACGTGGGTGAGTATGCGGTGCGCGGCGGCATTCTGGACCTTTTCGCGCCCGGCTGGGACGAAGCGCTGCGGCTCGATTTCTTCGGCGACACGCTGGAATCGATCCGCTCCTTCGATGTCGCCACACAGCGCACCACCGGCCAGCGCACCGAAGTTGCGCTTCAGGCGATGAGCGAGATCACGCTGACGCCCGAGGTTATCAGCCGGTTTCGCCGCAATTACATCGAGATGTTCGGCGCGCCATCGCGTGACGATGCGCTTTATGCCGCCGTCAGCGAGGGCCGGCGTTTTGCCGGCATGGAGCACTGGCTGCCGCTTTTTCACGAACGCCTCGAAAGCGCGCTCGACTATTTGCCCGATGCGCCCGTTATCTTCGACCATCTGGCCGAGGAAGCGCTTGGCGAACGTCATGCGCTGATCGTCGATCACTATGAGGCGCGGCGCGAGCAGATGGCGGGCAACGAGCTTGGCGGTGCGGTTCCCTACAAGCCGGTCAAGCCCGACACGATCTATCTCGATCCGAAGGAAGTGACTGCAGCAGGCGTAGAGCGCCGCGTGGTCCACTTCACGCCCTTCGCCACGCCCGAAACCAGCAAGTCGCGCATCTATCACGCCGGTTCCGAAGCTGGCCGCAACTTTGCCGAAGAACGCGCCGACCCGAACGCCAACGTTTTCGACCATGCCGTGAAGCACATTGGCGACCTGCGCTCCAGGGGCAAGCGGGTGCTGATTGCCGGCTGGAGCGAGGGCTCCGCCGAGCGGCTTTCGCAGATCCTTGCCGAGCACAATCTGGGCAATGTCGCGCGCGTCGACACGCTGGCCGAACTTGAAAAGCTGGAAGAGCGGCAGGCCGGCATCGGCATTCTGCCGCTGGAATCCGGCTTCGAGACGGCGTCGCTTGCCGTCATCGGCGAGCAGGACATTCTGGGCGACCGCCTCGTCCGTCGCGCAAAGAAGCGCAAGAAAGCCTCTGATTTCATTTCGGAAGTCGCGGCACTCTCCGCTGGTGATATCGTCGTTCATGCCGATCACGGCATCGGCCGCTTCATCGGGCTCAAGACCATTGAGGCGATGGGCGCGCCGCACGACTGTCTCGAACTGCGCTATTCTGGCGATGACCGGCTCTTCCTGCCGGTCGAGAACATCGAGCTTCTGTCCCGCTACGGCTCCGACGGCCCGGACACCATGCTCGACAAGCTGGGCGGCGTGGCCTGGCAGTCGCGCAAGGCGAAGCTCAAGAAGAAGCTTCTGGAGATGGCCGGCCACCTGATCCGCATTGCCGCCGAGCGCGAAATGCAGAAGGGTATCAGGCTTTCCCCGCCGGACGGTCTCTATGGCGAGTTCGCCGCGCGTTTCCCCTATGAGGAAACCGACGACCAGCAGAACGCCATCGACGCCGTGCTCGACGATCTGGGGTCCGGTCGCCCCATGGACCGGTTGATCTGTGGCGATGTCGGTTTTGGCAAGACCGAGGTGGCGCTGCGCGCCGCCTTCATCGCAGCGATGGAAGGTCTTCAGGTGGCCGTGGTGGTGCCCACCACGCTGCTTGCGCGCCAGCACTTCAAGACATTCCGTGAGCGCTTTGCCGGACTGCCATTACGGGTTCGCCAGGCCTCGCGCCTCGTTGGCTCCAAGGAGCTGGCCGAGACCAAGAAGGGCCTGACCGACGGCACGGTCGACATCGTGGTCGGCACCCATGCGCTTCTCGGCAATTCCATAAAATTCAAGAATCTCGGCCTGCTGATCATCGACGAAGAGCAGCACTTCGGCGTGAAGCACAAGGAACGGCTCAAGGAACTGAAGTCGGACGTCCATGTGCTGACGCTTTCGGCAACGCCCATTCCGCGCACGTTGCAGCTGGCGCTGACGGGCGTGCGCGAGCTTTCGCTCATCACCACCGCGCCGGTGGATCGCATGGCCGTGCGCAGCTTCATCTCGCCGGTCGATCCGCTGGTGATCCGCGAAACCCTGTTGCGCGAACGCTATCGCGGCGGACAGAGCTTCTATGTCGTGCCGCGCGTTTCCGATCTCGCCGAAGTGCGTGAATTCCTCAACGAGCATGTGCCGGAATTGAAGGTCGCCACGGCTCACGGCCAGCTTCCGCCTGGCGAACTCGATGACATCATGAACGCCTTCTATGACGGTCAGTATGATGTGCTTCTTGCGACCACCATCGTCGAATCCGGTCTCGACATTCCGACCGCAAACACGCTGATCGTGCACCGTGCCGACATGTTCGGTCTTGCCCAGCTCTACCAGATCCGTGGCCGCGTCGGGCGCTCCAAGGTGCGCGCCTATGCGCTCTTCACCCTGCCGCCCAACCGCACGCTGACAAAAACCGCCGAGCGCCGCCTAAAGGTGCTTCAGTCGCTCGATACGCTGGGCGCGGGCTTCCAGCTTGCAAGCCACGATCTCGACATTCGCGGCGCGGGCAACATTCTGGGTGAGGAACAGTCCGGCCATATCAAGGAAGTTGGTTACGAGCTTTATCAGCAGATGCTGGAAGAGGCGGTTGCCGAGCTGAAGGGGGCCGAAGACGCCGCCGATACCGGCTGGTCGCCGCAGATCACGGTCGGCACGGCCGTCATGATCCCGGAAAACTATGTTCCGGATCTGCAATTGCGGCTTGGTCTCTACCGCCGCATTGCCGATCTGGAGACGCCGCAGGAAATCGACGCCTTTGGCGCGGAGCTTATCGACCGTTTCGGCCCGCTGCCGCAGGAGGTGGAGCACCTGTTGAAGATCGTCTTCATCAAGGCGCTTTGCCGTCGGGCCAATGTCGAGAAACTCGATGCCGGCCCCAAGGGCGCGGTTGTGCATCTGCGCAATCAGCAGTTTGCCGAGCCGGCTTCTCTGGTGCGCTTTATCGGCGAGCAGGGCTCGCTTGCGAAGATCCGCCCGGACCACAGCATCGTGTTCATTCGCGACTGGCCAACGCCGCAGAAGCGCCTGGCAGGCGCTGCCGTCATCATGACCCAGCTCGTGCGGCTGATCGAGGCGAAGGCGGCCTGATTTCTCAGGCTTGGGGTTGAAGGCGGCCTGATTTCTCAGGCCTGGCTGCTGTCGAGCGCGCCTTCCGCCTTGGCCTGCGCCACCTGGCGGATGGCGTCCGCCAGCGTGTCGGCCTCCTGTGCGCCCATCACCGCATAGCGTCCTTCGAGAAGGAAGCAGGGCACCCCGGTGACGCCCATCTGCTGCGCGGTGGCAATTTCCTGCTCTACCTCGGCCCGGTCGGCGTCGGTTGCAAGCAGGGTCTCGACAACGGCCGCATCCATGCCTGCGTCCCGCGCAGCCTGAATGAGAACCGCAGCATCGCCGATATTCGCGCCTTCTTCGAAATAGAGCGCAAAGAGCCGGCCGACGAGCTGGTCCTGCACGCCGGGCTCAGCCGTCGCCGCCCAGCGGATCACGCGATGGGCGTTCAGCGTGTTGGGCGAGGTCCGGATCGCATCAAAAGCGAAATCGATCCCTTCCGCACGCCCGAGCTCATCGATCTGTACATGCATCTGGCGAATGCGTTCCGCGTCGCCGAATTTGTCCATCAGATAGGTCTGACGGTCCTTGCCCTCCGGCGGAATGGTCGGGTCGAGCTGGAACGGACGCCAGCGCAGTTCCACGGCAATCTCGGGAACCGCCGCCAGCGCTTTCATGAGACGGGCCCGCCCCACATAGCACCAGGGGCACACGACGTCGGAAACAACGTCGATGGTTACGGGGAGGGGGCTCATCATTGTATCTGCCTTATTCTGCATCCGGCTTATGCCACCACGTCTGCAGCTTGTAGCCGTAAAGCGGTGTTTTTTCCGGGTGGTCGAGGTCACTCCAGTAAGCGACCCATTCGTCATTGTCATGCTGCATCGGCACCACATAGGCGCCCGACATCAAAAGACGGTCCATCGCACGCACGGCAGCCGAATAATCGTCCATGTCACGCGCGTTCAGCATGGCGTCGATCATGGCGTCAATGGCCGGATCGGCCGCACCTGAAAGGTTGAACGAGCCTTCTGCGTTTGCTGCGGCCGAACCCCAGCGGTTGATCTGCTCGGTGCCCGGCGAAAGCGAGCCGGAGAAGCCCACGGAAGCAATCAGCATGTCAAAGTCATAGCGCTGCTTGCGCTGCTGGGCCTGTGAATCATCCAGAAGCCGGATCGAAACATCGATGCCGATTTTCCGCAGCGCGCGCTGGAACACGGCGGCCAGCTTTTCGCCTTCCTCGGACGTAACCAGAATTTCGAAGGTGAGCGCTTCGCCGTTTTCATTGACCAGCGCATTGCCTTCCAGGCTGTAGCCGGCCTCCTGAAGCATCTTCAGCGCTTCGCGCATCTGGTCGCGGCCGATTGGCTCGCCCGCCATTTCCATCTTGCCGTAGCTGCCGTCCATCACCTCCGGTGTCACCCGGTCGGCATAGGGCTCAAGCAGGGCGCGCTCGCGTTCATCGGCCGGCTTGCCGAGAGCGGAAAGATGCGATCCCTGCCAGTAGCTCAGCGTGCGCTCATACTCGCCGCGCAGCACATTGGTGTTCACCCAGCCGAAATCATAGAGCTTTGACAGCGCGCGGCGCACGCGCGGATCGGCGAATTTCTCGCGCCGCGTGTTGAAGAAGAAACCGCTGACCGCAGGCGGAACGCCATTGGTGAAGGTTTCGCTGACCACCTTGCCCTCGCGGGCCGCCGGAAAATCGATGCCGTGCTGACGACGCACCGGGTCGGATTCGGCATAGACCGAGCAGATGCCCTTCTTGAACGCTTCCACCATGGAGTTCACGTTGAGGAAGTACTCGATGGTGATCTTGTCGTAATTGTCGAAGCCGCGCTTGGAGGGAATGTCCTCGCCCCAGTAGTCCTGGTTGCGCGAAAACACGATGCGCCGGCCCGGGTCCACTTCCGAGATGCGGTAAGCGCCGCTGCCCGTCACCGGCTTCAGCGTCGTCTGGTCAAATGTCTCGATGTCGAAGGCGTGCTGCGGGATGATCGGCGTCATGGCGACGATCAGCGGGAATTCGCGGTCGGCCTTCTCGTTGAAGGTGAAGCGTACGCTGTGATCGCCGGTCTTTTCGATCTTCTCGATCTTGGCCGTGCGGCTGGAATAGGGCGGGCGGCCTTTCTCCGTGAACGCATCATAGGTGAAGATCACGTCTTCCGGGGTCACCGGCTTGCCATCCGACCATGTCGCATTCGGGTCGAGATTGAACTCGGCATAGCTGCGCGCCTCGTCCATCACCACGCTTTCGGCAAGCAGGCCATAGAGCGCGAAGGGCTCGTCGGCGCTGCGCATCATCAGCGGCTCGAAAACCAGATTGCCGAAAATCGTGTCGATCACGCCGCGCGCCGTTGTGCGCATGCTTTTGAGGATGAACGGGTTGAGATTGTCAAAGGAACCGACCACGCAATAGGTGACGTCGCCACCCTTGGGCGCATCGGGATTTGCGTAGGGAAAATGCGTGTAATCGGCAGGCAGTGCAGGCTTGCCGTGCATCGCGATGCCGTGAACCGGCGCGTCTTCGGCGAACGCCGCGCCCGAGGCGAGCATGGTTGCGGAAATGGCGAGAAGGAGAGATTTGGAGCTTGGGAACATCTACGCACCTTGGCCGGATTTATCTGGCGGTTCCATGATTCGTCGGCGAGCGTATCACACACAATGTGGCGAATGCGGCCACCGGGGGCTTTGCCGGACAAAGACGCGTGATCGTGTGATGTTTGCCGCACAGGTCGACAAAGTCCAGCGAAATGGTCCGTTGGGCTGGATTCGCGTTTCACGGCAGTGTAACACGCGCACAAGAGTCATGCTGTCGCCGCATTTTCCAAACAGGTGACACATGAACAAATTTCTGGCGCTGTGCATTTAGAGGAACTGAGCCATATGAAAAGCCTGAACGCGAAAGCTACCCGCACCCTGTTCGCCCTTGCCGGCGCCGCTTGTGTGGCTGCCAGCGGAGTTGGTGTCGCCGCCGCGCAGCAGCAAGCGCCGCAGGGCTGGTTCAAGGCCTGCACGAAGCAGGAAGACGTCGACATCTGCAATGTGCAGAACGTTCTCGTTGCCGAGACCGGCCAGATGATCACGGGCGTCAGCCTCATCGAGGTCAAGGGCAAGGTGAACCGCAAGGTCTTCCAGATCACCGTGCCGACCGGCCGCATGGTGCCTCCCGGCATCGGTCTGCAGATCGATGGCGGCCAGACGCAGAAGATCGATTACGCGATCTGCCTGCCGGACCGCTGCATCGCCGAAGCTCCGCTGACCGATCAGCTGGTTGGCTCCTTCAAGCGCGGTTCGGAACTGACGCTCACCTCGGTGAACTTCCAGAACCAGCCGAACCCGATCAAGATGTCGCTTTCGGGCTTCACCGCTGCCTATGACGGTGATCCGATGCCGCAGTCCGACATTGAGGACCGCCAGAAGAAGCTTCAGGACTTCGTGAACAAGAACAACGAAGAGTTCACCGAGAAGCTCCGCGAAGCGCAGGAAAAGGCCAAGAAGGCCGAATAGCGCTCACACAGAGTTCAAATGAAAACAGGGCCCGCGAGGCCCTGTTTTTGTATGCGTGTGGTTCTGCGCTGGCGTCAGTGGTGCAGGCGCTCGCGCGGTTCGTAGTGGCCGTCGCCGGTCTCGACGAAGAACTCCGCCAGTTGCGGGTGCCGCACGGGCACGCCGGTCTCGTCCGGCATCAGGTTCTGTTCCGAAACATAGGCGACATATTCCGTCTCCTCGTTCTCGGCGAGCAGATGGTAAAAGGGCTGGTCCTTGCGCGGCCGCACGTCCTCGGGGATCGCCTGATACCAGGCTTCCGTGTTGTTGAATTCGGGATCGACATCGAAAATCACGCCACGGAAGTCGAACACCCGATGGCGGACAACCTGGCCTATGCGAAATTTTGCAGTTCCAATGTTTTGCATAATTATACCTCTGCCCCCTATTTGGCGCAGCCGCCGCCACAATTCAATCCCGCGACCTTGACGGGCAGGGGGTCCGCGCGCTAGCCGCGATGTCGGGCGTAACGCAGTCGAGCTGCTTCCGTGGGTCCGGCGGATCGAATGGCGGGCTCCACGGGGATGGGCTATGTCGGGTGTCGCGGGACTTGTGCTGCCGTTTTTCGGGCTGATCTTCATCGGCTATGCGGTCGCCCGGCTGAAGCCGCACCCTGCCGATGCGCTCGGCTGGATGAACACGTTTGTCATTTATGTGGCGCTTCCCGCTCTCTTCTTTCAGCTGCTGGCCAAGACCCCGATCGAGAAGCTCACCGAGTGGGGCTATATTTTCGGCGCCGTCGCCTCGACCTATATCGTCTTCGCCATCATGTTCGTCGGCTCGATGCTCATCAGCCGCAGTTCGGTTGCCGAAAGCACGATCAAGGGGCTCGCCGCCGCCTATGGCAATATCGGCTATATGGGGCCGGGCCTGGCGCTCCTTGCCTTTGGCGAGAAGGCGGCGGTCCCCGTGGCGCTCATCTTCTGCTTCGAGAACATGATCCATTTCGCCGTCGCGCCCATGATGATGGCGATTTCGGGCGGCGACAGGCAATCGCCTGGCCGTCTTGCGCTGGAGGTTCTGCGCAAGATCGCGCTGCATCCCTTCATCATCGCGACCGCAGTGGGCGTTGCAGCGGCTGCGGTGCAGTTCACCCCGCCGCTTCCGATCGAACGCCTTCTGGCCTATCTCGCCTCGGCTGCCGCGCCCTGCGCGCTCTTTGCGATGGGTGTCAGCCTTGCCATGCGGCCGCTGCGGCGCGTTCCGCATGAGGTGGGCGTCATCGCCTTCCTCAAGCTCATTCTGCACCCCGTCATCTGTTACGTGATGCTGAGCTGGATCGGAAATTACGAGGAGAGCTGGGTGTTCTCCGCCGTCCTTCTGGCCTCTCTGCCCACGGCCACCAATGTGTTCGTTATCAGCCAGCAATATGGAGTCTGGATGGAGCGTGCGTCGGCCAGCATTCTGATCACGACGCTGCTCTCGGTCGGAACGGTGACGGCGTTGCTTTACGCCATCACGAACGGGCTTCTGCCGCCGGATCTTTTTCCCTGACCAGACCTTTTCCCCTGACAGGACCTTTTCCCCCAAAAGGAAGAAGCGCGGAGAAACCGCTGCCCGGACGCATGCCCTCGCGCATGAAGAGCGCGCGCAGTGGCGGAATGCTGCTGATGACACTGAGGCCGGCGCTGCGCGCGATCTGTGCCGGCAGAAGACCGGACAGAAGCGACATGTTGAGCAGGTTCACCGAGTTGCTGCGGGCCAGAACATCCGGCCGGCGCGAAGCGTCGTAGCGCGTCATGGCGGCAGGAGCGCCCGGATCGTCGCGGAAGGCGTCCGCCGTTGCGACAAGGTCTTCCACGTCGCGAATGCCCAGATTGAGCCCCTGCGCCGAGATTGGCGGGAAGACATGCGCCGCTTCGCCGATCAGCGCCACGCGGTTCTGACCGAAGCGCGATGGCATCAGCGTGCTCAGCGGATAGACCTGTCGGCCGGGCTCCACCGTCACGCCGCCGACGAGCGAGGAAAGCTGCTTCTCCACCTCACGCGAGAGGTCTTCATCGCTCAGCGCATGGCGGCGCTCGGCGTCTTCCGGGCGCTGCACCCAGACGAGGCTTGAACGCATGCCCGGCAGCGGCACCTGCGTGCACGGGCCGTTCTGCGTGTGAAATTCGGTGGAAACGAAACCATGTTCGCGCGTGTGCGAAAAATTCAAAACGAGAGCCGCCTGCGGCAGCGGGCTGGTCTTGGCCGAAATGCCAGCCGCTTCACGGGCCGGCGATCTGCGGCCATCGGCAGCGACGGCCAGCTGCGCCGAAACGCGTTCGCCATTGTCGAGCGTCGCGGTCACATGATCGGGCGCGCACTCCCAGTCCGTGACGAGGTTCTCATGCCAGTCGATAAGCGGCGAGGCCTGTGCGGCCTTGGCAAGCTCTTCGGTCAGGCGCGCATTGGGAATGTTGAGCCCAAAATACTCTTCGCCGATCTCGCCGGCGTGGAATGTCACGGTCGGACTGCGCACCAGCCGGCCGGTTGCGTCCACGAGGCGCATGGCCTTGAGCGGCGCGGTCTCGGGCAGGAGCTTTTCCAGAAAGCCCAGCGGTTCGATGATGTCGAGCGACGGGCGCATCAGCGCCACGGTGCGGCGGTCGCTGCCCTTCGGCACTGGTCCCACCAGCGTCACCGCATGACCATGATGCGCCAGCGCGAGCGCTGCAATCAGGCCGGCCGGTCCGGTTCCTGCAACGAGAATTTTACGGTCACTATCGCCCACGGCAGCTCATCCATCTATGCTTCGACAATCATCGACAGGACATCGGCATGTCTTTGTCATGATGGGGTTGTTCGACGCAAGGTTCAACGCGGCGAAAGCACCCAGGCAATGTGACGGGGGCAGGGCGTGGACCAGTCGAATGATGATCTGACGAGGCTTGAAGGCGGCGCGCGCGCCGTTCATCGCCTGTCGCTGGCGGCTTTTCCGCTTTCGGTCCTGTCGCTCTTTCTGGGCGTTCTCCTTTCATGGGGCGTTCTGGCGCTGATGGGCGCTGGCATTGCGGCGGTGGAGCCGCGTGCGCTCGGTCCGGGCGGCGTGCTGCTTGAGGCTCTGCCCGACATGCCCCTGCCTGCACCGCTGCGAACGCTGCTTTCCCTGTGTCTAGCGCCCGTCGGGGCGGGGAGCGGACCTGCCGTTTTCGCCCTTCTCGCCTTCATGTGGTTTCTGATGGCTCTGGCGATGATGCTGCCATCGGCATCCCCGTTGATTCGCACCTATTGCGAAATCGCCGACACCGCCGCTCAGAAGGGGGAGCGAGTTGTCCATCCGCTGGTTCTCGTCGCGGGCTATCTGACCGTCTGGCTGATCGCGTCTCTCGGCTTTGCCGGGCTGGCGCTCGTTGCAGAACGGTTCATGAGCCAAGGCGGTGTCATGTCCCCATGGACGGGACTGGCGGGCGCTGCCGTTCTTGCCATTGCGGGCCTTTATCAGTTCTCCGCCCTGAAGGAGGCCTGTCTCGTCAAATGCCGAAATCCTTTCACCACCCTTTTCGGGCGCTGGAGCACGCGACCGCGCGCCATCTACCGGCTGGGATTGCAGCAGGGCCTGTGGTGTTTCGGATGCTGCTGGGCGCTCATGCTTGTCATGTTTGCCGTTGGCATGATGAATGTGTTCTGGATGGCGCTTCTCGGCGTTTTCACCATCGTGGAGAAATCTGGTCATAGTCGGCTTTTCACACGCATTTCGGGCGTGACGCTGCTTGTGTGGGCGCTCGCGCTTCTAGTAATCTCGGTCTAGAGCATCGCAATATCCGAACAGAAGGGGTTGGTTTTTCGGATATTCCGATGCTCTGCCAATGGTTTAGATCGTCCTTTGCGCGTCCGGCCGGGGGTGCGGCGATCTGGAAGAGGGGTCGCAAGTCATGGGAAAGAAAGACTGGGCGCTGAAAGGCGAGCTGGTGCTGTCATGCAATTGCACCGTGTTCTGTCCCTGCGTGCTTTCACTCGGCAATCATCCGCCGACTGAAGGCTATTGCCAGACTTGGGCGGGCTTCCGCATCGATCAGGGCCACTATGGCGAGACCGACCTCTCGGGCCTCAATCTCGGTCTGGTGATGGAAATTCCCGGCTATATGAGCCGCGGCAACTGGACCGTCGGCCTGTTTCTGGACGAACGCGCCTCGATCTATGCGGAAAAGGCCATCGGCAAGATCTTTTCCGGCAAGGCCGGCGGCACAACCGGCCTGCTTTCCATTCTCGTTGGCGATTTTCTGGGTATTCAGCGCGTGCCGGTGACCTATGAGGTTGAAGGCAAGACGCGTATCTTCCAGATACCGAAGATCATCGACGGGGCCGTGACGCCCATTCCCGGCGGAGACAGGGATGGCGACACTGTCATCACCAATTCGCAGTACTGGATCGCGCCGGAGATTATCGTCGCGAAATCCGACAAGAGCCGTATGCGCGCTTTCGGGCGCAACTGGAATTTTGCCGGCCGTTCGGCGGAGATCTGTCCGCTCGACTGGCGTGGCCCTTAGGCGACTATCATGACCAAAAAGAAAGTTACGGCCCCTCAGGCCAAGGCGTTTTCCGTGCATCTCTTGACGGCATCGGGATCGTTTCTCGCATTCCTATCGCTTGTGGCTGCAAGCGAGGAGCGCTGGGCGGCGATGTTCTGGTGGCTGGGCTTTGCGCTTTTTGTGGATGGCATCGACGGCCCCATCGCGCGCAAGCTCGATGTGAAGCAGGTGCTGCCCACCTGGTCGGGCGACATGCTCGACAACATCATCGACTACGTCACCTATGTGCTCATCCCCGCTTTCGCCCTGTATCAGAGCGGGTTCATGGGCGAGGGGCTTTCCTTCCTGTCGGCCGCCATCATCGTGATCACCAGCGCGATCTACTACGCCGACACGGGCATGAAGACGCGGGAAAATTTCTTCAAGGGGTTCCCCGTCGTCTGGAACATGGTGGTGTTCACGCTCTTTGTCGTACAGCCGGGCGAGATGATCGCTTTTGGTGTCGTGCTCATTTCGGCCTTCACGACATTCCTGCCCGTCTTCTTCCTGCATCCGGTGCGCGTGCAGCGCCTGAGAACGCTCAATCTGGCGATTTTCTTCGCCTGGTGCGCCTTCGGCATAATCGCGCTCATCCAGTCTCTGGAGGCTGATCAGCTCATTCGCATCGGCATTGCGGTGACCGGCATTTACCTCTTTGTCATTGGAGGGGTCATGCAGGCTTGGCCGAATCTTGGCAAAGGGCGTAAAGAGTAATTGTGCGTTCCCATTTGAATCTCTTTCAAGTAAAGCGGCACTAATACGGGGCAAATCCGTCTGCCTATGATCGAGCTGGGAACAAAAACAAAATGACCGAAATGGGAGCCGGCGTGGATCAACTACACGAAGGCGAAGGTGGCGGACTCCTCGATGTTCGCGGCCTGACAAAGATATTTGGCGCTCTGAAAGCCTGTGACGCGATCGATCTGTCGATCAGCAAGGGCGAAATTCATGCGCTTCTTGGCGAAAACGGCGCTGGCAAATCGACGCTGGTGAAGATGCTGTTCGGCGCATTGGAGCCGGCTGCCGGTGAAATCCACTGGAAAGGTCAGCCGGTCGCGATCCATTCGCCCGGCGCTGCGCGCCATCTCGGCATCGGCATGGTGTTCCAGCACTTCTCGCTGTTTGAGGCGCTGACCGCCGCAGAGAACATCATGCTCTCGCTGGATGAGAAGACGCCGATCCTTCAGGTGGCCGAGCGGGCGCGGGAACTCTCAAAGGCCTATGGCCTGCCGCTCGATCCTTTCGCACATGTGGGCGATCTTTCGGTCGGCGAGCGCCAGCGCATCGAGATCATTCGCTGCCTCCTGCAGAAGCCGGACCTGATCATTCTCGACGAACCGACCTCCGTTCTGACCCCGCAGGAAGCCGACAAGCTGTTCGAAACGCTTGAGACGCTGCGCGACGAAGGGAAGTCGATCCTCTACATTTCGCACCGCCTTGAGGAAGTGAAGCGCCTGTGCGACCGCGCAACGGTTCTGCGGCACGGCAAGGTGGTCGCGCATTGCGATCCCCGTCAGGAGACGGCGGCGTCGCTGGCCCGCATGATGGTGGGCGATGAAGTGGACACCGTTAAGCGCACTGGCAGCGTCGACGCTGGCGGTCAGGCGCTGCTGGAGGTCCGGGAGCTCAGCCGCCCGTCCGCCAACCCGTTTGCCGTCCCGCTACGCCAGATCGATCTTTTGGTGCGCTCCGGCGAAGTCATGGGCATTGCGGGCGTTGCCGGTAACGGGCAGGGCGAGCTTTTCGAGGCTCTCTCCGGTGAAGCCCTGCAGCAGAACGCCGCCACCATCCGCATCCGCGACAAAGATGCCGGTCGGCTCGGCATCTCCGGTCGCCGCCTGCTTGGCGCAGCCTTTGTGCCCGAAGAGCGCCTTGGCCATGGCGCAGCCCCCCAGATGCGGCTTTCCGAAAACCTGTTCCTGTCGCGTCACGTGACGGATGCAAAGGCGCTCATGGGCGCTTTCGGCACCGTGCGAACGGGTGCGCTGGCCAAGGCTGCCGCCCGCATCGTCAAGGTGATGGATGTGCGCAAGAGCGGCGAAGACCCGGAAGCCTCCGCGCTCTCGGGCGGCAATCTGCAAAAGTTCATCATCGGCCGCGAGCTGGACCGGCAGCCGGCGGTGATGGTCGTGAACCAGCCGACCTGGGGTGTGGACGCCGGCGCTGCCGCGCGCATCCGCCAGGCGCTGATCGATCTGGCGCGTTCGGGCTCTGCCGTTCTCGTCATCAGCCAGGATCTGGATGAGTTGTTTGAAATGTGTGATTCCGTCGCCGTGATGCATGACGGTCGCCTCTCGGCTCCCATGCCCATCGCGGAAGCGACATTCGAGAAGATCGGTCTTCTGATGGGCGGCGCAACGCCGGAACGCTCCGAACTGCCCGAAGAAGCGGAGACGGCATGATGCGGCTTGAACTCATCAAACGGCCGCAGCATTCGGTTCTGTTCAGCGCGATTTCGCCGCTGATTGCTCTGGTTCTGACCATGATTGCCGGTGCGATCATGTTCTCGGTTCTGGGCAAGAACCCGCTCGACGCGCTCTACTATTATTTCATCGATCCGCTGCGCGAGACCTGGTCGCTGCACGAGCTGGCGATCAAGGCGGCGCCGCTGATCCTGATCGCGGTCGGTCTGTCCGTCTGTTTCTTGTCCAACAACTGGAACATCGGCGCAGAAGGCCAGTTCATCGCTGGCGCAATCGCCGGCAGCATCCTTCCGGTGGTCTTTCCTGATTTCCAGAACTGGCTCGTCCTGCCCCTGATGCTGATCATGGGCATGGCGGGTGGCGCGGCCTATGCCGCCGTTCCGGCATTCCTGAAAGCGCGTTTCAACACCAATGAGATCCTCACCAGCCTCATGCTGGTCTATGTGGCCGAGCTTTTCCTCGACTGGATCGTGCGCGGTCCGTGGCGTGATCCGGGCGGCATGAATTTCCCCGAAACGCGCGATTTCCATTCCTTCGCCATCCTTCCGGAGCTGATGCCGGCGGCAGGCCGCGCCAACTGGGGCATCGTGTTCGCCATCATTGCAGCCCTCGTCCTGTGGTTCGTTCTCGGCAAGACCCGCAAGGGTTTTGAAATTCGCGTTCTGGGCCAGAGCCCGCGGGCAGGGCGGTTTGCAGGCTTCAGCGCATCGCGCATGGTCATGGTCGCCTTCCTGATCTCCGGCGCTCTGGCAGGGCTTGCAGGCATTTCCGAGGTTGCCGGCGCAATCGGGCAGTTGCAGCCGTCCATTTCTCCCGGCTACGGCTTTACCGCGATCATCGTGGCGTTTCTTGGTCGGTTGAACCCACTGGGCATCGTGGCTGCCGGGTTCGTTCTGGCGCTTTCCTATCTCGGTGGCGAGGCGGCACAGATTTCGCTCGGTCTTTCGGACAAGGCCGCCCGCGCCTTTCAGGGCATGCTTCTGTTCTTCGTTCTCGGCTGCGACACGCTGATTCACTACCGCATCCGCCTGGTCGGGCGCGCGCCGCAGGCCCGGGAGGCCGCCGAACATGTTTGAATCCGTTCTGATCACGATCGCAACGGCTGCCACGCCTCTTCTCATCGCTGCAATCGGCGAGCTGGTCGTGGAGCGCTCCGGCGTTCTCAATCTCGGCGTTGAAGGCATGATGGTTATGGGCGCCGTCACCGGGTTTGGCGTGGCAATCACCACCGGCTCGCCATGGCTCGGCGTGTTTGCGGCCATCCTCGTCGGCGCTGCCTTTGCCCTTCTGTTCGGCTTCCTGACGCTGACGCTGGTCACCAATCAGGTTGCGACGGGACTTGCGCTCACGCTTCTGGGGCTCGGCGTTTCCGGCATGATCGGCGAGGCGTTCATCGGCCTGCCGGGCGTAAAAATGTCGCCCTGGGTCATACCCGTCCTGTCGGACATTCCCCTTGTCGGCCGCTTCCTGTTTGCGCAGGCGCCGCTGTTCTACATCTCGATCCTGCTGGTCATCGGCGTCAGTTATTTCCTGTTCAGCACGCGCGCCGGGCTGACGCTGCGCTCGGTGGGCGACAATCACGATTCCGCCCATGCGCTGGGCATTCGCGTGATTGCAGTGCGCTATGCCGCCGTCATGTTCGGCGGTGCGTGTGCGGGGCTGGCGGGTGCTTATCTGTCGCTCGTCTACACGCCGCAATGGATCGAGAACATGACCGCCGGTCGCGGCTGGATCGCGCTGGCGCTCGTCGTGTTTGCCTCGTGGCGGCCCTGGCGCGTGCTCGCCGGGGCATATCTCTTCGGCGCGGTCTCCATCGGCCAGCTTCACGCGCAGGTGATCGGCGTGTCCGTGCCGTCGCAGCTGCTGTCGGCGCTGCCCTATGTGGCGACCATCGTGGTTCTTGTTCTAATCTCCCGCAACAGACGGCTGACCATGGTGAACACACCCGCCTGCCTTGGTCGACCCTTTGTTCCGGCCCGGTAATATCCGAACTCAGTCAACAGAGAGGACGTCAACAATGAAGAAACTCGTTATGGCACTCGCCGCCAGCACCGCGGCCCTTGCCTTCACGGCGGCCCCTGCCGCAGCGCAGGACAAGACCAAGGCCTGCTGGATCTATGTCGGCCCGATCGGCGATTTCGGCTATTCCTACCAGCACCATCAGGGTCTGCTGGATGTCGAGGAGCATTTCGGCGACAAGGTCGAGACCGCCTATCTGGAGAGCGTTCCGGAAGGTGCGGACGCCGAGCGCGCGATTGAGCGTTTCGCACGTTCGGGCTGCGACATCATCTTCGCAACCTCCTTCGGCTTCATGGACCCGGTCCAGAAGGTCGCCGCCAAATTCCCGGACATCAAGTTCGAGCATGCGACGGGCTTCAAGCGCGACCATCCGAATGTCGCCACCTACAATTCGCGCTTCCATGAGGGGCGTTATGTGCAGGGCGTGATTGCCGCCCAGATCTCGGAGAAGGGTGAAGCCGGCTACATCGCGTCCTTCCCGATTCCGGAAGTCGTGATGGGCATCAATGCCTTCATGCTCGGCGCGCAGTCCGTCAATCCCGACTTCAAGGTCAAGATCGTCTGGGCCAACACCTGGTTCGACGCCGGCAAGGAAGCCGACGCCGCCAAGGCGCTGCTCGATCAGGGTGTCGATGTCATCACCCAGCACACCGATTCCACCGCGCCGCTTCAGGTCGCCGGTGAACGCGGCATCAAGGGCTTCGGTCAGGCATCCGACATGATCAAGTTCGCGCCCGACACGCAGCTCACCTCCATCGTCGATGACTGGGGCCCGTACTACATCGAGCGCGTTCAGGCGGTCATGGACGGTTCCTGGGAGCAGCAGGACGTCTGGGGTGGCATGAAGGACGGCCACGTCGTGATGGCGCCCTACACGAACATGCCCGACGATGTGAAGGCGGCCGCCGAAGCCGTTGAAGCGAAGATCAGGGATGAGGGCTTCAATCCCTTCAC
Source organism: Nitratireductor sp. PBL-C9 (assembly GCF_050877045.1). Classification (NCBI taxonomy): domain Bacteria; kingdom Pseudomonadati; phylum Pseudomonadota; class Alphaproteobacteria; order Hyphomicrobiales; family Phyllobacteriaceae; genus Nitratireductor; species Nitratireductor sp. PBL-C9. The sequence goes on from NZ_JBPAXW010000012.1 coordinate 50,199, forward strand.
CGGTCCCGTCTACAAGCAGGATGGCACGCTGTGGCTCGAAGAGGGTGAGGTCGCACCCGATGGTGACGTTCTCAGCATCAACTTCTATGTGAAGGGCGTGGACGACCAGCTGCCGAACTGATCGGCATCCTCGCAGTCTTCTGCATTCGGAAAAGGCGGCTCTCGGGCCGCCTTTTTTGCGTCTAACCGCTTGCCCGCGAATGCTCCTGCCACAGCCCTGTCAGGAGCACTGTGCCAGAACGGCTGCGAGCAAAAAGGGAAGGCAAAACCATGCTTAAATTCTACCACGCGCCGTGGTCCCGTTCCTCGAGCGTGTTGTGGCTACTGGAAGAGTTGCAGGCACCCTATGATCTCGAACTGGTCGACATGCATGCACAGGGCGGCGTGCCTGAGAGCTATCGTGCGATCCAGCCGAGCAAGAAAGTGCCGGCCATCGTTCACGACGGTCATATCGTGACCGAGCGCGCGGCAATCACGCTTTATCTCGCCGACATGTTTCCCGAGGCAGGGCTCGCGCCCGCCATCGATGACCCGGCGCGCGCCGCCTATCTGCGGTCGCTCGTCTATCACGACGCGGTGTTTGATCCGGTCGTCTGCGCGCGCGTTCACGGGCTGGCCTATGAGAGCCGGGACTATCCCTTCGGGACCTTTGACGACATGGTGGCGTTTCTGGAGCGCCAGCTCAGCGAGAACCCCTATGCTGCCGGAGACCGTTTCACCGCCGCCGACGTTCAGCTTGGAACCGGCATCGGCTACACGATGAACATCATGAACGCCCTCCCGGAACGCCCCGTCTTCAAGGAATATGTCGCAAGGATCGAGCAGCGGCCGGCCTACCGAAAGGCGCAGCAGATCGACATGGAACTCGCTTCGAGAATTCCGTTCTTTTCAGGAGAAAATGCGCCGGGAAATGTCTGAAGGAAGGCGCGGGCAGGCGGGGCCTGCCCGGCGCTTATTTCGTTGCTTCCTCAAGCAGCGTTTCGATGAAACGCGGCAGGGCGAAAGAAGCCCTGTGATGTAGGGGCGTGTAGTACCGTGTGTCGATACCGGCCATGCGCTGCGCGAGCGTTTCTTCGCTCACCGTCAGCGTCTCGGCATTGTCGGTCGACCAGCCGAGCGTCATGTGTCCGCCGAAATAGGTCGGCACCGCGACGAGATAGCAGCTTGCGATCTCGAACACGGAACGCAGGCCGCGCATGGCGGTCTGGAACTCTTCGGGCTGCAGGAACGGCACGCCGTTCTGGCTGACGACGATGCCGCCAGGGCGCAGAATGCGCTTAAGATTCCGGTAGAACTCGGTCGTGAAAAGAACCGCGCCCGGACCGGACGGATCCGTGGAATCCACGAGAATGACGTCGAAGCGCTGATCGGTTTCGGCCGCAAATGCGGCGCCGTCGGCAATCTCCACCCTGAAGCGGGGATCGTCGAAGACGGCCGCATTGAAGTCCGCGAAATGCTCTTTCGAGAATTCCAGAACCGAAGCGTCGATCTCGACCTGGGTGAGGGTGCCGACACGCTTGTGCTTCAGCACTTCCTCGGCAAGGCCGCAATCGCCGCCACCGATGATCAGCACATCGGCAGGGTTGTCATGCGCCGCAATCGGCACATGCGCGAGCATCTCGTGATACATGAACTCGTCGCGGCTGGTGACCTGCACCGCCCCGTCGAGCATCAGGACCTTGCCGAAGATGCCGTTGCGGATCAGCGCCAGCTGATGATGTCCTGTACCATCCTGGTACAGGACATCATCGACATCAAAAACGATGCTGACGCCGTTGTGCAGGGTCTCGGCGATCGTTTTGCGTTCGCTCACGCGCTTCGCCCCCGCAACAGTTCCTGCACGTCAATGCGACCCGGCGAGAAGGCGCGCTGCAGCACATCGATGCAACGTTCCGGCTCCGCGTCGCCGCACATGAAGATATCCAGAGCCGCGTAATTCCGCTCCGGCCACGAATGGATGGAGATGTGGCTTTCCGCCAGAACGGCAACGCCGCTCACCCCGCCATTCGGTTCGAATGGATGCAGATGTATATGCAGCAAAGTCGCGCCGGCTGCATTCACGCAGTCGACGAGCGTTTGCTGGATATACGGCAGATCGTCGAGACGCTCGGCCTCGAACAGATCAACGATAAAGTGCGATCCGGCGCACAGCACGCCGTTCTTCTCGATGAAGTGATCTTTGTCGTCGCAAACCGCCGGAGCGGGCTGCGCTGTGGTGTTTTCTTCCTTTTGGGCGGTGTTCAGTACAACTGAATCCATCCCCAATTGGAAAAGGGCGTCTTGCGACATGGCGTCCTCTCCAACCAGCAGATGTCTGAGGCCTGACCATTCAGGCGTGGCCCGTATATATGCAACGAAAGTGGCGACGCAAGCATAATCATTCATCGAATTTTATGACATTTTTGCAGCGCCCGGGTGCGAATACGCATTACCCCTGCGTCATATTTCGGCGATGCAGGGCATGTGCGACCTGTATATTTCCTGACGTATACATTTATAAATCATGGCATCATTTCACATTTCCAGGCCGAATAAGTATTTTACAAATTTTTGTATCGCCATAAGAATAGATCTTATTGAAATAACTTATTTAATGTTTGTAACAAAGATATACGATAATGAACCTGAATGGAGAGTTCTCGGATTGGCTCGCGACCAACCAGGTTGATGAAAACTTCCTTCTGAGACATTTAACCGGCAAACCATTCTCTCGACAGGCGTTCGACCCTGAATCAGCCGCCGTCGGTGAAGTTGCAGACATGTCTGCAGAAGATGCCTGGGCGCTTGCATCGCAGTCTCTTGCGGCGGCGCTGCCGCGACTCGCGCGGTTGATTCGATTTGTCCGAAACCGTGCGCCCAAATGCCTTGAGCCAAAGGCCGGGAAGCCGGAAAGGGCGTTCACCTATGATCATGGCCGCCGGCAGTTGCCGTTCGTCAGTTGCAGCTATCGCGGCCAGGCGTCCGACATTCTGACGGTCGCACATGAATTCTCTCATGCGCTTCAGATTGTCGCTTCGGCAAATTCTGCCATGCCGCCTCTGGCGCGTGAGGTCTGCGCGTTCATTGGCGAGCATGCGCTTCTGGACTGGGCCCGGCAGAATGCTTCTCCATTGCTGCCCCGTCTTGAGGCAGCCTGGGCGGCGGACAATCAATGCTATATGGGCGCGGATGCCGAGCGATTACGCAAAGCGCTTGCCCGCAAAAGCGGAGCTTACGATTATCGCTGGAACTACCCGGTCGCCCGTGTTCTTGCCTGTGCGATCTGGCGTCACTGGGAGCGCGCGGAGATCATCGCGCTCTTTCGCAGCGGAGCTGCTGCGCCCTCCCTGCTGATCGGGGGCACGCGGACGCTGCGGCCACATTTTGATCTGCCGCCCTTACCCCTTGATGGTGGCGAGACCGTCAAACTCTATCGTCAGATCGGCGTTGCGACGCTGCTTGATCTACAGGAAGGCTCTGGGCGCGAACAGGCTGGCGCAGAGTTGTCCAGGCGCTATGACACCCTTTTGGGGTGCATGCAGAGCCGCAGTCTCTTCATCGCTCTCGACCGCGAAAATGTGCCCATTGGATACGCCACATGGGAGCGGGACGAAGAGAAAACCATCACGGCGCATTCCTGCGTACCGCAGACTGAACGGCTGCCGTTTTTCCTCAAATCGCTTTCCCGGGCCTGCCCTGATGTAGGTCGCGTTGTCGAGCGTTCCTGTCAGTTGGCCAATCGCGAGAGGCCGGCCTCATGACGGCAATCGATGTCTATGCGGGCGCTGGCTATGTTCTGGAGCTCTTGGCGCGGTCACCCTATCACCGGCCGTTCCCGTTCCGGCGCTATTTCGAAGTCGAGATCCTGCCGCCGCTTCAGTGCAGCCAGGCGCGCTTCTATCTGACGCCGGGCGGCATCCCGACCGGTTTTATCAGCTGGGCCTTGCTGGATGACGCCACGCTGGACGAGATACTCTCCACCGGCCGGGCACTCAGGGCAGGTGAGTGGGCGTGTGGTGAAAACCTGTTCTTCAACGACTTCATCGCGCCATACGGGACGCTTCCGGAAATCGTCAAAGACCTGAAAACGAACATGTTTCCGGGGCGGCACGCGACCAGCATTCGCCGCCACCCGGATGGTTCCATCAGGTCTGTGAAACGCTGGAAAGGGTCCAGATAAATTCGTTTCGCCGAAGCAACTGGCCGAAACCGGGGGCGGTTATTGTGCTTCTTCGGCAAGAGATGCTTTCGCCGTTTTGCGTCGAAAGCATACCGGTGATTTTTCCACCGGTTTAACTGCCGGATATCCGGCTCAATAGTAAAAGTCATTTTGAAGAGGTTACCAATGTTTACAGATATTGATTTCGCTGATGATTGCCTGGACAGCGCTTTCAGCTTCGGAGGCGGTGGTGAAGGCAAACTGGCCGGTGGCATCATTGGCGCATTTATCGGCGGTTTGGTTGGCGGTTGCATTGGCGCCGTTCCGGGCGCTGAGATCGGGGGCGTTGTCGGCAACACTGTCGGCGGTCTCATCGGTGACGTGATCGACAGCGCAGTGGCCTGACCGGCTCTTTGCGCCAATCGTTGTTGCAGCCCGCAGCTTGGAGCGAGGGCTGTAGCGATATGGGGCCGTGGGGTTCCGCGGCCCTGTGTCTGCCAGACAAACCACGCCACTGATGGTTTCCAGATATGACACCAAACACCTCGCTTCCGGGGCAGGGCGTTCCGCTCTCCTGGTTCAGCACCACGCTGCGCAAGCACAGCTTGCTCTATGCGGAGCTCACCTTTCTGGCCATATGCGTTCGGCTGATTGGTCTGCTGGAGCCCTTTGTCTTTCAGGTGGTGATCGATCGCATTCTGCCGTTTCAGCGTGAAGCGTCTTTGATTGTCGTTATCGTCGTCCTGATCGGCGCCAACCTCTTTTCGCTCGGCTTCAATCTTCTGGCGGCGTTTCTCGGCGTCTCGGTCGCCAATCGCCTCACATCGGAACTTGGACGCCGGCTCTTCGATCACCTCTTTCGGCTCCCGCTGCGGCATTTCCGAAGATGGCCGGTGGGGGAAACCCTGTCACGGATCGGCGAGACCGACACAATTCGCGGGTTTCTGATCGGGGTCACGACGGGTGCGTCGCTCGATCTTCTGTTCATCGGCGTCTATTTCATGGTTCTCCTGTCCATCTCGGGCAAGCTCACCATGGTCGTGGCCTTTGCGCTCCCGCTTCAGGCGCTGCTCTATATGTGTTTCGGGCCTGTTCTGCGAAAGCGCCTGCGCGCTCAGTTCGATGCCGGATCACATCATCAGGCGCGCATGGTGGAAAACCTTTCAGGCATGACCGCCGTAAAAGCCCTGACTGCCGAAGGGGCCATGCTGTCGCGTTTAAGCGAAACGCTCGCGCAGACCCTGAACGCCTCCCGCCGCGTCTACACGATGAACGCGGTCAGCGGACAGCTGATCGGCCTTTGCGAAAAGGGCATCTTCATCGGTGTCATCTATATCGGCGCACAGCAGGTCTTCGCCGGAGAGCTTACCCTTGGCCAGCTGATCGCGTTTCAGTTGATCGCAGAGAAGATCGCCGCGCCGATTGCCGGGTTTTCGAAGCTCTGGCAGGACTGGCAGAACCTTCGAATTTCCCGCCAGCGCCTGGGCGACATTCTCAACAGCGAGCAGGAAAAATTCGGCAGCGGGAGTGTTTTTCCGGATGACATCGAACCACGGCTTGCCTTTCAGGGGGTCTCGTTCGGTTATGGGCCAGACGAGCCGCCGGTCATCAGCGGGCTTGATCTTTCCCTTGAACCGCGGACCTGCACGCTGGTGGTCGGGCCGTCGGGCATAGGCAAGTCCACATTCGGACGTCTCGCCGCCGGTCTCGAAGAACCGCAGAGCGGGATCATAACCGTCGGTGATCAGGATCTGGCGGCGTTCGAACCGGAAAGCCTGCGCTCCCGCGTCGTTTATGTGCCTCAGGAGCCCTATCTCTTCTCTGGAACATTGCGCGAAAACCTGCTGCTGCGCACACCGGACGCTAGCGATGCCGAAATCCTAGACGCGCTTCGCATCTCTGCCGCCGGGGAACTGGTGTTCCGCCTTGCGCAGGGGTTTGATACCGAGGTCGGGGAGCGTGGCTCGGCCCTGTCAGGCGGGCAGAAGCAGCGCGTGGCCATCGCGCGCGCAATTCTTCAAAAGCCCGCCATCCTGATACTGGATGAACCCACAAGCGCACTTGATGAGGCAGCGCAGCACCGGCTGGTCTCCGAACTCATGCAGCTCAAAAAGCAGCTTACCGTGATTGTGATCACACATCGTCCGGATGTCTTTGCCGGAGCGGATCGCGTCATTGATTTCGGTTTGGGGAAACATTGATGTCTGCAACTGACGAACTCGACCGCACATCGCCGACGCTGCGCATCACCGCGCTTTTCACCAGCACGGTCTTTCTCATCATTCTGGTCGCGTCCTGCGTCCTTCGTGTCGAGATAACCGCACGCGGTACGGCACGCATTGTCCCGGTCGACCGGGTTCAGGTGGTGCAGCCCGAATATCCTGGCGCGATCACACAAATACGCGTCCGCAATGGAGCAAAAGTCGCCAAAGGCGACCTCCTTATAAGCCTCGATGCAACGCCGGCACGCGCCGAGTGCATGACGTTGATCGAAGAGGAGACACGACTTGGACGCGAAGATGCACGTCTAGCGGCTTTTCTGGCGGGTATCGCTGCGATGCGGGAAGGGGGCCTGCCGCTCCCTCCCGAGGTGACGGAAGGTTTCAGGATCGATGCTGTCGATGAGGCGGGGATGACGGAACAGAAACGCCTTCTCTCCGCCGATCTGAAGGACTTTGCCGACACTCTAAGGCGCGCCGATGCCCGCATCGAGGCAAACAGCCGTGAAAGCGACGTCATTCAGGGAAGAATTGCACAGACCGAGGCCGCTCTGGAAATCCAGAACGAACGTTTGCAGGCGGTTGAGAAACTCTTGAAGCGTGGCGCGGTGTCCCGCAGCAACTATCTGGATGTGCGCAAACTGTTCGACAGTCTGGAAAACGACAGGATCATCGCCGAACGCCAGGCAGAGCAGAAACAGGCAGAGGCCGGTGTATTGCAGGCCGAGTGGCGAGGCCTTTTCAGCAGCAGAAGCAGCGCCGCCTTAAAACGGCGCGACGAGATCGCACTGCGTCTTGCCGTGCTGCGGCAAAAGCAGCGCGCCCTGAAGGAGCGCATCGCGGCTGCCACGCTGACCGCCCCCGTGTCAGGCACCGTCGAGCAGCTCCAGATCACCACCATTGGCGGTGTCGTGCAGGCGGGGCAGGAGCTGTTGCGGATCGTGCCGGGCGACAGCGCGCTTGAGCTGGAGGCGCTCTTTTCGAACGAAGACAGCGGCTTTCTCGAAGTTGGCCAGAAGGTGCGTGTTCGTCTCGATGCCTATCCGGCCGAGCGTTTCGGAACCGCAATTGCCGAGATCACCGATATCGCGACCGACTCAATTGAAACAGGCTCATCCGGGCGCTGGGGGTTCGCCGTGTCCATGAAGCCGGAGGCCGCATTCCTCCAGTCTCCGTCCGGCCAGCTCGCGCTGCGGCCCGGCATGACGGCCAGTGTGGACGCCATCACCGGAGAGCGCCGCCTGATCAGCTATTTCATTGCGCCGATCACCGCCCAGTTCAGCCGAAGCCTTGGAGAACGCTGACCTTTCCTGATTTTGTGGCCGCGCCCTCTTCATCAAAACCGTCTGGCCCGGTATTGAGAAACCGGTCGACCGTTCGTCGGCGTCGTACCGGGGAGGGGTAATGACACAAACTCTCGCGCCTTTTTGCGCTGCCGTTGACTGGGGCACCAGCAGCTTTCGCCTGTGGCTTCTGGATGAAGCAGGCGCCGTTCTGGCCGAGAGCCGAAGCGGCGAGGGGATGATGCACTGCGCTTCGGGCGCGGGGTTTCAGCCCGTTCTTGACGCCCATCTTGCAAAGGCCGGAGCACCCGCAGACCTGCCTGTCGTGATCTGCGGCATGGCCGGGGCGCGTCAGGGCTGGCTGGAAGCGCCCTACGTGCCCGCGCCGGCCGCACTCTCCGAACTGCCGTTCAACGCCGCGCGGATCGCAGACGCCACTGCCGACATTCGCATTCTGCCCGGCATTTCGCTCAATGACGCATCTTCCCCGAACGTCATGCGCGGCGAGGAAACGCAATTGCTGGGCACCGTCGAGGCGCTTGGCAGCGCTCTCGTCTGCATGCCGGGCACCCACAGCAAATGGGTGCGCGTGGAGGCAGGCGCGGTCACCCGTTTCAGCACCTTCATGACGGGGGAGCTGTTTTCCGTTCTCACCCGGCACGCCATTCTGCAACACGCGGTGGATGCCGAAAGCGTGGTGAAAAGCGATGACGCGGCGTTTCTTGCCGCACTCGAGCGCGCCATCGCCCAGCCCGATGCGAGCCTGTCCGGCCTCTTCGGCGTCCGCGCTGCACAGCTTCTGGGCTATGAGCCACGCGACGACGGGGCCGCACATCTTTCCGGCCTCCTGATCGGCGGTGAAGTGGCCGCAGCCCGCTCGCTCTATGGTGCGGATGCCGCTGTCACGCTCATTGCCTCCGGCGGCGTGTCGGCCCTTTATGAGACAGCGCTTGCGCGCGCCGGCTTTACCGTGACGCTGATCGATGCGGAAACCGCTTCGCGCAACGGGCTTTACCGTTCTGCGCGCCAGATCTGGGATGTGAAATGATGGATGTTTTAGACAAGAACTGGCCCGGAACGAACCGCGCGCTTGTCGCGATCCTGCGTGGCATTCGCCCCCCGGAAGTCGTGCCCATGACCGAAATGCTGATCGAAGAGGGCATCACCTCCATCGAGGTTCCGCTGAACTCGCCGGATCCCTTCAGATCCATCGAGGCGGCGCTCGCAGCAGCCGGGAAGAGGGCGCTGATTGGCGCCGGGACGGTGCTTGATGTCGAAGATGTCGACCGGCTTGCCGATATGGGCGCAAAGCTCGTTGTGAGCCCGAACACGGACGCGGATGTGATCCGCCGCACTGTCGAGCGCGGGCTCGTCTCCATGCCGGGCGTCTTCACGCCCTCCGAGGCGCTTCTGGCCCACAAATGTGGTGCCACGGCGCTCAAATTCTTTCCGGCGTCCGCGCTTGGCGTATCGGGCATTGCCGCCGTCAAGGCGATCCTGCCCGCCGATGCGACCGTCTGTGCAGTGGGGGGCGTTTCGGACGCCACCATAAAGGATTATGTCCGCATCGGAGTGCGCGCCTTCGGTCTCGCCACAGGGCTCTACAGGCCCGGCGACAGCGTCGAAACCGTCCGCCAGAAGGCGCGTTCCACCGTCGCGGCCTACGATGCGGCGCTCGCGGACGCGTGAGGAATGCCGCTCGCGCTCTACACGTTCGGTGTGTTTTCCAAACCGGCGGATGATCCGGCCAATGATGGCTTTCACCGGCGGAATGATCCCATATTCGAGCTGGTCGATCAGGCCGAGGGGCTGATTGCACGCTCCGGCTATGCATCGGATCCCGGCCCCTTGTCCTGGGGCGAGGAGGTCTATCCGCGTTTCTACGAGGAGAGGGGGGATGGATGGTCTCCGGCCACGCTGTCCTTATGGACAGACATGGAAGCGCTCTTCTCCTTCACCTATTTCGGGCTTCACGCCGAGGCGCTCAGGCGTGGCCGGGATTGGTTTGAAAAGCCGCAGTGGCCACCGCTGGCGATGTGGTGGCATCACGAAGAAGCCTATCCAGACTGGGCCGAAGCCGTGCGGCGGCATGCGTATCTGCACGAGCATGGCCCGACGCCCGTGGCCTTCACCTTCAAACAGCCATTCGATGAAAAGGGTTTGCCGGTGAAGCTCGACAAGGCGCGCATTCAGGCGCTTCGCCCTTAGGGACGATGAGACCGCGCCGGGTGAAAAATCCATCCGGCGCATGTCAGTCAGATCAAATCAGGGCCGCAGTTCCTTCGCGCCCTTGTCAGTCAGCATCTTCGCGATCTCGTCATTGCCATTCGCGTTTGCGCGCACGAGCGGCGAATAGCCTTCGAAATCACGCGCATTGACGTCCGCGCCATTGTCGATGAGAAATTTGGCGAGCTCTTTATTGCCAACCATGCTCGCCAGATGCAGCGGCGTGTAGCCGTCCAGCTTCGCCGTGACGAGAGCCGGATCGCTCTGCATGGCCTTGATCGCTTCGGCATTCTTGCCAGTCCAGATCAGGTCACTGAGCGCCGCGTCGGCGGCGAGCGCCGGCCCGGAAAGACTGACCGCAATCAGGAAGGCTGAGACGAATTTCATGAGAATCTCCAGAACGTGACGAAAGCCACGTCTTAGGCCGCCGGCCAGTCGAATGAAACTGCATATCGAGCAGCACATAGGACGGGCCCAGATATACGCCGAGGACCAACCTGGCTTTGCTTGAGGGCTGCCTGATGGAACGGTCGCAGATGATCGTCTGGAGCGCCCTTGGCCCAGCGGTAGTCGCCAGTCAGGTTGATGTGCAACCGGCCGATTGCCGATTTTGGGAATACGTGGCGCGAAGCGAAAGCCGAGGGCGCTCCCGAGCCGAACCAGGCCGCGAGTAGCATGCGTTGCTGAGCATCGACGAGACAGTCTGGCGCGAGAGGCTGGGGAAAGAGATGGAGCGCATCCCTGTGAGCCTCCGCCAACGTGATCATTTCGTATTGGTCCGCGAGTGCTTTTGCGTTCTCTTTGTACCCCTGCGTTCCGGGCATCTGCAACTCTTTATCTATCAGCTGTGATGCTCTGACAGCCAGTCGCCTACGCAAGCCACAAACGCGCGCATATTATGCGGGTTCGCAAGGACATGGCCTTCGCCCGCCAGGCGCAGCAACCGCGCATCCTTACCGGAATATTCCATCGCACTCATGAACTCTTCGGCCTGCGATATCGGCACGTAGTCTAGGTCACCATGTACGAGGAGCGCGGGGATATTCATGGCGTCGACCCCGAATAGGGGGCTGTGCTCCACATATGTATCCAGCTGGCGCCAAGGCGGACCGGAAAGCTTGAAGACGCTTTCGTACAGACTCGACATGTATGTGAAGTCGTCTCCGTACCGCGACCGAACGTCTATTTCTCCGTGGAGCGATATGAGGTTCGTTGGTGCGGAACAGGCAATCACACTGCGGAATAGGTTGGTTCTAGTCGCTATCAGGAGCGCAGCCCATCCTCCCAAGCTGTGACCTAGAACATGGACGTTCGACCCATCGATATTTCGATGTTCGACCAGATTTTCCACGCAGCGCGAAACCGCGACTTCAATTTGTGATGCAACACCGCCCGCAGGAACTTCGGACAGATCGACCTCGGGCCGGACAATCGCGAATCCCATCGAAGCGAGAAGGTAGGGGTTTAAGCTGGAAATGTTGTTGATGTTACGGAACCGTGTTCGATCCTCCCTGACGAGATATCCAGGATAGATACTAAGAACGACCGGCTTGCGCCCGTTACCATCACACTGCTCAATGAGAATGTAGCGGTCTTTCGCGCTTCCATTTCCCCCGAACTCGACGATCTCATTCGAGAACGGGCCACGGTTGATCAGGAATTCGTCCGCGCGGTAGACCACCACATCGCCGCCGCCCCCAGTATTGAGGATTACGAACGTTCCGTTTTCGCCGGAACGGCATAGAATTCGACTTTCGCCATAAACGCCATCGGCTATCAGTTCGCCGGTCTGTGCATCGTCTTCCAGCGACCTTTCGGGTTCGAAGGGTATCTGCCGCTCGCGGCACCCGAAGGCCGCTACGCCCGCTGGGGCAGTGGTGATATCTAGATGCTCTCGTACCTCGCCGGATCGGACATCGACCGTAGCTAATGTGCCCACAGGAAACCCACGGTCGCCTTGCAGGGTGCGAACCAACCCCGCGGTCGCACGCGCCCCCTTCCATGCGTCGGGCCAGTCCGACAAAACTGCTCTGGCGCTGGCTGTTTCAGAAACAACCCCGACCGACTTTGTTCCAGGCTCCAGCAGCTCGCAAATGATCGTCTGTTGATCCAGCCACGCGACCGGTGACATGCCTGGACGAAGCCATATCTCGCGATCGGAAACGGTCCTGACGTCGCCGGTATTGGGATCGCCGACGGCCAAACGCACCCATTCCCCGTTTGTTATGCAAAAAGCAAGTTGTTCGCAGTTGAGCGACCAGCGAGGGGAGAATGCGCCTACCCCATCATCCAGATTGAACTGTAGTTCCGTCTGATCCCTGATATTGATGCACCGCATCACGCCTCTTTCGTTTCCGTCCAGAAACGGGACAGAAAATACAGACGCGCTTTCCAGTGGTTTTCGCACCGATATGGCGACCATTCCGAGCCGATCACTTACGTCGAACTGCTTTCCATAGAAGGTGCTGAAAGAATTGATCCGCAAAATATCTTCAATTGTTAGGCTTCCCCTCCCATTCTTCACGAAACCCCTCCCGTCTAGGTAATTTCATATTATTCGTAAAATAATAAATAAAAAGCAATTATATTATATTGTTGGTTGTAACTATATTTCTATGTAGAGTTTCGTATATTTTTCAGTTTATAGAATTTAAAATTGACAGGCAATTGGGTATATATTTATTTGCGATTTTTTAATATGATAAGTTTTGCGGCATTTTATTTTTAATAATATTAAATTTCACGTTTTTATCTTCTCGCCAGCGGGCAATTTTTAACATACCCGCATAGCACTCCTTCTTGTTTGTGAATGTGGGTTCCACCCGAAGCGCGACTTTGTAGCAGGGGCAGGCTATCGCGTTCATCGCCTTGCCGCCAAGACCTTCTGGCGGAACACTTCCGCCGGCGTTCTGAAGCCCAGACACTTGCGCGGCGTTGCGTTGAGGTGAGCGCAAACTTGATGCAGATCCCGGTCGTCGATCGACAACGGGTTGGTGTCTCTCGAGAGCCATCTGCGGGCACGGCGGTTGGTATTCTCCACGGTGCCTTTCTGCCAGGGCGACTGCGGATCACAGAACCAGATCTCAACGCCGAGCCCGGCTTGCAGGTACGGCCAGTCGGTAAATTCGGTGCCACGGTCGAAGGTGATTGAGCGCCGTGCCGCATGGGGAAGGGGACCGAGCGCATCGATGAGCCCATCCATAATTGGTTTCGATTGGCGATCGTTGTTGCGCAGGAAGACGGTAAAGCGGCTGACGCGTTCGACCAGTGACGTCACGTTGGCCTTGCCGAATTTCTTGCGGAATTGGATCAGGTCGCACTCCCAGTGGCCGAGTTGCTTTCTGTCCCGAACGACGTCCGGACGGTGCAAAATGCTCAATTCCGGGCTGAACCGACGGCCATGACGGCGCCTGGCATGTCTCGGCCGACGTCGGGCGCGGCTCTCTGGCAGATAGCGCCACAGCTTGATCTCCTGACCATCGCCCGAATAGGCAAAGCGGTAGATCGTCTCGTGGCAGACGCGGACACTTCTTCTCTCATAAGCCAATCGACCGGCGATCTGCCCGGGCGACCAGCCATGCTTGATCCGCTCGATGATCGCAGCCCGAAGCCTCGGATGCCGGACGAGCTTGCGATGGCGGCTGCGGCGCTCCTTCGCTTTGCCATTCGCCGCGACGCAGAAATAGCCGGTCAGCTCGGGCATTTCGGCGTCTTCGAATTTGTTGCGCGCAAGCTCTCGGAAAATCGTTGAGCGATGACGGCCGAGCTTCTCGGCAATGACGTCAACGGCGACGATCGAGTTGGGAGTAGGTGCGCTTCATAGTGTTTCCTTGCATACGATAACCGATTGATACCGCTGCAAAGTCGCACTTCAAACTTGAACCCACCCAACCACACACAAAGATCGCATAAGATAGATTATGGAACTATTGTGTGTCGATCAGCCAGCAGAACCAATGATGCGTGCGGTCGCCAGATAGCCGGCCCAGGCCGAAACGCCGGTCAGAACCGTGCCCCAGGCAATGTCGACGAAGGTCACCGCAATCGACCAGTTCTTCACGGTCGCAAGGTTCGTCATGTCATAGGTGCCGTAAGCGATGAGCCCCAGAATGGCGCCGGCGAAAAGCGCGCTGGCCGCGCTGCCATTGTTCAGCGATGGCGCGACGGCGAAATAGACGATACCCGCCACATAGACGCAATAGAACAGTCCGGCAGCGACGAGATTGGGCTGGTCCAGCAAAAGACGTCCCATGCGCTCGCGGTAGAAGCCCGTGGCGACGCGTGACAGCCAGATGTAATCCAGCCCGAAGAACACAAGCGCTGTTGCGACATAGGCCACGAGATAGCTCATTCGATCTCTTTCTCCGTTTGTCCGTCGATTGTCAGATTCCGATAATTGGCTGCACGGCGCGCACCAGCCAGCTGCGGAATTTCAATGGCGCGTCCGTCACGGCCAGGCAGATGCAGTCTTCGCCTTCGGTGGCGATGGGCTGGTGCTGCAGCGTCTCGTCTGCTTCCTCGAAGTCGCCACGCGCAAAGAGATCGTCTCCGTCGTGAAAACTGCCGGAAAGAACGAGGGTCAGCTCCCTGCCCCTGTGGCCGTGTTCTGGCACCGGCTTGCCAGCCGGAATGCGCAGAAGTCGCACGCGCGCCGTACCGTCATCGGTCTCGATGGGCAGATGATACGCACCGCGACCGAGCGGCCGCCATTTCACCGTATCCACGTCGCCGCCCACATAAGAGCGTAATGGTTCTGGCAGAACCATCTGCCCGGCTTGCGAAGAAGCCTTCGCCTTCACGGGCCGTTCAGCGTCCGGCGTATGCGCCCTGTCGGCGGCAAGCCGCTTTCTGAGGCTTTCCCAGGACGCGCTTTCGTCGCTGGCCGCTTCCTGCGTTGCCTCTTCATCCATTGGCTCGGCAATGAGCGCGCCGCCCGTCATTTCCATCACGGCCAGACGCCGGCGGCATGACGGGCAAAGCGCCAGATGCGTGGCGACAGCAATGCGCCAGCCTTCCGAAAGCTGGCCGGTTGCATAATCGAGAAGAAGCTCTTCGCTGATATGGTGCTGGATGCTCATGATCTGTCTCCCAGCGTCGCTCGCAGTCGATTGAACGCCAGACGAATGCGTGATTTCACGGTTCCCAGTGGCAGGTCGAGGCGCTTGGCGATCTCGCTGTGGGAAGCCTCGTCGAAAAATGCAAGATCGAGCAGCCTGCGTTGCTCGGGCGGCAGCTCTTCAAGTGCCGCATGGAGACGCCGCTCGTCATCGCGGGCCTCCATTGTCTGATCGGCCGTCGGGTCTGCGTCGGGCACGAAAGCCGGATCGTTCGGGTCGAAATCCGGCCTCTTGGAGCGACGGTAGCTATCGATGCGCAGATTGCGCGCAATGGTGAAAATCCAGGTGGCCGCGTTGCCTTTGTCGGCGTCGAACTGTGCCGCTTTGCGCCACACCGTCATCATGGTTTCCTGCATCAGCTCCTCGGCTGCCTGCGGGTCCCGCACGAGACGCATCATATATGCGCGCACCCGCGGCCCGAAGGCGCGGAAAACCTGTTCAAAGGCCTCCATATCGCCATCGCTGCCGATCCTGGCGATGAGATCAGCCATCTCTGCCCTGGGCTCGGTATCCGTCGTCTTGGTCATCTCGCCCCGATTCACGGCGCGGCGGCGCTTCCGCGTCGCAGAGCCGGAGAACATTAAAAGCGCCTGTCGCACAGGCTTTGTCGGGCCGATTTCAAGGTTCATGCCCGCCACTACGCGATCTAGCGCGCTCCGGATCACAGCAAACAAAAAAATGTCATGCCGGCAAATCCAGTCGCGCTTTGCTTGCGTATCTGAGTTCAAAGAGACGTCAAAAGGAAAAATCCGGTGCTCAACCAAGTTCGCCCAGCCAGCAGAGGCCATGTTGCTGTCATCGGAAGTGGTATTTCGGGCCTGTCGGCCGCCTGGCTCCTTTCGCGGTCGCGCCGGGTCACGCTTTACGAGGCAGATGCCCGCCCGGGCGGTCATGCCAACACGGTGGATGTTCCTTCCGAGACCGGTCCGATAGCGGTCGATACGGGGTTCATTGTCTACAATGACCGTAATTATCCCGAACTCGTCTCACTCTTTGATCACTTAAGCGTTCCGACACTGCCGTCGGACATGTCGTTCGCCGCGTCTCTGGATGGTGGACGTTTTGAATATTCCGGTTCCGGTCTGCGCGGTCTTCTGGGACAGAAGGCAAATGTGGTGCGCCCGCGTTTCTGGCGGATGCTGGCCGATGTTCTTCGGTTCTACCGCGAGGCCCCTTCCCTCCTGATCGAACGCAAACATGCCGATGAAACCCTCGGCTCCTATCTCAGGCTTTCCGGCTACAGCGAAGGCTTCATCAACGATCATCTCCTGCCCATGGGCGCAGCCATCTGGTCGACAACGTCTGAGGAGATGCGTGAATACCCACTGCATGCCTTCATCAGCTTCTTCGAACGGCACGGGCTTCTCTCGCTGTCGGATCGCCCGCGCTGGCGCACAGTGGCGGGCGGCAGCCGCACCTATGTGCGCCGGCTCCTTGACGATTTTGACGGCGAGTTGCGGCTTTCCACGCCGGTTGCAAACGTTCGACGGCTTAAGCATGGCGTGGAGGTCACAGACACGTCGGGTCATAAAGAACGGTTTGACGATGTCGTAATCGCAACGCATGCCGATCAGGCACTCAAGTTTCTGGAGGATGCGAGCGAGACGGAGCACCGGCTCCTGAGCGCCTTCTCCTACACGCCGAACACGGCTGTCCTGCACAAGAACACGGATCTCATGCCGAAACGGCAAAGCGTCTGGTCGAGCTGGAACTATATCGAGCGCGACAGGAAGGCCGGCAACCGTCAGCTTTGCGTCACTTACTGGATGAACCGGCTCCAGAACATCGACCCCGCTCATCCGCTTTTCGTCACGCTCAATCCTTCGCAGGATATTCCGGACGAAGACGTGATTCAGGCGTTCGACTACACGCATCCGCTCTTCAACCACGCGGCTCTTTCGGCGCAGAAGCAACTCTGGCAGTTGCAGGGAAACCGCAACACGTGGTTTTGCGGTGCCTATTTCGGCAGCGGCTTCCACGAAGACGGCATCCGCGCCGGTCTTGGCGCTGCCGAGCTTCTGGCCGGCATCGCCGCGCCGTGGAAAAGTGGCAGGGCGGACGCCGCCGCCGCAAGGCGGGACGAAGCGCTTGTGGCAGCCGAATGAGCTGGAACTCCGCCATATACCGGGGTGAGGTGGTCCATGTGCGCCACCGGCCGCGCGTTCATCGGCTGCGCTACCGCGTGTTCGCACTGGATCTTGATCTGGACGAACTGCCGCGCCTGTCGAAGGCGCTCCGGTTTTTCGGCTACAACCGCCCTGCTCTCTTTTCGTTCCGCGACAGCGACCATGGAGATGGTCTTGCGGGCGGCCTGCGCCGCTGGGTGGATGCGCGCATCGCCGAGGCCGGGTTCGATCCCGCTTCCATGCGGGTCAGCGTTCTTTGTTATCCGCGCATTCTCGGCTATGTGTTCAATCCCCTCACCGTCTATTTCTGCCGCGACGAAAGAGGCGCGGTGCAGCTCGTTCTCTACGAGGTCTGCAACACGTTCAACGAGCGCCACACCTATGTGATCCCGGCCTCCGATACGGGCAGGCCCAGCATTCGCCATTCCTGCGACAAGGCGCTTTATGTCTCGCCATTCCTCTCGATGGATTGCCGCTATGATTTCCGCATCGCTCCGCCGGGTGATGAAGTCATGGTCTCGATCAGCGAGAGTGAGGCGCGCGAAAAGGTGCTTTTCGCTTCCTTTTCCGGCAAGCGCCAGACGCTGACCGACGGGGCGCTCATCCGCCTCTTCTTCAGCCATCCGCTGATGACCCTGAAGGTCACCGGAGCCATTCATTTCGAGGCGCTTCGCCTCTGGCTGAAGGGCGTTCCATTTCACCGCCATCGGCCCGCCGACACCCCTGTCGCCAAAACACTGGTCGCCCCCAATCCCAAGGTGCAACAGCATGAGCCACATTGAGAACGTTTCCGGCCTCTCCACCCAGATCGACGGCGCGCTCTGGCAGCGCATCGTGTGCCGCTGGGCTGATGCGATCACCATTGGCCGGATCACCCTGCGCTTTCCCGATGGCCAGACCTACACCGCTGCCGGAGAAAAACCGGGTCCGGCTGCCGCCCTGCGTTTCAACACCGGTCGCGGTTTCATGCAGATCCTTTCCGGCGGCAGCACGGGTTTTGCAAAGGCCTATCTCGACGGGCACGTAGACACGCCCGATCTTGATGCGATCATGGAGCTGGCGCTTGCCAATGAAAACCGCTGGCAGAATGTGCTCGACACGTCGAAGCTCGTCTCCCGGCTGGATTTCATCCGGCATCGCCTGCGGCGCAATTCACGCAGCGGCAGCCGGCGCAACATCGCCTATCACTATGATCTGGGCAACGCGTTCTATCGGCTCTGGCTCGATGACACGATGACCTATTCCTCGGCCCTTTACGAGGACGGACAGACGGATCTGGAACAGGCGCAGATCGCGAAATATGACCGCATTCTGGAGCGGCTCGGGATCGGGCCGGATGACCGTGTTCTGGAGATCGGCTGCGGCTGGGGCGGCTTTGCCGAACATGCGATCCGCAAGACCGGCTGCCATGTGACCGGACTGACGCTTTCCACCGAACAGGCAGATTATGCACGCGCCCGGCTGTCTGATGCCGGGTTGTCGGAGAAGGCCGACATTCGATTGCAGGACTACCGCGACTGTCAGGGCCGGTTCACAAAAATCGTGTCCATCGAGATGTTCGAGGCGGTGGGCGAGGAAAACTGGCCGCTCTATTTCAGCCGCGTGCGTGATCTGCTGGTCGAAGACGGCCGTGCGCTTCTGCAGGTCATCACGATTGATGAAACCCGCTTCGACCATTACCGCCGCAATGCGGATTTCATCCAGAAATACATCTTTCCAGGCGGCATGCTCCCCTCGCCTGCAGCCTTCATACATGCGGCCGGAACCGCCGGAATGGCGGTGGTTGACGAACTCCGCTTCGGTCCCGATTACGCGACCACGCTCGCCGAATGGGAGACACGCTTCCGCGCGTCCTGGGAGAAGATAGAAGCGCTCGGCTTCGATGAGCGCTTCTATCGCATGTGGCTCTATTATCTCGCTTATTGCCGGACTGGCTTCCGCACCGGCCGCATCGATGTGGTCCAGTTCGAGCTTGTGAAACCGTGAGGCGCGCGGTGCGCCTTACGCAGTTTCCTGCGCGCGCACCAGCTTTCTCGTGATCGCAAACCTGAGGCCTGCCGGAAGTGCGTGAAGGAGCTTCACCGCGAGCTTCATCTTCCATGGAAAGATGATCTCGTAGCGGCGGTCAGTAAGCCCGCGTTCAATGTGTTCTGCGGCCTCGTCGGCCGAAATCATGAACGGCATTGGAAAATCGTTGCGCGCCGTCAGCGGCGTGTCGACGAAACCGGGATTGATGATGCTGAGCAAAACATTCCGGCGCTCGGCTTCGGGCTTCATCGCTTCACACAGATTGTTCAGCGCGGCCTTGGTCGCGCCATAGGTTGCCCCGCCCGGAAGCCCGGTATAACCGGCGACCGAGGCCATGATGGCGATCTGCCCCCGGCCCCGCCGCATCATTGCCTGAAGCACCGGATCGAGCGCATTGCACGCCCCTTGCAGATTGACCGATATCATTCTGGCGGCGGTTTCTGCGCTGAAACCGAACGCGCCATCCCGCGTATAGGTGCCCGCCCCCAGAACGGCCATGTCCACGGGCCCGAGCGCTTCTTCGATGGCCTCGAACACGGCGCGTGTTTCATCCATCTCTGTCACGTCGAGCGGATACGGGTGAATGCTCTCCGGGACTTCTTTTGCGAGATTGAGGAGCGCCTCTTCACTGCGCGCGCTTGCCGCCACGCGCCAGCCCGATTTGGCCAGTCGCAGGGCAAGCGCGCGTCCGATGCCGGAACTGGCGCCGGTGATCCAGACGAGACGGTTTGCGGAAATTTCGCTCATTTTCACTCGTTCTCCTGCGCTTTTGTCACAAAACACTACGAGAATCGGCGAAAAGTGGATCACCACACGCGGGTTCAAAAAATGTCGGTGACACACCCGACCTTCGCGTGGCGATTATGCAGAAAACCCAGCAATTGCAGGCGTTTGCGCTGTGGTCCACAGGCGAACCGGAAACACGCCGGCTAAGCTTGACAAAACAAATGCGCTATTTTCTTATTAAAAGAACATTTGTTTCATATTTCCATTGGAAACGACATGCGCATAGGCGTCGCCCGGCTCTGGCACGAGGCAAACTCATTCTCAGTCTGCGAAACCCGTCTGGAGCAGTTTCAGGCCCGCGAATGGGTCCGCGGCGAAGAAGCTCGCGAACTCTACCGGGACACGTCCACGGAACCGGGCGGTGTGCTCGCCTGGGCCGAGCAGCGCGAAAACGTCGAGCTGGTCTTCTCCCGTTGCGCATCAGCGGCTCCGGCCGGCCCGGTCGATCAGGCGCTGCTTGACCGGTTGACGAAGGAAATCGTCGAAGACGCATCGCTGGACGGTATCGACGGGCTCTACCTCTCGCTTCACGGCGCATGCATCGGAACCACGGATCTCGATCCGGAGCTGACGCTTGTCAAAGCCCTGCGCCAGCGCTTTCCGGATCTGCCGATTGCGGCCTCCTTCGACATGCATGCCTGCATCGCGCCTGAACTGGCCGATATGCTGAACGCGGCAACCATCTATCGCACCTACCCGCATGTGGACATGGCCGAGACCGCGCAGGCAGCACTCGACATGCTTGCCCGCATGGTCGAAGGCGGGCTGAAGCCCCGCGTGATCCTGCGCCGGATCGGGCGCATTCTTCCGAGCTTCAACATGCGCACCGACGGGCCGGGCCCGATGCGTGACATCGAGGCGAAGGCGCAGATCCTTGCGCCGGATGCTGCCGCCGCGCCCTTCCCCGCAGCCTACCCCTATGCAAGCTTTGCCTATGCGGATGTGCCCGTCGCAGATGCCGGCGTTCTGGTGACCTGTCTCGACGAAGCCGAAGGCTCCGCACTGGCGGACGAGGTTGCGGCTTTCATGCTGTCGCAGCAGGCCCGCTTTCAGCCGGATCTGCCATCGGCGCATGAGGCGCTCGCGGCCTGTCCGTGGGCGAGCGGCGCGCGCGTCGCGTTTCTGGAACCTTCTGACAATCCGCTTTCCGGCGGCATTGGCGATACGCCGGGTCTGTTTGCAGCGGCTCTGGAAGCCGATCTGCCGGAAGGCAGCGTCTTCGCGTTTTTCTGCGATCCCGATCTGGTGACAAAAGCCCATGAGGCGGGTGCCGGGGCGACGCTTGAAGTCTCGCTGGGAGGACGGCTTGACGACCGGTTCGGCGAACCGCTGCGTTGCATGGCCAAGGTGCTCTGCGTGACCGATGGCCGTTTTCGCAATGAAGACGCGATGGAACGCGGCATGCCGGTGGACCTCGGCCCGACCGCACTGATCGGCGTGAACGGTCTGCGGGTGATCCTCACCACGGGCTGCCAGTCGCCTAACGACACGGCCTATTTCCGCCTTCACGGCATCGATATCGACACGGTGCCCGTGCTTCTCGCCAAGGCGAAAAACCATTTCCGCGCTGCTTTCGGCAGCCGGTTTGACGTCATCCAGTCCTGCGAAACGCTGGGGCCAGCCATGGCTGACGTTTCACAACTGCCCTTCCGAAATGTGCCTCGGGAGCGCTTCAACCTGAAAGAACAGAGGGAAACATGAAGAAGACAATTACTGCCGCCCTGCTCGGCCTTGCCGCAAGCTCCGTCAGCGCCGCTGCCATCGAACTCACCGTCAGCTCCTGGGTCGCGCCGTCGCATCCGACGATCTTTGCTGGCTATGAAACCTACTTCCCGGCCGTGGCCAAGGCCTCCGGCGGTGATGTGACCTTCAACCTGGTTTCCGGCGGCGCTCTGCTGGGCGGCAAGGAAACGCTGACCGGTCTTGGCGACGGCGTTGCCGATGCATCCGTTCTGGCGCTGACCTACAACCCGGCCCAGCTGCCGACCAGCCAGCTCGTTGCGGAACTCGCCATGCTGAGCGGCGATTCACTGGCCGTTGCCGCTGCCGTGACCGAGTTCACGCTGCTCAACTGCGCGCCCTGCGTTGACGAATTTTCCAAGCAGAACGTCGTTTACACCGGCAGCTACGCGACGGCGCCCTATGCGCTGATCAGCAAGGAAGACGTGACCCAGACCGGCGACGTGGCCGGCAAGCGCATCCGTTCGCCCGGTGGCGCATGGGATCGCTGGATCGGCGAGGCCGGCGCGACCGTCGTGCACACCTCCAGCTCGGAAATGTACGAGGCGCTGGACAAGGGCGTGATCGACATCGCCATGCAGCCTGCCGCTTCGCTGAAGACGCATTCGCTCTGGGATGTGGCCGACACGATCACGCTGGGCAGCTTCGGCGTCTACAATTCCGGTCCGCTGCTTGCGTTCAACAAGGACGCGTGGATGGAGCTGAGCGCTGAAAACCGTCGCGTTCTGCTCGACGAGATGGCTGACGCCATCGTCGCGACCACCGAAGCCTATGTGGCGCAGAACGAAGACGCCAAGGCAGAAGCCGCCGACCACGGCATGAAGGTTCTCGACAAGCCGGAAGCGCTGGAGACGGAAATTGCCGCCTTCAACAGCCAGGACATCGCCTCCATCGTCGAGAAGGCGCAGGACGTCTACGGCGTCGAGAATGCGCAAGCGCTGATCGAGAGCTACCAGGCATCGCTTGCCAAATGGGAAGAGATCACGGCTTCCGGTCTTTCCGGCGAGGCGTTTGCCGAGCGCATGAAGACCGAGATCTTCGACAAGCTTTCGGAAAACGAATACGGCCTTTGAGCCGGTCGCGGCGGCGCTTCATGAGCGCCGCCCCTTCTCTCTGACACGCCGGATATTCCATGCAACAAATCGATGTCTTCCTGGGCAGGCTGGGGCGTCTTCTCGCGCTTACGGCAAGCCTTTGCCTCGTCGTCATGATGTTCCAGATCTGCCTTGATGTTGGCGGGCGTTACCTCTTTGGCAAGCCCATGCCCTCAACGCTCGAGATCGTCTCGGACTGGTGGATGCCGGCGCTGATCTTCCTGCCTCTGCTCAATGTGGAATGGCGCAACGAAAACATTGCCGTCGACCTGTTCTACCAGGGGCTCGGACCCCGTGCGCAGGCCGTGCTTGATGCGATCGCCCTTGTGTGTTTCGGCGTGTTCCTCGCGCTCATCGCCTATGCCGGTTTCGAGCAGGCCATGCGCGCCTATCGGCAAGGCGAGTTCATCATCGGCATGATCCCCGTCATCACCTGGCCGCCCCGTTTCTTCCTGCCGGTGGCGGGCTTCCTGACGGCCCTTCTATGCTTTGTCCGGGCCGTGCGCGCCGTTGGCCGCGCCGCTTCGACCAAAGCCGAAACCAGCGACATCTAGGGGCCTATCGTGGATAGCATCACACTCGTCTACTGGGCGCTTGGCGCGCTCATGATCCTTCTGGCGCTGCGCGTTCCCGTTGCGGCAGCCCTTGGCCTCGTCGCCATTGTCGGCATGTATATTCTGGTTGGCGAGCGGGCCACCTGGGGCGTTCTTCGCTCGGTTCCGCATGCCTTTGCCGCACACTGGAGCCTGAGCGCCATCCCCATGTTCCTGTTCATGGGCTATGTCTGCTTCTCCGCCGGTCTGACCGACGGTCTGTTCCGCGTGGCGCGGGCCTGGCTGAACTTCCTGCCGGGCGGCCTTGCCATCTCGTCGGTTGGTGGTGCAGCACTCTTTTCGTCCGTTACCGGCTCCTCCGTTGCCTGTGCGGCGGCCATGGGCAAGATTGCCGTGCCGGCCATGCTCGACCGTGGCTATGACGCGAAGCTTGCCGTTGGCACCATTGCGGCTGCCGGCACCATGGGCTCGCTCATTCCGCCGAGCACGATCCTGCTGCTTTACGCCGTCTTTGCCGAAGTGCCGGTCAGCGAACTGTTCATCGGCGCGGTCATTCCGGGGCTTATCACTGCGCTCATGTATGCGCTGATGATCCTGATGCGGGTGAAGTACAATCCGTCTCTGGCTCCGCGCGAGAAGAGCGTCGACTGGCGTGAGCGCTTTCTGGCGCTCGGCGAGACCTGGCCGCTCTTCCTGCTTGTCATCACGGTTTTCGGCGGCATCTTTGCCGGTCTCTTCTCGGCGACGGAAGCGGGTGCCATCGGCGCGCTGGCGGCCATCGCCATCGGTTTCGCCAAGCGCACGCTCTCGTGGCAGTCGCTGAAAGACGCCGCGTTCGAGACCATCCGCTCCACCTCGGCCATCTTCCTGATCGCCGTGGCCGCAGCGCTGCTCACCCGCCTTTTCGCCTTCGCCGGCTTCCCCGATTACGTTCAGGGTCTCATCGGCGAGGACATGTCGCCGCTGCTCATCATCATCGCCGTCTCGCTGATCTATCTGGTTCTGGGCATGTTCCTCGACCCGATCGGCGTGATGCTTCTGACGCTTCCCGTTCTGCTGCCGATCTTCGAGACGGCGGACATCAGCCTCATCTATGCGGGTGTGATGATCACCAAATATCTGGAGATCGGTCTCATCACGCCACCGGTCGGGCTCAATGTGTTCGTGATCAAGAATGTCGTGGCGGACAGGGTGTCGATCAGCGACGTCTTCCGCGGCGTGGGCTGGTTCCTGCTTGCCGATGTGGTGACGGTGGCCATACTCATAGCCTTCCCGGCGACCGTTCTGTGGTTGCCCAGCCTGATAAGCGGGTGACACCATGACCGAGGCCCCTACCCTTGAAGCCCTGAGCCAGCGGATGATTGCCGAGATCGATGCATTGCCGCGTCGACTGGCCGATGGCGCACGCTATCTGATCGATCATCCCGACGATGTGGTGCTGCTCTCCATGCGCGAGATCGCCACACGCGCCGGCATTGCGCCGGCGACGCTGGTGCGGCTGGCGCGCACGCTGGGCTTTGCCGACTGGTCGGAACTGCGGGCGGTCTACGCCAACAGTTTCCGCACCGGCCCGGCCCGCTATGCCGACAAGGCGGTGGCAGCCGTGCAGCAGGACAAGGGCGCGGGGCTTCTCAGCGAAACGTTTCGCGCGCAGGAGGCGAGCCTCGCCTTTGCGCTCGAAAGCAATGCGCTTGAGGACATCACGGCGGCGGCGCGCACGCTCGCCCATGCCGAGCGCATCTATGTGGCCGCCTTCATGAGTTGCCGGGGACCGGGCCTCACCTTCACCTATCTTTGCAAGATGCTGCGCCCGAACGTGGAGTTTCTCGGCAGCGAAGGCTCATCGCTGGTGGCCGACCTTTCCATGCTCACCGAGCGCGATGCGGTTCTCTCGATCAACTTCCAGCCCTATGCGCGCGAAATCGACATGGTGGCCGAGGCTGTCGCAAAGTCGGGTGCAAGCCTGATCAGCCTGGCCGACAGCCGCGCCACGCCGCTTCAACCGCACGCCTCCACCTGCCTACTGTTCTCCGCAGAGAGCCCGTCCTTCTTCCCCTCCGTTATTTCCGCCGTCGGCGTTGTCGAGGGGCTTGCAGCGGCCATGCTGACCGAGCTGCAGGACACGGCCATGGAGCGGATCGGCCACATCGAAGAACAGCTTTACACATCCGGTTCCTACCACGCGCACCGTCGTGCGCGATAACAGAGACGTCCCAATGACCCACGTGTTTCATCGCTCCCCGAAAAAGCCGCTGCCGCTCGCAGTGAAAGGGGCTGGCGCCTACATCACCGACGAGACCGGCAAGCGCTATATCGACGCCTGCGGCGGCGCGGCCGTTTCCTGCATCGGCCATGGCGATGTGCGCGTTCTCGAGGCCGTTCAGCGCCAGATGAGCGAAATCAGCTATGCGCATACGAGCTTCTTCACCTCGGCTGCCGCCGAGGCGCTGGCCGACCATCTGTGCGCGGCAAGCCCGGTCCCGCTCGACAAGGTCTATCTGGTCGGCTCCGGTTCCGAGGCCGTTGAAGCGGCCATCAAGATGGCGCGCCAATATCACCTGGAGCGCGGGGAAGCATCGCGCAAGCTCGTGATCTCCCGCCATCAGAGCTATCACGGCAACACGCTGGGCGCGCTTTCCGTCGGCGGCAACCCGCCACGGCGCAAGCCCTATGGCCCCTTCCTTCTGGAAGAGCCGAAGATCGAGCCCTGCTTTGCCTATCGCTATGCGAAAGAAGGCGAAAGCGCGGAAGACTATGCCCTGCGCGCAGCGAACCTTCTGGAGGACAAGATCCTCGAGCTCGGGCCGGAAAACGTCGTGGCGTTCCTGGCGGAGACCGTGGTGGGCGCAACGGCTGGCGCAGTGGCCGCCGAGGCCGGTTATTTCCGCCGCATCCGCGAGATCTGCGACCGCTATGGCGTGCTTCTCATCCTCGATGAAGTGATGTGTGGCTCCGGGCGCACGGGCACGTTCCTCGCCTGCGAAGAGGAAAATGTAACGCCCGACATCCTGACGCTCGCCAAGGGACTGGGCGGCGGATATCAGCCCATCGCGGCGGTGATGTGTACGGCCAATGTCTATGACACCATCGTCAATGGCAGCGGCGGTTTCGTGCACGGGCACACCTATTCGGCTCATCCGCTTGCCTGCGCGGCGGCACTTGCAGTTCAGAAGATCATCCGCGACGACGACCTGCTCGCCAATGTGCGTGCGCGTGGCGCGCAGCTTCAGGAGCGGCTTCAGGCGCGTTTCGGCAACCATCCCCATGTGGGCGATGTGCGCGGGCGCGGGCTTCTGCAGGCCATCGAGCTGGTCGAGCATCGCGACGCCAAAACGCCGTTTTCGCCTGAACGGCGCATCGGCGCGGCGATCAAGAAAGAAGCGATGGCGGCTGGCCTGATGGTTTATCCGGGAGCGGGCACCATTGATGGCGTATCGGGCGACCACGTGCTGCTCGCACCGCCTTACAATGTCGACGCCGAAACCATTGATCTGATTGTCGACAGGCTGGGGCTGGCGGTGGACGCGGCCCTCGCCCGTCAAGGCTGAAATGCGCAGTTATGCGCCTCTTATGTGAGGCGCATAACAACGTAAAAACAATGAATTACCGGAGCTTTCGTTTGTAAAAAATGAAATCACCAAATCAGGAAGCCAGCATCGAGCCAGCAACCATCCGGCGCCCGGCGACACGGTGGAAGAAGCCGTTGCTGAAGCGCGTTTGAGCGCAGGTTTCCGAGAGCTGCGCAAGCGCTTCCTCGCTGTCGATCCTGCCGTCGAGACCGGCCCGGAAAGTCTCCGCCACTGCAACCATGTCGACCGATTGCGGCATGAGCCGCAGATGCCGGATGCCCATTGCGACAAGCTCGGCCATCTCCCGAACGAGACAGATATAGCTTTCAGACTGGGTCTGGATTCCGTTCACCCTGAGGAACGGCGTCCCGTCGGCGGTCAGGAGCGGCATGCCATCGGGATCGTCCTCGCAGACGAACTGGCAATTGTCCTTGTGACGGCCATGGGCGCGGGCATGGTAGCAGCGTGCGGAAACGGCAAGCGGCGCGCGGCCGAACACCTGAAACTCGGTCTCGATGGCGATTTCGCCTGCTGCCTTGGCGGCATGGGCGAGTGAGGCGCGCGGCAGTTCGTGCGGCAGGCACACATGCGTCGCGCCGTTCTGCGCCAGCCAGGCGATGGTCGCTTCGTTATAGGCGTTGAGGAACGGACCGATGCGGTGTGGTGCGCCGGCCCGTGCATGAAGGCCGGCTGCATTGTTGATTTCGATCTCGGCGCCTTCCATTTCGCAGAGTGCGCGCGTGGCCTGCCGCTCGCGCGGCAGCATGACTTCGGCAAGCGATGACAGAACCACGGTCTTCCCGGCTCTCTCGAGGCGCTCGATGATGTCCGGCATGTCGCGCTCGAAGAAGGGCGCGCGTTTCGAGCAGATCACCTCCCCCAGATAAACGGTTTCGAGCGGGGCCTCGTCGGCAATGCGCGCATAGAAATCGCGCTTGCGTTCGGCGGGCCAGTGATAGGCTATCGGCCCAAGCGTCAGAGCGGCTGGCATCGGCTTATCTCCACTTCTTCGTTTCGAATGCGCCCTGCGTTTCCCGGCCGCCTTCGGTGAGTTGCAGGAGACCCGCAATGTTCGCCTCCCTGCCGGCGCGAATATCGTCCACCGCATTGCGGAAGGCGGACACGACGTTGCGCACATAGCTCTTGGAGCGCTGCCGCCCCTCGATCTTGAAGGCGTGGACGCCGGCGTCGATCAGTTCGGGCAGGAGGCGTGCGAGGTTCAGGCTGACGGGTTCTTCAAAGGCGTAATAGCCTTCGGGACGATGCGGCGCCTGATAGCGCCCCTTGCAGATCGTCGGATAGCCGGCCATCTCGTCCGGCCCGAAACGGTCGATCACGTAGCCAGAGAGGCAGCTGGAAACCGCGCCATCGCCCTCCCGGCGATACTCCACGTCGGCCGCCGGCGAGCACACGCCATCCATATTGGTGGAAAGCCCGGTGACGTAATTGGTCAGGCTGCAGCGCCCCTCCACCATCAGCCCGTGATTGCCGAAGATGAAGGTCTCGATCTCGCAGGGGATTTCCTGGGCGATGCGCCGGATTTCGGGGATGGTGAGGATACGCGGAAGGACGACGCGTTTCACACCGAAACTCTCGCAGTAATAGCGGATGGCTTCAGGGCTGGATGCTGCGGCCTGCACCGAGAGATGCAGGCGGATTTCCGGGTATTTCGTGGCGATGTACCGGGCAACGCCCATATCCGCGACGATGAAGGCGTCAACGCCGATGCGCGCGCCGGTGTCGGCCGCCTCGCGCCACAGATCCACCTGGCCCGCAGGCGGATAGGTGTTGAGCGCGAGAAGCACTTTCGAGCCCTTCGCATGGGCATAGGCGACGGCTGTGGCGAGTTCGTCGGTGCTGAAGTTCAGACCGGGAAAGTTCCGCGCATTCGTCGCATTGCGAAAGCCGCAATAGACGGTGTCCGCGCCGGCATCCACGGCCGTGCGCAAGGCTGCCGGTGTACCGGCCGGGCACACCAGTTCTGCAAGTGTCATGTCGAGCTCCTTTGTGAACGCGCGTCAGCCCGGCTTCGCAGGAAGCCAAGCGCAAGCCTGCCTGGCGGGCCGAACAGGTCGGCCGTATCGGCGGCAATCGATCCGTCGACATCGTCGAGCGCGTTGCGCAGGCTCACCACGGCCTCCGTATTGCCTTCGATGATCAGGTCGCGGGAGAAGAAGACGGCGTCGCCATCGGCATCTGCATCGATCAGTTCGAACAATGTGTCGAAGCTGCCACGGATCAGCGCCTCATGCGCCGGCAGCGCCCGGCGGGCGACGGCGCGCAGCACGGGGCGTTCGGGATCCGGCTGAAGGAAGAGAGCGAAAGGCAGGTTTGTCGGGTCGATGATATAGCCTGTCTTCGTATGCGGTCCGAGGCGCTCGAAGATTGCGGGGTGCTTGCGCGAGAGGCTTTTGACGACCCGGCCGAGAAGCGGCGCAAGGAGGACTGTGAGGGCTGGAGCTGTGAGGTCGGTGAGAGGATTTGCTTTATTCAGAACTTCATGTTTATGCGAATAAGCCATTGTTCATGCTTCACTTTGGTCTGAATGCCTTGCCGGTTTCGCCCGCCGTTTCCAGACCGGGCGAACCGATCAGGTCGAGGCAATAAGGAATGGCCGGAAACACGGCGTCGAGGCATGTGCGGATTGCTGCCGGCTTTCCCGGAAGATTGACGATAAGTGTCTTTCCGCGTGTTCCGGCGGTCTGGCGTGAGAGGATGGCGGTCGGCACTTCCTCAAGACTGCGCTGGCGCATCAGCTCGCCGAAACCCGGCAGCTCCTTTTCAAGAACATCCTGCATGGCTTCGGGCGTTTCATCGCGCGGAGCGGGACCGGTGCCGCCGGTGGTCAGGATGAGCGCTGCATTCTCTTCATCACAGAGCCTCATCAGTTCATCGCCGACACGGGCCCGCCCGTCGCTGATGATGCGAATTTCGAGATGGAAGGCAGAAGCGATGTTCTCTTGAAGCCATTCGGCGATGGCCGGGCCGCCACGGTCCTCATAATCACCCCGGCTTGCGCGATCCGATATGACCAGCGCCACGATGCTGAGGCCGGCGCGTTCATTCTCATGAGGCGGTGCGGGTTCATGCGGCATTGCGGGCATCCTTGCGCACCACATGGGTTGCGAGCCACGCGTCGATGCGCGCCGGATCTGGCTGGAGTTCCGTGTGGCACCCTTCCGTGAAGTCCTGCCAGGCCTGCGCATATTCATCCCGAACCGCCACCAGCACCGGAATGCCCAGCATGAAGGCTTCCTCGATTGCCGCGCGAAAACCGCCGCCGAGCATCTCCCCCTTGCCGAAACGGTTGAGGATCAGAAGATCCGGCTTTTCGCGAACACGCTCAAGAAGCGGGCCGCACAGATCGGCCAGCGCATGCGGATCGAGCCTGCACCCGGACGACCCCTGCCCCAGTTCCTGTGAAATGAGCCAGACCGCGCCATTGCGGATGTCTTCCAGATGCATGGCCGCGCAGCAGTTTTCGGAAAGGTCGCGTTCGAGCTGGACAAAGCCTTCAACGACAATGTTCTGCGACTGCAACCGCGCGGCGGCATCCGCGAGCAGCGCGTCGATGGGATCGCCGCCGCTGAAGCGGACCGCCGCTATGGCCGGGATGGTGTTCGTCATTCCAAAACTCCTTGCACGAAGGGGAGGAAATCGAGTTCCTCGCCCGCCTCGGCATCGCCGGTTGTGGCTTCGATAATGGCCACTCCATCGGCAAAACACAGAGGATAAAGCGACGCAGATCCGCCATGGCCGATGCGCGCCAGAAGCGGCTGTCCGCGATGGGTGTGCGACACGACGCGCACCGGCACATATTCGCGCCGTCCAAGCCTGTGGCGTATGACGCCCTCGGTGATGGCGCGCACGGGTTCGACAGGCTGCGTTGCTCTTCCCGATAGCCGCTCGACCGCCATGCGGCCGAACAGCTGGAAGCCGATCCATGCCGCCATCGGGTTTCCCGGAAGGCCGAGAAACGCCGTTTTGCCGATGCGACCGAACATGACCGGCTTGCCGGGTTTCAGGGCGACTTTCCAGCTGTCGATAACGCCACCGGCGGACGAAAACGCGCCTTTCAGAAAATCCCTGCCACCGACCGATACCGCGCCGGAGGAGATGAGCAGATCGAAGTCGCCGGCATGCCGATGCAGGAACTGGCGCGTTTCAAAGGGATCGTCCGGGAGGATGCCGAGATCGACCGGCGCGCAACCCATCTCCTGCAGCATCATCAGGAGCATGGGGCGGTTGGCGTCGTGCAGTTCAAAGGCGCGTCTTTCGCCGCTGCCAGCCACCAGCTCGTCGCCGGTCGAGAAAACGCCGATGCGGGGCTGGCGATAGACGGTCACCGAGAGATGCCCATTGACTGCCAGAAGCCCGGCATAGCGCCCGCTCATCCGGGTTCCGGGCGCGACAAGGACAGCATCGCGCGCGATATCGCAGCCAGCGCGCCTGATATGCGCGCCCGGTCGCGGCGTTTTGAAGAACGCGGCGCAGCCCTGCTCTTCCGCTGTCTGTTCAAACGGCACGACTGCATCCGCATTGGCTGGAATGGGCGCGCCGGTGAAGATGCGCATACAGGCACCCGGCGCGAGGGCTGGCGCCCCATGATCGCCCGCTGCAACCGCGCCGCTGATCGGCAGCGCATGCGGCGGTCCGTTTTCGAAGTCCGTAAGACTGACGGCGAAACCATCCATCGCCGAATTGTCGAAGAATGGCATCGGGCATGACGCATGAAGTGGTTTTGCAACGATGCGCCCGGCGGCCTCTGCCAGAGGCAGGTTCTCCGTCGCGCTGGCCGGCGTCAGCAGGGGGTAAAGGCGTTGACGCGCTTCGTCCACGCTGAGCATTCCACCGACAGGGGCGTCGCAGGGACAAGAAATCGATATTGCCGCTTCACCCATGGGGTTTCTCCATAGTGCCTGATCTCTGGATCACCTGGCGCTTCCTTCCGCGTTTTCGGGGAAGGTGATCCCACGACGTTCCGCCATATGCCGGCCGATGCGCGTGAGGTCGTCCGGCTCGAGCCGGATGCGCGCCATGGGGATGACGATGGCGTTCTCCACGATCAGATGCCGGCGCTCGTTCGCCGCAAAGCGGGTGAACAGGCCCTTCCAGCCCCTGCCCTGTTTTTCCGGCGCGTCCAGCGCGCGGCACAGTTCGTCTGCGTCGAGCTTGTCGGACGAGTGTTCCGCGCACAGTTCGCTGACCACATCTTCCATGCGGTCCTCCGGCAGAGCGCGCTCAAGAAGCACGGGAAACAGATCCAGCTCTTCATCCAGAACATGAAGCCCGAAGTCACGGCGCAGAAACGCCAGAATATGCCGGGAGAGCGCGAGGTCGCGCTCACCCTCCGAGACCATCGCGTCGAGCAGGTTGCAGAGCATCCGCTGCCGAAAATGATCGGCAAAGATGTAATCAAGCGGCTCGCGCAGCAGCGCGTCCGGCGGGCGCTCCTCCAGCGCCTCCACCATCAGCCTGCGTTTCTCCTCCATATGTTCCATGACATCCCCGCTACTGTACGAGAGGACTGTCCGCCGCGCCGATCTCAATGCCGGAAATGTCCGCCTTTCCGGCGAGGATCGCGATGTATTGCGCGGAAGCGCGCGACCATGACTGGGCTTCCAGCCAGGCGGCAATTCTGTCCTCGACGAGTTCGAATGGAAGTTCACGTGCCGGAACCACGCGGTCGAGTGCGATGACGTGATAGCCAAAGCGCGAAGCGACCGGCCCCGGCGCGATCTCGCCGGCCGCCAAGCCTTCCAGCGCCTTCTCGAATTCGGGCACGGTGCTGCCGGGCGAAAGCTGGCCTAGATTGCCGCCCTGACTGCCCGACGGACAGGCCGAGTGCAGCGCGGCGAGCGCGGCAAAGGCCGACGGATCGGAGGCCAGCGCATTGCACAGTTCCTGCGCGAGGCGGTGCGCCGCGATGCGCTTTTCCTCATCGCTTTCAGGCGCGGCGATCAGGATGTGGCGGGCTTCAAACAGCGGCTCGCTCATGAAGCGCTGCCGGTTGTTCTCATAATAACGCCGGCACTCCTCCGCACCGGCGCGGGGCACGTCGAGTTCGGCCTCCAGCAGCGCATGGATGGCCGCATCGTCGGCCGAGGTGGTCCGGCCTTTCTCGTCGCGTTCCCCCTCGCCTGCAAGCCCGCGTCTTGCCGCTTCGCCCAGAAGGAGCTGACGGATCACCAGTGCTTCGGCAGCGGCGCGCAGCGCCTTTCCGGGATTGTCTGCCGGATGGTTCTGCGCCTCCCGCAGGATCTCGTCTTCGGGCACAGCCACGCCATCGACCGTGATGGCGCGGATGAGCGGCAGGGGCTTGGGCGGAACCCGTGTGTCGGGCTCCTGATAGGTGGTGTAGCCCTGCCCGTCCGGCGACGGAGCCGCCGCCGGATGATCGAGTTTGGGGTTCTTGTAGATCGTCGCCATGGTGCTTACTCCGCTGCCGGCAGGCGCGTCGGCTGCGCCCGTTGATTGCGTTCGCGAACGACCTGGTAGCCGGGCCGCCAGAAGAAACCGAGCGGCACACTCAGCATGTGCACCAGACGGGTGAACGGGAACAGGAGAAGGATCGTCAGTCCTAGGAACAGGTGCGCCTTGAAAATGAACGATACTTCAGAGACATAGCTCGATGCTTCAAAGTTGAAGGTGAAGATGCCCTGCGCCCAGGACATGAACTTCACCATCTCCTCGCCGTCGAGATGCTGCATCGAAATCGGGATGGTCATGAGACCGAGCGCCAGCTGGATCCATAAGAGGATGATGATCAGCGTGTCGGTGGTGCTGGAGTTTGCACGCACCCGCGCATCGAACAGGCGGCGATGGACGAGCAGGCTTGCGCCGATGATTGCCATCACGCCCGCCACGCCGCCGGCGACGATGGCCAGAAGCTGCTTTGCCCCATGGCTGATGCCGAGCGCATCGAATATGGCGATGGGGGTGAGCAGACCGACCAGATGGCCGAAGAAGATCACCAGAACGCCCACATGGAAAAGCACCGATCCCCAGATGAGCTGCCGTCGCCTGAGGAGCTGCGAAGAGCCCGAACGCCAGCCATACTGCTCGCGGTCGTAGCGAATGGCGGTGCCCAGAATGAGCACGACCAGCGCGATATAGGGATAGATCCCGAACAGGAGTGTGTTGATATAGCCTGACATGACGGCCTCCACTCAGAGATTGGTTGCCGGCGCGGGAGCGTCCGGGCGGCGTTGATGGGCGCGCATCTGGCGTTGCAGACGGTCGGGACCGCAGGCGTTTTCACCGGCATTGCCGGCAAAGGTCACGGCCTCTTCCTCCCAGATGCGGTCAAGCGCTTCGAGATCCGCCGGATCGTCTTCCGGCGTCTCAAGGAGTTCACGCACCAGTTTCGGATCGGCTTCCCCCGAGGCGAGCGCCTCCAGAACCGCAAACGCATTGGCGTAGACCGACTGACGCTTCTTCAGCCGCTCGCGCAGGACCTTCAGGATATGGCCGGTCTGGCCGAGGAGTTCCGCTGCTTCCGCGTCCGGCTTGATCGACAGATATTCGAGGAAAAGCGGCAGATAATCCGGCATCTCCTTTGCGTCGATCGACAGGCCGTCCGCCTCATACATGGCAAGCAGATCAACCATCGCCTGACCGCGATCCCGGCTCTCTCCATGGACATGTTCGAACAGATGAAGCGACAGCGAACGCGTGCGGTCGAACAGGAACACGTAGCGTTCCTGTGCGTCGTAGAGGTCGAGCCCGCCAATATCGTCGGCCAGCCGTTCCAGAAGGCGCTTCTGGGTCCCGGTGATCCCGTCTGCGGCGGCGATGAAGGTTTTCACCTCCTGCGTCGCCGCCTGCAGGTCCGCGCTCGGATAGGACAGAAGCAGGGAAATGATTTTCAGTGCGGTTTGCATCACACGCCCTCCGAAAGTTTGCCAACCGGCGTCTGCACCGTGCGGGTGCGCTTGCCGCCGAACAGATCCGTGCCCGTGTCTTCTCCCGAGCAGCCATTGCCGAAGGTGAAACCGCAGGAGCCGCGCACGTCATATGCGTCTTCCGAGATTTCACGATGGCTGGTGGGAATGACGAAACGGTCCTCGTAATTGGCAATCGCCATCACGTGGTACATTTCCTCGATCATCTCGTTGCTCATGCCGACCTTGCCGACAACGGCCTCGTCGATGACGCCATCGACCGTCTTGGCGCGCATGTATGTCCGCATGGCGAGCATGCGTTCGAGCGCGGAGACGACCGGCGCTTCCTTGCCGCCCGTCAGAAGATTGGCGAGGTAGCGGACGGGAATGCGCAGCGAGCGCACGTCCGGCATGTCGCCATCGAGGCCGATCTTGCCGGCTTCGGCCGCAGACTGGAGCGGCGAAAGCGGCGGCACATACCAGACCATTGGAAGCGTGCGGTACTCCGGGTGAAGCGGGAACGCCACTTTCCACTCCATCGCCATCTTCCAGACCGGCGATTTACGGGCGGCCTCAAGCCAGGCATCGGGCACGCCGTCCTTCTTCGCCTGGGCGATGACCTCCGGGTCATTGGGATCGAGGAACACTTTGAGCTGCTCTTCATAGAGATCCTGCTCGTTGGGAGCGGATGCGGCCTCGGCGATGCGGTCGGCATCGTACAGCACCACGCCCAGATAGCGGATGCGCCCGACGCAGGTTTCCGAACAGACCGTGGGCTGGCCAGCCTCTATGCGCGGATAACAGAACACGCATTTCTCGGATTTGCCCGAAGACCAGTTGTAATAGATCTTCTTGTAAGGGCAGCCCGAGACGCACATGCGCCAGCCACGGCACTTGTCCTGATCGATCAGGACGATGCCGTCATCCTCGCGCTTGTAGATGGCGCCCGACGGGCACGAGGCCACGCAGGTTGGGTTCAGGCAGTGTTCGCACAGGCGCGGCAGATACATCATGAAAGTGTTTTCGAACTCGCCGTAAATCTGCTTTTCGACGCCTTCGAAATTGTAGTCCTTCGACCGCTTGGCGAACTCGCCGCCCAGGATTTCCTCCCAGTTCGGCCCCCACTCGATCTTTTCCATCCGCTCGCCCGAGATCTGCGACCGCGGGCGGGCGGTGGGCGATGTCTGGCTTTCCTTCGCCGTCTGAAGGTGGCTGTAGTCGAAATCGAACGGCTCGTAATAGTCGTCGATTTCCGGCAGGTCCGGATTGGCGAAGAGCTTTGCCAGAATGCGCCATTTCGCTCCCTGTTTGGGCTCGATGCGGCCATTGGCCCTGCGCACCCAGCCGCCATTCCAGCGTTTCTGGTTTTCCCAGTCCTTCGGATAGCCGATGCCGGGCTTGGTCTCGACATTGTTGAACCAGGCGTATTCAACGCCCTCTCGGTTCGTCCAGACGTTCTTGCAGGTGACGGAGCAGGTGTGACACCCGATGCACTTGTCGAGGTTCAGCACCATGCCGATTTGCGCGCGGACTTTCATTCTGCCGCCTCCTTCTTTTCGCCGGTTTCGCGGTAAGGCCCTTCCATCCAGTCCACCTCCTCCATCTTGTGCACCACGACGAATTCATCGCGGTTGGAGCCGACGGTGCCGTAATAGTTGAAGCCGTATGCCTGGTGCGCGTAGCCGCCGATCATGTGCGTCGGCTTGGTGATGGCGCGGGTCACCGAATTGTGGATGCCGCCGCGCTGGCCGGTGATCTGCGATCCCGGCGTGTTCACGATCTTTTCCTGCGCGTGATACATGTAGACGGTTCCCTGTTTCATGCGCTGGGAGACCACGACACGCGCCACGATCGCGCCGTTGACGTTGAAGACCTCGACCCAGTCATTGTCGACCAGACCCGCCGTCTTCGCGTCTTCCTCCGAAATCCACACGACCGGACCGCCGCGATTGAGCGTCAGCATCAGGAGATTGTCGGAATAGGTGGAGTGGATGCCCCATTTCTGGTGCGGCGTGATGAAGTTCAACACCACCGAAGGCTTGCCCTTCGACTTCTCCGCGATCATCGGATTGATCGACTTGGTGTCGATGGGCGGCCGGTAGACGCAGAATGCCTCACCGAAGGCGCGCATCCACAGATGGTCCTGATAGAGCTGCTGGCGGCCGGTGATGGTGCGCCAGGGGATCAGCTCATGCACATTGGTGTAGCCGGCATTGTAGCAGACCTTCTCCGATTCAAGCCCCGACCAGGTCGGTGAGGAGATGATCTTGCGCGGCTGCGCCACCACATCGCGGAAGCGGATTTTTTCGTCTTCCTTGGGCAGCGCCAGATGGGTGTGGTCGCGACCCGTGTTCTGGGACAACGCATCCCAGGCCTTCACGGCCACCTCGCCATTGGTTTCCGGCGCGAGCATGAGGATCACCTCGGTCGCATCGATATCGCTGTCGATGCGCGGACGCCCCTTCGTTGCGCCCTCCTCCGTAACGACGCCGTTGAGACGGCCAAGGGCCTCCACTTCGTGCTCGGTGTTCCACGAAATGCCCTTGCCGCCATTGCCGAGCTTGTCCATGAGCGGCCCGAGCGCGGTGAAACGCTTGTAGAGGTTCGGGTAATCGCGCTCGACCACGGCGACTGCCGGCATGGTCTTTCCGGGAACAGGCTCCACCTTACCGGTCTTCCAGTCCTCCACCTCGAAGGGCTGGGCAAGTTCGCCCGGCGTGTCGTGAAGAATGGGGACCAGAACCACATCCTTCTCCACGCCCAGCACCTCGGGCGCGACTTCGGAGAATTTCCTGGCAATGCCCTTGAAGATGTCCCAGTCGCTGCGCGCCTCCCAGGCCGGGTCCGCCGCGCTTGAAAGCGGGTGGATGAAGGGGTGCATGTCGGACGTGTTGAGATCGTTCTTCTCGTACCAGGTGGCCGTCGGCAGAACGATGTCGGAATAGACGCAGGTGGTCGACATGCGGAAGTCGAGCGTGACCAGAAGGTCGAGCTTTCCTTCAGGCGCGGTCTCGTGCCAGACGGCCTCGCGTGCCCTCTGCCGCCCTTCTTCGCCCAGATCCTTGCCCATGACGCCATTCGCCGTCCCGAGCAGATGTTTCAGGAAATACTCATGCCCCTTGCCCGAGGAGCCGAGCAGGTTTGAGCGCCAGACGAACAGGTTGCGCGGCCAGTTGGCCGGATCGTCCGGGTCTTCGCAGGACATTTGCAGATCGCCGGACTTGAGCTGCGCCGCGACGTAATCCTTGGCCTCCTGACCAGCCTCGCTCGCCGCCTTTGCGACATCCAGCGGATTGGTCTTCAGCTGCGGGGCCGATGGCAGCCAGCCCATGCGCTCGGCGCGGATGTTGTAGTCGATCAGTGTCCCGTCCCACGGGCCTTCCGGCGCGGTCGGCGACAGGATCTCGTCCACCTTGAGCGTTTCATAGCGCCACTGGTCCGTGTGCGCGTAGAAGAAGGAGGTCGAGTTCATCTGCCGGGGCGGACGGCCCCAGTCGAGCCCGAAGGCGAGCGGCAGCCAGCCGGTCTGCGGGCGCAGCTTCTCCTGTCCCACATAATGGCTCCAGCCGCCGCCGGACTGGCCGACGCAGCCGCACATGACCAGGAGATTGATGATCCCCCGGTAGTTCATGTCCATGTGGTACCAGTGGTTCAGGCCCGCGCCGAGAATGACCATCGAGCGGCCATTGGTCTTTTCGGCATTGAGCGCGAACTCACGGGCGACCGTGACGATGTGATCGCGCGGCACGCCGGTGATCTTCTCGGCCCAGGCCGGCGTATAGGGCGCTTCATCGTCATAGGATTTCGCGCAGCTATTGTCGCCGAGTCCCCGGTCGAGCCCGTAATTGGCGACGAACAGGTCGAACACGGTTGCAACCAGCGCCTCTCCAGAAGCGAGCTTGACCTTCTTGGCGGGCACGGCGCGTTCCAGAACGCTGTCATGATCCGTGCCGGCGAAATGATCGTGCTCGCGATTGCCGAAATAGGGGAACGCCACATTGGCGACCGTGTCGCGGTCGGCATCGAGGATCAGGCTCATTTCGAGCTCGACATCCTCACCCTTGCCGTCCTTGCTCTCCAGGTTCCACTTGCCCTTCTCACCCCAGCGGAAGCCGACGGAGCCGGCCGGCGCGACGATCTTGCCCGACTTGCGGTCAATCGCGACGGTCTTCCATTCGGGATTGTTCTTCTCGCCGAGCTTGCCCCGGAAATCGGAGGCGCGGAGCAGCCGGTCGGGCACATAACGCCCGTCCTTCTCGACAAGCCGCACCAGCATGGGCATGTCGGTGTAGCGACGGCAGTAATCCTCAAAATACTCCGCCTGCCGGTCGAGGTGGAACTCGCGCAGGATGACGTGCCCCATGGCCATGGCGAGCGCCGCGTCGGTGCCCTGCTTGGGATGCAGCCAGATGTCGGAGAACTTGGCCGCTTCCGAATAGTCCGGCGACACGACCACGGACTTTGCGCCCCGGTAGCGCACTTCCGTGTAGAAATGGGCGTCCGGCGTGCGGGTCTGGGGCACGTTGGAACCCCAGAGGATGAGGAAGCTGGAATTGTACCAGTCGGCCGATTCCGGCACGTCCGTCTGTTCACCCCAGGTCATGGGAGATGCCGGCGGCAGGTCGCAATACCAGTCGTAGAACGACATGCAGGTGCCACCCAGCAGCGACAGATAGCGCGAACCCGCCGCATAGGAGACCATCGACATGGCCGGGATCGGCGAGAAGCCGATCACCCGGTCGGGACCATGGGTGCGCGCCGTATAGGCGTTGGCTGCGGCGATGATCTCGTTGACCTCGCCCCAGCTTGCCCGCACGAAGCCGCCAAGACCGCGCACCTTGGTGTATTCGGCGCGCTTGGCCGGATCCTGCTGGATCGCCGCCCATGCGCCGACCGGCGTCTTCACCGCCCGTTCGCGCCGCCACAGTTTGAGAAGCCGCGAGCGCACCAGCGGATATTTCACCCGGTTGGCCGAGTACATGTACCAGGAGTAGCTGGCGCCGCGCGAACAGCCGCGCGGCTCATGGTTGGGCAGATCGGGCCGCGTGCGCGGATAGTCGGTCTGCTGCGTTTCCCAGGTGACGATCCCGCCCTTCACGTAGATTTTCCACGAGCAGGAGCCGGTGCAGTTCACGCCATGGGTGGAGCGCACGATCTTGTCGTGCTGCCAGCGCTTGCGGTAGGCGTCCTCCCAGTCACGGCTTTCATTGGTCGTGACGCCGTGACCGTCGGAGAAGGTTCCCGTGTTCTTCCGCGCCAGGAAGTTGAGACGGTTTAACAGATGTGACATCGCTTGGTCCTTTTCAGCTTGCTGGCACGGTGCTGGCTGGCCGGGTGTTTCCGGCCCGCTCAACGGCATACAGGAGCCCGCCTTTTCGCGTGTAGAAGAGGTAGGTGAGGCCCATGCAGACCACGTAGAAGATCAGGAAACCCCACAGGGCCATTTCGGGCCCGCCGGACATGGCGATCGAGGAGCCGTAGGCTTTCGGGATGAAGAATGCGCCATAGGCTGCGATGGCCGAGGTGAAGGCGATGATGGCCGCCGACTCGCGCTCGGCCTGTCTGACCGAAGCATCCTTGTCGAGCTCGGGCATCAGCCGCGGGATCTCGAGCCGCATGATCGAGGGGATCATCTGGAAGGTCGACGCATTGCCCACGCCCGTCAGGAAGAACAGGGCCATGAAGCAGGCGAAGAAGCCCCAGAAATTGCCGCCCGCGCCGTTCAGAGGCAGGAACTGCAGCACACCCCAGACAGCCACGATCATGCCCGCAAAGGTCCACAGCGTGACGCGTCCGCCGCCATACCGGTCGGAAACCCAGCCGGTGCCCGCCCGCGAGAGCGCGCCGACCAATGGGCCGAGGAAGGCGTAGGAGAGTGCATTCACCTCAGGGAACTGCGTTTTCATCAACAGCGGGAAGCCGGCCGAATATCCGATGAAGGAGCCGAACGTGCCCGTGTAGAGAATGCACATCACCCAGTTGTGGAACCGCGAGAAGATTATCGACTGTTCGGCGAACGAGGCGCGCGCGGAGGCGATGTCGTTCATGCCGAGCCATGCGGCGATGGTCGAGACGATCAGGAACGGAACCCAGATGAAGCCCGCGTTCTGGAGCCACAGCATGGTGCCATCGCTGGCCATCTGGCCATCGCCGACCGCGAAGGCGAATGCGCCTGTCGAGATCACCACCGGCACCAGGAACTGCATGACGCTGACGCCGAGATTTCCAAGCCCTGCATTGAGCGCAAGCGCATTGCCCTTCTCCGACTTCGGGAAGAAGTAGGAGATGTTGG
The DNA here is from genome assembly GCF_050877045.1 of Nitratireductor sp. PBL-C9. NCBI lineage: Bacteria > Pseudomonadati > Pseudomonadota > Alphaproteobacteria > Hyphomicrobiales > Phyllobacteriaceae > Nitratireductor > Nitratireductor sp. PBL-C9. The sequence continues at coordinate 91,254 of NZ_JBPAXW010000012.1, forward strand.
CCATGGAGGAAGCGAAGTTGCCGCCGCCAAGACCGCACAGAAGCGCCAGGACCAGGAAAATCAGGTAAGGCGTTTCGGGGTTCTGCACCGCATAGCCGATGCCGAAGGCCGGGATCAGGAGCGAAGCGGTCGACAATGTCGTCCATAAGCGCCCGCCGAAGATCGGCACCATGAAGGAGTAGAAGATGCGCAGCGTTGCGCCCGAAAGCCCCGGCAGAGCCGCCAGCCAGAATAGCTGATCGGTCGTGTAGTCGAAGCCGATGCTCGGCAGCTTGGCCACCACCACCGACCAGACCATCCAGACCGAGAAGGCCAGAAGCAGCGCGGGAATGGAGATCCAGAGATTGCGCCGGGCAATCGCCCTGCCCTTCTCGTTCCAGAAGGTTTCATCGTCCGGACGCCAGTCTTCGATCACGCCGGCCATGCCGCCATGCTTGTCTTTCTCATGGATCGGCTGCATTTCAGGCAGTTCGGGCAGCGCGCCGAGTTCGCGCGACAGCGCCGTCTTCTCCATCTGGCGGATCGAGAAGTGCATCCAGACGAGCGACACCGCGACGATGCCGAACAAGAGCATGAAGCAGGTGGTCCACACGCCCGTCATGTCGAGCAGAACGCCGAAGGTGATCGGCAGAACGAAACCGCCAAGACCGCCGATCATGCCGACGAGACCGCCGACAGACCCCACATGATCGGGATAGTAGACGGGAATGTGCTTGTAGACCGCCGCCTTGCCGAGCGACATGAAGAAGCCCAGAACGAAGATCAGCAGGATGAAGGGCACCAGGCTCAGGCTGGTCGAGAAGGTGATCGGCCCGCGAATGCCGTGGATGATGTAATCCGTGTCCGGATAGGACAGCATGAAGGTCGTCACCAGCGCCACGCCGAAGGTCCAGTACATGATGCGGCGCGCGCCATACCGGTCGGAAAGATGTCCGCCATAGGCGCGGAAGATGGAGGCCGGGATCGAGTAGAAGGCGGCGATCATGCCGGCCGTCTTGATGTCCAGTTCATAGACGCCGACCAGATAGCGCGGCAGCCAGAGCGCGAGCGCGACGAAGCCGCCGAACACGAAGAAATAGTAGATCGAGAAGCGCCAGACCTGCAGGTTCTTGAGCGGTTCGAGCTGCATGAAGGTGCCGCGCGCCTTTGCGCCGGCTGCCCGCCTGGACTTCAGGTCCGGATCATCTTCGGTTGTCAGCCAGAACACGATGGCCATGGCGACCAGAACGGCGGCCCAGACCTGCGCAACCATGGTCCAGCCAAAGGCCACCATGACGAAGGGCGCGACGAATTTGGTGACCGCCGCGCCGACATTGCCGGCGCCGAAAATGCCGAGCGCCGTGCCCTGCTTTTCCTTCGGATACCATTTCGACACATAGGCCACGCCCACGGCGAACGAGCCGCCGGCAAGACCGACGCCCAGCGCCGCCAGGAGCATTGTTTCATAGGTCGTGGCGTAGGAGAGCGCGAATGTCGCGGCGGCCGCCGCAAGCATCGTCAGGACATAGACGATGCGCCCGCCATACTGATCCGTCCAGATGCCCAGGAAGATACGGGACAAGGAACCGGTCAGGATCGGCGTGCCGGCAAGCAGACCGAACTGCGTGTCGGTCAGGCCCAGATCCTCTTTGATCTGAACGCCGATGATGGAAAAAATGGTCCAAACGGCAAAGCACACGGTGAAAGCCAATGTGCTCATGCCAAGAATTGTGTTTTGCTGTCGGGGAGTGACCCCTTGGAGGGAACTCATGTGTCCGCCCTTTCCTCACAAGCGGCACGCGCCGCTCCGATGGCTATAACGGGGCGAGTTTCGGGGCATTCCTTCGAAGAAGTTTGATGCAGATCAAACTTCTGGAGCAAGGGATGGGAAATAAGACGCTGCGGGAAATGTTTCGGCAGCAGGGTTGCAGCCATCAAGTTTGACGGCCGGACCAGCAAAATGACAGACTGACTTTTATCAATCGCGCGATTGATAATTATCAAAAGGGGGATACATGCGGCCTTCAGATATTCCGGAGATCCGAGCGCTGCGCCTCTTCAAGAGCATGTCGGATTCGGCTTTTGAGGCGCTGATTCAGGCCGCTTATCTGCAAACCTTTCCCGCCCAGCTCGAACTGATCCGCGAAGGCGATCCGGCGGACTTTCTCTATGTGGTCACCGAGGGGCGCGTTGAGCTTTTCGCCCGCGCCAACGGACGCGAGGCTACGATGGGCATGGTGCATCCCATCGGCACCTTCATTCTGGCGGCCGTGCTGAAGGATGCCGTCTATCTGATGTCGGCGCGCACCTGCCAGAAGTCCAAGGTTCTCATGATCCCGGCGGAGAATGTTCGGGCCGCGTTCGAGGCGGACGACGCCTTTGCCCGCGCCATCGTTGTCGAGCTTGCGAGCTGTTACCGCTCGGTCGTCAAGGAACACAAGGATCTGAAGCTGCGCAGTTCCGTGGAGCGTCTGGCAAACCGGCTGTTGCGTTACCACGCCGACCAGGGCGCAAACGGCACGCTTGAACTGCCCTATGACAAGCGCACCCTCGCCTCGCTTCTGGGCATGACGCCGGAGAACCTGTCGCGTGCTTTCAATACGCTCAAACCCTATGGCGTGCAGGTGAAAGGCACCGAGGTCACGCTGTCTGATCTCGACGGGCTGACGACGCTTGCCAAACCCAATATTCTGATCGACGACCGCACAAGCTGATCGTCCTGCTCTCAATTTGCGCAAGATGCTGCGAATTCCTGTTGCATCCTTCGCAACATTCACTAGTATCCGGTGCGTAACCCTGCTCCTTGTTTGATTGTTCGAGAGCCTCCACCGCATGCGTTTCACACCCGGAAAATCGAGGGACCGCGTTCGCTTCTGCAACCACGCGGGTAGCCTGATCGCAAGCATCTAGCCCTGGCGCGGTTGCAAGACCGTCGACCGGGGGCCGGAAATCCAAACCACCTGAAATTTCGGTTCTGATTTCCGGGTCCGCCACCGACGACCCGGTGGAGTTGCATAAAGTGTTCACGACCATGGAAAGCCGTTTCCCCACGGCTCGCAGCATCGTTTTCATGCGCCCGCATCGCGTCGCGCGCAGTTCCCCCACAACGTCCCACGCAGGCTTGATCCCCGATCAACGAAGGCGCGCCGCCGCCGTGCCGCAACGGGCGTTTTCCATCCCGGCGTAGCACTCGCGCCTTCCCCAAATCCCCCAGATCCAAAAGTCATTCGGAGTACCCATCATGCGCGTTGTCGTGCTTGGCGCCGGCGTTGTCGGTGTAACCTCAGCCTACTATCTCGCCCAGCAGGGCCATGACGTCACGGTTATCGACCGCCAGGAAGGCCCGGCGCTGGAAACCAGCTTTGCCAATGCCGGCGAGATTTCGCCCGGCTACTCGTCGCCATGGGCCGGCCCCGGCATGCCCTTCAAGGCCATCAAATGGCTGATGATGAAGAATGGTCCGCTGGCGATCCGCCCGCGCCTCGATCCGGTCATGTGGTCCTGGCTCTTCAAGATGCTCTTGAACTGCACCTCCGCACGCTACGCGCTCAACAAGTCGCGCATGGTGCCCATCGCCGAATACAGCCGCGACTGCCTGCGCGCACTGCGCGCCGAAACCGGCATCACCTATGACGAGCGCAGCCAGGGCCTGCTTCAGCTCTTCCGCAAGCAGGAACAGCTCGACGGCATCGGCAGCGACATTGAAATCCTGAAACAGTTCGGCGTGCCTTTCGAGGTGCTCGACCGGGATGGCTGCGCCGCGGCTGAACCCGCACTGGGCGCGGTGAAGGAGAAATATGTCGGCGGCCTGCGGCTGCCGGGAGACGAGACGGGCGACTGTCAGGTGTTCACCACACGGCTTTCGGAACTGGCGGCCTCCTCGGTCGATTTCCGCTACGGCGTGTCGATCAAAAACCTCGTCAGGGACGGCGCGCGGGTGACCGGTGTCGAGACGGATCAGGGACGCTTCGGGGCCGATGCGGTTCTCGTCTGTCTCGGCAGCTATTCACCGGCGCTGCTGCGGCCGCTCGGCCTCCACATCCCGGTCTATCCGGTCAAGGGCTACTCGCTCACTGCCAGGATCACCAACGAAGCCGGCGCGCCGGTCTCCACCGTCATGGACGAGACCTACAAGATCGCCATCACCCGGCTGGGCGACCGCATTCGTGTCGGCGGTACGGCGGAAATTTCCGGCTTCGACCTGTCGGTGCCGGAATCGCGCCGCCGCCCGCTGGAATTCTCCGCCGGCGATCTGTTCGGCAATGGCGCGAACTTCTCCGACGCCACCTTCTGGTCCGGTCTCCGCCCGATGACGCCTGACAGCCCGCCCATCATCGGCGCGACGCGTCTCGACGGGCTTTACCTGAACACCGGCCACGGCACGCTGGGCTGGACCATGTCCTGCGGTTCCGGGCGCGTGATCGCCGACATCATTTCCGGCCGCAAGCCCGAGATCGACACGAACGGCCTCGGGATCGAGCGTTACGGGCAGTGATCAGGAATAAGGGCGGGCGTCGATGAGGCCCCGCCCTTTCAATCTTCTTGTGCTCAAAACTCAGGCGATGTCGGCGCGCTTCACTGAAGCCGCGTCAAACAGAGCGCCGGGCATCGCGGAAAACACCGCGTCATGCGCGCCGGCGGCTGCCCACACCACATCATAGCCGAGCAGGCTTTCATCACCGAAGCGCAGCACGTCGTCCGGCTGCCCCAGAGGCGACACACCGCCAATGGCGAAACCCGTCACCTCGCGGATATGGCGCGGGTCGGCCCGCTTGAGCGCTTCGCCCACCAGAGCCGACGCCTTGTCGAGCGCCAGCTGACGGCTCCCGGAAACAAGAAAAAGATAGAGCTTTCCGCTCTCTTCACCCTGAAAGATCAGGGATTTCACGATTTGCGCCACGCTGCAGCCGCACTGGGCCGCCGCCTCTTCGGCGGTGCGGGTGGATTCACCCATGCGCTTGACTTCGATCTCCAGTCCGGCGGCCTCAGCCGCCGCCTGCACCCGCCTGATGCTCTTGCTCATCGGTCTTCTCCCCCTCCTCCATGGGTATCTCGATCACCATGCCATCGAAACCGGGTTCGACATGATCCGGCGTCTCGCGCAGCACGGTCTCGTAATCGAGTGGAATGTGCATATGCGTGAGCACTGCGCGCCTTGGCGAAAGCCGCTCGATCCAGCCAAGCGCTTCCTCCAGCGAGAAATGGCTCGGATGCGGGCGGTATTGCAGGGCGTCGATGACCAGAACATCCGCACCGGCGATCAGCGCAGGCGTCTCTTCTGGAAACTGGCTGACATCGGGACAGTACGCCAGCCCGCCGATGCGATAGCCGAGCGAGAGAATGTCGCCATGGATTTGCGGCAGTGGCTGGAATGTCAGCGGCCCGCCCGCGCCATTGATGGAGAAACGCGCTTCATGGCTGATCGGATGCGCCTTCAGGATCGGCGGATAATTGCTGCCGGGCGGCGTCTCGAAACAATAGCCGAAGGCTTCGATCAGGCGCTGGAGCGTGGGCTTGTCGGCGTAGACATCCATGAGATGGCGCTGATTCATGACGAAGCCGCGCAGATCATCTATGCCGTGAATATGGTCCGCATGGGGATGTGTGTAGACGGCGGCGTCCAGCCGGTCGACGCCTGCGGAGATCATCTGCTCGCGAAAATCGGGGCCGGTGTCGATGACGACGCGGGTGATGCCGCCGCTCGCCGAAACGCGCTCCACCATCGCCGCGCAGCGGCGGCGACGGTTTTTCGGATTGGCCGGATCGCACGCGCCCCAATCGCCGGTGATGCGCGGCGTTCCCGGAGAGGAACCGCATCCCAGGATCGTCAGGCGCAGCAGATCGCTCACCGCGCGGCAGCGTCCCGCGGCGCTTTCTTGAACAGGCGGAAGAAGTTTTCCGTGGTCAGGTCGGCCGTCTCGGCATCGGAAAGGCCGATGGTTTCGGCCAAAACATGCGCCGTGTGTGCGACGAAGGCCGGCTCGTTGCGCTTGCCCCGATTGGGAACGGGCGCGAGATAGGGCGCATCCGTTTCCACCAGAAGCCGGTCATGCGGCACGGTCGCGGCGATGTCACGCAGCGCCTGCGAGTTGCGGAAGGTCAAAATGCCGGAGAAGGAAACATATCCGCCAAGCTCCACGCCGGCCTTTGCAAGACCTGCCCCCGAGGAGAAGCAATGCAGGATGAAGGGAAATGCGCCCCTGTCCGTCTCCTCGCGCAGAATGGCGATCATGTCGTCATCGGCGTTGCGGGCATGAATGACCAGCGGCAGGCCGGTTTCACGCGCCGCCGCGATGTGCGTGCGAAAACCCTGCGCCTGTGCTTCGCGGGGAGCCTTGTCGTAAAAATAGTCGAGACCCGCCTCGCCGATGGCCACCACCTTGGGGTGCTGCGCCAGACGCACGAGCTCTTCTGCCGTTACATCAAGTTCCTCATCCGCATTGTGCGGATGCGTGCCCACGGAGCAAAGAACGTTGTCGTTCGCTTCTGCAATTGCCAGAATCCGGTCGAACTGACGCACGCGCGTCGAGATCGTGACCATGAGGCCGACGCCGGCCTCGCGCGCGCGCTCCATGAACGCGGCGCGATCCTCGTCGAAATCCGGAAAATCCAGATGACAATGGCTGTCCACCAGCATTGGCGTCAGGCTCCCTCGCTCTCCGGCTTAGGCTCCACATAGCGCGGGAAGACCGGCTGCGGCGCGGGCAGTTCACTGCCGGAAACGAGCGCGTTTTCATCCGAAAGATGCGCGAAGGAGCGTGCATCCGCCGGAACGGCCAGAAGGTCGAGCAGCTTCTCGGCGGAGCCAGGAATATAGGGTTGGCAGAGGATCGCCACGCGACGCACCAGTTCGGCGGTCGTGTAGAGCACCGAATGCATGCGCGCAGGATCGGTCTTCTTAAGCGCCCAGGGCTCCTGCCCCGCAAAATAGCGGTTCGCCTCGGCAACAACGCCGAAGATTGCGCCCAGAGCCTGATGAAGCGCCTGCGTGCTCATGGCCGTGCGTGCGGTGGCGAGCGCCTCGTCGGCACTGGCGAGAATGGCCAGATCGGCTTCGCCGAGCGCGCCCTTTTCAGGAACCTTGCCTTCGCAGTTCTTCGCGATCATGGAAAGCGAACGCTGGGCGAGATTGCCCAGATCGTTTGCAAGATCGGCATTGGTGCGGTTCACGATCGCATCATGGCTGTAGCTGCCGTCCTGACCGAACGGAACCTCACGCAGGAAGAAATAGCGCACGGCGTCGAGGCCGTAATGCTCCACCAGCGTGAACGGATCGACAACATTGCCGACCGATTTCGACATTTTTTCACCGCGGTTGAAAAGGAAGCCATGCGCAAAAACGCGCTTGGGCAGCTCGATGCCAGCCGACATCAGGAATGCCGGCCAATAGACCGCATGGAAGCGCACAATGTCCTTGCCGATCATGTGCACATCAGCCGGCCAGTAGGACCAGCTATCGGCATCCGTGTCCGGATAGCCCGCAGCGGTGATGTAGTTGGTGAGCGCATCCACCCACACATACATCACGTGCTTCTCGTCGCCCGGCACCGGAACGCCCCAGTTGAACGTGGAGCGCGAAATGGACAGGTCCTTGAGGCCGGAGCGAACGAAGCTCATCACCTCGTTGCGGCGCTCGGACGGGCCGATGAATTCCGGATTGGCTTCGTAATGCGCCAGGAGCTTGTCCTGATAGGCGGACAGGCGGAAGAAGTAGGTCTCTTCCTCATTCCATTCGACCGGCGAGCCGAGCGGCTCGCGGCGAACGCCATCTTCACCGACGGTCGTTTCGCTTTCGTCGAAATAGGCTTCCTGACGGACGGAGTACCAGCCCTTGTAGCTGTCGAGATAGATGTCGCCATTGTCTGCCATCTTCTTCCAGATAGCCTGACAGGCGCGGTGATGGCGCTCCTCCGTGGTGCGGATGAAGCCATCATTGGAGCCGCCCATTGCGGCGATCATCTCGCGGAACACGGCCGAGTTGCGGTCGGCGAGTTCCTGCGCGGTGATGCCTTCCTTTTCGGCGGTCTGCTGCATCTTCAGCCCGTGCTCGTCCGTGCCCGACAGGAAGAAGACATCCTTGCCGTCGAGACGCTGAAACCGCGCCATCGCGTCGGTCGCGATCACGGTATAGGCGTGACCGATATGCGGCTTGCCATTCGGGTAGAAAATGGGAGTCGTGATGTAAAAGCTATCGCGGGCCATTTGGCAGAGAGTCCAGAGAATGCATTGTTTGATGACGCCCAGATAGCGCATCGGCGAGGTGCATGCCAGCCCAAGCGGCCGCTTCAGGCATTGAATGCGGCATTAAGCTTCGCGGCGAGCCCGGCGGCATGCTGTTTTCGGTCGAGATTGTAGGTCTCGGCGTCGCGAATTGTGGTGGTGACATCGTCCCAGAGATCGGCAGCGGCGGCAGCGCCACGCGCATCACCGGCCGCAGCAAGCGCCACGGCGCGCTCGTTGATCATGTCGAGAACAGTGCGGTTGAAGATCGAGAACTGCACGTCGCGGTCACGCCCGTTGACCGCGTCACCAAGCTTCAGCGCTTCGGCCGCATCGAAATGGCGCCCCGTAACGAGCTTTTGCAGCACATCGGCGATTTCCGCACCGCCGAACTGCGACAACAGGATCGCATTGCGCACACTGCCCTGCGCGCGCGCCGCGATCTCCTCATCGCTGCCACCTCCATCAGCGCCAAGACGGCGCAAAAGCCCGGCAAGCTCCGGCGCTTCCAGAGGCTGAAGACGCACGATCTGGCAGCGCGAACGGATGGTGGGCAGGAGCCGTCCGAGCGAATGCGTGATCAGCACGAAGAGCGTGCGCGGCGGCGGCTCCTCCAGGCTCTTGAGCAGAGCGTTGGCGGCGCTGATGTTCAGATCGTCGGCGGGATCGACAATCACCACGCGGTAGCCGCCATCATGCGGCGTCAGCGAAAGGAAGCGATGGATCCTGCGGATCTCGTCGACCGTGATCACCGTCTTAAACTTCTTGTCGCGCTCAACGAAGGGACGCGTCAGATGGAGCAGAGACGGATGCGCATCCTGCGCCACCAGCCGAAACACCTGTCCGGTGGGATCGGGCGGCGAAAAGCGCGGTGGCGCGGTCTCCGGCTGCGGGTTCGAAAAAAGATGGTTGGCCAGATGAAAGGCGAGCGTCGCCTTGCCGATGCCGGGCGGACCAGCGAACAGAAGGCCGTGATGCAGTTTGCCGGCACGGTAGGCCCCTGCAAGCATTTCTGCAGCGCGCTCATGGCCGACGAGTATGGGGTTCTCCGACGGCTCGGGAATATCCGGCAGACTGTCGAAGCGTTCAGGCGCGGTGCGTTCGAACATTACGCCTTGCTCCTTTTGCCAGACGACTGGGCTTCGGCCATCGCAAGACTGACAGTGCGCAGGATGGTTGCTGCAACCTTCTCCGGATCGGCGTCCGCATCGATGACCACGCAGCGCTGCGGTTCGGCCTTGGCGATTTCCAGAAACGCCTTTCTGCGGCGGCGGTGGATCGACAGCGTTTCCTTCTCGAAACGGTCGGGCGTATCGTCGCCACGCCGCGCGGTTGCCCGGCGCAGCCCCTCTTCGGGATCGATGTCGAGAATGAGCGTCAGATCCGGCTTCATGCCGTTGACCGTCACGCGTTCGAGATTGGCCATGAAGTCGGCGTCCAGATTGCCGGTCACGCCCTGATAGACGCGCGAGGAATCCAGAAACCGGTCGCAAAGAACAACCGCGCCGCGCGCGATGGCTGGCCGGATCACCTGCTCCACATGGTCTGAACGCGCCGCAGCGAAAAGGACTGCCTCCATGGCCGCGCCGAAAGGCTCGGCAGCGCCCGACAGGAGAACGTGGCGAACGGCTTCGGCGCCCGCAGAACCACCCGGCTCGCGCGTGACGATGACGTCGTGCCCCGCTTCACGCAGGCTGGTCGCAAGTCCTTCGATCTGCGTCGATTTTCCGGCCCCCTCGCCTCCCTCGAATGTAATGAAGAAACCGCGAGACAAGAGACCTCAATCCTTTCAGTAAGCGCCTGCCGGCTCCATTGCCGAACACGCTCCTACTTAGGCGCTCGTTTCCCGCAGGTCCATGCTGAACTGACATTGCGACAGGCTTTGTGGATGGCGGACGGGTGATGCGTCGCCGCGCTCAGGAGCGATATCGGCGCATCCAGCCGGTCAGAAGCTCACCGACGGCATCCAGCGCGCGGTCCGGCAGCCCACCCACGGCAATGCTTTCGGCCGCATAGAGCGGCGTTTCCTGGCTGAGCGTGTCGCCGATCCAGACCTTGAGTGTGCCGATGCGCTGCCCCTCTTCCACCGGAGCCGGGATCGGCCCCTGATAGACGATGCGCGCACGCAGGCTGTCGGCATTGGTGATGGGGCGGAAGATGGCCACGGGCCCCTTCGCGCGCACCGCAAGCTCGCCCTTGGCTCCGCCAAATACGGAGACGTTGCCGATGGTTTCACCTTCGGCGAAGATATCCATGCGCTCGAACGCCCGAACGCCCCAGTCCAGCATCTTGCGCGCTTCTTCGGCCCTCTCGCTCTCGGTCTCAAGCCCGCTCATCGCCATGAAAAGCCGGCGGCCATTGCGGTTGACGGAACCGACGATGGCGTAGCCCGAGGCTTCCGTAAAACCGGTTTTCAGCCCGTCTGCGCCAATGTCCATGCGCAGGAGCGGGTTGCGGTTGCGCTGCAGGATCTTGTTCCAGGTGAAGGATTCCTGCGCGTAATATTTGTAGAATTCCGGATACTCCCGCCAAAGATGGGTGGCGAGCGTCACCAGATCGCGCATGGTGACATGCTGACCTTCGGCGGGCAGCCCGCTCGAATTCACGAACACCGAATCCGTCAGCCCGATCTTGTGGGCGCGCTCGGTCATCAGACGCGCGAAATTCTCTTCGGACCCCGCCATGCCTTCCGCGATGATGATGCAGCCATCATTGGCCGACTGGACGATCACGCCCTGGATCAGCGCCTCGAGCGGCACGGAGGATTTGATCTCGGCGAACATGGTCGACGTGCCCGAAACGGCCCCGCCCGTGCGCCAGGCGTGTTCGCTCACATAGAACGCATCGCTCATCGAAAGCCGCCCGCTCTTGATGGCGTTGAAGACGACTTCCATCGTCATCAGCTTGGCGAGCGAAGCCGGGGGTATTTTCTCGTCCGGGTTCTTGGAGAAGAGGACCGTGCCCGTGTCCGCATCGATCAGAAAGGCCTGTCTGGCCCGGGTTTCGAACAATTGGGCGAATGCCGCCTGCGACCCGAGAAACAGAAGACAGAAGGCGAAAACAAGTGATTTATTGAGCGTAGAGAACACCGACTATGCACCATACCAGAACCCCACCAGGGAGACTCTAGCGCTGCTCAGCCGGCGGGATCAACCGCGGTAATACAAATTTGATGAAATGGTTATGGGCCGGGGGCGCCGCGCCGGCGCCCCGATCATTCAGCGGACGATGAAAGCGTCGGCTGCGCCTGCATTCCAGGCGGCCTGCAGCACCTGGTCGATGGAACTCTGATCCTGCGGCGTGACGGCGAGCGTATAGTAGAGCGTGCCGGCATCATCCGAAACGGTTTCGAACTTCAGCTGACCAAAGCCCGCGAGCTTCTCTGCCTGCGCCTTGGCCTCGGCCTCAGACTGCCAGGTGCCGACATTCACGAAGGCCAGCTCGTCCGAAGCGCCCTGCCCGGCTGCGCCGGGCTGCTTCTGCCGCCACCAGCGCGCCACGTCCTGCGACTGCAGATCGCTGCGCAGCACATTGTCAAACGCGCCAGCAGCCGCGCTCACGCGCTGATCGGCATAAGAGAGGAACGCCACGTCACGCTCGACGCCGTCCATCGGCAGTGAATCCGGGCGGTCGGGAACCAGCGGACCGGAGGTTGGCAGGGTGAAGGAGCCGGAAGACGCGGCAATCGGCTGCGGCGGCGTCAGGCCCGGCTGGCTCGCAAATGCGTCGCGCGCCTTGACGCCTGGAAGCGTCGCCGTCGGCGTGGAGCCGTTCATTGCAATCATCACGCCGGTCGGCAGACCGTCGGATGGATCGGGTGCTGCGCCGCCCGGGCGGTAGGACGCCATGAGATATTCGTCGTCGCGTCCTTCGAGCGGCGCCGGGCCGACATATTCGACCTTCACCTTTGCTACGCCGGCGCTCTGGTAATCGAGCAGCTGGGCCGCACGCTTCGACAGATCGATGATGCGGTTGTGCGCGAAGGGACCGCGATCATTGACGCGGACCAGAACGGAGCTGCCATTGTCGACATTGGTGACGCGCGCATAGCTGGGCAGCGGCATGGTCGGATGCGCCGCAGAAAGATGCGTCATGTCATAGGTTTCGCCATTGGCCGTGAGCCGGCCATGAAAGGCGTCGCCATACCAGGAAGCCGCGCCGACCTTTTCATAGTCGGGGTCTTCCTTGGGATGATACCACTTGCCCTTGATCTGATAGGGCTTGCCCACCTGACGGCGGCCACCGCCGCGCTTCAGGTTGGCGCTTTTCATGGAAACGCGCGGGCTTGCCTGAACGCCGTATTCGGACTCGGCGAAATATTCCTTGGACTTGGTTTTGTTGACAGCGACCTTGGGGGTCGTGGACGAGCACGCCGAAAGCAATGCGGCACAGGCTGCAAAGGCAATGGCGGACGACAGGCGGCGAACCGCAATGCGGTGCACAACAATCTGAAAGCTCATGCGTCCGCGTCTCCCCCGGACATCGAAATCCCGTTCATGGTCGCGAGATATCCCCACTTGTCAAAAAATGCAGAAACAAGGCGTTCCGGTTTCTACAACTCAGGATGCCCTCCGCACCCCTAGCTGAAATGCATTAGCAAGTTGTAAATCATTTATGGCAGCAAAACGGCAGAATTTCGAATTTTTGCCAAAACCTTACTACCATTGCGTGTGTTATTAGACTGACACGGTTTCAAATGTAAACCCCGCGTGCATCCGGCAACGCCGATCTGCTGTGCGGGCACGGTTTCGGGGCACATTCGAATCGCCGCGTCGCGCGGTGAGCCAGCGCAGCGCTAGAATTCGATCACCACCGATGGCGCACTGCGCTCTGCCTCGCCGTGGAACACGAATTCGATGTTGTTGCCATCCGGATCGAGCACGAATGCGGCGTAGTAACCGGGATGATACGCCCTTTCGCCGGGCGCACCGTTGTCGCGTCCGCCATGCGCCATCGCGGCCTGATAGCAGGCATCCACCATGGCGCGGTCCCTGGCCTGAAAAGCCAGGTGATGACGCCCCGTCAACACACCGAGCGCTGCGGGGCTGTCCGCCGAAGACACCACCAGTTCGTCAGCGAAGAAGAAATCGGCATTCGTGCCGATGACCGGAATGTCGAGCACCTCCAGAACGGCCGCGTAAAAGGCGTGGCTTGCCTCAAGATCGCGCACGACGAGCTGGATGTGGTCAATGAGCCGGCCACGATGCAGTTGCTGGGTTTCCATGGTTGGGCTCCGTGTGGAATGAGGCTCGGTTCGCTTGCTGCGCTGACGGATAGCATAACTTTGGGGATTCTGCGTGCTGGAACCTTGGGCCGCTGTGTCGCGGTATATTAGAGGCACCCTCAGCGCTCCCTGTATGCGCAATAGACGGATTGATGCCACGCGATCAGAGAAGCCGGGACGGATATGAGGCCATACTGCCAGGATATGTCGCTGAGGCTGCTTTCAAAGAGATGCATCTCCAGCCTGATTGCGATGGCCTGAATGACAATCAGAAACAGCAGCAGCGACGAGACTGGTCTCAGCTTGAGCGCTGCAACAATGGCCAGCAGAACCGCCCCGCCCACCAGCGCAACAACCAGCGCCACAACGAAAGTCACGGCAGCGATATAGGCGAGTTCCAGACCAATCGAACGGGCCGCTATTCCCACGAGAACCGCATGGGCCAGCGCCGCGAAGATGGATGTCGCAATGGCCGCAGGAAAGAGGCGGCGAAATAGGGGCTGCATTTCGCGCATGTGATTCAGATTTCCCGCACTCTTCCCCTGTTTCGCGAAACCTCGTTTCGACAGGCGGTCGCTTCTTCACCCTTCGGCAAGTATTGCCACGCGCAGAACCGCAAGTCGATGCTCCAGTTTATGCAGGTTTTGAAACAGACATATACAGAGAAATCTCCAACCGTTCCGTACAATGCGGTGGCTCGCGGCGGTCAACGGTATTTGGGGGAATGCAGGTGATGCATGGCGGGCCGAAGCCGACGAAACCGAGAACTATACCTACGCTATAGCCCTCCATAACTCTCTAAAATAGGATTGGGGGTATAGCAGCGCATGGGTAGGAAGCGGTCACGCAACTGTTGTGAGAAGATGGCAGAAGCTAAGCGTTTGACAGAGAGCGGAGATCGGACGCAATTTATGACATTCCAGCAGGCCCACTGCTTGCCGAGCAAATCATACACTGCTCAAAATGCTCAGACAGAATTGCCATCGCTGTGAGCGCGCCAATGCTAGATAATTGATGTCGGACGAACCGCATCAAGAACGCGGTCCCACAAAAGAATCCGAATGCCTTGAGCGCTGTAAAAACGCTCCTGCCGCAATCTAAGTGCCGTAGCCGCCTTCTCTATGTCACGAGCATTCTTCGGTGCGCGCAAAAGCGATTTTTGGGTTCCGATAATAATTCCTCCAGGGCGTATATTCGCACGGAGCGGCACACCTAGCCGATTACGGACGTTCTCGTTGGCAACCGCTTCGTCTACATAGTGCAGCAGCTGGTTCTCGGCCTTAACTAGGTCCAGGGTCGGACGACAGCGGTGTTTATTGTCGTCGTATTCGAACAGATGACACTGCGGGGCCTTCAGTTCCCAGAGAAAGGCCACTCTCTCGCTCTGGCCCGTGTCGTTGAGAACATCGGCGGCAAGGATTAAATCCGCATCGCCCATATAGCTCCTGACCTCGATATGCTGGACGGTGCTGCGCAGCGTTTTTTCAATCAGCAGGTGCTCCGCGTGGACTAAGTAGGACCGACATTGCAACTCACGTTTGGCCGTCGGCTCTATCACTAACGCTTCGAAAGCGGCGAACTCTTCAGCTGTTAGCGCCACGATCAACGCGCCCCTTGGATGTGGCGCATCACCAATAGATCGAACACATCGTGGGTCCAGAGATCAGTGATTTCATGGCCGCGTCGCAGCACATAGAGAGCTCCGTCCAACTGCCATTTGAGCGGCAACGTTCCTGGTCGATGCAGCGCTACGGCCGGTCGCTCGACAGTGGCCGAGGCGTTTGGCTCAAGCCATAGGCCCGCAGTGCCCGCTACTTCGAACGTTCTGGGCTTAATGATTGCACCGCGCTGCTTTGCGGTTACCGTGAGCTGTGCGCCCGCGCGCGGTGCCGCAAGAAGGCCCGGGAAGGGCTGGCTAGCGGTAGCAAATAGAGCTTCTGACTGCTCAAGCGCCGTGTGCGAGCCGACATGAACCAGTAGGTAGTCACCAACAGCCCATACACGGTGAGCAAGCTCGTTAGCACCGAACAAGCGCTCCCTCATACTGGCATCCAACTGGCCGATGCGTCGAGTCACGATGGCGGCGATCTGTTTTTCTCCTGACCCCGACAAGGCTGGTAAATTAAGTAGTTGCCGTCTTAGAAGCGTGGCTAGCAGGTCTTTCAGCACGCTTAGATCCACCGTACCGCCGTTGTCGAAACTAAGGTCTGCGACGGTCAGCGCGTGGAAGTAGTCGTCGCGGCGCTCCTTCAACTGCTCTAGCAGAGTCGGAGAGCCCGGAAGTAGCATGTCAAGCTTGAGATTTAGGATAAGGTAGCTCAACGCGCGCGCAGTTCGGCCGTTGCCGTCGAGAAACGGATGAATCCAGTTCAGACGCCAGAGCGCATACGCGCTGAGAGTAAAGGCGTCATCCGTTTTCCAGCGGTCAGCGAGGTAGTCACAAAGCGCTGTAACGGCTTGGTCGAGGTTGGCAGGCGACGGTGGCTGATGTGAGCTTCCCTGAATCGCTACGGGAAAGGCGCGAAAGGTTCCGAAATAGGGGCTGGTTTCATCGCCGGTGGTGGCGTGAAGCTTTTTGATGAGCTCTGGAGTTATCTGTACGATTTCGCCAGTTAGGTGGCGCTCGACCAAAGCCGTTACAAGCTTGAACTGGCGCACAGCTCCGCTGACATCAAAGGGCACGTTCGGCAGCTCAGAGCCAACAGTGGTCGCTACGGTTCCAGGAGACGGCTCCAGAACGCGGGTTAACGCTATAGTGACGGTGCCGCGATGCAATGGCAAACCCTCAACAGCCGTATTGCCCACGATCAGACTCATCTCCTGCTCGCGGCGCTCCAGCCTGGTCATCGAGTGGCTGCTCGCACGGGCCAGCAGCGTTTCTAAAGAGAGTTCAGCCATAACTTCCTGATAAACCCGAATAGCGACTTATGGCCACGATTGCCCGTTGACGCACTGCCATGATTGAAACGCGCGCCATACCGATCATGCAGGCGCAGTGAAAATCCGCGCTCATGAAGAAAAGATTTAAAGGCGAGCTGCTGAAGATACGCGCAGAATCACACAGCCAAAACCGCAGGATCAAGTGCTCTCTCCATGTTTGCGACGAGGCACTTGGTCATCGCAGTGTATGGGGCTTTGGGACCCGCTTCACGTTCGATCAAATCTTGATAAAGCGCCTTTCTTACGGGAAGCGGAAGGGTGTCATCCAGAATCTGAGCGTATATCGCCATCACCTTCTCCAACTGGTCGTTTCGCATTTCCACGAGTTCCGCACGGTGCAAATCCAAAAGAATTCTTGTGGAGGTACCCTCAACGGTTCCACGCGAAAACACTAATCCACCTACGAAAATCAGATGTCCTTCCGGATCAGTCTGATAGGGATCGATTATATGTTCGAGAAGCGGGTCTTTGTTGCTCTTGTTCTGATTGCAGACCTCGCAGGCGAGTGTCAGGTTCTCCCATTCAAACGTCTTCGTCGGATCAAGAGACTTTGGATACATGTGTTCTACGTCGCCATGGTGAATGTGCTGTAGCTTGCTCTCGCAGTATGCGCATTTTCCAGCGGTCTCCTCGACGAGCACCTCCTTGATATCGGGATGCCGATAGCGGCCGAGCTCAGTCGGGGTCGGAACCAGGCCGGCGCTTTGCTTATCCACGACAGCCTTGGTCCACGCCGTCGCGTTGTCTTCAAGGCGTTTCGGTATCGGACGCTTCTCAAGCTTTATCATCGGCGTTGCGACATCCGACCCAAGGCGTCTGAATAGTAATCGCCTAACCCATTCTGCTCCAATCGAGCGCGGAGTTGGCTGATTGACTGTGCGTCCAGTGTGGTTATGTCGAAATCTTGAACGATCGATTCAATCTGGCTTTCTGCCCAAAGTGGTAACGTAACTGGTACACCGAGCACGCTCCGTAGAATCTCGCTTGCAGTTCCGGCCTTGTTCACGTTGTCCAGCTTCTCTGAGTAGACTGAACGACTGGGCGCTCCCATCTGCTCACTATCCGAGTAGCGAAGAACGTACACCGAGGAATCTCTGACCGACGACACCACAAAGGGACTGTGTGTCGCCACAACTAATTGGGCCTTTGGAAACGCCTCTAGTAGGTTCCCGATGATGACTCGTTGCATGGAAGGGTGAAGATGATTTTCAGGCTCGTCGATTACGCCAACAAAAGATGACTTTCCTCTCGAAAACAGGAACATTTGCCACGCCATGTCGATGAGCGCCATCAGCCCGCCGGATGAAGCATCGAGAACGAACTCTCCCGTCTTCGTGACGATCACGATATCTGGAATTCGGATGCTAATATCCGTAAATCCAATCGTATCTGGCAGCACTTTGGTGAGCATCGCCTTAAAGTCGTCGTAGGTTTTTTCTAGCTCGGAATTCCTTTGAACGTTCCTGTTTCCGGGGCCGAATGTAGCCATCGATATGATCGCCTCTTTGATCCGGTATATCGGGCTATACTGCGTATAGGCATTATTGTACTTGTTCATTACCTCTTGGCTGTAGGCCTGATACGCCTGCTCGACACCGATCGCATTTGTTGGGATGGAGGCGATTGCCTGATAGTTGCTCACCGGACGGTGGGAGTTAATGAAAAGTCCTTCAACGTGCTGTTGATTCTGAATTCCGACAGTATAGCTCACCTGCCCTGATTCGGGGACAACCAGGGGAGATTTGACATTGTTGGAATATGTAATGCTCCCCAGAACATTAAGATTTTCGGGCTGTGTTTTTTCCCGCGCGAATAGTCCAGTGAGATAGCTAAGAACTCCATTCTTAGCGATGGTAGGAGTGGCAATTAGGTTATAGCTGTAGCCGAAATGCTGAGAAAGAATTCTCAATAATGTGCTCTTTCCTGCACCATTTGCGCCCGCAAGGATGGTGAGCCGGGGATGGAAATCGATGTTGATGGAGTTGAATTGCCTCCATCCAGAAACTTTTAGATTCTTAAAATCCATGCCATTGCCCTCCCCCTGAGCAGACCATACCTGTTACTCATTGAGTTGCAACGCCATCGAGGCAGTGCATAGACACCTCGGCTGGATTACGTTCTCGTCAACGTTCTCGTCAACGTTCTGGGCCCCTCTTCTGTCCCGGCAGGCAGCTATACTGCGCTTGGCGATGGCACATGGAGTTTTCAGCCCATGGTGAGGCTTGACCGTGCCATGATTTCCGGCGTGGTCGTGAGGGGTGAGGCTGTCGCTTTTGACGTCACCTGGATCCAAAATCGGCTGTTGGCCTTGATCACACCAGACTGTAGCTGGTGGACGAACGGCAGGTTTTGAGCGCTCCGCAGTTCGGTCTGGAATGACTATCTTGGATGGTCGAAAGTTGCCGTTTGCTGGCTCTCATGATTTGTCGGGCTATGGCGTAGAATCGGCGGCTTTGCATGCCAGCTGGTGGGAGTGCGGTGATCGGCGGCAATATCGCGCCATAGAGGGTAATCGGCGGTGTTTGGCGGAGGGAGTGGGATTCGAACCCACGAGACGGTCACCCGCCTGCCGGTTTTCAAGACCGGTGCCTTCAACCGCTCGGCCATCCCTCCGGACATTGATATCGTTAGCTTTTTCGGGTTTTTGGCATCGCTCGACTAGCGCGTTGCTACCATTTTGCTACCGAATGTCTTTTACGGCTTCGCCTTTACCGCGCCTCGTATTGCGGCGTCAACCTGTTCCGCAGCATCCGCCTGCATTCCGGGCATTACGTGCGAATAGAGATCCAATGTGATGCCGATAGTTGAATGTCCCAGACGCTCACTTGCCACCTTCGGGTGAACTCCAGCCGCAAGCATCTGTGACGCATGGGTATGGCGGAGATCGTGGAAACGTATGCGCGGCAGCGAAGTCTTCTCGATCAATCTCACCCATTCATGTGTGATCGAACGCGGCTGCAAAGGCCTGCCGTCTACCTGCGAGACCACGAAGCTGCTTGCATTGGGCCGGAGCCCGAGACGAAGCAGTTCTTCTGCTTGACGTGCCCTATGCGCCTTCAGCTGTTCCGCAACGCCGACTGAGAGCGCAACCGTCCGGGTATTCCCGGATTTCGGCTCCTTGTATCTGACACCCTCTACGGTCTGCTCTGCGCTTTCGACAATCGAAATGATGCGGCTTTCGAGATCAACATTGCGCCATCGAAGGGCGGCAATCTCACCGCGGCGCAATCCGCACATGACTGCAAGCAGGACCGGTGCAAACATCCTCGTTGGGCGCATGGCTTCCAGCAGCTCTGCGGTTTGTTTCGCATCATAGGCCAGCATGGGCTTGCGCTCTACCTTCGGAGGCGTCGAGGCATGAGCCGGATTCTTCACCAGCCTATCCCACACAACAGCCTGATTGAGCGCCTTGATGAGCACACGTCGCATGTGATGGACCGTTCGAGGGGAAAGACCACCCTGCCCGTCCCTGCGCCCCTCTGAGAGCGCCTTCGAGAACGCCGCATCGATCCGATCTGTCTTCAGCTTTGCAAGAGTGACATCGCCCAACAGGGGAGCAACTCCCTTCCGAAGTATCTCGGTATAGCGCTCGTGGGTCTTTTGAGAGACTGAAGGCTTGATGAAGGTGAGCCATTCGTCAAGGAACTCCGCAACTGTCTGTTTGGTGGGTTCAACGTAGTTTCCAGCCTTCAGTGCCGTCACGAGCCGCGCACACTCCTCTTGCGCCTGCCGTTTGGTGCCGGAGAAGCTGTGCCACTTCCTTCGGCGCTTACCGGTCTCATCATAGAGATCGAGGACAATTGCCCACTTGCCGGGGCTTCGCTCGCGAATATGACCCTTCATTCAAATATCCTCACGGTCGAATGGCTCAACCCGATTGCAGCGCACTCACTGTCTGGGAATTCAACTGATTATCGCGCGAGTTAGGCTGCAAGTCTATCGGTTGATTCGGAGTGGGATAGGCGGTTGACAAGCACTAGAACTGTGTCGAATTCAGTTGGGCACGTGGCAAGGTTGCCGTTTCTAGATGAGAAGGCTTCACGCAATGGGACGAAGGCGTGTCTTCACAAAGGGCGAAATCATGGACGCAGCAAAGGCTGCAGCTGAAACCGGGCTGTACGTTCGCCTTCTTCCGGACGGCGTGATGGAATTCAGGCATGAGCCGGGGAAACGCGGCAAAACACCAGAAGAGTATCTGGACGAGTGGCGTCGGTCGCGTGCGGACTTTCGTCTCTAATCGCATGACAAACGAGGCTTCACCAGAGGCTGTCCGGAACACCTTTGCTTGCTCGGGCCAGGAGGGGAAATGGTTAGATTGAAATGGCTCGCAATGCTTGGCCTGCTCCTCTTGACTGCTTGCGACAGTAAACCGGAGCATTATTATGCGATGTGTGAAGGCCAAGATGGCAGTGGCTGGAGCCTGATAAATACAGAATACGAAGACGGATACCTTATTGCATGCACATACCAATCCCCTGATCGAGCACAAGTATATACCGCTCGCTGCGGGAAACACGGCTGTGACTAATTTTGCGGTGGGTTGAGCCTGCTCCGTAGCATAGGAACAGAGACACATAAGTGACGAGATGAACAGCCATGACTGACAAGCTTGCCGCACAACTCCTCGATGCAGCAAAGTCATTCAGCAGCATGTCGCCGGCTGAGATCCAGGCGCTTCTGCGGCGCGCTGCAATGCGCATCAACAACCGCCCCCTTCCCTCCAGATCCGCGATCTTGCTTCAAGAGGTGGCAGAAATGGCTGACGAATTTGCGGAAGAGCACGACATGACCCGTGATGAAGCCGTGAACGCCATTCTGATTGACTGGGGAGTAGCCGCCGGTCACCTTGAGATCGATGATCTTGACGATGAAGACGAATAGGCGGGGATGGCCGACGCATGAACTGGCTGATGCTATTTGTATGCGCAATTATCGGCACCGCCATGGTTTGGACGGTCAATGAAATTGTTGTGCTACTGGCTGCAGCTTAGACGAATAACGACAAATCAGACGCCTAGTTTATCTGGGCCGCGCGCGTGAAGCATATGCGCTCCGAGGTAGGGAGGGGAACCTGTCTGTATGGAAACGATAGAATTTGGAGATTACATCGTTTTTGTAGACGAAAGCGGCGACCACAATCTTGAAATTGTGAACCCAGAGTACCCCGTTTTTGTTTTAGCATTCTGTGTTTTTCACAAAGATGACTACATTAATATCGTCTGTCCGCGTATCCAGGGTTTTAAGTTAGCTTGGTTTGGTCACGATACATGCGTTCTGCATGAGCGCGAAATTCGCAAAGACCAACCGCCGTTCGATTTTCTCAAGAGCCGAGCAAAAAAAGAGGCCTTTCTCAATCAGCTAACTGCGATCATTAGTGACACGCCAATGACGATTATCCCGGCAGTAATTCACAAGGATCGCCTCAAGAAGCGGTATTCTGATCCTGATAATCCGTATCACCTAGCATTGCTATTTTGTATGGAGCGCCTTTCCAAGTTTTTGCTCGCACGGGGGCAGCACGACAGAACTGCACATGTCATCTTTGAGCAAAGAGGTGGTAAAGCTGGCGGCGGCGAGGAAGATCGAACTTTGGAGTTGGAATTCCGAAGGATTATGGACGGAAAACACTACCTCGCACGTCAAGGGTTTTCTGACATGGATATTGAGATTGTCCCAAAAGCCAGCAATTCAATAGGACTACAATTGGCTGACCTTGTCGCTCGACCCATTGGCATCCACTGCATGCGCCCCGATCAACCCAACCGTTCGTTCGAGATCATCAAGAGGAAATTCATGGGCAGCGAATTCTACCCTTTATCGGGGATGAAAGTCTTCCCTTGAAAGCGAAAGGCCCCGGACATGCCGAGGCCAGACGCCGAACGAGACTCCCCATTCCATTTGTCACCTATGTAGCACATATCGAGATCAATTACCACAAGAACGTAGCCCACCTTCCATTCCCAGTCCTGCCGAAAGGTGAGTGTCTAGGAAACAAGACGCAGTAATCCCTTGGGCCCGAATGCACGAGCCAAGGGACACTGCATTGCGTCGACAATCTGGACCGACGCTTCACCACGGGATCAGTGTCGTCGAAGACGTGAGCGGCGAGCCCTTTCGGCTAGGATGAAGTGTAGAGCAGCCTTGTCCGCGATTCCGTCCTCAGCCGCGTCATGCTCCCGGTCATTCTGCTCTTCCACGACCTCAAGCTCAAAATCCGGATCGCCATCGATCTCGTCTAATAGGTCGATAAGACGGTCGATGGCATCTTCAATTCGCCGTCGCGCGATCGTCATTCGTCGCACCACTCAACGACCAGTCGCCCACCCAGAGCCTTGACCGCACGTTCGATATGCGTATGGGCCACTCTTTGGCTCCCCGAAGCCTGCTGGAAAATTTTTCGACTGCCGAGAGAACGGTCAAGATCAGAGAGTGTCATGTGTAGCTCGAACGCCCTTTGACGGACGGCGTTCACCAGGAGATTGGTTGAGGGCTTTGGAGGCTTTCGAGCGAGCGAGATTCCGGCATAAGCCATGCGTCCGGCAATCTGATTAAGTGACATCCCCATTTCAGAGGCGATGGCCCTTCGGCTTTCACCAGCGGCGGCCAGCTTACGAAGCTTCATGTCCTCAGCAGCAGTCCAGACATGCCGTGAGGTTGTAAGATTGCACTTTCCTGCAAATGCGCGAATTGCACGTCTGCTTCTATGTGGTAGGCACTTCTCGATTGTTTCGATATCTGGCCAGTGCGATACGATGACTTCGTGTTCCTTCATCGTCCAGTCACTGTTTCGGCGTCTGACAGAGCGAATACGCTGAGGGCCTACCGGTTCAATAGGCTGATGCATAGGCTCTTGAGTAAGATACATTGGATGCTCCTTTGATCACTGAAGCCCGCCCGAGCATCACGGCATTACCTTTATCGACCGATTTCAATGTGTGATTGAATTAAACCCCGAAACCCACGATTTTCACTTGCCGCGTTTGTGGAACAGAATGATATCGCTGAGTGCATCTGGGTAGAACTATGGGGGTAACTTTGATCACCATCGCAACCAGCGTGGTTTTGACATGCCTGTCGCTATCCGCAGTCGATGGTGACACCATCAAGTGCAATGGACAGAACATGCGCATCATGGGACCAGGCGCGCCGTTCAAGTCCGGGATCGACACTCCAGAGATCCGCAACGCGAAATGCCCGAAGGAGAAGCTTCTCGGCAAACAGGCCAAACTGCGGTTGGCCGAGCTTCTGCGGGAGGACGTGAAGATCGAGGACAGCGGCGAGCGTGACCGCTGGAAGCGGCCACTTGTGTGGGTGCGGATGCCAAACGGGAAGACTGCGGGGGAAATCCTCATGGCGGATGGCTATGCCGTTCGCTGGAAGCCGGGGTACAGGTCCGCATGGTGCGAGTAGAAAACGCGCTCGCTGAGCTTCGAGACATCGTTTCTGGACGCTCACAAGCGGATGAGGTCAGGTGCCGGCGTCTATTGCTGCGCGCCACCAGTGCTATCCCAGACCTAAACCTTGCGGCCACACTGAGCGACCGCGCAGGCCTCATGATAGTGACGCTCGATATGGTCGAGGCTCTTGGCGATGATCGCGCGCATCACGTTGAGATGATCATGGACACGCTGAACGAGATCGAGCGCGCGAGCCGGCCACAGTAGCCTGCGGTGCACGATCCCAGAACCGCTTCCGATCCCCTTTCCCTCGATCTCGCTTCGGATCGAACGGAATGCCGTCAAACTCGGCGGCAAATAGCTCCGCGTGCTCCTTCTCGGAAAAGCAGAAGATGATGAAGTAGCCGCCTCTCGGCTCTGCCCACTGCGCGTAGACGGATTGCGTCCGGCGATGGATCGACAGACCTCTGCAGAAGCCGTGAACGACATCGTAGTTGGCTCCCATTACCCGATCCTCCGGGAGCGCCACCTGGTGCGGATGCGCGCGGTCAATCTGAGCCCCGGTGGGCTCTCCTTTGCGACGTGACATCGTCTGCTCCTTCTCGATTTCACACGTCACGTCGCCGCATGCGTAACGTGAACAAATGTGGAACAAACTCTGGACTCGTCAAGGGCGATTGGATTACGATCTGCGCTTCTGATGGAGAAAAGAATGACCACCTACACCGTCTTCAACTTGGAAGATGACGACGGGCTCGAGGACGAATCGGCCCTGTCCATAGAGCAAGCCGTGGAGCGCCTTATCGAGCGCTCCGGCTGCACCTATCGCTTTGAGCGCATCGATGGCGTCATGCAGATCTGCGTGGAGCCGTGGCGCTGGTTTGGAAAGCCTGATGGCCTCTCCTCGCTTCTGCCGGACGACGAGGCAGCCAAGCAGGAAATCCTTGAGCGCTTTGCCACCGGCAAGGCCGATCTGCCCTCCACCTGGTGCATCGAGCCAGATGAGAAACACGCCGCCGAGGTGAGGAAGAATAACGTTCTGGGAGATGGTGCATGGACCGTGCAGTGAAACCACAGACGGAACCTGATCCCTATGAGCCAGCGGCCGAGGCGATCATAGAGGCCTGCGGCGGCGATCCTCGCGAGGCAGTTATCGCGCTCTTGGGCGAGCGGGATTACCTCGCCGGGCGCGTGGAAGCGCTGGAGCGATCTGTCAGTTGGGGATTCGTGCGCGCTGGGGCGGCGCGCTGATGAAGGAAACAACGGTGCGGCACATGTTTTGCGGAGCCGCCATATGCGCCAATTCAAACCACTCCACCTGTCCGAGGTGGTTTTCTTCACACGCGACGGCCAGATCCGACTGAAGGACATTCAGCCCTACTATGTTCTGGGCGCCATATGCCGGCACTGCAGATCGATAGCCGAGCTGGACCGCCGCGCGCTTGAGCGGCGCTACGGCCGGGACGCAACAGCGATCGATCTGGAGCAACGCCTGCGCTGCAGGAGTTGCCAAAACGCCCGTGGCAATACCATCATGGTCATAAATCAATGGCCGAGGTGATCCCGACCAATGTGCAATCTCTACAACATGACGACGACGCGCCAGGCAATCCGCGACTTCATCAAGACGACGCGGGAATACGCTTTCAATGAGCCGTCACTGCAGGTCTATCCGAACCGCTATGCGCCGATCACTCGCGTGGGAGAGGATGGAGAGCGGGAAATGGTGCGCGCCCGCTGGGGCATGCCGACGCCGCCCATGTTCATCAAGGGAAAGCACGACAGCGGCGTCACGAACATCCGCAACACCTCATCGGCCCACTGGCGCAAATGGCTTTCACCGGAAAGCCGCTGCCTTGTGCCGGTCACGAGCTTTGCCGAGCCCGACCCTGCCAGCAAGCATGAAGGCGACAAGCGCACACCGAACGCATGGTTCGCATTGAATGAGGATCGGCCACTGTTCGTCTTCGCCGGCCTCTGGACACCATGGCACGGCAAGCGCATGGCACGCGAGGAATCAGCCGACCATGAGGTCTATGGCTTCCTGACCACAGAGCCCAACAGCGTTGTCGAACCTGTTCACAAGAAGGCGATGCCGGTCATCCTGACCACCGAGGACGAAATGACCGCATGGCTCACAGAGCCATGGGAGGAAGCAAAGAAGCTTCAACGTCCCCTGCCCGACGACAAGCTCATGATCGTGGAAGCGCCGGAGGTTCCCGATTGAAACGCTTCTCGGATCGAAGAAACGTCTGACCAATCACGTCAAATCTCAGCGTCCGGATCGGTTCCTTCCGAGCCAGCGCCATCTGCTCCAACACCTGTCTTGGCTCGCCCCGGCAAATCGAGCGGACGAAAAAACAACAGCGCCAAAAACACCAACAGACATACAACGAGAGCAAACGGAACCGCGAACCCTCTCCAGTTCTGAAGAAATTCAATCATGTCTCCCCCAAGCAGACACGGTTCAAGGAGGAGCAGAGGCCCAGCTACCGTTTAGATGAATCCCAAACGGATGTGCACGGTAGAAAAAAGAAACATCTCAGAAACAAAACCTCGAAATTCTTTGATGCGGGTCCCCACCCATAAAGCCGAGGTTCCCTAGCGTAATTTCGCCATCTCGCCATTAACATGGATCAAGTGCGCACAATTATATGCGCGTCATCTGAATAGATCGCAACGGCCCCGCCAGCCGGCGCTGGCGAGGTGCCCCTTGTCGGTAGATTTAGCAGATGTGAGCAAAGTTCGGAGCGGCCCTGATTAAGTGGCCACTCACGGTTACGCAATATTGTCAGCGGGCCGCTGTCTGGCGCAGAAGCTTGCACAATTGCACCAAGTCGTAGTCCCAAGCTGCTGGATTCCGCAAAATGCTCACGCAGCGCTTGCGGTAGACTGCGATCTGCTGATCACTCAGACCACTGATGGCCCTGCTACCCGGCACTTTGCTGCCGCCATTACCGTCGCCGATGATACCCCCACCGCTGCCGGGACCACCTGTGCCGGGACCGCCGCTCCCACCCAGGCCAAGATTGATATCGGCTCCAATGCCGCCGCTTCCGACATTTGCATTCACGCCAGCGTTCAATCCGTTGCTCCCACCAATAGATGCCGTAGTGCTGGAACCAAACAGGCTGCCACCACCACCGCCAACAGTAGTGCGGCTGCTGGCGCTCACAGCACTACCGACATTGGCGTCCGCATTCACGTCAGCCAAGCTGTCGCCACCAACCGAGGCACCAACATCCGCCGAAGCCGCCCCGAGGTCTGCGCCGACATCGGCCGAGAGGCCGTTATCAGTGCCGACGGATGCGGAAACACCGCCTACGCCAACGCTGACACCTCCGCTGTCGTTGCCACCGATGCTGACACCACCAAGATCAATGGCCGCCGCTGGAAATACGAGACTGAGCACGATAACTCCGCCTGCCATTCCGGAGAGAATTTCCCTATGCAATGTCCTCATAGCTTCCTCCTGATACTGGTCGCAGTATTTATCGACAAGGAGGATGATAGGGCAATTTTTGATTATATAATACCTAATATGATGTATTCGGTAATATCCACCTAAAACCCACTGCCAATTAAAGTCAAATTATAACAATTCTAGAAACTCATGATCTTATATTATCTCCACATTTTTCTACCATAGCGCGACTAAAATCCTCTTTATGAAACACCCAAGCATTCGGAATTTCAGCACTTGCATTGAACCCGCTGACTCCCCAGTGGCCTTGACCTCAAGTCGACTTGAGCTTCTACAGCAGAGGCTCTTCAATAAGAGGAGGCCTACAATGCGGATTCGCAAACTCAATCCTTGGACCTACCCCGAAGGCATGGATCAAGGCGTCATGATCAGCGACTTCAGTCGTCTGGTCTTTGTATCTGGACAATGCGCTGTGGACGCCGATGGCAATACACTCCACCCCGGCGACATGGCCGGGCAAGTACAGGCAGCGCTTAACAACGTCGAGACAGTTCTGGCCGAAGCGGGCCTGTCGCTGAGCCATGTCGTGCGGATAAATACCTATGTTACGGACATGGAAGCGTTTCTCGAACATGCCGCAGGCCCCATGTCGGAGCGACTGGCTCAGCATAATGTCAGCCCACCCGGTGTACTGGCCGGCATCGTGGAACTTGGCAGGAAAGATCTGCTGATTGAACTCGAAGCATTCGCTGCTGCATAGACGCGAAAAGCTGCGAGAGTTCGCGCCCGTTGTTCCGAAGCGGCAACTTCGGAACACCCCACAATCCGAAGGCCACAATGAGTGGCAGTAAAATGCGGATCAGGGAGGCGGGCGACCGGTCAGCCAGGTGTAGATACCGACCAGCCAGCCGGCGAACCCAACAATGCCGATGCCAAGACGGATCAACCAACGGCCCGCAGTGCCCGCACCCTGAGCTTGGGACCTCAACCTGACGACATCATCGGTGACAGACTGCATCTGATCGACCTTGGCCTTTGTCGTCTCCGCCTCACCTTCGAGATGCGACAACCGGTTGCTGACTTCATCCAACCGACGATGCACGACGGCGCGGCTGTCATCCGCGCGCATCAAGCGGTCATCAATGCCTTTCAACTCTCCGAGGATTTGACCAAGGGTCCGCTCAACACTCGCTTCTGACATGCGGCACTATTCCTGCGTCTCTCGCCCATGGCGGGCGCATTCTGTTGGAGACCAGATGCCACCGCCACAAAGGCCGGCTGCCGTCTCGTCAATTTTTTGCTGATCGTCTGCAGTCGCGCCGCGCGCGCCGATCAATGATGTGCCGACCACATTGCGCAGGCCATCACTCGTCACAGGCACCGGTTTCGAAGTCGAACAACCCGCCACGCTCAGCGCAGCGGCGATAGCGAGCACGCCAGTCTTCAGCCGCATTGCCTGCATCCTCATTCTGTTGGTTGATCCATTGGGCGAATGCCGCCTGTTCGGCCATGCGGCCCCGCTGGTGGCCGTAGAGGTAAATCCCGCCAGCGATGACGGAGACAGCCAGAATTGCAGCCAGCGCCTTCCCCAGCGGCGAGAGCAGGGCTTTGGAGATCATGCCGAGCCAGGTCACGCCCCGCGCTCCATTTCGGCCTTCATCGAGCGATACACCTTCGCGATGTCGTGCCGCCGCTTGATCGCATAGACCGCGAACCCGGCCACGATTAGGACGATGGCAAGCTGCACCCGCCAGTCATCGAAAACGGCCAGCACCGGGACGATGATCGAGGTGATAGCCCACTGCCAGACCGTCTTCGATTTGGTCAGTGGCTTGTCGAGGTGTTCAGGGTCTTTCACCACAGGCTTCTCGACAACAGGCAACTGACCTTTGACAACGACCTTCACCCGGTCGAGCACCGCTTCGACCTTCTCAGGCGAGACCAGCGAGTTGTTGAGGCCATCGCCGACATAATAGCTTTCTCCCCTGCGTACATGTCGCTTCGCGCCGCGCGTGGCATCCAGCACAGGAAAAGACGCCCATTCGCCAGCGAGCCGCCGGCCGAACTCGGTGCGACTGATCTCACCGTTGATGAACTGATGATAACCGCGGCGGATCAGGAGATGATAGGCAAGCCGGTCCTGAAGGTCGCCGTCAAACACCTGCGATCCGCGCAGCCCCAGCTCCTCTTTGAGCCCCATCAGCGTCTTGCGGATGAACTGCGGCGCGCCGGCGGCCGAGGAACCATGA
This sequence comes from Nitratireductor sp. PBL-C9, assembly GCF_050877045.1. Classification (NCBI taxonomy): domain Bacteria; kingdom Pseudomonadati; phylum Pseudomonadota; class Alphaproteobacteria; order Hyphomicrobiales; family Phyllobacteriaceae; genus Nitratireductor; species Nitratireductor sp. PBL-C9. Next base: position 120,687 of record NZ_JBPAXW010000012.1, read on the forward strand.
TGACGCGACCAGGTGCGCTGCGCGGCAATCACCTCGTCAACGGTCATGCGCGTGAGCGGCTTCGGCAAGCGATCCTGCCGGTGTGCGTAGATCACTTCATAGCATTCGGGCGGGCGGCGGCTGGTTTCCGTCTCATAGACGAACGCAAGCAGCAGCGCCGCGCCTGCAGGCACGGTGCGGTCCATCGGATTTCCCTCTTCGGATATCAGTGATAGTGTGGAGTTACCCTTCCCGGGGTCGGCTACCTGTCGGCGAAACCTCGGACCGGTTTACGCCTGCTGGCAGGTAGTCACTGCGCCTCTGCCGGCGACGACCTCCACCCATTCGAGCTGGCAGAGGCTTTTCTTTGTTGGGCATCGCCCTATTTACTCTTGTGCTGGCGGGATATCCGCTCATCCCCTGACCGGAGACAGCACGAACTACCCTCGCAAGTCCCCGCCAGCGCCTGCAGAATTTCTGTCCATGCCGTTGGTTCTGATCGCAGATTCTGGCGACCCTACCGCGCCATTGCGCCGAGAAAACTCCGGTGGGGCTTCTCGACCGCAACAGTCATTGATAAGCATACCCAGACCTCTGAGAGGTCACCGCCGCTCCCTGCAGGCAAGCGCTTCCCAACGTCAGCCTGCAGGGGGATTTCCACATTTGGGTGATTGAATTACGCTATCCGTGCTGGCGGGCGCGTAGAACGCCCCACGTTCAGAGCAAAAAGCCTTCCCCAATCCGAGGTTTGCCCGCCAGCACCGCTGATGGGCTGCCGGTGTTTACCAACCTGCAACGATTTGAGCTGAGACTGGCTTCGCCAGCGCGCGTAATGTTCGGGCATAAAGCCCACCCGCTTAACCCTAACAAGCCCCGCGCGCTGGCATGTTCTTCCCGAAACGATCTTGCCGCCTACCGCCACGGAAACCACTCGTTCAGACTTCGCCGGTAAATTGGTTCAGCTGGCGGGTCGAAGAATCTGGGGCTCTTCTGAGAGATAGGCGGGGGCTTAAACCTATCCACCTGCCAGCGCCTTTCACACCTTTCTAAAGGTATGCTAAAGCACCATTCAATCGATCAGGCTTAGGACATACCTTCCGGTCGCCAACTCACACACGACTCCCGGTAGTCGATGGTGAGCAAGCATCCAGCATGTTACAGCCTCCTCTGCCCCGCCGAATGGAGCCCCAACTCATCAAGCGTTCGGCGGGGGTTTTTCGCGGATAGGTCATATCCTAGCCCGTGTCGGCGATCACAACACAACGACATCACGCGATCACACCAGTACCTCGCACGGTTCAGGCTGCTACCCTGAATTGCCGACGAGCGAATT